>JBGQKZ010000028.1:0-61655 GCA_041499805.1 Gemmataceae bacterium
GGTTTACTTCCGGTTTTTTTGTGGACCACTCGCCCGGGTAGTGGTTAAGCCCCCCGCGGCGCGCGTGCACCACTCTGAGGCGACCATCGAGGAGGAAGCATCCATGCGTCCTGCTGCATTCAATAAGGTCTTGTTCATCGCATTTGCGGTTCTCGCGGTGCGCTCGGAATCGGCGCCGGCACAGTCTACGTCACGGTCCGCCACGACGTTCGGTCAAGGCGTCGCACGTACAAACACGGGAGACGAGAAACCGACGAAGACCTGGATCGTTACGGGCGAGTGGTTTGCTTCTTACAAGGACGCGGAAGAGGACGCTTTGGAAACGGGGCTAGGACACGTGCTGAACTACTTGGCCGAACGCAAACCGCCGATTGAATGGAAGCCGGACGCTGATTACGTTCGCCAACGCCTTGTCCGCGATCTGAACGATCTGGAACTGAAGCAGCGCATCGACCAGATGGAGCCGGGCGAGGCACAGAAAATCGAGCGGACGCGCATCCAAATCAATGGATACCACGCCGCCGAGGAGCAGCGCGAATTCGCGGACAAGGATGAGCAGCACCCGATCGGGCGCCTGCGGCGTGTCGTGCTCAAGGTCGCCCTTTCGCCGCGCGACCTCGGCGACATTCAAGAGAAGGAGCAGTATTTTCAGGTCGAAAACCGGCACACGCAGGCCGGCCTCCGCCAACTCATGCTGGCGAAGTTTCTGGCGGGACTCGTCGCCGTCCTCGCCGCGATTGGCGGCTACTTCCGCTTGGAAGACGCGACGAAGGGCTATTACACGGCATGGCTCCGCTTGGGCGCGGTGAGTTTCGTCGCGCTGATCGGCGCGAGCATCTGGTATTTCTCGTAAAACCTCGCGCGCCGATGCTGTATAATGGCTACTATGCCCTCCGATAGCGACCGCCTGCTGATCGCGCAAATCCGCCAGGGTGACGGCCGGGCGTGGGAGTCGCTCATTGAACGTTACGAAGGGCGGTTGCTCGCCTTCGTCGATCGTCGCCTGCACGACCGGGCGGCCAGCGAAGATGTGGTTCAAGAGACGTTCATCGGCTTTTTGAACAGCCTGCCGAACTTCGACGAGAATCGCGAGCTTCAGACCTATCTCTTCACGATCGCCTCGCACAAGCTGACCGATCAACTGCGCCGGTTGGGCCGGCATCCGATCAAGTCGATTTCCGACAGTCCGAGCGATTTGCTCAATCAGCAATACGATCATCACAAGGGCGTGTCGAGCATGGCCCGCAGCCAGGAACGCCGCGACCTGGAGAGTGTCGCGATCGAACACTGCCTGGGCCAGATGATTCGCCAGTGGCAGGAGAAGAGCGACTACATTCGGCTGAAAGTGATGGAGCTGCTCTGGATCAAGGGCTGGGCCAACCGCGACGTGGCGAAGTTTCTCAAGATCAGCGAGCAGCAGGTGGCGAATTTCCGATTCGCCGCGGTGAAGAAGTTGAGCGAGCACGTCCGCGGCGCGGGATTGTCGGCGGAGGTGTTTCCGGAATTACAGCAGGCCCCCGGCGAGTAGAAACGGACTTATGAGCGTTACGCGCGAACAACTGGACGCTTACATCGACGACGCCTTGAGCGAAACGGAAACCGCGCAGGTCGAACAAGCTCTGCGCAGCTCCGACGCGCTTCGCCGCCAGCTACGCAGCCTGATGCAGGAACGCGACCGCGGCGACCACTCCGTCGGCGCGATCTGGCGACGGCGTCGGCTTAGTTGCCCGACACGCGAGCAGCTCGGCAACTTCGTTTTGCAGGTGCTGGACGCTGAGGTCGAGGAATACATCACCTTCCACATCCGCACGATCGGCTGCGCGTTCTGCCAGGCGAACCTCGCCGATCTGCAAACACGGCAGCAAGAGCCAAAGAAATCCCAAGAACGCCGCCGGCGCTATTTCGAGTCCAGCGCCGGCTATCTCGCCGCACGCCGCAAGTAGCAACACGCTGTTTAGCCGCCGCGCTCGGAGCGGCGCGTCCGCGCCGCTCCGAGCGCGGCGGTTAAACGAAAAGCATGCCTCGCCTTGACGGTTCTCGTATCCATCCATACTGTTACGTTATCATGAGTCAACCTCGTCCAGAGAATCCGTGTCCCCATCGGGGCGACGCGGAACTGCGTCAAGCGTTGGAGAAAGCCGGCTGCCGCTTCACGCGGCAGCGGTCGGCGGTCTTCGATTATCTTCGTTCGGTGG
This sequence comes from Gemmataceae bacterium, assembly GCA_041499805.1. Lineage (GTDB taxonomy): Bacteria > Planctomycetota > Planctomycetia > Gemmatales > Gemmataceae > JBGQKZ01. The sequence goes on from JBGQKZ010000028.1 coordinate 2,196, forward strand.
AGAGCCACCCGACGGCCGAGCAGGTCTATTCCGCCGTGCGGCACGAATTGCCGAATATCAGTCTCGCGACCGTCTACAAGGCTCTGGAAACCTTGGTGGACGCGCGCCTGGCCGCGAAGCTTTCGGACGCGGACGGCCCCGCGCGTTATGACTGCCGCAGCGACGCCCATTACCACGTTCGCTGTCTGGAGACGGGTCAGGTCCGCGACTTGCCGATTCCTTACGATGCCGATTTGCTCAACAAACTCGATCCGCGCGTGCTCGACACGCTGCGGCAACTCGGTTTTCATGTCACCGGGCACCGCCTCGAATTGATCGGCCGCTTCGAATAGGCGCGCTCAAACGACTGCGCGTCAGATTGCCATACAAGCCTGAAGCGCGAGCGAAGAGCCACGAGGCCTTCGCTGGCGCTTCAGGTTTGTATACTGACGAATCGAGCAACCACTTAGAATTGCCACGAGCAGGTGATCTGCCACATGTTGCTGGCGGTCGGCCCCGACGGCCGCAGCGGCACCAGCACGCCGCCCGACATCCACACCGTGTCGCTCATCCGCCAGTGCAGGCCGGGGACCAGTTCCCAGACGCGCGGCTGCGTCTGATTGGGGTCGCCGTCGTAGCGATAGCGGCCGAGGGCTTCCAGAAACAGATACATGCCCTGGTTCGCGTCGGCGCCGAGCAACGTGACGGGGCGCTGGACCGCCAGGCCATACTGAATGCTGCGGTCGAGATTATCGCGCCACTGCGAGTTCGCGCGAACGTTCTTGTTGATGAAGCCTTGAAACGCCGTGCCGTCGTCGAGGGCGTGGAATACGCCGAGACCGGGGCTGAGGACGGTGGGCCCGTCGCTGAGCCCTTCGTTTTCGAGGCCGGCCGGCGACGTCGCTTGCATTCCGATGGAAAGTCCGGTGCTGCCGGTGTCAAACAGTTGCCACTGCGAGTTCAACTTGTAGAAGCCGGGGCCGCCCGGATCGCCGGGCCGGCGGAAATCGAAGGCTGGGTTGTCGGTGCTGAGCGAGACATTGACGCGATAATCGAGATCGCTTGCGGCCGAAGGCGTACCGGGCGGCGTGAACAAGTCGTTGTCGGTATTAAGTCCGACGGGATCGTTGAGGAAGCCGGGTTGAAAGCGAAACAGGCGAATGCGCGCTGCCGGGGCAGTGACGGAGTTGCTCGTGGTCGCCGTCGCCGAGCCGGCCAGATCGGTGAAACGTGGCAGCAAGGGCGCGCGGGTCGGGTCTTTGAGGTCTTGGAGAAGGTCTTGCGCGCGCGCCGAATCGACGGCCAGCGCGAGAGCCAGCACACCAAGTAGCCGGGCGAGGGGGAGTCGCGTCCTGGGCATGTTGTTTTGCGTCAATTGTTGAAGTCCACGCAGTTTCACACGGACGCGCAACGGAGGCGAAGCTCGCCGAGAGTCGAGGAATCTTTGCGAGCGTTGCCTCCTTTGCGCCTTCGCGAGAAACTCGCCGATTTGTTTCCGCGGCGTGGCTCATATCGGCATTTGCGGACGACAACAAGAGGAAAAATGAGAAACGCGCCGCGCCGCCCAGCCGCGACCTTCGCTGGTTGATAAACTCGCCGTAGCTTCACAGCGCCCGGCTCAGAGCCCATCCGAAAAAGGGGTCGGGAACTCTGAATGCAAAAGTTCCCGACCCCTTTTTCGGATGGGCTCGAAGGATGCATGATGTCCACGCATGATTTGGAACGAGACCTGGAAACCGCCGCCGAGTGGCTGCGTGACGCCGAGCGCGTGGCGGTGCTGACCGGGGCCGGCGTCTCCGCGGAGAGCGGCGTGCCAACTTTTCGCGGCGCCGGCGGCCTGTGGGAAGGGCAGCGCGTGGAGGAAGTCGCCACGCCGTTCGCTTTTCAGCGCGATCCTGAACTGGTTTGGCGTTTCTACAACGCGCGCCGCGCGAACCTTCGGACGATCCGACCGAATCCGGGACACGATGCGTTGGCGGCGCTTGAAGGCCGTCTTGGCGGCGAGCGCTTCACATTGATCACGCAGAACGTGGACGGCCTGCATCGTCTCGCCGGCAGCCGCAACATCGTGGAGCTGCACGGCAATATCGGCCGCGTTCGCTGCACGGGCTGCTACAACATCGAGGACCGCGGCACGGAACCGCTCGATCCCCTGCCCCGCTGCACGTGCGGCAGCCTGTTGCGGCCGGACATCGTTTGGTTTCACGAATCGCTGCCGGAGGACGCCTGGCAAAAAGCCGAATGGGCTGCGGGGACGTGCAACTGTTTTCTGAGCGTCGGCACAAGCGCGATCGTCTACCCCGCGGCCGGTTTGATTCACGTCGCGAAAGAGAACGGGGCGCGCGTGATTGAAATCAATCTGGAACCGACCGCGGCGGCGGAAAGTGTTGACGTGGGGTTGCACGGTCCATCCGGCGTAATCCTGCCGCGGTTGTTGGCAATGTTGTGAATGGAACGAAGGAGTGCGACTTTATGCCCACCCGCTTGCTCGACGGCAAACAACTCGCGCAAACCATGCAGGCCGAAATCGCGGCCGAAACGGCGCAGCTCCTGCAACAGCGCGGCATTCGCCCCGGTCTCGCCGCGGTGCTCGTCGGCGACGACCCGGCGAGTCAGGTTTATGTCCGCAACAAGCGGAAAGCGTGCGAAAAAGCCGGTATCGCAAGCTGGCTGCACGAGCTGCCGAAGACAACGACGCAGACCGAATTGTTGGCTGTCGTCGCGAAATTGAACGCCGATCCCGCGGTCCACGGCATCCTCGTTCAACTGCCGCTGCCGAAGCAAATTCAAGAAGCCGCGATCATCCGGGCCATCGACCCGTGCAAGGACGTGGACGGCTTGAGCCCCGCGAGCCTGGGCCTGCTCGCCGCGGGACAACCCGGCTTTCTGCCGTGTACCCCGTTCGGCGTGCAACAAATGCTCGTTCGCAATGGCGTGACCATCGACGGAGCGCACGTCGTCATCGTCGGCCGGAGCAATCTCGTCGGCAAACCGCTGTCGCTGATCTTGATGCAGAAAGGCCCGGGCGCGAACGCGACGGTCACCGTTTGTCACAGCCGCACTAAGGACATCGGCGCGTTGACTCGGCAGGCCGATATCATCGTCGTCGCCATCGGCCAGGCGCAGTTCTTGAAGGCCGGCATGGTGCGGCCAGGCGCCGTGGTTGTCGATGTCGGCATCAATCGCCTGGCGGACGGCAAACTGGTCGGCGACGTTGATTTCGATGCGGTAAAGGAAGTGGCGTCCGCGATCACGCCGGTGCCGGGCGGCGTCGGGCCGATGACGATCACGATGCTGCTCTACAACACGTTGCAATCGGCCAAACGAACGCTCGTTTAGCCGTCCGTCTCGGATGGGCGCTTTGCCCAATGCCGCGCCGCGCGCCCGTCCGAGACGGGCGGCGAAACGGCGCGCACCGTTGAGCAACCGGCTGCGCCCGTCTATATTCATGTCAGCCACGTGACCGGCCTCCTCGTCAACGGAGACAGCCGTGATCAATATGAACCTGGGCGCGGCCACGCGCTGGGGGCTCAACGCCCTGATTTTGCTCAGCGTCGTCCTGGCCTTGTATCTGGCCCGTTCGATTTTCATTCCGACCATTATCGGCTTGTTGCTCGCGGCGATGCTCTGGCCCGTGGCGGAGTGGCTGCATCGCGGCGTCCCCGTTTTCTTGCCCGTGCCAAGGCGCGAACGGCCATGGATCGGCCTTTGGTTCGGCAAACTGCGTTTTCCGTGGACAACGAGCTGCACGATTGTCGTAATCGGGTTGGTCGCTCTTGTGCTGGTTATGATGTTTGCCTTCGTCGGGGTCCTGCCCCTAATGGTGCAGGAATTGCCGAGAGACTACAACGATCAGGTGGAGGTTTATAAGGAATTCCGGCACAAGCTTGAGCAAATCAGTCCAGTCCCATTGGACGCCCAGTATTTCCCTCCTGAGGCCGATAAGTCCGTGGTCTTTACCTACATCCAGGAAGCAATCCGGCCCGGGAGTTCGTTCGTGGGCAGCGTGCTTTTGCAATCCTTTGAATTCAGCCTGACGATGCTTTTTGAGTTCGCGCTCGTCATGTTCATCTTGCTCTTCCTTCTCATGGAAGGGCCGATGCTCAGTCGCCGGGTCGCCGAGGTTTTCGGCCCCAGCCGCGACATCAAGACGAAAACGTTTGAGATCATTACCGACATGGCGGGGCAAATTCGTACCTATCTCGTGTGGCGCACGATCATCAACTTCGCGCTCGGACTTGTCGTCGGCACCGTGTACTACGCGCTCAATCTCCGGCATCCGTGGACGTGGGGCCTGTTGACGGCGGTGTTGTGCTACATCCCGTACCTTGGCCCCATCGCCGCCGGCATTCCGCCGTTGCTGGACGCGTTCGTGAGCACGCCGAGCCTTTGGTGGGTCCTGGCGGTCCTGGTTTTCTATGTGGCGATTGTCAATATCGAGGGTTATTTGCTCGTGCCGCTGCTGATGGGTCGGCACATGAACCTGAACGCGATCACCGTCATCCTGGCGTGCCTTTTCTGGGAGCTGGTCTGGGGGACGCCGGGACTGTTCCTGGCCATGCCGCTAATGGCGGGCGTCAAAGCGATTTGTTTTCACATTCCCGATTGGCGGCCGTGGGCGAACCTCATGTCGTCGGCTGAACTGTCCGGCCCCGGTGAATCGTCCGCGGAGATCAAGTTGGCCGAGATTTTTGACGATGTGCAAGTCACACCGGTGAGCGGAGAAGAACGAAAGACGGCGGACGCGACGTGATTAACTGAAACACGTGCTTACTTCCCCACTTGGTTCGCCTGTAACCGATACAGCGCCTCGCGCGCTTCCGGGATCAGCGGGTGCCCGTCATACGCGGCGACGTGTTCAAAGAATTTCTTTGCCTTCGTAAAGTCGCCGAGCTGTTCGTAGGCTTGCCCCATCTTGTAAAGCGTGTCGGCCCCACTTTTGCTGCTTTTACGGAAGTCCTGATAACACGCAACGGCCAGATCGGGCCGCGCCAAATCAAAGAGATACAAATCGCCGAGCAACTTACACGCGAGGTGCCACGCCTCGTCATCTTCGGTCGTCGCGAACTTTTCCGGCTTGTTGCGATAGACGTCGTCAAGTATCGCCGCCGCTTCTTCCTTCTCGCCGCGGCGGAGCTTGATGCGGGCGAGCAGCACTTTCGTCGCCAGGCTCTCCGGCGTGACGAGGACGGCCAACTCGGTGAGGTGTTGTGCCCAGTCCACGAGATCGAGATCGCCGCCGCGAACGTCGAGGAGCGACCGCGCTTTCCGCAGACAGTAGGCGACATCGAAACCGCTCTTCAGCGATTCCAACCGCGGCCGCAACATGTCGGGCATCACGGAATAGTAATAGCGATCCTTGCGCTCGAGCAGGTCCTTGTCTTTGGCGCTGTAGACGAGCGCTTGATCTGTGAAGCGGAGAGCCGCCAGCGGGTCGCCGCGGCGTTCGTGGATGTCGGCCAGCGTGCGCAGCGTTTCCAGGCCACTCCGTTCGTACTCGGTGTAAAGCTGATAATTCTCCGCCGCGGCGTCGAGTTCGTCATGCTTCAGCGCCGCGTCGCCCAGCAGTTTGACGACTTGGAAGTACATCTGCCGCTCGTTGGCGGGAAGATTGCGCACACCAACCGCGTGGGCAGCCTTTTTCGCGGATTCGTAGCTGAACCACGCCCCTTCGTGATCGCCGTTGCGCTGCTGCGCCTGTGCGATGTGCGTGAAAATCGACGGTCCTTGCTGCGGCAGGCCGTGACCCGCCATGCGCAGGTATTCCGCCCCGCGCTGCCAGCGGGCGGCATCGTTGATCAGGGCTAGGCCCAGTTGATGAGCATACGCGTGGTCGAAGTTTCCCGGCTTGATGCCGTGTTGTGCCGCCGCGTGATACTCCGCTTCCGACAAATCCTGATAGAGAACGCGCTTGATGCCCCAAACGTCCTGGTCGTCCGGCGCCGTGGCGAGATGGCGTTCGACCGCCGCGATTGCTTCCATCCGCCGACCGGGAAGGGCGAGCTGCGGCTCACCGACGCGCCGCTTCAGCTCCGGGTGCAATGTGAGCACGAGCTGCCACGCGGGCAAGAGAATCGCCTGCCGTTCCGGATCCTCGGGATCGTGCGCCTCCGGGTCGAGCAGATGAACCAGCTCGGTCACCGCGTTGTCCAGCTCGCGGGCGTGCGTGCAAGCGACCGCCCGCCAGTACGAAATCTTCGGCAACATCCGCGGCCGCTGGATCGAGATCAAGTCAAGCAAGCGGAGGGCCTCGTGCAGCTTCTCCGGCGCCGGCCGCGGTTGCAGAAGAAGTGCGCTGGCTCGTTCCAAACACAAATCGAGATCGACGAGCGCCAGCGTTTGCGGATCGTTCACCAAAGCGGGCAGGTCGAGCGCGCGGTGAACGCTCCATAGCGATTCGCGCGCCAGTTTGTTTTGCGGATCGAGCTGCAAAGCTCGTCGCAGGGACTGCAACGCCTGGCGATAGCGGCCGATCTTCGCGTAACTGAGGCCGCGGACCGCGTGCTTGAACACCCGTAGCCGCGGCAGCACGCGCGTCGAGTAGGCGACATAAAACATGACCGGCAGGATGAAGCTGAGGGCTTGATAGCCGCGCGCGTCTTTCGTCAGTACCCCGGCGCCGAGGCCAAGAGCGGCGCACATGACGCCGATTTCGACTTCCGACTCCTCTTCACGGCCGGCGAAAGTCAGCAAGTAAAAGATCGGAATGCCGAGCAGGATTTGCACGGCGAACAGGGTCGTGTTTTCAATGTGAAACGCCGGCTTGTCGCTTGCCTCTTCGACGAAACCTAATTGCGTGAAACTGAGCATGACCGCGGCAACTAATGCGGCCGCAACAAGCAAACTCAGCCCTAGCCGTACACGCCGATCCGCGACCGACTGCAACACGCCGAAGAGAATCCCCAGCAACGCGCCGCCCCCCACCAGTTCGATCAGAAGCGTCCGCTCGGTTGCTCCGACCGGCAACGCGAGAAACGCGCCCGCCGTGGCGCCGAACAGGATGCCGGCGTAGACAAGTGTCGGGCTTTCCAGCAGCAGGAAAAGAATGAACGGCAGCAGCCGGCCCTTGATTTCGTAGCCTTCGCGCAGGCGCGCTGCGCCGGCGATGAACAAGGCGAGGGCAAGGCCGCCGAGCGCCGCCGCGTTGACGGTAAGGAGCGCCGGCCAATCGGGTACACGCAAGGCAACGAAGAAGAGTAGGCCGAGGTAGATGCCTTTGAGCAGAGATTCGGTGCGCAGCCAATTCATGATGGATGCCGTGAGTGTTTCTGCGGGTCCAAAGTTGAAAGTACCCGGTTGATGCCGCGATGGGAAGGGAGGGGAAACCTCTCGCCAAGGCGCAAAGGACGCTAAGAAGTGTTTTTGCGTCCGCCTCTGCGATCTTTGCGCCGCTGCGAGAAACATTCATTTCCTACCATTCACGTGACATCTCTTGCGCTCGCGTGCCTGAGACTTCTGAAGGGAGAATTCGATGAATACCGCCGATCCGCGCAAAACGACACCGCAACAGGTTCACGACGTACTGTGGAAAATCACCGCAGACCGATTGAGCAAAGATCCGGCACAACTTCGGCCGGAGAGCCGGCTCATTCACGACCTGGGCGCCGACAGCCTTGACCTCGCCGAGATTGCGATGGGGCTCGAAGAAGAATTGGCGCTCGTCGTCCCGACCACGTTGTTCGAGAAAACCGATTTGACGCTTGGCGACGTCGAGCAAACGCTTGTGGCCCAACGGTGATCGTGTATGCCGCGGCGAATCCACCCATCTCCCCTGCCCAGTCCGCGCGCGCAGTTTATAATGAAGGTTTATCCCTTGCGTGAGCGCAGCCGGAAGGATTCGTCCGCATGCCCTGTCACCCCGTCGCCTCTGTGGCCGGCGCGAAACCGACGCCCGACTCCAGTCTCGATCTGCGCGCGCAGCGCATCGTGAACCCAGGCAACGTTTACGCCAACCTTCCGCCCGCGTCGCTCGTCGAGATGGCGGTGCAGCGCGGCGAAGGCCTCCTCACCGACACCGGCGCCTTTGTCGCCTACACCGGCAAGCGTACCGGTCGATCGCCGAAGGATCGCTTCATCGTCAGCCAAACGCCGAGCCAGCCGCAAATCGGCTGGGGCAACGTTAACAAGCCGGTGCAGCCGGAGCTGTTCTCGCGGCTGCACGACAAAATGTCCACATATTTCCAGGGGCGCGACCTCTTTATCTTCGACGGCTGGGCGTGCGCCGATCCGGCCCATCGCTTGAACGTGCGTGTGGTTGCGGAAAAAGCGTGGCACGCATTGTTCGCGCAATGTTTGTTGTTGCGGCCAAACGAAGAAGAACGGCTGGGGTTTGTCCCCGACCTCACCATCCTCGTGGCCGCCGGCCTGCACGCCGATCCGGCGACCGACGGCACGCCGAGCGAAACGTTTATTCTCCTCAATCTCGAACGCGGATTGGTTCTGATCGGCGGCACCCATTACGCTGGTGAAATCAAGAAGTCGGTTTTTTCCTTTCTCAACTATTTGCTGCCGCAGCGCGGCGTCTTTCCGATGCACTGTTCGGCCAACATCGGCCCCGCCGGCGACACGGCGTTATTCTTCGGGCTGTCGGGCACCGGTAAGACGACGCTCTCCGCCGACCATGAACGTCGTCTTATTGGCGACGACGAACACGGTTGGTCGGACGCCGGCGTCTTTAACATCGAGGGCGGCTGCTACGCGAAAACGATCCGCCTGTCGCGCGAGGGCGAGCCGCAAATCTGGAACGCCATCCGCTTTGGCAGCGTGCTTGAAAATGTAATCATTGAACGGGAAACGCGCACGGCGGATTATGACAACGATCGCTGCACCGAGAACACGCGGGCGGCGTACCCCGTGGACTTCATCGACAACTGCGAGCTGTCCGGCCGTGGCGGGCATCCGACGAATATCCTTTTTCTGACCGCCGACGCGTTTGGCGTGATGCCGCCGCTCAGCCGGTTGACGCCGGAGCAGGCGATGTATCATTTCCTTTCCGGTTACACGGCCAAGGTCGCGGGGACGGAAACCGGCGTCACCGAGCCGCAGGCGACGTTCAGCACCTGTTTCGCGTCGCCATTCCTGCCGCTGCCGCCATCGCGCTACGCGGAGATGCTGCACGAACGCTTGCGCAAGCACGCCGCCAACGTCTGGCTGATTAACACCGGCTGGAGCGGCGGGCCGTACGGCAAAGGGAGCCGCATCAAGTTGGCCTACACGCGCGCGATGGTCCGGGCCGCGCTCAATGGTACGCTCGCCAAAGTGTCCTTCACCCCCGACCCCATTTTCGGCGTCCACGTTCCGGAAAGCTGCCCCGGCGTCGATCCCCGTGTCCTCCATCCCCGCGACACCTGGCCCGACCCGGCCGAATACGATACGAAGGCTCAGCATTTGGCCAAGCTTTTCCAGGCCAATTTCAAGACGTACGCGCCCCACGTCAGCGAAGCGGTGTGCCAGGCTGGACCGAGAAGCTGACGCAGTGCCCAATGCCGAATCGATGCCGAATGTCGAATGCCGAATCAATGACGAAACCGAAATGTCAAATGACGAAAGGGATTCGTCATTCGGACATTGGCTCATTCGTCATTGATTCGGCATTCGACATTCGGCGTTCGTAACTCTCCGGCCGGCAAGAGCGAAGTCGCCCTGAACTTGCCGCCCTTGCCCGCCGTAATAGGATAGTGACGAAAACCTTCTGGATCACGACGACGTTTTATAGGCCGTCTGCCGGGGGCTTTTCCACATCCCGTCACGGCCGATCAGTGCGGACGAAAGGGGTCTAATCCCCTAAGACAATGGGTCTGACCCGTCTTGGCACACCGGGCTCATCAGGATGCACGCATGATTCAGGTTGACCGTCTCACCAAGTATTTCGGGCCTATCCTGGCCGTCGATAACGTCAGTTTTCAGGTCGATCGCGGCGAGATCGTGGGTTTCCTCGGCCCTAACGGCGCCGGCAAGACGACGACGATGCGCATCCTCACGACATTTCTGCCCGCGACCAGCGGCATCGCCAAGGTCGCCGGCCACGACGTGATGAACGAGTCGATGGAGGTTCGCAAGAACATCGGCTACCTGCCGGAAAGTGTCCCGCTTTACCCCGAGATGCGCGTCGAGGAGTATCTCGACTACCGCGCCAAGCTCAAGGGCGTGGAGCGCGCGACGCGGCAGAAGCGGATCGAGACCTGCCTCGAACGTTGTCGCATTCGCGAAGTGCGTCGCCGATTGCTGGGGACGTTGTCCAAAGGTTATCGCCAGCGCGTCGGCCTCGCCGATGCGATGATCCACGATCCGGTGATTCTGATTCTCGACGAGCCGACCACCGGCCTCGACCCGCTGCAAATCCGCGAGACGCTGGCCCTCATTAAGGACCTGGGCTCCACGCACACGATCCTCCTTTCCACACACATTCTGTCGGAAGTGGAAACGGTGTGCGGCCGCGTCATTATCATCAACGCCGGTCGCGTCGGTTTGGCGAAGACGATGGCGGAGATTGAAACCGACTTGGTGATCGTGCTCGAAGTCCGCGGCCCCGGCGAGCAGGTGGCGAACGCGCTGCGGACCACGGAGGGCGTGTCGCACGTGGACAGCAAGCCGCTGGGTGACGGATTGAACGCATTCGATGTGCGCACGCATCACGACAAGGACTTGCGCGAGATGCTCGCCGAGCGCGTCGCCCGCAACGGCTGGACGCTGCGCCGCCTCGACTTGCGGCGCCGGCGGCTGGAAGACCGTTTCATGGAAGTATTGCGCGAAGACGACCCGCTGCGCGGCCGCGTTGCGGTTTGAGGAGAAGGACGAGAGTTTCACGCAAAGGCGCGAAGAAGGGCAAGCTCGCCAAGAGTCAGCCGTTTCTTTGCGGCCTTTGCCTTCTTGGCGCCTTTGCGTGAAATTCGGCAAGCACAGAGAACGCCAATCATGAGCAGCAACGTCACCGAACGACCGGATGAAAAACGCGGCGACTGGCGCCCGGCGCGCGAAGCCGCGCCGTCGGTGATGCGCGAAGATCAGCCGCGCTTGACTCGGCTCGTCGGTCTTGCCGGCTTGTTTCTCGTGTCGCTTGCCCTCATCGGCCTTCTGTTGAAGGTTTCCGGCGGGCGTACCTGGATCGGCCCGGTTTGGACGACTCTGCTCATCGTCACCGGCTTGACCACGATGCTCTTCCACGCGGTGTGCGAGAAGGAGCACCAGGTCCGCCGGCTCTACGGCATGTTCGGCTACTTGTGGCTGGTCGCCGGGCTTGTGTTGCCGCTTTTTCCCGTCGAAGGCAAGATTGGCGCTTTCTTCGGTCCCGGCTTGCTCTGCCAAGGTGTCGGACTGCTCTTCTTGCTCGCCTTCGTGCGCAACGAAACCGAAGGTTCATGGCGTGACGCGAGCGTCCGTGTCTTGCTCGGCGTCGGCGCGCTGCTCGCTCTTGCGGGCCTCATCGGCGGCAGCGTGAAGGCGGAGTTTCTCATCCCGCAAGGAGTCCTGCTCGCGATTCTCGGGCTGGCGTACCTATGGGCGTTCGTCAGCGTGCGCGGCATCGGCAGCGACATCGGCTACCGCGTCGGCCGGGCCATCGGTTTGGTCGGCGCCCTCGTCTTCCTGGTCGCGCTCGGCCGGTCGGTCTTCCCGCAACTGTTCTGGTCGTTCGGCTGGGTCGGCCCGCCGCGGCCGGAGAAGTATTTGACGGATAGTGAAAAAGTTCCCGCCGGGCTGCTGTTGATGGGTCTCGGCGCGCTTTACATGTATGTCTCGGTGCTGCTCACGTCGGACCGGCGTCTTATCGTGATGCACCGCCGTGAGCTGGCGTCGCTTTTCTACTCGCCCATTGTTTATTTCGTGCTGCTCGGCATCACCATCGGCGCATACTGGTTCTTTCTTGTCTTTATTAGCCGTATCCTCGATCCGCAGGGACAGCCGGCGGTTGAGCCGATTGTCAGCGAATATCTCATTCAATGGTGGCCGATCATCTGCCTCATCTTCTTCGTGCCCGTGTTGACGATGCGCATGTTGAGCGAAGAAAAACGGACCGGCACGCTGGAGGTGCTGCTGACCGCCCCGGTGAGCGAAGCGACGACGGTGCTGAGCAAGTTCTTCGCGTCGCTCGCCCTGTTCCTCCTGATCTGGACGCCATTCGGCCTGTTCCTGGCGGCGCTCCGTTATTGGGGCGGGCAACCGTTCGACTATCGGCCGCTGCTCAGTTTCTCCGTGGCGCTCGCGCTGACCGGGTCGATGTTCCTCAGCATGGGACTCTTTTTCTCGAGCCTGACGCGCAACCAGATCATCAGTGCCGTGCTGACGTTCGCCGGCATGTTGACGCTGACCTTGATCTTTTTTGTCAAATTCATGATCCAGGGCCGCGGGCCGATGGGGCTGCCGGGAGCGGAGAGCATTTGGGTCGGTGTGATCAAGCACGTCTCCTACATCGATCTTTGGATCGACAGCGTGCAAGGGCGGTTGATACCGAAATTCCTGTTCTTCCCCATCTCGGCGACGATCGTCTGGCTCTTCATGACGGTCAAAGTTCTCGAGGCGCGGCGTTGGAGTTAACCCGTTTAGCGGCGGTTCGCAGAACCGCGGGTGTGTGAAAGCTAAACATGAGGTGTTCGATAATGGCAGATTCCGCAGAAACGACCCGACTGACCGTGGCACAGCAACCGTGGCTCGACGCGATGACGCGCGATCCGAAGCGGTCGGCCTACGTCTTCTTTGTCCTGGCGGCGGCGTTCGCGGCGATTCCGATCACGCTCGGCGTGATGTACCGCACGGAGTACTTGTTCGTCTGCATCCTCGGCGGGGTATTGTCCGCGATCGCGCTCGTGGCCGGCATTTTCCAAATGCTCCGTGAGCCGCACGCCGCCGATCCGGGCGAGTTGGATAACACGCGCCTCTTCATCCTGACCGTGGGTGGCTTGCTCGGCTTCGTCGGGACGCTCCTCGCGGTCGCGCTTGCCGTCCATCACTGGACTGACTACTTCGCCGCCGGCTTCGAGACGTGGCGGGCGCACTGGGGCTATTTGTTCGTCACGCTGCTCTGCCTGTTCGGCGGCATGGCGATCATGTTCGCGAGTCTGCAACTGGCCCAGGCCGACGCGCGCTCCAACGTCGGGCTCCGCCGGCTGCTTTACGGCTACACGGCGGTGCTCAGCTTGCTGTTGCTCATCGCGATCTTGCTGCTCGTCAACTTGCTGCCGTACGTGCCGATGAAGCCGTTCAGCCGGCTCGCGGAGACCTATGACTGGACGGAGGCGAGCATTTATAGCCTCAGTCCGGCGTCGCGGAACATTCTCGAGAACCTCGACAAGCCGCTCAAGGTCTACGCGATCATGCCGTTGCGGGATGAGATGGCGCAGCGCGAGGTGAACACGCTGCTCAGCAACTGCGCGAGCGTCGTCCATGACCCGCGCAATTTTGAAGTGAAGAGCTTTTCGCCGGATCTCGACCGCGACGAGCTGCGTAGGGTATCCGATGAACTGCGTAAAGTGGCGAAGGATTTCGCGCTGCCGTCGGACGAGCCCGGTCTCCTCCTGGTCTACGGGACGGACCCAAACGTCTCGTACGAGTTCGTGAAGATGACCGACATGTTCAGCCAGGAGCCCGATCGTAGCGGCGGCAGCCAATCCAAGTTTCTGTTCAAGGGAGAGGATGCCCTCATCACGAAATTGAACTATCTCACCGAGGGCAAAACGAAGTCGGTCATCTACTTCACGCAGGGCAACGGCGAACTGGACATGAACGACTCGTCGACCCCGGAGCGCGGCATCGGCCGGCTCAAGGACCAACTCCAGCGCAGCAACTACGAGGTCAAGGAACTCAAATTCGGTCCGGAAAGTGCGGCCATTCCGCCCGACGCCGCCGTTATCGTCATTGCCCGCCCGACGACGCCGCTTTCCGAGCCGGCCATCAATGCGCTTCGCTCGTACGTGAACGGCACGGGCGACTCCAAGAAAAAAGGGAAGCTGATCGTCCTCCTCGACGTGGTGACGACGCCGGAAGGAGAGATGGTCAAGACGGGCCTGGAGCCGCTGCTGGCGGAGTATAGCGTGCAGGTTGGCAGCGATCACATCGTATGCGTCCAGGGCCGCGGCAATCTAGACGTGTTCGCGGTTACGAATCCGACCAGCAACAATCCGGCGGCCAAGGCGTTCAACAACGAGCAAACGCAGTATCAGTTCTACTTCAACGACGTGCGCACCGTAAAGCCGAGCCCGGCCGGTCCGCAAGGGCCGGGGCGCTTCGTCGCCGAGCCGCTGCTTCTCGTCCCCGGCCAACTTGGCGTGTGGACGGAGACGAACCTGCGTGCCAGCCCGACTGCCCAGGTCGCCGAGTTGCTGAAGCCGGAAAATCGCGACAAACTGCGGGCGCGCATCAGCCCGGAGCCGCTTTCGATCGCCGTCACCGTCGGCGAGCCGTCGGCCCCCGATGCGAACGACCCGCACGCATTCATGCGTCAACCAGGGAAGGACCAGCAGCCGCGCATGGTCGTGTTTGGCGACGCCGGGTGGGTCAGCAACCGCGCCATTGGCAGCGAGCGCGGCCGCGATAACTCCGAACTTTTCACCGGCGCGCTCGCCTGGCTGCGGGAGCGACCGAGTCTCGGCCAGGTCGCCGAGGCGAAAGAGCGAAAGGTGTTCGAGTTGAAGGTCGATCCCGACGTAGCGTCACGCCTCTTCTGGGTGCCCGGTCCGCTCATGCTGCTCGGCATCGTCGGCCTCGGCCTCGGCGTTTGGGTCGTCCGCCGCCGCTAAGTGATTTCGAATGGGGCCCCTCGCTTTGCGCTTCGGGCTTCCGAGCAAGGTTTAACCGCCATGAGCTTCAAAACGACATACATCCTGTTCGGCGTCTTCCTCCTCATGATCGGCGTGTTCGGCCTGATTCTCTGGCTCGAACCGACCAAGTCGATCGACACCGCCTACGTGTTGCCGACGTTGCACGACCCGGCGAATCCGGTCGAGGCCAAGGATGTCACGCAGATTGAGATCGAGCGCACCCGGCCCAACGCCGAGAAGCTCGTCTTTGAGCGCGACGCCGACCAGCGCTGGCAGATGACCTCCCCGCACCATTTCCGCGTCGATCAATGGGCGGCCAATCAGATCGTCAGCGAAGTGCTGGGCGCGAAGAAAAACGAGAAGCGCGACGTCACGCCGAGCCTAAAACAGTGGGGCCTGGAAGAGCCGGCCGCCGTGATTACGCTCAAGAAGGGCGACGAGCGGGAATGGAAGTTGAACCTCGGCGACCAGAGCGGCGACAAGACCGGCGCCGTCGTTTACGTCAGCTCGTCCGACCGCAACGAGCCGATGGCGATCAACCGCAGCGATCTCGACGGTGTTTTCAAACCGGTTAAGGATTTTCGCGCGAAAGATCTTCTCGCGGAGAGCGCGTTCGACATCCAATATCTAGCGCTCAAGGACAGCAAGCATCCGCAGGTGGCGGTCGAGAAGACTGCCGACGGCCAGTGGAAATTCAAGGAGCCCGCCGGCTACGGCGGCGCTGACTACGAAGGCGAGCCGCCCGGTACGGGACCGAACCCCGCCAAGACCACGAGCGGCATCCGCAGCACCTTGGAAACCGCGGCTCAACTTCGCGTCGCTTCGGCAGACGATTTCGTGGCCGACGACGTCAGCGATCTCGCTAAGTATGGCCTTGAAGCCGACAAGCACGACGGACCTCGGATCGAAGTGAAACGCAATGCCTCCGGCTTCGGCAACGATAAGAAGCCAGCGGTGCAGCAAACGCTCCTCGTTGGCAAGAAGTCGCCCGACAAGCCGGACAAAGTCTTTGCCCGCTTGGAGGATGAGAAAAACGTCGTGCTGATCGACGCCAAAAACGTCGAAGCCGTATCGAAGTTGCTCGACAATCCGGGCGCATTCCGCGACCGCGATCTCGTTCATCTCGATCAAGCGCGCGCCGACGCCGTGGACATCAAACCGGCAACCGGGCCGGCGCTCAAGTTCCGAAAAGTCGATTTCCAATGGAAGATGTTCGCGGATAACGCCGCCGGGCAGAAAGCCGATTCGGCAGCGGTCGAGGCTCTTTTGAACGCCGTCGCCGCCAAACGGCAAATCAAGGAATTTCCCGACCCGAAAGTAACGGAAGCCGACCTTGGCCTCGCCAATCCAAGTGTCGTCGTTTCGATCTGGCAGGATGGCATCGCCAAAGAAGAGAAAAAAGACGAGAAGAAGGACGCCGACAAGCCCGACGAGAAAAAAGACGACAAGAAAAACGGCGACAAGAAGGACGAGAAGAAAGAGGAAAAGAAGGACGACCAGCCGAAGTTGAAGAGCGACAAGCCGACGGTGAAGCTCTCATTCGGCAAGCGCGAGGCGAGCCGCGGCATCGTTTACCTGAAGCGCGAGTCAGGCGAGGAGTCGCTGATCGTCGCGGTGTCGGACGCTCTGCTGACGCACGTCTCCGACGGTCCGCTCACGTACATGGATCGCTCCTTGCCGCAGTTTGACGCCAATACCGAGGTCGCCAAGCTAACGGTGAACCGCGCCGATGGCGTTTACGAGGCGGAGAAGGAAACGAAAGACGGCAAGAAGACATGGAAGCTCAAGCAGCCGGCCAGCCTGGCCGGTCGGACCGCGAGCGAGTTCAACATCGAGAACATCGTCAGTACGTTGCGCTTTCTTCAAGCCACGCGCCTGGTCGCCGAGAAGCCGAGCGACGCCGACCTCGACGCCAAATACGGGCTCAAGTCGCCGGCAGTGAAAGTCACGCTCACGCTCAAAAAGGGCGACAAGCCGGAGGATTGGGTTTATTCGTTCGGCAAGGAAACCGACGACAAGACCGGCGTCTATGCGCGTCAGAATCAGCGTGACATCGTGTTCATTGTCGCGAAGGGCGTCCTCAACGCCCTCAGCAGCGACTTGCAAGATCCAACCGTCCTGAGCATGGATCTCGGCAAGGTCGAAGGCATGAAGATCACCGGCTGGCACGACAGCGCCGGCGAGCCGTTGTCGTTGGAAATGGAATACAAAATGGGCCAGTGGGCCGCGAAGACGCCCGCCAACTTCAAGCTCGACGACAAGAAGGCGGCCGAGCTTCTCGCCGCGATGGACGGCTTGAAAGCGACCAAATTCGTCGCCGAGAAGCCGGGCGCCAAACCGGAACACGAACTCGACCTGAAAGCCGGGGCGCTCGAGGTGACGCTCACCGTCAAAAACGAAAAGGAGCCAACGACGGTAATCATCGGCGGCCTCGACGCCGACGGCAAGAACTACTACGCAACGACCAGTAAGATGCCGGGTCAGTTGTTCCTGTTGCCCAAGGAGAAGTTCGAGAAGTTCAAAGGCATGCGCTCGTATTTTTCTAAGAAAGAGTGATCAGGTCTCATGCACCGCCGGTCGCGGTTTGGCCTTCGCGCAACGCGTCGAACGCCAAACCGCGACCGGCGGTTTTCTTTGCGCGCCATTCGGGTCGCCTTATAATGAGTTGAGTGCGAAGCTTACCCCGATACGGTACCCCGAATGAAGATCGTTCAATATCCGCATCCTTCTTTGCGCCACAAGGCCGTTCCGCTCAAAGCCATCGATAAGAAGGTGGAAGATTACGTCCGCTTGATGTTCGACCTGATGTACGAGTCGAAAGGGCTCGGCCTCGCCGCGCCGCAAGTCGGCTTGCCGTTCCAGTTTTTCATCACGAATCCGGCCGCCGACCCGGAGCAGAAAGATCAGGAAGAGGTCTACATCAATCCCGTGATCGTCGAGCGCAAGGGCAGCCAAGAAGGCGAGGAAGGCTGTTTGAGTTTTCCCGGCCTCTATTTGAAAGTGCGGCGGGCAAAGTCGGTCCAGATGCAGGCGTACACCTTGAAGGGCGAAGCGGTGACCCTTGACGCCGTTGATATACGTGCCCGCGTCTTCCAGCACGAGATCGACCATTTGCACGGCGACCTCTACATCGACAAAGTCGGCCCCATCGGCAAGATCGCCAGCCGGTCGACGTTGAAAGAGTTCGTGCGCGAATACAAGAAAGCTCAGGAAAAGGGCCATATTCCGCCCGATGCGGAGATCGAAAAACTGCTCAAAGAACTCGAAGGGCAAGCGTAGTTTAGCCGCCCATCCGTTTAGCCGCCCGTCGCGGACGGGCGCTTTGAGTAATGTAATGTCATGCGTACGCGCCCGTCCGAGACGGGCGGCTAAACTTGGTGGAAGAATCCATGCGGCTCGTCATGATGGGCACCGGCACGTTCGCGGAGCCGACCTTTGAGGCAATCCTCAACGGGCCGCATTCCGTCGTCGGGCTCGTCACGCAGCCGGACCGTGTTATCGGACAGGAGCGCGGCTCGACGCGGCAGACCGGCCGCGGCATGAAAAACATCGCGGTCGAGCGCGGCATTCCGGTCATTCAGCCGGAGAGCATCAACGCGCCGGAAGGTGTCGCCGGCTTGCGGGCGCTGCAGCCCGATCTGCTCGTTGTCGCCGCCTACGGTCAAATCCTGTCAAAGGAAGTCCTCGCGGTGCCGACCCACGGCGGCATCAACGTCCACGCATCCTTGCTCCCGAAATACCGTGGCGCCGCGCCGATCGCTTGGGCAATCTACCAGGGCGAAAAACAAACCGGCGTGACCATCATCAAAATGTCCGTCGGCCTCGACGCGGGCGACATGCTCGCGCAGGAAGCGCTCGACATCGGCCCCGAAGAAACCGCGGGGGAGCTGGAGGCACGACTCGCCCCGCTCGGCGCTCAACTCGCGCTCCGGGTCATCAATCCGATCGCCGGCGGCACGGCGTCCGGTCGTCCCCAAGACAAAGCGCAAGCCACCAAAGCCCCGAAGCTGACCAAGGAGCACGGGCGAATCGACTGGTCGCGTACCGCCGTGCAAATCTGCAACCACATCCGCGCCATGCAACCGTGGCCGACCGCCTACACGTTTCTGCACCGCGGCGGACAGCCGCCGCAGCGCGTCATCATTGCGAAAGCGACCACTCATCCCATTGTTGCGGCGGGACGTGAGGCCGGCGATCTTGTTGCCGCCCCGGATCTTGGCGCCTTGCACGTCGTCGCCGGAGAAGGCGCCGTTCAAATCCTCGAACTCCAGCCCGCCGGCAAACGAAGGATGAGCGCCGGGGAGTTTCTCCGCGGACGCGCCATGCAGACCGGCGACCGCTTTGGTCCACCGGCGGCTTGACCGGCGGTTCGGCTCCCCGCGTCTCTCTCGATCGGTTAGAATCCCACCTATGGCAAAGAAGCTCTACATCGAAACCGTCGGCTGCCAGATGAACGTGCTCGACAGCGAGCTCGTCGTCGGCAGTCTACGGCGGCAAGGCTTTGAGTTGACGCACGAGGCGACCGACGCCGACGTGATTCTGTTCAACACGTGCAGCGTCCGCCAGCATGCCGAGGACAAAATCTACAGCGCCCTTGGCCGTTTGCGGTCGCACAAACGCCGTTACCCCGAAAAGGTCATCGGCGTGCTCGGTTGCATGGCGCAGAAGGATCAGGAAATCATCCGCAAGCGCGCGCCGCACGTCGACATCGTCTGCGGCACCGGCCAGCTCGCACGCTTGCCCGAATTGATCGCGGAAGTCGAAAAAACCGGCGCGCCGCAGCTCGCCCTCAGCCTGGCGCGCAACGAGGCGTCGCGACACGAGGTCGAGTCGAGCTTCGAGAGTTACGATCCGCTGCGCGATCCGTCGATGCGGCCGTCGCCGTTCCAGGCCTACGTCCGCATCATGATCGGCTGCGACAAGTTTTGCACGTATTGTATCGTGCCCAGCGTCCGCGGCCCGGAGCAGAGCCGGCATCCCGAGCACATTGCCGCCGAAGTCCGTCAACTCGCGGCGGAAGGGTGCAAGGAAATCTGCTTGCTCGGTCAAACGGTCAATAGCTACAAGTATGACGTGGGCGACGGCCGGCGCTTCCGGCTTTCTGACTTGCTCGCCCGGATTCACGCGACCGCCGGCATCGAGCGGATTAAGTTCATTACCAACTTCCCGAAGGACATGACCGACGACCTCCTCGACGCCGTCCGCACACTGCCCAAAGTCTGCCCGTACCTGCACGTCCCCGCGCAGCACGGCGACAACGACGTGCTCAAGCGGATGAAACGCCTCTACACGGTCGAATATTATCGCGACATGCTGCACCGCTGCCGCGAACGCGTCCCCGGCGTCGCGATCAGCAGCGATTTCATTGTCGGGTTTTGTGGCGAGACGGAAGAAGCGTTTCAGAAAACGTGCGCCATGGTCCGCGAATCGGGTTTCAAGAACAGCTTCATCTTCAAATACAGCCCGCGGCCCGGCACCAAGGCGGACGAATTGTATCCCGACGACGTGCCCGAGGAAGTCAAAAAGCGTCGCAACAACGACCTGCTCGCGATCCAAAACCAGGTAAGCCTCGCCGATCACCGCGCGAAAGTCGGGGAAGCGGTCGAGGTGCTCGTCGAAGGCCGTAGCAAGACGTTCGAGAAATTGAGCGCCCGGCCCAATTCATCGGGTCCCGTGCAGCTTACGGGCCGCACGCCCACCGACCACATCGTCGTCTTCGACGGCAACGAACGGCTGACCGGGCAGACTGTGACGGTGACGGTGGAGGAGGCGACGGCGTTTACGTTGTTCGGAACGGTCGTGACCAAGGAACAAATCGGCGAGACTGGCTTGTGTCGCACAGACGTGACGGAAGGCCCTGAGCGCCTTGCCCCGGAACGGAGCGTTCGTATTGGCCTGACTCTCTTGTAGACTGGCGGCGAAGGAGACAGATTATGGCTGACATGGATCCCGGCACGGTTACAATCCAGCTTCCCGCTGTATTGGCGGCGGAGATGGAGCGGTTGAAATCCCATCATGACATTGGTCTGTCGGTGCAACAAATCATTCAGCGGCTGTGCGAAGGCTACGTGCGCGTCGGTGAAGCCAGGGAGTGGGAACGGGCGCACAAAGACGAGCTTGAGCAATGGTATCGTGATCACCCGAACGAGTATGATGATGCGCCATTCTGGGAAGCGGAATTTCAGCGCACGGCAAAAGCGGATCCGGGGGCGTCGACGTGAGACACGGCGAAATATGGGACGCGGCGATTCCGGCGCCGGTTGGGAAACACCCCGTGCTCATTCTCTCGCGCGACAGCATGCCGAGCGCGCGACAGGAGATCACGGTTGAATATTGCACATCGAATGTTCGCAATCGGCCGTTCGAAGTGTTGCTCACACCCGCCGAAGATGGCGTTTTCACGATTTGCGTAGCTAACTTTGACTCAATCAATACCGTTCGCAAGAAGTGGCTCGTCAAGAGAATTGGCGCCATTCATCCCAGCAAGTGGGGAGCGGTGAAAGCTGCAATCAGCGCCGCATTCGATTTGCCCTAGGTGTCTTCTGGCGAAATGCCGCCGCCATGCACGCCGACCAACTCCGCTCCTGTCTCGAATCCCCCGACGCCTCGCGTTCCGTTTTGCATTCCTGGGGGCTGCACGATCTCGAACGTGGCGGCCACAATCTAGCGCGACTCGCGGAGGCCGTCGGTCTCGACGCGCTTCGCGAATTGACCCAGCCGCTCGCACGCTTTCTGCCGCGCTGCCCGGCCCCCGACATGGCGCTCAACAGTCTGGAGCGCTTTCTCGCCAACCCCGCCGCGCAGCAGCAATTGCCGAACCTTTTGGAAGGCCGGGCGCGCACGCTCGAAATCATGGTGCAGCTCTTCAGCACCAGCCAGTTCTTCAGCGACCTGCTCATCGCGAATCCTGACTACCTGCCCATGCTGCGCGTGCCGTTGCGCCGCAGCCCGAGTCGCGAGGAATTACAAAAGCAGCTTCAGGCGGACGTCGATGCAGCGTTCGAGGATTCCGCGGTGCTGCGGGCGTTCCGCCGTTTCCGCCAGCGGCAAATCCTGCGTATCGGCACGAACGACATCATCCGCGATCGGCCCTTGGAAGAAGTCACGCGCGACATTTCGCATGTCGCCGACGCTGCTTTGGAGGTCGCGCTCGCGGCCGCATTGCGGCAAATGGGCGAACGCTTCGGGCAGCCCATGACGGCGTCCGGCAAGCCGGCGCGGTGCGTGATTATGGCGTTCGGCAAGCACGGCGGCGAGGAGTTGAATTACAGCAGCGACATCGACTTGATGTTCCTCTACGACGAAGAAGGCGCCACGCATGGCCGGCGCGTCACCACGCTCGACAACGGCGAATTCTTCGCGCGCGTCGTCGGCGAAGTCGTCCGCTTGCTCACGGCGCACACCGAGCGCGGCTACGCCTACCGTGTCGATCTGCGCCTCCGGCCGGAAGGGCAACGCGGTCCCTTGGCGCGGTCGCTCGCCAGCACGTTTCAGTATTACGACACGCTCGGCCGCACGTGGGAACGCCAGGCGCTCATCAAGGTGCGTCCGGTCGCGGGTGATCTTTCCTTAGGAAGGGCGTTTCTCACCGGCATCGAGCCGTTTGTCTACCGCAAGTACCTGAGCTTCGCCGAAATCAACGGCATCAAGGCGTTAAAGCGTCAAATCGAGAAGAAGGCGGCACGCTCCGGCGGCGGGGACATTGACGTCAAAACGGGTCGCGGCGGCATTCGCGACATTGAGTTCACCATTCAGTTTCTGCAACTGCTGAACGGCGGCGACCTGCCCGATGTCCGCCAACGCAACACGCTTCTCGCCATGCAGGCGCTCGAAGAGGCAGGCTGTTTGACCGACCAGGAGTATCAAATCCTGGATGACGCCTATCGCTTCTTGCGGAAGACCGAGCATCGCTTGCAGTTGCTCTTCGATCTGCAAACGCACCGGCTGCCCGACGGGGACGATGAGCTGCGCAAGCTGGCGCTACGCATGGGTTACGGCGTCAACGGTCCAAGCGAAGCCGGCGTCCATCATTCCGAGGCCGAACCGCGGGCCCGTTTTCTGAACGACTATCGCGAAAAAACCAACCTCGATCGCAAGATTCTCGATCACTTGCTTCATCAAACGTTTGAAGGCGAAACGAGCGCGGCGGAGCCGGAATCGGATTTGCTTCTCGATACCCAACCCGACTCCGAGACGATCGTCGCGGTCCTCGGGCGTTATCCCTTCCGCGATCCGCTTGCCGCCTATCAGAATCTCGTCCAGCTCGCGCAGGAGTCGGTGCCGTTCCTGTCGGCGCGGCGGTGCCGCCATTTTCTCGCGAGCATCGCGCCGCAACTGCTCCGCGCCCTCGCCGAGACGCCTGACCCGGACATGGCCCTGGTAAACCTCGAAAAAGTCACCGCATCGCTTGGCGCCAAGGCGGTCTTGTGGGAGCTGTTCAGCTTCAACCCGCCGAGTCTCAAACTGTACGTCGATCTCTGCGCGTCGAGCCAATTTCTCTCGGAGATTCTGATCAACAACCCCGGTATGATCGACGAATTGCTTGACAGCCTCGTTTTGAACCAGCCGCGGACCATGACCGACTTGCGCGCGGAGCTGACCGAGCTGTGCCGCGGGGCGACCGATCCCGATCCCATCCTGCACAGTTTTCAGGACAAGGAGCTGCTCCGCATCGGCGTGCGCGACATCCTGAACAAGGACACGATTCAGGCAACCACCGCCGCGCTGAGCGATCTCGCCGAGGTGATTCTGCTCCAGCTTGCGGCGTTGCAGGAAACGCCGCTGGCGAAGCGGTTCGGCACGCCGTATCTGGCCGAAGGGCCGCGGGCGGGCGAAGCCAGCCGCTACGTCATTCTTGGTCTCGGCAAGCTCGGCGGCCGCGAGCTGAGCTATCACAGCGATCTCGACTTGATTCTGATTTACGAGGGGGACGGCCGCACGGGACCGCCCGCCGGCGCCACGCGCTTCGAGCGCGTCGAGCTGACGGATAACTTCCATTATTTCACGGAGTTCGCGCAGCGCATCATCAAGGCAGCGAGCTTTCACGGGCCGATGGGCCAGCTCTATCAAGTGGACATGCGCCTGCGGCCGACGGGGCGCTCGGGCAGCTTGGTCATTCCGCTGGCCGAGTTTCGCCGCTATTACGAGGAGGGCGGCGCCCAGCTCTGGGAGCGCCAGGCATTGACGCGGGCGCGCGTGGTTCTCGGCGACGCGGCCTTTGGGACCGAGGTGATGGAGGTCGTGCGCCACGGTGCGTACGAATTCGCGTGGCGGCCGGAGCTTGCCGACGACATTCGCAACATGCGCGAACGCTTGGAAGCGAGCCGGAGCGACCGGAATCTGAAGCGCCGGTTCGGCGGCATCGTGGATGTCGAGTTTCTCGTGCAGCTATTCCAATTGAAATACGGCCGCGACTTGCCGGAGCTGCGCACCGGCAATACGTGGAAAGGCTTGGAAACGCTGCGGCAAAAGCAGCTTCTCCCTGCCGACGATTACGGCATTCTCCGCTCCAGCTACGATTTTCTCCGCCAGGTGGAGAGCCGGCTGCGCATCGTCCACAATCGCTCGCTCGACGAATTGCCCGAAGCGCCGGAAGATCTCGAGAAACTCGCGCGGCGCATGGGCTGCGAGGCGACCGCCGAGATGAGCGCGGGACTGCGCTTTCAAAAAGAATTGGAACAGCGCACATCGCAAACGCGCGACGCTTTTCAACGGTTGATCGCGCGCGAACGGAGTTGACGCGCTTGTTTACGTTTCGCCCGCGGGACAGCGCCGGTGGCGTAATGCGGCGAGCGTGAAACGCAAACAAGGAAGGCGTATTCACGGTTGCCGCGCCAGGAATCCCACCCAAGAGAACAAGCCCCACAAAATCGCCGCGATGAGGAGCGCCGGCACCGTCACGAAGACGATCGCGGGGATAAGATTCGAGTTCCCCGTCTTGCCGTTGTAGCAATACTCGCACGCCGGGCAGCGGACGTGATGAAAGAGCGCCGTGCCGTAAAAGCTGCCCCATAACGTCCACACCACGCGCGTGGCCCCGGTCGCTCCACACTGCGGACACGCGACAAAGCGCGGCCGCCCGGAAGGCTCGCTTCCCGTCCCAATGCCGCAATAGGGACAAACCGTATCGCTCACCGCGATCCGCCGGGCACAGGCGGCGCAAGTCGTCAATTCCTCGTCTTCGAGCACCGCGAACAGCGGCTCCTGTTCCGCGACCGCCGCTGCCGTGTACGCCGGCGCGACAACCGCCGCGGCGCACCGCGGGCACGGCAAGCGTTGGCCCGCCAGGCGTTCGGGCGCGCGCAGGAGGGCGCGGCAGCAGGAGCAGGGAAAGGTCAACGCCATGCGACGCGGAATTTCGAGAGGCAAGTGTTTGACTTCACGGTTCCGAGATGATACCAAGGACAAGTCTTTACGGCTATTGACCTTCGATGCGGTCGCCTGCCCGTGCTCTCCAGCGGTTCGGGCGATGATGCGCGCGAAGTCTTCTCCACGGTGCAGGCACTCACGGCGGGAGATGGTTGCGGATGAACAGCAAAAACAACATGGTGCTTTTCTGGGCCAGTTTCCTGACGCTGATCGCGGCGGGGATGGGGTTTTCCATTCGCGGCGATATCCTCGCGGACTGGGGGCACCAGTTTGGCTTCACGCAAACGGACCTAGGCATCATCACCGGCCAAGGATTGGCTGGATTCGGAATCACCATCATCTTCTTCAGCTTCTTCGCGGACCTTATCGGCTATGGTTGGCTGATGATCATCGCTTTCCTGTTCCACGCCTTGTCGGTGGTATTGACCTTGGCCGCGCCTTTTGCCTTCCACTACTTCCAACCGCATGGCAAGGACGCCGCCTTTTATTGTTTATATCTCGGGGCGTGGGCTTTTTCGTTGGGCAACGGCACCTGTGAGGCCGTCATCAATCCGCTGACCGCAAGCTTGTTTCCCAAGAATAAGACGCACTGGCTGAATATCCTGCACGCCGGCTGGCCGGGTGGGCTCGTGCTTGGCGCGCTCGTCGCCCTGGGCTTGAACAAGATCCCCGGCGTCGGCTGGCAGATCAAGTGGGGCATTCTCCTGGCGCCGATGCTCCTTTATGGCATCTTGATGGTGGGTCGGCCATTCCCGAAATCCGAGGCACGGGTGTCCGGCGTCTCCATGGGCACCATGTTTGCGTCTCTATTCGCACCCGTGCTCCTGTTCCTATTCTTCCTCCACGCCCTCATTGGCTACGTGGAACTAGGCACCGATAGCTGGATCGTGAACATCACCAACACGGTGTTGGAGAACAAGGACCTGGCGCTCATCGCCTTCATCTGGACCAACGTCCTGATGTTTACGCTGCGGTTCTTCGCCGGCCCGATCGTCCACATGATTTCGCCGCTGGGCCTTTTGTTCGTCAGCGCCGTGCTCGGCACAGCGGGTCTCGTGCTTCTGGGCCTGCCGATCATGAATACGGCGATCCTCTGGCTGGCGGCGGTCACAGTTTACGGCATCGGCAAGACGTTTTACTGGCCGACGATGCTCGGTGTGATTTCGGAGCGGTTTCCGAAAGCCGGCGCGCTGGCGTTGGGCTTGAGCGGCGGCATCGGCATGTTGTCCGCCGGTTTCCTGGGCGGCCCGTGCATTGGCTATGAACAAGACCTGGCGGCGACGACGCAGCTCGAGGAGAAATCTCCGTCAACGTATGAACGCTACAAGGTGTCGGAGCCTCAGGCGCCGCTGCCCGGTCTGCCGAAGATCGCCGGCCTCGACAACGGCAAGGTCGGCGTCCTTGAGAACTACGAGGCCATCGAGGCGCAGGAGACGGCCGGCGAAAAACTCACCGCGGACCAGAAGAAACTGCAATTGCAAAAGGACATTGAGCTGCTCGTCAAGGAGAAGCGCAGTGACGAGGAGTTGGAGAAGCGGGAAAAGTGGTGGGAGAGCCATGGGCTGCCGAACGCTGCCAACGACTTCCCGCCCATTAAGGAAGCCCGGCTTTATGGCGGCAAGACCGCGCTAACGTGGACCGCCGCCGTGCCCGCCGCGATGGCCCTTGGCTTCTTGCTCCTGATCGTCTACTTCCGCGCCAAGGGCGGCTACAAGCAGGTCGTGCTCGCCGGCCACGATTTGCCTCTCGAAACGGAGGAGCCGCTGCGTGACAGGCTGGACGATTACGAGAAGTACACCGGAGGTGTCGAAGGCCCTGGCGAAGGCTAAAGCTGCCTAAAAACTGACATTCAGCGCGCCATTCCGTGCGCATACGGCGTCACCGGCGTGACCGAGCGTTGGGGTTGGCCACGCTTTATCCCTGGGTTGTACGACGACGAGTCGCTATCGCTTCGGCCGCCGCGAGGGCCAGTAATTCCTCGCCTGCCGCTCGCCTCCGTACGTCGTCCCAGTGCTTCTTTACATCGTGGCCGCGTGGGCTTGCATCGAACTCATCGTAATAGCCGCTGGTTTCGTCCGTCACTCCCCTTCCCGCGGAACTTGTCCCCAGGCTGATCTTGACGCCGATACGATACGTCAGTACACTTAATGGTTGCGGTTTCGTCCTCGCGCCATCACAGATCCACAAGAAACGCGACGACGAACTGGTGAATAAGCTACCTTGTCGGTGCGATAATGGCGACCAGAACGCAACTCCCGTCCAGAAAGCGACAACGGGTAGATTGCCGCTTGGCAAACCGGCAAAAACCGGCAATCCGGCGATTGATGCTGCGCGCAGCTGCGTCGTGCTCGTTTCTTCGCGGCGCAGCAGGGCGACACATTCCGATGCGCTCAGCCGCTGACCGTGTTTTCTCTACCCAATTTTCCAACTGCCGCCGCACTAAGGACTTAAGTGTCTTAAATTGGGGTGGTCGCCGCCGAACAACGAAAATACATGCCGTAACCTATTCGTACACTACGGCTTGCGCGATAACCACCGTTTTGGGAGAATTCGATTTTGCGGTGGTTAACGGTGGTTATGGCGAGCGGCCGGACATAATCTACCTCCCGTCCAGCCTCGCGGAGCGCGGCGCTACCAATGTGGAGCCCTGGCTCCGCGAGGACCGGGTAAATTCTCGCCTGCGGCTCGCCTAAGATAATCGCGGCCAATCGTCTTGTCGGCTAGGAACATCATGGTCGCCACCCGCAGCTTCACGTTTCTCGGCACCGGCACGTCGGTGGGCGTGCCGATGGTCGGCTGCGCGTGCGCCGTCTGCACTTCCACGAATCCGAAGAACAATCGCTACCGCTGTGCTGCCCTGATCCGCGCGCCGCAAGGCAACCTCCTGATCGACACGCCGCCGGAGTTGCGCTTGCAACTGCTCCGCGAAAAAGTGCCGCTCGTTCACGCCGTGCTGTTCACGCACTATCACGCCGATCACCTGTTCGGCCTCGATGACGTGCGGCCGTTCCCAAAACAGCTCGGCGGGCCGGTGCCGCTCTACTGCACGATGGAGATGGAGCGCAAGATTGTTGACACGTTTTCCTACGCGTTCCAGCCGGGCAACGAACAAGTAGCGCCGGGCTATCTGCCGAAGCTGATTTTTCATCGCATCGGCGCGGAGACGTTCACGGTGCTCGGCCAGCGCGTCACGCCGATTCCGCTGCACCACGCCCATTTCAACGTGCTCGGCTTCCGCATCGACGACGTCGCTTATTGCACGGACGTGAACGAGATTCCAACACAGAGCTGGCCGCTCTTGGAAGGCCTGCGCGTCCTCGTGCTGGACGCGCTTCGCTACAAACCGCATCCGGGCCACTTCAGCATTAACGAAGCCCTGGAAGTCGTTGAACGATTGCGGCCGCAGCAGACTTATTTCACGCACATGAGTCACGACCTCGATCACGAGGAGGTCAATCGCAAACTGCCGCCCCGTGTCGCTCTCGCCTACGACGGGCTGCGGTTCGATTTTTGATCGATCTTTGGAGTTTGGACATGATCGCCGTCCCCGCCCCGCTGCGTCAGCGCCTGCAAGAGCATCGTCAAGAACACGTCGTGCGCTGGTGGGAAACGCTCGACGAGACGGCGCGTCGCGGTTTGGTGCAGCAATTGGAACCAATCGACTTCCCGCAAATCACGCGACTTTATGAGCAACGTGACCAGTCCTTCGCCGTACCGTCGCCGGACCGCATTCAGCCGATCCCGGTCGATGCGCTCGATGAATCCGACGCAGCACTGCGTCGCGCCGGTGAAGAAGCGCTCCGCGGCGGTGAGGTCGCCGTGCTCATCGTCGCCGGCGGCCAGGGGAGCAGGCTCGGTTTCGAGCATCCCAAGGGGATGTATCCCATCGGCCCCGTCTCGCGCAAGAGTCTCTTTCAAATTCACGCGGAAAAGGTGCTTGCCCTCGGCCGGCGCTACGGGCGGAACGTGCCGTTGCTGATTATGACCAGCCCGGCGACACATGACGAAACGGTGGCGTACTTCCGCGAACAGCGTTATTTTGGCTTATCGGCGAACGACGTATTCTTTTTTTGCCAAGGAACGATGCCGGCGCTCGATCTCGCCAGCGGCAAGCTGCTCATGGACGGTCCCGGCCGTGTTTTCACCAGCCCGAACGGCCATGGCGGCACATTGACGGCCCTCGCCGACAGCGGTCTGCTCGCGCGCATGGAGCAGCGCGGCGTTCGGCACATCTTTTATTTCCAGGTCGACAATCCGCTCATCAAAGTTGCCGACCCGCTTTTTCTGGGACACCACGTTTCACGCCGTGCGGAGGTTTCCTCCAAAATCGTGCCGAAAGAGGGACCGAACGACCGGCTCGGCAACCTCGTGCTGGTGGACGGCCGGTGTACGATCATTGAATACTCCGACCTACCGGACAGCCTCGCTCGGCGAACCGACGCGGAGGGGCGGCTGTGGTTATGGGCCGGCAGCCCCGCGATTCATCTGTTCGACGTGGCGTTCCTGAAGCACGTGACGACCGGCCCCGAGCGGATGCCTTTTCACACGGCACGCAAGAAGGTACCCTACCACGACGACAACGGGCGGAGCGTGCAACCGGCGAACGAAAACGCCCTTAAGTTTGAAATGTTCATTTTCGACGTGCTGCCCTTGGCTGACCGCTGGACCGTCGTCGAGACGAGCCGCCGCGAGGAGTTCGTGCCTTTGAAAAACGCGACCGGCGCCGATTCACCGGCGGTGGTCGAGCAAGCGATTAGCGACCTGGCGGCGGCTTGGCTTTCGAAAGTCGAAGTCAACGTGCCGCGCGGCGTGCCGTTGGAAATCAGCCCCTTGTTCGCACTGGATGCCGCGGAACTGGCGGGCAAGGTTGATCGGTATTTGCGAGTCGACGGACCGCTGTATCTGCATGACAGGGTGACAGGGTGACACGGTGACAGGGTGACAGGGTGACAAGGTGACAGGGTGACAAGGTGACAGGGTGACAAGGTGAAGCAGCTCGTTCACCCTGTCACCCTGTCACCTTGACAAGGAGGCACGCATGCTTCACGCAGTCATCATGGCCGGCGGCGGCGGCACGCGGTTTTGGCCGCGGAGCCGTGCGCAGCGCCCGAAACAGTTTCTGACGCTCACCGGCGACCGTTCGCTGTTGCAGCAGGCAGTCGATCGCATCGAAGGCGCCGCGGCGCCGGAGCACACGTGGATCGTCACCGCCGGCGCACATCGGGACGAAGCATCGCGGCAATTGCCGGCCTTGGCGGGCGATCACATCGTCGGCGAACCGTGCGGCCGCGACACCGCGGCATGTATCGGTCTCGGCGCGGCTCTCGTCGCACGACAAGATCCGTCCGCGGTGATGCTCGTCAGCCCCGCCGATCACGTCATCGAGCCGGCTCAAGAATTCCGCCGCGCCGTCCATGTCGCCGAACGCATGTGCGAGGAGCATCCCAACGCACTCATCACGTTCGGTATCCGCCCGACGTTTCCGGCGACGGGCTATGGCTACATCCAGCGCGGCCCGGAGTTGGCTCATCGCCAGGGCGTCGGTGTTTTCCAGGTGCTCGCGTTCCGCGAGAAGCCGAGCCCCGACGTGGCGGAACAATTCGTCGCCGGCGGCGACTTCTACTGGAACAGCGGCATTTTCGTCTGGAAGGCGGCGACCATCCTCGCCGCGCTGAAGGAACGGCAGCCGAAGCTGTTCGCCGCCGTGCAACGCATCGCCGAGGCCTGGAACACGAAGGAGCGCGAAGCCGTCCTGCGCCGCGAGTACGAGGGGCTCGACAAAATCAGTATCGACTACGCCGTCATGGAGCACGCCAAGGAAGTGCTGGTCGTGCAAGCGCCGTTCCAGTGGGACGATGTCGGCAGTTGGCTGGCGCTCGAGCGCATGCACCCGCAGGATGCCGACGGCAACACGGTGCTGGCCACGCATACCGGCATCAACACGAAGGGTTGCGTGATCGCCGGCGACCCGGGCCATCTTATCGCCACGGTCGGCGTGCAAAACTTGCTCATCATCCAAGATGGTGATGCGACGCTGGTCGCCGACCGCCGTGATGAGGGAACGGTGAAGCAACTGGTCGAGCAGTTGAAGAAGAAGGGGCTGGAGAAATACCTGTGACGGCCCGCACGCGGCTCTTGGGAGTGGACTACGGCCACGTCCGCGTCGGGCTGGCGATCAGCGATCCGGATCGCAAGATCGCGTTTCCGTTGGCCACTTACAAGCGTCAGAAACGCGACCACGACGCCGAGTATTTCCGCAAGATGGTGGCGGACGAGGAAGTCGCACAACTCGTGGTCGGCTTGCCGATTCACTTGAGCGGCCGCGAAGGTCAGAAGGCGACAGAGGCAAGGGCCTTTGGAGCGTGGCTCGCGGAAGTCACCGGGCTGCCGATCGTGTTTTGCGATGAGCGATTTACGAGCGTCGAGGCCGAAAGCCATCTATGGAACGCCGGGCTGACCCATAAACGGCGAAAAGAGCGGCGTGATCGGGTTGCGGCACAAATCATGTTGCAGGCGTACTTGGATGCGGGCTGTCCCGCGCAACCGACGCTTGGACCGCTCGATGGGAGTGTGGCCATGGCGCGTTCGTCAAACGATGCGCCCGCAATCGCGGCGCTTTTGCGTGAGGATCGTCTTGCGCCGCTCGGACCCGGCACGCCGAACGAGGCGATGAGGGCACAACTCGACGCGCTTACCATCGAGACCACATTCGCACCGCACGCCGTTCGCGATCGCGACATGGCCGCCGCGTGTCTGGCAGGTCTCTGGCTCTATCATGACTTCCTCGACCGTTCGCACGCGATCAGCCAGGAAATCGAGACGCCGACGAGCAGCTACTGGCACGGCTTGATGCACCGCCGCGAGCCGGATTTCGGCAACGCGAAGTACTGGTTTCGCCGCGTGGGAAAGCATCCCGTATTCGAGCCGTTGCGCGCGGCCGCTGCCGAGCTACGCGCGGGCGCGCCGGACGCTCAGTTCATGAATGATCGTCCATCGTGGGATCCGTTCGCGTTTATCGACCTGTGCGAATCGTGCATCGGCCGCGGCACACCGACGGAAATGCTCTGCCGGCAAATTCAACAGCGCGAATGGGAATTGTTGTTCGACTTTTGTTACCGAGCGGCGCTGGCGAATTGAATAGGCTTACGTTTCGCGCCCGCAGCGCCGCGCGGGCGCGAAACGTAAGGTACTCGCCTACGGCAATTCCTTTACTTCAATCTTCCGGAACTTCACCACGGTCCCCGGGTCGTGTCCTTGCAGAGCGAAATGCCCCTTTGGAAACGTGTTTTTCTCATCCGTGTAGTCCACGGTCGTCTTGCCGTTCACCTTGATGGTGATGTGATTGCCGATGAACGTCACTTCTTGCGTAAACCACTCGTCCGGCTTGTGCAGTTGATCGAAGACGAGGATTTTCTTTTTCTCGTCGTCTGAAAGCTGCCGAAAGGAGGGATAGAGGCTGCCCGTGCGAATCTTGTCGCCGTGCGTGGAATTGATTTGGGCTTCATACCCCTTTGGGAAACCGGGGCCGAACTGCGTGCGCGAGTATTGGCCGCTGTTGCCGTGATCGTTGATTTGCGCTTCGACGCGGAAGATAAAGTTCTGATAGTCGCCGCGTTCGCTGAAGAGGTGGCTGGATGGCCCGCTGCCAATGAGCAGGCCGTCCTCGACGCGCCAGAGCGGCACAACTTTGCCGTCTTTCTTCAACACGCCGTCGTACTCCATCACCTTGCCGTCGTGTTCCTTCTTGGTTATCTCCTTGAACGCGCCCGGATTCGGGTTGTCCGGCAACTTCCAGCCCGTGAGGTCTTTGCCGTTAAAGAGCTGAACGAAGCCGCTGTCATCGGCCTTCTTGCCGTCGGCATGGAGTGTCGCCAGTGTAAAGCCGCCCAGCGCGAGAAACGCCGCCAGAAAACGAGCCATGCAAATCTCCTTGTGAAGGTATTTCGATGGGCGCCCGAAGCGCAAAACGAGGGCGGACCGCCGCCCCCGCTTTGCGCTTCGGGCTCGCCAATTACTTCTTCTTGGGTACGTCCGCCGCGTGCGGCGTCGCTTTGGTGATGTTGGGGGTGATGTCCGCTTCCACGTTGCCGACCGCCCACGACAGGCCGCCGAGCAGAATCTGTTGGAAGATCGGATTGGTCCACACATCCTCGCGGTGGCCGAACGACGTGAAGAACACGCGGCCCTTTTCATGCTTGTGGGCCCAGGTCTGCGGGAAGTTCGGCCGGCCATACATCCAGTTGCCGCCGGTTTGCTGCATGCTGCTCGTGTCCATCGCCAGGATGACGTGCAGGTCCGGGGCGAAGTTCTTCAAGGCGTACCATTCTTCTTGCACTTCGAGATGGTCCACTCCCTTGAGGCCGGGGAAGTGCGGGTCGATCGTTTGCAATTTCGCCTTCATCTGCGCGCCGTGAACGATGAACTCGCCGCCGACCATCGCAATGTACGGGTCGATCTGATCCGCGGGTTGGTTCGCGTCGCTTGGTCCCTTGCTGTGATAGGTATCGCTGGCGCAGTGACAGCCGACGAAACCTTTGCCGGATGCGACGGCTTCGAGGAACTTCTTCTTGCCCTCCGGCGGCACGGGCGGCGTTCCGTCTCGACTCTTCTCGCTGGCAAGGTTCCCCTGCGTCTCAAAGAGAAACGCATCGTACTTGCTCAGGTCGTCGTTCACAAAAACGCGGCCGTCTTTTTCGCACTTCACCTCGAAGCCGTGCTTGGCGCCGAGATCGGTGACGATTTTCTCCGCCATCGACAGCTCGTTGGCGCTGTTGCGGTGAACGACGGAATGCTCGAAGCCCTCCGAGCGTGTGTACATGAGGATGCGGCGTTTGGGCGCGTCGGCCGCGGCGGCCCAACTGAGCGGGAATCGGGAGAGGCCGGCGATCGCTGCGGCGGCGCCGGCGCCGAACAAGACTTCGCGACGATTCATGGATGCTCCTTCCACGGAGTGACGGCGATGGATCGGGGATGGGGTTCAATCTAGTTCGCGCGCTCGCGCGCCGCAACCAAGAAAACGACGCACCGTTCGTGAACAGAAATGGGTCTTCAAGTTGTGGCTCGGCCTGAGTTTTGCTCGGGCCCACCGATCCGCGGAAAGGGCACGGTATCTGATCGGAAGATCACCTTGCTGCTGCTGGAGATGAGGCTATTTATGGTAAGGCAAATGAGAAAATGGGGTATTTATGGTCGCCTTGTTAGTTTTGCGGTGCGGCGACCGCTTGCGAATCTCGCCTGAATTGTGCTACTTCACAATCCTTTGCATCAAGAGGGACGACACATGATGAGGAAACTGCTGCTGGGGATCGCGGTGGCGGCTGGCGTCCTGATGGGGACCCATGCCGGCCAAGCGCACGGGCTTCGGAGAGGATGCGGCGTGGCCGCCGGTTGTAGCGCTGCGGCGTCTTGTTGCGGCGGCTGCGGCATCGCGGCGCCGTGCTGCGCGGCGACCATGGCCGCGGTCAACGTGGCGCCGGCGCCCGCCCCCGCGCCGCAATTCACCGAACGCACCGTCACGGTTTATCGTCCGGAGACGCGCACCCGCGAAATCGAAGTCACCGTTTGCAAAACCGTCCAGCGCGAAGAGAAATTCACCTACACCGAAATGGTTCCGGTGACGCGGCAAGAGAAGCGTACCGAGACTTTCTACACCCAGCAAACACGGGACGTGCCGTACTCCTATACGGTCATGGTGCCGGTGACGCGGCCCGAAAAGCGGATCGAGACGTACTACACGCCGCGAACCCGCGAAGTGCCGTATACCTACACGGAGATGGTTCCGGTGACGCGCCCGGAAAAGCGGATCGAGACGTATTGCACAATGGAATCCCGCGACGTGCCTTATACCTACACGGTAATGATCCCCGTCACGACGCAGGAAAAGCGGATGGTGACGCAATACACGTGCGTGCCGCGTGTCGTCGAGACGATGGCGCCGGTCTACCACAACGTCTTGGTCGCGTGCGACACGGGCTGTGGCGGCTGCGACAACGGCTGCGGCGGCCACAAACACCGTCTGCTCGGCGGACGGTTCCATCACGGCTGCGGCGTCGGCTGCGGCGGCGGCGACACGGGCTGCGGACCGGCCTACACCTGCCAGCGCGTGTGCGAAATGCAACGTGTGCAGCAGACCGTCTTGGAGAGCGTCCCGAAGCAGTTTGAAGTTACGGTCCCGGTATGCACCTATCGCGCGGAGCAACGGCAAGGCGTTCGCCGTGTGTGCCAGGCCGTACCGCACACGCGCGAGGTGACGGTCAACGTTTGCACCTACCAACCGCAGCCGCGGCAAGGCGTGCGCACGGTGTGCGAGTATCTCCCGCAAACGCGCGAAGTCACCGTCAACTTCTGCACCTATAAACCCGAGCAGCGGCAGGGCGTGCGCCAAGTGTGCGAGTGCGTGCCCCACACCCGCGACGTGACGGTCAACGTTTGCTCCTATCAGCCCACGCAGAAAACCGGCAGCCGGATGGTGTGCGAGGTCGTTCCCGTTAAGGAGAAGCGAAAAGTCACGTACACGGAGATGGTGCCGTATCAGACGACGGAACGCGTTCCCGTGGCCACCGCGTGCTACGCGTCGGCGTGCTGCGATTCCTGCGGGTCAACGTGCGGCCATCACCGTGGCGGACGGCTTAGCGGCCTGTTCCATCGCCGGGGCGGCCACGGCGGCTGCTGCGAATAAGTTGAATGGCGCGACAACGAACGAGCAACAAAATGGGGCCTCCCCGACGGGAGGCCCTTTCCCTTGACGCACCGCATCGGCGGGTCGGCGAAATCAGGCCGCGCGCCGTTGTGCTTCTCGTGTCGGCTTATTGACGTCGTCCAGGTAGGCAAACAATTCCGCCGCGAACCGCTTGGTTCCGAAGCGCAGCGCCTGTCGTCGTGCGGAATTTGGGGCAAAGTCGCCGATCCGCTGCTCCAAGCGCAATATCGCCTCGCTCAGGCAATCGACGGATTGCTCTTCGAACCAGACGCCCGTCGGCTCATGCCGGCTGCTCGGCGGAATAACGGTCTCCGTCGCGCCGCCGCGACCGTAGGCAATCACCGGCGTGCCGCACGCCTGCGCTTCCACGGGAACAATTCCGAAATCCTCTTCGCCGGGAAAGAGGAGCGCGCGACAACGGCGCAAATGAGCGCGAATCACTTCATCGGGCTGCCATCCCAGAAAGCGCACCGTCGGACCGGCGCGACTTTGCAACGGTTTCGCGCTCTGTCCCGTGCCGATGATGACCAACGGTTTACGCAAGCGCTTGCACGCATCGATCGCCAGATCAATCCGCTTGTAAGGCGCGAAGGCCGAAACGATCAAATAATAATCGTCGCGCGCGACGGCGGCGGGGCAGTAGAAGTCGGTATCCACGGGAGGATAAATCACGGCGCTGTCGCGCCCATAACATTCGGCGATGCGCTGGCGCACTGTTTGACTGATGGCGATGAAATGGCTGACCCGTACCGCCGTCTGCCGGTCCCAGTGACGCAGGGCTGTCAACAGACTATCGAGCAACCGGTCCTTGAGCACGGGTCGTACCGAGGATCGGAAGTACGCTTCCCGCATGTGCCACGCGTAGCGCATCGGCGTGAAGCAATAACAGACGTGCGGTACGCCACGCGGCGGACGCACCGCTTTGGCGACGCAGTGACTCAGACTGATAACGAGATCGCACCGCGGCAAACACCACCCCGCGGCGGCGGCCGGCATCAGCGGCAGAAGGTAGCGGTAGTAGCGGTGAACGGCAGGAAGATGTTGAAGCAAACTGGTACGCGGTCCGAGCCGTTCTATGGGAGGCGACGCGCTGCCCCGATGGTGCAGCAAGGTATAGAGTAGAGCGTCCGGCCAGCGACGGCAGAGCACTTCCAGGCACTTTTCGCCGCCCCGCATGCCCGTGAGCCAGTCGTGAACGAGCACGACACGCGGACCTGCCTCGCAATGCGCTCCTTGCATGTACGTGCCTCCCTGCACGCCAACGGGGTGCGTGACAGTCTATCGCAATGGCCGAATTCGGCCTAGGGAATCTTCACGCTGGCATCTTGCGACCGGGGTTTACGTTTCGCGCATGCGTCGTGCGGGCGCAGAACGTAAACTGCTTTGCTCACTTCGCGCTCACGTCCTGAAAGGCGAACTTCTTCTGAATCTTCTCCGCCGGATACGGCTTGCCGCCGACTTCAACGTACGGATAGATGAAAAAGTTCAACTTGTCGCCCTCTTGTTTCGGCGCCAATTCAAGATCGCGGCCGGTGCTAAACGCCACGCGGTCCTCGTTTAGGTTGCCGAAGTAATAGTCGGTCAGCTTCGGATTCTTGTTGGCCTCGGAAATATCGACCGGAATCCAGCCCTTGCCTTCAAGGAAAAACTTGGCCCAACAGTGATAACCGGGGATTTCGCCCTGGCCGCGCTTTTCCGGGAGCGGGAACCCGATCTCGAACTTGGCGGGAATCTTTTCCGCGCGGGCGAGCGAAATGAACAGGCTGTGGAAATCGGAGCAGTTGCCGTACTTGCTGTCGCACGCCCAATCGGAATCGCCCTGGCCCCAGCCGGCGCCGTCCTTGCTGTAGCGCATGTGCTTGTTCACGACATCATAGAGTTCATGCGCCGCCGCGAGCGAATCTTTCGGCAAGCGTTTGCCCTGGATTAACGTCATTGCTTTGCCGCCCACCGGCACCTTGGCATCGGCCTGCAAGAAGCGGGCGATCTGATCGGCGCCCTCCTTCGACGGGTTCGCGGTCCCCTGCACTTCGCGCCGGGTCACACGGTAGACGACTTTGACGGGGATCGTGCCGTCCGCGCCGGCTTTGCCCTCGACGTAGAGGATTTGATTGCCGTATTGCGCGTCGCGATTGATTTTCCCGGTGGCGGGTAGTTCTTTCGATTCGATGGCAACGTCCTGGTCCTCATTTGCGGAGGGTACGGGCAGCCAAACGCGGGCAGTTTGGCCCGCTTCCAGGCCGGTGACGGTTGCTCCGTAGGTGAAGAGGAAGCTTCGCGCGCGAAGCTTGCTCGGGGCCGGTGCCGAATCTACGTTCTTGGCGCTCACCGCCGGCTTCGTGGCGACCGGCGCCATTGGCGTGTCAGCGGCGAGCGTCAGCGCATCGGAACCGCGCTGTGCCGTTTCCGGCATCAAGAAGTCCGCCACCGATTGCTGTCCGGCGCGGACAACGACCTCCCGGATCAACGTTTTTCGCTGAGCCCCGACGTTCCAGATCGCGGTGAGCTGGTAGGCGTATTGCCGTTTGTCGGGCAGTGCGGGCGAGATGAAGAGCCGTTCCGCGCCGCGCTGTTCGGTGGAACTGACGCCGATCGTCAGTTGCGCGTCGGCGGGCAGCCGCACCAGCAACAAGGCCTGATTTGCCGGCGGTCGGTCGGCCGCCGACGCCGGGGCCGTCACGACCGCGCACACGAGTAGCGCAACGCAGCAGCGGGGTGTTCGGAACGTCATGGCAGGAATTCCTGGGAAAAAAGTCCTCGGTGCGAATCGACGCGGTGATTGCGGGAGGGCTCGCGACCAAGCAAACGGAACGAGCGGCGCTGCCGTTTATGGGGACATCGCGCAACGAACGCGAAACCGACGACAGCGCGCGGAAGAACGATCAGGCCCGGTCACGCCGATGCGTGGCAACGCGGTCAGCCAAAGCCGGGATCGTACGAGTAGGGAACGAAGACGGCGCGCGGCAGCAGTGGAAGCTGCGCCAGGAATTGTCGCCGCGCGCCCATGCGTTCCTCGAAGGCGAGAATGCCTACGTGGTAAATGCTACAAAGCAGTTTACGAAGCGGGACCCAACGGCGTCAAGCGTCGTCCGGGAAGCAATTGGGAACCCGCCGAGTAAGCGAAGGATAGAGTTTGCGCTCCCTCGCTTACTCGTTGGGCTCCGCGGGTTGTGCCTGCGTTTATGGTTGCGGCGTGAGGGCGGCTTTGCTGAATTGATCCTGCTTGAATTTCGGATTGAGCTTGATGTCGCGGAAGTAGTATTCGGCGATCAAGTCGCCGTCCTTGTCTTTGAGCACCGAGCCGACCTGGAGCCATGTTTCTTTATCAACGTAGAGGACACAGTCTGCGACGCCGTCCTCTTCGGGTTTTTCATACTTCGTGCGGTGTACGACGTAGCAAAGCCGATCGCCGGCTTCTTTGACACGTTTCTCGCCGAGCAACTCGACGTGAAGCGTGCCTTTTTCCTCGGCGGTCTTCCAGGTGCGGTAGGCGCGCGCCATGCCGTTCTTCATGCCGAAGCCTTTGATGCTGTAGCGGCCGCCGCGCAGCGCCTCGCGTCCGTCCGGATCGCGCGAGACGACATCGCCGGCGATGCGACGAGCGAAACGGCCCGCCGGTCGGGCGAGCATGTTGCCGTCGTTCTCGCCTTCGACGAAAAGCGTTCGCTCCGCCTGCCGGGCGCCCTTTTCCCAGATGAAGAGCACGCTGTAGGGCTGCTCGCGGAAAGCGACGTCGATTTCCTCCGGGTCTTGGAGTTTGCCGCCGACGCGCTCGTGCTTGGCGAAGTTGCAGGCGTAGCCTTTCACGTCGCGCTGGTAACGGCGCAGACATGCCTCCAGGAAGGCGAGCGGTTTTTCATGGGCCAGTCGATCCAGCTGGGTCGCGTTGGGCAGCGGGGTCTTATCGTCGAGAACCGTCGCGTCCGCGTCCGCATTCTCGACCGCAACCGGGGCGAGCGGACGAGACGGGGCGAAGAGCAGGCACAACGGCAAACAGACAAGAAGTCGCAGCATGGTGTTTCCTCCCTGCGCTGAGCGCGATTCCACATTTCAGTTTAGACACGTTCAAGGGCGCAGGCAACACAAGCCAGGAAGCGTCGCGCGGGCAGGGAAAAAGCGCCGGACGTGACGGTTCTGCGGGGTAAGCTGCCGCCGTTGGGGTGAAAGGACGCGATGGGGAGAAGCGTCGAAAACTTTGTCGACTCTAACGGCCGTGCGCGCGTCGGGCACCGCGATCTCGCGCGGGCGCCCCTCTGTGGCATACCACACGACGGGCCGTCCGCCCTAAAATGGAACGTCTTGCGAGTCGGATTCTCCCCCACTGAGGATCGGATTGTGGTCAGAAGGTCTTGCGTTTCCTTCCTGCCGGTCGTGGCAATTCTGGCGCTTGCGGCCGGTTGTGCCGAGATTCCCAAGCGGGAGGCGCGTACCGCCTGGCGCCCGGTCGCCTATCAAGGCGTCGTCTTCGTCGCCGACGGGGCGGGCAACTGGCAGGGAACGTCCCTTGCGCTGCGCGACACGCTCGAAGAGACCGGCGTGCCGTTGCGCGTAGAGACGTTCCCGTGGTCGCACGGCAATGGCCGCTTCATTGCCGATCAGGTGGACGAAGAGTATGCCCGTTCGCAAGGACAATGCCTGGCACGGCAAGTGGCGCAGCTACGGCAGAGCGCGCCAAGCCAGCGGATTTATCTCGTCGCGCACAGCGCTGGCGCGCAGGTCGTGCTCGCCGCCGCGGAAGCGTTGCCGCCCGGCAGCGTGGAGCGCATCATTTTGCTGGCGCCAGCGGTCTCGTCGGCTTACGACGTGCGTCCGGCTCTCTGCTGCGCCCGCCAAGGATTGGACGTGTTTTACAGCCGCCGCGACATCGGCTGGCTGGGCATCGGAACGTACATCGTCGGCACGTCGGATCGGTACTGGGAGCCGGCGGCCGGACGCATTGGCTTCGCCTTCCAGGCCTGCTCCCCGCAGGACGCCGCGCTGCAAGCGAAACTGCGTCAACATCCCTGGGATGCAAGCGTCGAATGGACCGGCCATCGCGGCGGGCATTACGGCTGCAATTCGCCGTGCTATCTGCGCGCTTACGTGGCGCCGCTGTTCCTGCCCGACTCTGGCCCAAGCAGCGCCGCCGGCATACGCTGACCGGGTGACGCACGGTCGTCTCACCCGCGGAGCACGCCATGGGCCCCGGCATTGTTCACCTCGACCATTGTTCCATCATCATCACCGACGTGGAGCGCAGCCGGCGCTTTTACCGCGACACACTCGGTTTGAAAGAGATCCACAAGCCGCGGACGTTCGATTTTCAGGTGCTGTGGTTCGATTTGGGCAACCAGCACCTTCACCTGCTGCTGAAAGATATGCCGGACGCGCGGAGTCCGCGTCACTTCGCCCTGCGCGTGACCGACGGGCAAGCGGCGCGTCGCTATTTCAAGGAACGCGGCGTCGTCACGGAAGAGACGACGCCCATCCCGGGCGCCGACCGCTTCTTCATTTACGATCCGGATGGCAACCGGATCGAAATCATTCACTGGCAGCGGCCGTATAACCCGGAAGAGAACGCGCCGAGACGTTAAGTCTCAAAAGTCAATCTGCCCGCGCAAAAACACCCCTTGCGTCGTCAACTCCGCCGCCGAGTCGCCGGCGTGTCCCAGCGACCACCATTGCTCGAATTGATACCCGAACGACCAGTGCGTGCGCGGCGTCCAGCACGGCGTCCAGCCCACGCCGGCCTGGACGTTGAGCACCGGCACCGCCTGTGTTGCCGTCACGCGCGTGGCGCCGCCGAAAATCGTGCCGTCCGTCAAGAACACTTCTTCCTCGAAACCCTGTCCAATGCGTCCGATCAGCACGGCCCCCTCTACGCGGCCGAAGAGGGAGAGGCCGGTTCCCGGAAATTGGCGCGCCAATTCCAAGCCGGCGTGCGGCCCCGCGCCGAAAAAGTTATTGCTCGTCTTTTGCTCAAGAAACAGGCTCCCGGCTTGTGATTCGAAAAACACATTCGCCAGCCTTACGCCGGCCTTCCAACGCATGTCCCAATTCGGGACCAGCGACAGCTCGCGGCTGGCGTAATCAAGGTCGATCACGCTCATGCTGAGATTGCTGCGCAGGAAGGCGTCGCTGACGCCATCGAAGAGCGGCAGGAACCCGTCGCCGCGCGTGTCCAGGAACCGGAACGTCGCTTCCACGTCGCCGAAGCCTTGGCCGACATGATAGCCGAGCACGA
The DNA here is from genome assembly GCA_041499805.1 of Gemmataceae bacterium. GTDB lineage: Bacteria > Planctomycetota > Planctomycetia > Gemmatales > Gemmataceae > JBGQKZ01. The sequence continues at coordinate 44,215 of JBGQKZ010000028.1, forward strand.
AGCTCGGCGAACCGGCAAAGTCGAGTTCCGCGGTCGGTAAATGTACCTGATCGAGGGTGACGCCTGGAATGGTGACCGGCGCCTGTAACCGATTCTTGATGTGCGGCACGACGATGTCGACGCCGATGCCGAAGAACCAACTGGGCGACGTGCCGTCGAGCAGTAGATCGCCGCGCAGCAACATCCCATTCCGGTCCTGATTGGGGCGATAATCGGGCGGCACGGCGATGGGCGCCGGCGGTTGATACGGCAGCGGCGCCGCGCCGAAGGGTTGCGGCCCTGGAACCGGTGCCGGCAGCGGCGGCATCACGGGCGACGCGACCCCAGGTTGCGTGCCGACCGGCGGCGCAACACCCGGCGGCGGACCGACGGGCGGCGGTGGCGCCGGCGGCGGGGCCGGCGGTTGGGCCACAGCCCCTACGGCGGTCAATAGCGCCACGGACAGTGCAAGCATCGAATGTTGCATCGTGTTCAACATGAGAAGTGTCTCCGCGGGTCCGGCGGGACGGACGTGGCGAAGTCGGCGCTCATAGTCTTTGCCCGGCCGGCGATCAAGCCCGTTTATATCGGCGGGTGGTTGACACGTATTCAGACTGGTCGCCAAGCGGCCACTTCGCCCGTGTCCGACGAACACGCGGCTAGTAGAGCCATCGCCCAAACACTTTCAAATCCTAGCGTTACCGCTATTGGCACGCGCGTTCCTCTGCGGCGATTCCTGGCACCCGAATTGCCCTTGGGGGGTCATGCAACCGCTTCGGACAGAGATGGTGCCGGAACAGAGCGCGGCACGGACCGCCGACGCCGGCTGTCTTGTGCTCATTGTGGATGACGAAGAAATCGTCGGCAGCGTGCTAGAACGTGTTTTGCGGCAGCAAGGCTGCGCGGTCGTGCGCGCTCGGTCGGTGGGGCAGGCGCTCGAAATCACGCAGGAATGTTTGCCACACGTTGCGATCCTCGATCTGTGCCTCCCCGACGGGGACGGCGCGCAACTTGGAAACACCCTGCATGCACGCTTTCCGCAGCTACCGCTCGTGCTGATGACGGCCTATCCGCAAAAACTCGGCGACGACCCCGTGCGTGTTTCCAAGTTCGCCTGCATTCTCCACAAGCCACTCGACCTCGCCGTTTTTCGTGGCGCCGTAACAGCGTTGCTGCCCGGACTGCGGCGGACTGCTTGACGTGCAACGACTCCTCTCGGAGAGCCGAATGGCTTGGCAACGGAGCAAAGTGTTCAGGGTGGTGGGTTTCACCCTCCTTGTCTGCTTCCTCGTGGGCATCACTGCGGCGGCGTCGCGCCTGTCCGCGGTGCAGGATTGGTTGAAACCGTCCGTTGCGAGCGAACGGTCCACCACCTCTGCTGACAGCGCCAAGCTGGCGGACATGCCGTACACGATCCGCCTGCCCGCCGCGCTTGCCGCGCAGCTCGGTGTGGAGGTCCATCCGGTGCAGCGCGCGACACGCAGCCGCCCGCTGAAACTGGATGGCTCGCTGGCGTTCGACCCCGATTGGATCCACCGCTGCCGCGCCCGCTTTGCCGGCGAGGTTGTCCAAATTGCCCGCGTGCCGTCCGAGCATGAACGGACCTCCTCCGGCGAAACCCTGATGCGGCCGCTGCGGACCGGCGATCGTGTCGCGGAGAACGAGTTGGTCGCCGTTGTGTGGAGCAAGGAGCTCGGCGAAAAGAAAAGCGAACTGGTCGATGCCGAACTTCAACTTCGTCTCGATCGCTTCGTGCTCAAGGAGCTGCAACAAGCGTCCGCGGCGATCCCCTCCCGGACGTTGCAGGATGCCCAGCGGAAAGTCGAGAACGATAGCATTGCGGTGGAACGGGCACGCCGAACTTTGGGCGTGTTTCGCGTCACCGCCGACGATATGGAAGCGATTGAAAAAGAGGTCGAACGACTCTTCCTACTCCACGGCAAAAGCGAAGCGAAAGCCAGCCTCTCGCGGGAGGAGCGGCAGGACTTGATCAACACCTGGGCCCGCGTCGAGGTCCGAGCCCCGTTCGCCGGCTACGTCGTCGAGCGCAACGTCGCCAAGGGGGACATCGTCGACACGAGCACAGACATCTTCAAGATTGCGCGCACCGATCAACTGCTGGTCCAGGCAAACGCATACGAGCAAGCGCTGCCGGCCCTTCTGGCCCTGACGCCGGAGCAGCGTCGTTGGAGCATCCGCCTCCTCGCCGAACCCGATGCGCCGCCCGTGGAGGGCACGATCGACAAAATCCGGCAAATTGTGGATCCGAACACCCAGACGGTCTTCGTCGTCGGACAGGTCGCGAATCCGAGCGGCCGGCTGCGCGCCGGGCAGTGGATCACGGCGACGATTGAACTGCCGCCGCCGCCGGGCGTGGTCGCCGTGCCGCCCGACGCGCTGGTCGAAGACGGCACGCAAAGCGTTGTGCTCGTGCAACTCGATCCCGCGAAGCCGGAATACACGTTGCGGCGCGTCGTCGTCGCGCAGCGCTTGAAGGACGTGATCTTTGTCAAGAGTGAGCTTAGCCCAGACGAACGCACGCCGACGCCGCAGCCGCAGCGGTTGGGCCTGCTCCCTCCCGAGCCCCTCACGGAAGGCCAGCTCGTCGTCACGGCCGGGGCCGTCGAGCTGAAGGCCGAGCTGGAAGAAAAGTTGTCTGAAGCCAAGGCAAAGGCCAAGACACAGCCGTGATGCGGCGGCGAGGAAAGACGGCATGGTTCACAAGTTGATCGAGTGGGCGGTCGGCAACCCGCTCGTCGTCATCCTGCTGGCGCTGGCGCTGGCGGCGGTCGGCGCCCACGCCTTTCTGAACGTCAACGTGGAGGCTTATCCCGACCCGGCGCCCGCGATCATCGAGGTCGTTGCCCAGTATCCGGGCGCCTCCGCGGAAGAGGTCGAACGCCGCGTCACGATTCCTCTGGAGCTGGCCCTCGCCGGCATGCCGGGTCTGAAATACACGCGCAGCAAGTCGCTCGCGGGGCTCGCGCATCTTCGCAATCAGTTCGACTACGGCATCGACTTTTACAAAGCGCGGCAGGAAGTCATCAATCGGCTGCAAAACGTGCAAGACTTGCCGGCTGGCGTCAACCCCCAAATCTCGCCTGAATCGCCGACCGGCGAAATCTATCGCTACACCCTTCGCAGTCCCAAGGATGCCCTCGGCCGCGACATCTACACGCAGAATGACCTCAAAGCGCTGCAAGACTGGACGCTCGAACGCGAATTCCGCCGACTGGCCGGAATCGCCGACGTCGCCAGCACGGGCGGATCGGTGAAGCGGTACGAAATTCATCCCGATCCGAATCTCCTCAAGAAACACGGCATCACGCTCCAGCAGTTGCAAGACGCGGTTAGCAAAAGCAACGGCAACGTCGGCGGCGACATCCTCAAGCAAGGGCGCATCGTCTACAATGTCCGCGGCATCGGCCTGATCGGCGGCGGCCTCGATCCGGTACAGCACGTTCTCGGTTTGGAGCAGAAAGAATTCGAGACCTGGCTCGCACGCCAGCCGGAGATGTCGGCGGCGGACAAGAGTCGCCTCCGGGCCGCGTTCACCGGCGAAACGGTGCAACCGCCGCTCAGCCTCACGGAAAAGCGCCGCGTACGCGACTTGCACGACGAGTTGGGTCCGAAGGCGGCGGTCAAAGCAGCCAAAATCCTGCGCGAGGAAGAGCAGCGCCGCCTGCGCGAGATTCGCGACATCATCATCGTTTCGGTCAACGGCATCCCTATCCGCGTGGACGACCTCGTCGAAGGCGGCCCGATTTCCGACGACGCTCCCAGCACGCGCGGCGTCGTCGTCGGCTCTCAAACCCGCCTCGGCCGCATCACGCTCACTGTCCCTCGCCGCCTTCCCAATCCCGAAGCCGAGACGCCCGACCCGTGGTACAAGGCGGTTCTCCGTCGCATCGGCATTCTCTCGCCCAGCGAGCCGGTCATCGATGTCCGCGACAAGAACGGTGAGCGCGAATGGCTCACGGAGCTGGATACCGTCCAGGGCATCGTTCTTCTGCGCAAGAACGAGGAATCGCTCCCCGCGCTTCGTTTGGTTGAAGCCAAGGTTAAGGAGCTGAACGAGACACCGGGCCGGCTGCTCCCCGGCGTGCAGGTCGAACCCTACTACGACCGCACCGAGCTGATCGGCGTGACGACGGAGACGGTGCAGGAGAATCTGCTCCTCGGCATGGGTCTCGTCTCGATGATCCTGCTCATGTTTCTCAGCAACGTCCGCAGCGCGGTCATCGTCGCGATCAACATTCCGCTTGCGCTGCTGTTCGCCTTCGCCGTCCTTTATCTACGTGGCAAGTCGGCGAACCTGTTGTCGATCGGCGCCGTGGATTTCGGCATCATCGTCGATTCCACGGTCATCATGGTGGAGAACATCTACCGCCACGTGAGCTCCGGCGAGCACCGCGAATTGCCGCTGCGGGAACGCATCATTCGCGCTTCGGGCGAGGTGGAGCGCAGCCTGTTCTTCTCGACGATCATCATGGTCTGTGCCCTGTTGCCGCTGTTCACGATGCAGGGGCCGGAGGGGCAAATCTTCGGGCCGATGGCCGACACCTATGCGTTCGCGCTCGGCGGCGCTTTGCTTCTGGCTTTGACGCTGTCGCCGGTGCTCTGTCTGCTTTTCTATCGGCGTTTGAAGCCTGCGCGTGACAACTTCCTCGTTCGCTGGTTGAAAGTCGGGTACTTGTGGCAACTGGAGCGTAGTTTGAATTACCGCGGCGTGGCGCTCGCGGTCGTCGGCTTCATCGTTGCCTTCACGGCCGTCGTCGCCGTGCCGAATCTCGGGCAGGAGTTCATGCCGCAACTGGAGGAAGGCAACCTCTATATTCGCGGCACCTTCTCTTTGAACGCCTCGCTCGAGGAGGTTACGAGCAAGATCACCGGCGCCAGCGGCGGCAAGAATGGCAAGCCGATCGTGGCGCCGGCGGCCGACAGCCGACCGATCGAGGAGCGCGTTCTCGACGCGCTGTCGGTCATTCGCAAATTTGATGAAGTAGAAGCAGCCGTCGCCCAGATCGGCCGGCCGGACGACGGCACCGATCCTACCGGCTTTTACAACGTGGAAATCTTCGTCCCGCTCCGTCCCGAAAAGCAGTGGCCGCGCGTGAAAGACCAGGGCGGCTGGTGGTCTCACGTCAGCGCGAAACGATCACGCACCAAAGACGAGCTGATCGAAGAAATGAACGGCGAGTTGAACCGCGTGTTGATCGGCATCGACTGGAATTTCTCGCAAAACATTCGCGACAACGTGATGGAGTCGCTCTCCGGCGTGAAAGGCGACAACTCGGTTAAGATCTTCGGCCCCGATCTCGACCGGTTGGAGCAAACCGCGGAGGAAGTCAAAAACGCACTGGAGCGCATTCAGGGCATCGAGAACGTCGGCGTCTTCCACATCCAAGGTCAATCGAATGTTGAGCTCGGCATCGACCGCGCCAAGTGCAAGCGCTTTGGCGTGAGCGTCGCCGACCTGCAAAACGTCATCGAGACAGCGATCAAAGGCAAAGCGTTTTCGTCGATGGTGGAGGGCGAGAAGACGTTTGACGTGACCGTGCGCCTCGCGGAGAAGCGCCGCGGCAGTGTGAACGACATCCTCGACATTCCGGTGGACGTGACGAACAACGCCATCGTTCCCGGCGCCGCGGGCCTCGGCGTGTCGCCGTCGGGCACGAGCCAACCGCCGCCCGTGGCAGCCGGCACCGCCACCAATGCGACCTACAACACGAATATCACGAATTCCCTCCGCCAGCCGCTCGGCAGCCTCGTCAGTCCCATCGGCAAGGACGGCGCACTCGACCCGAAAAGCACCGAATACGTCCGGCCCGGCGCCTCGACGATCTCCCGCGAGCAAGGACAGCGCTTGATCGCCGTCAAGTTCAGCGTCCGCAATCGCGATCTCGGCAGCGCCGTCGCCGAGGCGCAACAAGCGATCAAACTCGAAGCTCCCTACCGGGCCGAGTGGAGCGGCGAGTTCCAGGAGATGGAGGAAGCAGTCGCCCGGCTCGTGAAGATCGTCGCGCTCTCGCTCGTGTTGATTCTCATTCTGCTTTACCTGGCGTTCGGCTCGCTGCTCGACGCATTCACGATCTTCGCCAACGTCGTCGCGATGTCGGTCGGCGGCGTCTGGGCGTTGGTCCTGACCGGCCTCAATTTCAACATCTCCGCCGCGGTCGGCTTTATCTCGATCCTCGGCGTCGCCATCATGAACGGCCTGCTGATGGTGTCGTCGTTCAACCGACTCCGCGCCCACGGCATGCCGTTGCGGACGGCGATTCTCGAAGGCGTCGGCCACCTTGTTCGGCCAGTGACAATGACCGCGCTGGCGGCGATTTTCGGCCTGCTCCCCGCCGCGCTATCGACGCGCATCGGTTCCCAATCGCAACGGCCGCTCGCCATTGTGGTTGTCGGCGGCATGATCATGACGCTCTTCCTGATGAACCTCGTCCCGCTTCTCTACAGCTTCTACGGGCAGCGCGAACCTTCCGAGCAGGCCGGCCGCATGGCGCACTAGAATAGCGCAATGTCCGCATCGTTCGAGCTCGAACTGAAAAGCCACGACGACACAGGCCGCCTCGGTCGCCATCTCGCCGATGTGCTTTTTCCAGGCGCTGTCGTTGCCCTTATCGGCCCACTCGGCGCCGGCAAGACGCACCTCGTTCGCGCCATTGCCGAGGGGCTCGGCGTCACGAACCGCCGCGTCGTGAACAGTCCGACATTTGTGCTCATCCAGGAATATCGCGCCCGGCTGCCGATCTATCACTTCGACGCCTATCGGCTGCACACGGCCGCCGAATTCGCGGACCTCGGCGCGCACGAGTACTTTGAAGGCGACGGTGTTTGCTTCGTCGAATGGGCGGATCGCGTGAAGGATTGCTTGCCGGCGGAACATCTGCGCATCCGTTTGGAAGTGACCGGCGAAACATCGCGCCGTGTGCTTGCGGAAGGATTTGGACAGAACTACGAGGCGGTCGTCAAACGCCTCCGGCAACGCTGGGACGAGTCAGGCGGCTAACTCGGCGAGCGCGCCCGCGCCGAGCGCCGTCCTCTCCGTTTCTAATCGCTTCACCAGTTCGTACACGCGCCGATTCAAGGGACAGGCTCGCTCGCCCGCGAGCGCGATGAGATGCCCGTTGTAGTACTCGAGCTCCGTCCGCCCGCGCGGCAGGTCGCCGGACATCGAGCAATACGTTCCCCGCAAGCTCGGGTAGAACGCCCGCGCGAGCAACCGTGCGACAACCCGATGCCGCAGAATGCGTTGCACCGTGTCCGGATGGAACGGCCCGATTTTGCCGAGCGGAATTCCCGCGCCGTTGAGGATGGCGTAGTTTTCGCGCAGCAGATCGAAGAAAAGCTGCCGCGCTAGCGGAACCGACAAAAGCTGCCCATTATCCATTCCCGCGGCGGCGGCGAGCGGGCTGATCGCCGCGTTGTACATCAGCTTCGTGTATTTGAACGGCAGGATTTCCGGCACGAGTTCCACGCGGAAAAGACCGGCTCGGCGCAATAGATCGGCGATTCCGCGCAAGACTTCGCGGGACGCGCCGGCGGTTCCCCGATGTCCGAGGTGCAAGCTGCCCCTGCGCGTGATGCGCGTGTGCATTCGACCGGGGATGCATTCGGAAACAAACGAGGCGATGCCTTCAACAGAGTGCCGGCCGTCGAGTTGGGGATCAAATCCGTTCTGAATCGGGAGAAGCGTGGCCGCGGTCGGAATGCGGGCGAGAACCGCGGCGTTGTCGTAGCACTTCGTGCAAAGAACGAGCGCACCTTCAGGTTCCGGCGACCATTCGGCAAAATACTGGAAATCAGCGGGAAGAGGCGGCCGTTGATCGACCGCGACGCCATGCGCGCGGCCCCATAAGATTTTGGCGGGATCAGCATCGACAAAGGTGACCGGAATACCCGCGGACCGGAGGGAGTAACCAACGGCGCAGCCAATGCCGCCGGCGCCGAGGATGGTAATGGCATCCATGCAACGGATCTCGGTTCTACGTTGCGTGCCCGCGTGCCGCCACGTGGGCGCCAAACGAGAACAAGTCGGCTCACTTCTTCATGTACTCTTTGAGGTACCCCTCAAACTGCTGGCGGTGTCCTTCTTCGTCCGAGAGAATCGTGATCGCGAGGTCCTGCGTCACGTAATCCTCGCCGTCCGTCAGCTTGATAATCGCCTTATACTGCACGATGGCGTCATTTTCCGCCTGGAGCGTGCCGCGGATGACATCGACCACGTCGGTGGTGTCGCTCTGCGGTTGCAGCGATGTTTGCGTCATCTTCAGAGCGAGGCTGCCGGGAATCGTGCCGCCCAGTTGCTTGATGCGATTGCCGAGCTGCTGGGCGTGGGTTAATTCGCCCTGGATGTCGGCGGCGAGAGCTTGCTTCACGAAGTCGGCCCGAACGCCTTCCATATTCAGGCTATTGGCCAGGTAGTTGATGACCGTTTCAAGCTCCATGTTAAAAGCCTTTTGGAGCGCCTCGATAATCTGCTCTTTTTTGGCCGCCATGTTCGCACGTCTCCTTTAGCTGGCTGGATTCAGGACGAGCAGCGTGTTCTTTGCTTCGGTTTGCACCGCCTTGTTGGCGCTCTCCGTCAGGCGTTGTACGCGACCGCGGACCGCATCGCCGAGCTGGACGTTCGGATTCTTGCGGTGCAATTCGGCGGTCGATTTCAAAGCGATGATGAGCGTCTTGGTGACGAAGTTCTCATCCGGCACGATCGCGTTATTCTTCCGGCGCTGCTCAATGACGAAGTTCTGGCGCAGGAAGTCCTCATCGAGCATCTCGGCGAGCACATCCTGCGGCGTTCGCTCGCTCCCTCGCCGTGCCAAGGCTTGCGTGGCGTTGTACCGAATCTTGGCCCCTGGCTGCTTGCCGATCGCACGCGATTCCTGCGGCTTGGTGTCCTTCTCTTCTTCGTCGTAGAAGCGCGCGAGCTGATCCTCCCCGGCGCCGTTGTCGTCCGCGAGACGGACGAGCGCGTCCTCCATGCGTTTGTTCTCTTCCGGCGTGCCTTCCCAGAAGTTGAGAGCGAATGCCGTCATCTCGCGGTTGAACGGATCTTTGTCGCGGGCACACTGGGCCAATGCGACATCGACACCGGCGGCGTGCGGGCTCTTGGACTGCCGGCCGCGAAGGCATTCGAGTGCGGTCGCGGCCCACGACGCGTGTTCGCCGCTGGACGCCTCCGCTTCCAGCACCGCTAAAGCGGCCGTTTGTTGTGCGGGCGGAATTCGATCAAACCGCTTTACGTTTTCGCCGAGATTGGCCAACGCCCACAGCGCCCGCCAACGCCGTCGCGCGACCGCCTTGAGATCGGTTCCTTCATCTTTGACCGCGAGATCGCAGAGCAGCGGAGCGCCCGCCGGCACGGAGAAGTTGCCGAGGCATGCGGCGAGAAACAGCGTGTAAGTCTGCTCCGATTCGAGCCTTCGCCGTTCGTTTTCAACATCGTCCCGCGTCTTGCCGCGGATGCGCTCCGGGAAGCCGGCTTCCGACTTGCGATTGTCGTCCACGGCGCGCTTAAGCCGGTCGGCGATGTTCAAGGCGAATCGACTATCCGCCGCGAGCTGATCGTCGCGGAGCAAGACCTGAGCGAGGTTCTCCGCCGCCTGCCAGCGAACGTCGGGATTCGAGTCGTCGAGCTTCTTGATGAACTCATCCGGCGAGTGCGGCCCGCCGGCCAGCCAACTGATCGCCAACAGAATGCCCGTGCCGAACGCGACGATGAGCAGCGGGATGCCGAAGAGCTGTGCGATGAACTTACCGCTCGGCGGCGTGACGGGCGGCAAACCCTGCGATTCGACAAATGGGGACGGCTCGGACGGCATAAAACGGCTTTCGGCTACAGGAATTGGCAACACGCTCAATCTAGATGCCCTCCCAGACCCGTCAAGGGGAAGCTACAATACGTCATTCAGCCGCGCGACTCGTGCCCGACAAGACCGAAGCCGATTGCCGAAACCCGACAGCCCTCATGGCCCTTACGCTCGAACAATACGTGACCTGGCTCGACAGCCGCGACTTGCCGTGGCCGGCGCCGCCGCCCATCGAGCGGCCCAAGGCGCGGTCGTGTTTGGCGCACCTGCCCGACGTGCGCGCGGTTTTGTGGAACGTCTACGGCACGCTGTTGGCGATTCCCGGCGGCGAAATCTACTTCGAGCACCCCAACAAATTCGTCATGGACGTGGCCCTGGACAAGACAATCCAGGAGTTCAAAATGTGGGGCTCCATGGCGCGCACGCCGGAGAAGCCTGCGGAGTACCTGGCGCGTTCCTACGCATCCTTGCTGAGCGATCAGCGCATGGCGCCGAGCGGCACGGAGAAATTCCCGGAGGTCAGCGCCGACCGGCTGTGGGAAGGTTTCGTCAAGAAGTTGATGCAGAAAGAGTACCGGATCGACGCCGGCTTCTACGGCGCCCTCAACGAGTTTAGCCGCAAGGTCGCCTATTTCTTCCACGCGAGTTTGCAAACTCCCATTGCCTACCCGGAAGCCGCGCAAGCGTTGCAACACGTGCGCGACACCGGCTTCTTGCAGGGCTTGCTCGCCGACGGACAGTGCTTCACTCCGGCGCAGCTCCAACGCTGTCTGGCGAAGCAGAACCCCGAAGCAAACGTCGATACGCTGCTGGACCCCGATTTGCGTTTCCTTTCCTACGAGTTTCGCGGGAAGAAGCCCTCGGAGCGGTTCTTCAAATTCGCATTGGACAAAATGGCCCAGCGCGGTATGGAACCGGAGCAGGTGCTGCACGTCGGGTCGCGCCTCGATCGCGACATCGCGCCGGCGAAACGCCTTGGCATGCGGACCGCCTTGTTTGCCGGCGACAAGACCTCGCTCGGCGCGACGCCGGAGCAGTTGAAGGACCCGGCGAGCCGGCCGGACGTTTTGCTGACGGAGTTGAGTCAAATCGTCGCGGTTGTAGGATGAGATACGCCGCCGCCGCAAGATTTACGGATAGGTCCCGTCTGCCGGACGGGACCTGGAGTCCAAAAGGTCCCGTCCGGCAGACGGGACCTACCGAAGTCCGGAGCGTGACACTCCATTAGCAGCTCGTGGCGAATGAAGGAACCGGCATGCCCCCCGTCGCACATTTCAACCTGGCCGACATCGACTTTGGCCGCGTCGTTGCGGACCGCGACGCGATCCGCCGTGTCAATCCGCAGCGCTTCGAGATGGAGCAGTTGACCGCCATCGTCCACGTCGATCGGACCGAGCATTTGATCGTCGGCTATAAGGATGTTGGCCACGACGAATTCTGGATTCGCGGCCACATGCCTGGTTACCCACTCATGCCCGGCGTGCTCATGTGCGAAGCCGGCGCCCAACTCTGCGGCTATTACATGAAGTCACAGGGATTGCTTGACGGCGACTTCGTCGGCTTCGGCGGCCTGGAGGACGTTCGCTTCCGCAGCCCCGTCCACCCCGGCGACCGGCTCGTCCTGGTCGCCAAGGGCAAAAAGGTCAAGCGCCGGCAGTCGGTGTTCAACGTGCAAGGCTTCGTCAACGGCACGATGGTCTTTCACGCCGACGTCATGGGCGTGCCGATCAACCGGAAGGGGGAGACCTGAGCTTGTAGATCATTTCGTTTTCCGGGTCGTTTGGTCAAGGGATTCCCGGTAATCACAAGCGTCTTGGCGCCCGTCACGAGACGCTCGCCAACCCAATCCTGAAATAACTGCCAACGCGCCTGTCGCTGTGGTATAGCTGGGGCAGTCTCATCCCAACAAACACCGCCGTGGAGACTCCCCATGAACAGGCGCGACATGCTCAAGGGCGCCGCCGCCGGCGCCGGCCTCGCCGGGTTGCCGCTTCTCCTCGCCGGCCACGTCGGCGGCCGGCAGCCGGCCCCGGTGGCAGACGGCAAGAAGCTCGCTCCTCTCAAGATCACCGACATCAAGGCCATCCTCACTGCTCCCGCGAACATTCGCCTGGTCGTCGTCAAGGTCGAGACGAACGAGCCCGGCTTGTACGGCGTCGGCTGCGCCACTTTCACGCAGCGGGCTCGCACGGTCGAAACCGCCGTCGATAAGTTCTTGAAGCCCTTCCTCGTCGGCAAGGATCCGCTCAACATCGAAGACATCTGGCAGTCGTGCTTCGTCAGCTCCTACTGGCGGAACGGCCCAGTGCTCAATAACGCCATCTCCGGCGTCGATATGGCCTGCTGGGACATCCTCGGCAAGCGGGCGGGGATGCCGGTTTACCAGCTTTTGGGCGGCAAGGCCCGCCGGGCCGTGGACACCTACCGCCACGCCGGCGGCAGGAACTTCCAGGAAGTGGAACAATCGGTCCGCGCGTACATGGAAAAGGGCTACCGCCACGTCCGCGCCCAGGTCGCCATCCCCGGCCAGGCCACCTACGGCAGCGGCGGCGCGGTCGGCGCGCCCGTGAAGGACGATACGCCCGTCCCGGAAAACAACCGTGCTCGCGTCTGGGAGCCCCGCGCCTACTGCCGGACGGTACCGAAACTCTTCGAGCACCTCCGCAAGCAGATCGGCGACGAGGTCGAGCTGCTGCACGATTCCCACGAGCGCCTGCCGCCCATCCTCGCCATCCAGCTCTGCAAGGACTTGCAGCCCTATCACCTCTTCTTCCTGGAAGACCCGCTCAGCCCCGAAGACGTCGGCTACTTTCGCAACCTGCGGCAGCAGACCAGCACGCCGATCGCCATGGGCGAACTCTTCAACAACCCGAACGAGTTTGTGTCGCTGATCAGCGAGCGGCTCATCGACTTCATCCGCATCCACATCTCGCAGATCGGCGGCCTGACGCCGGCCCGCAAGGTGGCGGCCCTGTGCGAGTTCTTCGCCGTCCGCACCGCCTGGCACGGCCCCGGCGACGTCTCGCCGGTCGGCCACATGTGCAACGTCCACCTCGACCTCGCCATCCCCAACTTCGGCATCCAGGAAGCCCGCGAATTCAACCAGGCCGAGCAGGACGTCTTCCCCGGCGCCCCGGTCCTCAAGGACGGCTACTACTGGGCCAACGACAAACCCGGTTGGGGCATGGACATCGACGAAAAACTCGCCGCCAAGTTCCCCGTCAAGGACGACCCGCCCTTCGACATGAGCTGGGGCAACCTGCGGCGGCGCGACGGGGCGATTACGAAGCCGTAAGAGCTCGGCGCGGTGATTGCGGCGTTGCGGAGTAAGGCTTCGCCGTCAGGACAGCGCTGAGTCCGCTTCAATCCTGACGCGGGTGTCCTGCGTTTAGTGAGGAGCCGAAGCGGGCGGCGGCAACGCAGTGAATACGTATTCGGCCGCCGAAATAGCGTTTGCAGCGAGCGTCGACAAATCCGTGCCGGTGAGATCGCCGATGTAGTCGCATTCATTGCGCCACTGCCGCAAATCATCCAACGTTTCGGCGACTTGACGTCGGCGTCGCTGGGCCAGGTGCGCTCGTAAGCGGCCGTGGTCTTGCGCCTTCTCTTCTGGTCGATTCCGGGGAACAAAACCAAGGAATTCCGTGGCGTAGTGCAGCGCGTGGCCGACGGCCGAACAGTACGCCCGGCTCACGGCGGAGCGTCAGCCCGCTTCGACGGCGAACGCGCCTCCGGTTTGGCTTTGAAGAAAGCGCGCCAGTTTCAGGTACGCTTCCCAATCAAAGGGCATGAGCGCACCGCGGCGCACGAAAGTCCGTCGTGACCAGCAGCCAGCCGGACGAGCCGTTCCACTCTTCCTCAAATAAAGCGCGAACTCCGCGAATGCGGGCCAGGATATCCGGGTCGTAGACCGGCTGCCGAACGCACAGCATCAAGTAATGGTCGTCGATTTCCGGATCGCGATAAACCGCCAAGGAGAGTTCCGCCTCCTCGCCGAACTCCTGCCGGACTCGAGCGCCAACCGCGGGCAGGACGCTTACCAGATCCGCGTGCTGATCGAGATAAGCGCGAATTTCCTCCGGCGTGGACAACAGAACCTGTTGTGCCGCGAGGGCATTGATCACGTCCTGGAAGGGAGACGGATGCTCGGCTTTATTTTGGAGAGTCGCGGCCATGAGCGCCCTTTGCTGATTGAGCGTGTTCGACGACGTATCACGTGCGTCATCGCAGCATGAACAGTTTAGCAACGGTAGGCATTATTCTGCAATCCGGGCTCCTTATCGATGCGGACACGCACCACGGGTGCGATCTGCGTCTCCACATGCTGCCGATGCCGCGGGCGGGCGAGAAAGCGGTGACGGTTCCGCTGGGGCTCGATGCGGTGATTACGCGGGAGAGTCTCGAGAAGTTGATCGCGGCGCTGCGGAGCGGGCGGCGGCGTAGGGAGATTGAATCGTGTCGCGGCAAGCTTGTCGAAAAGTTGAATGGCATCGTGTCACGTCGTGAATTCCCGTCGTCGTTTCTCGTCTCCGAAACATTGCTCGGCCCTGGAGCGGCCTGAGGCAATCGTGTATGCTTGTCGGGCGACGGTTCTTTGCCAAAAGTCCGGAGTCGCCTCCATGAATCTGCACATCATTTGCCCGCACTGTCGCAATGCCATAGAGGTCGTTGACGTTCCGGCGAATGAAATTCTGTGTCCGTCGTGCGGTTCGAGCTTTCGGATCGAGAGCGGCACAACGACGGCCTTCAGCTATAGTTCAGGCAATGAAAAGGTCGGCCGGTTCGAGTTGCTCGAATTAGTCGGCATGGGCGGATTCGGCAAGGTCTACAAGGCACGCGATCCCGACCTGGATCGCATCGTAGCGGTGAAGATCCCGCGGGCCGGTAATTTGGCCGGCGAGGGTGAGCTCGACCGCTTTCTGCGCGAGGCCCGCAGCGTGGCGCAGTTGCGTCATGCGTCGATCGTGGCGATTCACGAGGTCGGACAGCAAGACAGCTTGCCTTATCTCGTCAGCGACTTCGTGGAGGGCATCTCCCTCTCCGATCTTCTGACGGCCCGCCTCCCTGCTCTGCATGAAAGCGCCAAACTCCTCGCGACCGTGGCTGACGCATTGCACTACGCACACGAGTCAGGTGTCGTTCACCGGGACGTGAAACCGTCGAATATCGTGATCGGGAGCGACGGTGCCCCGTTTGTCATGGACTTCGGCCTGGCCAAGCGCGACGCCGGCGAAATCACGGTGACGATGGACGGTCAAATCCTGGGCACGCCTGCGTACATGAGTCCCGAACAAGCACGAGGGGACTCGCACAAGGTGGACCGCCGGAGCGATGTCTACAGCCTCGGCGTCATTCTTTACCAGCTTCTTACTGGCGAGCTCCCGTTTCGCGGCAACAAACGCATGTTATTGCACCAGGTACTGCACGACGAACCGAAACTACCGCGCACCCTGAACGACCGCATCCCGCGCGATTTGCAGACGGTTTGTCTCAAGGCAATGGCAAAAGAGCCGGAGCGCCGTTACCAATCCGCGCTTGCTCTCGCCGACGATCTCCGACGCTTCTTAAAGGGAGAACCGATCCTGGCTCGACCGGTGGGAACGGCGGAACGGCTGGCGCGGTGGTGCCGGCGGAATCCGGCGGTGACAGGCTCCATCGCCGCCCTCGCCGTGTCATTGCTGGCTGGCACCGTTGTCTCGACAATCTTTGCCGTCATCGCCGGTCGGAATGCGAAGGACGCCATTGAGCAGAAGGGCCAAGCAAATCTGAACGCGGAAGAAGCACGTCAGCATTTGTACGTCGCCCATACGAACACAATGCGCCTTGCCTGGGACAAAGGCCGCGTCGCCCAGGTCCACGAACTGCTTGATTTGTATGGAAATCCGCCGCCGGGCAAGCGCGACCTGCGCGGCTGGGAGTGGTACTATCAAGAACGGCTGTGTCACGCCGACTTGCGTACTCTCCGGGGGCATACGGGCTCTGTCGTGAGCGTAGCATTCAGCCTCGATGGGGCGCAGATCGCCTCAAGCGGCGGCGATTATCCTACACCAGGAGAAATGAAATTATGGGATGTCACTACCGGCGAGGAGATGAGAACATTCCAGCATGCGCCTGTGGATCCGCGCTGGGGTGTTTCGTCCCTCACATTCAGTCCCGACGGCTCACGACTTGCAGGCGCACAATACAGCACGTTGATCCTGTGGCAAGTGGCGACCGGCAAGGTATCCGCGATGTTTGAAGGCCACGCGAGAGCAATCACTTGTATCGCCTTCAGTCCCGATCGATCAATGTTAGCATCCGGAGAAATGGCGAGTTTCAAGCCGATCCTGAAGGGGATCTACGCCGAAGTTGATCAGCCAGGCAGCGTGAAGTTATGGGATGTAGCCACTGGCCGGGTGGTCCGTACCTTGAAGGGGCACACTGGCACCGTCCGGCATGTCGGGTTCAGCCTCGACGGGAAACAGTTGATCTCGATGGGTGACGCTGACACGAGGGTCTGGGACGTAGCCAGCGGCCAAGCGGTCCGGACCCTGAAAGGTCACGGGCATGAGGCGGCGGTTAGCCCGGATTGGACACGGCTGGCAGTGGCCAGTGATGATTCCATCAAGATCAGTGACCCAAACAGCGGAAAAGAACTTCATACCTTGACCGGCCACAAAGGCACCATTCGGGCGCTGGCATTTAGCCAAGACGGGAAATGGCTTATTTCTGGCGGTGAGGACAAGGCCGTAAGAGTATGGGATGTCGCCAGCGGAAGTGCATCGCAGTCTTACCTTGGCCACGCGGAAGAAGTCTTGGACGTTGCCGTTAGTCCAGACGGGTGGCGTGCGGCATCTGCCAGTAGCGACAAATCGGTAAAGTTATGGGACTTGTTCAGCCGGCACGAGCCCCGCACTCTTGAGGGAAGCGAGAATTGGGCGAAAGCCGTAGTGCGAAGTCCTGATGGGGGACGGCTGGCGTGGATGTCGAAGACTACTGGTTACTTCGTCACGCCGGTGGGCGTCAGCGGCGATAAGCTCAATTTGCTACCACTTCAAAAGGGCCACACCGCGGGCGTTTCCTGTGCCGCCGTTGATCGGCAAGGGCGGTTGCTCGCTTCCGGAGATTCTGAAGGCATCATTAAGTTATGGACTTCGGCCGAAAAGAAGGAGCTGCATTGCCTTCGGCCCTACAAGGACAAAGACGAACGCGGAACAATCTTGGGCTTGACTTTTAGCCCGAACGGACGACTACTAGCCTCGGCCTCAAGCGACGTCACGCTCTGGGATTCGTCAACCGGTCAGGAGCTCCGCAGGCTGACTGGCCATGGCCAATATATCTTTGGCGTCACTTTCAATCATGACGGCACGCGGCTCGCTACTGCGAGTGAGGATCACACAGTGAAGCTCTGGGATACTGCTAGCGGCCAAGAACTGCGCACGTTTCGGGGCCACACGGATTGGACCACCTGCGTCGCATTCAGCCCTGATGGGACCAAGCTCGCTTCCGGTGGGCACGATCACACCCTACCGCAGCTTCGCCGCAACCAAAGAGGGGATAGCAAACGGCGTTCGCCTGCCGCAAGATGGTTGGTTCAACCGCCGACCATTTCGCGAAGGAGAACGCCGTGGCCGCTATTACAACCGATCATCCGTTCCTCCGCAA
>JBGQKZ010000029.1:0-60823 GCA_041499805.1 Gemmataceae bacterium
ATGGCCGGGCCTCCGTGCGGGTTTGCAGACTTCGTCAGCTGCAAGATTATCCGCGGGAGGCCCTCTCGACTATGGATCCCAGGGCTGCAAGGCCCTGCAATCACAGCGGTTACGCTAGAGCGGACGGGCGGTTACGCCCTCTCACGATCGCCCAAGCTGACAAGGCCCTTAGCGACTTATTGGCGTGCGGTGTTCGCATCACCGACCATTCGGACATGGTTCGCCGAGCGCGCGAAATCGCGCGGCGCGGTTCGGGCAAAGGAAGATCTACGATTCGCTCTACGCCGCTCTTGCCGAACTTCGCGGCTGTGAATTCTGGACGGCCGACAAGGTGTTCTACGACGCCGTGAAAGCGGGCCTGCCGTTCGTAAAGTACCTGCCGGATTATCCGTGAAAAGGTACGGGAGACCAACGTTGAGACGTGTTCCGACAAGCTGCCCTGGGCCGCTCCGCATTTCCCGCCGGCAACTTCTGCAAGTCGGCGGCATCGGCCTGTTTGGCCTATCACTGCCGCGTCTCCTTGGCGCGGAGGCACACCGTGCAGCGGCCAAGTCGCGCGCCGATGCCTGCATCCTTCTCTTCCTCAACGGCGGCCCCAGCCACCTCGACATGTGGGACATGAAGCCCGCCGCCCCCGCCGAAGTCCGCGGCGAGTTCAAGCCCATTGCAACCACCGTCCCGGGCGTGCAATTCTCCGAGCACCTGCCGCGCCTTTCCCGCTGGATGCATCATTGCACGCTCGTTCGCTCGGTCCATCACAGCGTCAACAACGCTCATGCCGCCGCGGTGTACGCCGGGCTCACCGGCCACGATCGCGGCGAGATCGGCGGCGGAACGAAGCCGACGGATTATCCCGCGATCGGCTCCGTCGTCGGCCTGTGCCGCCCGCCGGAGACGCCGGTCGTGCCCTACGTCTCCATGCCCTACATCACGGCGGAAGGCGCCGGCGGCCCGCCGCAACCCGGTTTCTTCGGCGGCTGGCTGGGCCGCACCTACGATCCGCTGTTCATGCTGCGCAATCCGAACGCCCCGGATTTCAATCTGCCGGAATTGGGGTGGTCGTCTGACCTGAGCGCCGATCGGCGTCAAGCGCGCAGGCTTTTGATGAACACGCTGGATGCAGCGACCAGCAAGCAGCGCCCACAGCAAGAGATGAACGCATTCCAGGCGCGAGCGTTCGACTTGCTGAACTCGCCAACGACTCGACAGGCTTTCCAACTCGATCGCGAGCCGCCGGCCGTTCGTGACGCCTACGGCAGAAACATCTACGGCCAGAGCGTTCTGCTCGCTCGGCGCCTGATCGAAGCCGGCACGCGCGTCGCCTGCATCTCCTGGGCGCCGGACGCGAACGCCACCTGGGACACGCACGGCAACAACTTCAAGAAACTGAAAGGCGAATTGCTGCCGCAACTTGACGCCGCTTTGCCAAGCCTCTTGAGCGATTTGCGCGAACGCGGTCTGCTGGAGCGGACTCTGGTCGCTGTCATGGGCGAGTTCGGCCGCAGTCCGAAGATCAATCCCGGCGCCGGCCGCGATCACTGGAACTTCTGCTACAGCCTGCTGCTCGCCGGCGGCGGCTTGAAAGGCGGCTTTGTTCACGGCGCCAGCGACAAGATCGGCGCACGCCCAAGTAGTTGCCCCGTTCGACCCGCCGATGTGATCGCGACCATCTATGAATGTCTTGGCATCCCTCCCGAGACCGAGCTGCGCGACCGGCTCGACCGCCCGTACACCCTGGTGCCGTGGGGTGCTCCGCTTCACGAATTGCTCGTGTGACAATCATCGTCCGGAACGTGCATCATGTGTCGTCGAACCGCCGGTTCTGCGTCTTTGCTCGCGGTAATCGCAACCGCGACGCTGTTCGCGTGCGCCGTGCGTGCCCAAGACAAGCCCGCGAACGTCCGCGACCCGAACTGGTGGTCGTTGCAACCCGTTCGCCGGCCCGCCGTCCCAACGGTTTCCGACCATGCGTGGGCACGAAATCCCATAGATCGGTTCATTCTCGCTAAGCTCCGCGCTACCGGGGTGCAACCCGCCGCGGAAGCGGACCGCCGCACACTTGTTCGCCGGGTCACATTTGATCTGACCGGTCTGCCGCCGACGCCGGAAGAATTGGAGGCGGCGCTCCGCGATCCCTCGGACCACTGGTATGAGAAAGTCGTAGATCGTTTGCTCGCCTCGCCGGCCTACGGTGAACGCTGGGCTCGCCATTGGCTCGATATCGTCCGCTTCGCCGAAAGCCACGGCTATGAGACGAACAATCTCCGTCCAAACGCCTGGCCCTACCGCGACTACGTCGTCCGCGCCTTCAACCAGGACACACCGTACCCGCAGTTCATCGTCGAACAACTCGCCGGCGACTCGCTGCCCAACGCCGACTGGTTGACGCAAGCGGCGACTGGCCTGCTCGTCGGCGGCGCGCACGACGTCGTCGGCAACCAAACCGTTGAGGGACAGCTTCAGCAGCGCATGGACGATCTCGACGACATCGTCACGACCGTCGGCGCGACGTTTCTTGGACTGACGACCAACTGCGCGCGCTGCCACGATCATAAGTTCGATCCGATTTCGACGCGCGATTACTATAGCTTGCAAGCCGTTTTCGCCGGCGTGCAGCACAACGAGCGCTCCATTCCCGCTCCTGATGCCGAGCGGCGACGCCGTCAGAGCGAAAGAATCGCCGAGCAACTCGCACAACTGGATCGGCGCCTGGACGAGCTGGAGCCGGAAGCCCGAAGCGACAGCGCGGGAGGACCGAGACGCGCTCCGGTGCAAATCCGCCGCAACGTGGATCGCTTCGCTCCGGTGGACGCGCGCTTCGTCCGTTTCACGGTCCTCGCGACGAATAACAAGATCGAGCCATGCATCGACGAATTGGAAATCTGGACCGCTGGTTCGTCGCCGCGCAACGTCGCCCTTGCCAACACCGGCGCCAAGGCGACAGCGAGTTCCGTCTATCCGAACAGTACGATTCATCGCTTGGAACACCTCAACGACGGCCAGTACGGCAACGGTCGAAGCTGGATTTCGAGCGAACCGGGCAAGGGCTGGGTGCAGATCGAATTCCCGGCCGTCGAACGGATCGACCGCGTGGTTTGGGGCCGCGACCGTGAAGAGAAGTTTCAAGATCGCCTCGCCGTCGATTATCGCGTCGAGATCGCCGTCGCAGCCGGCCAATGGCGGGTCGTGGCCTCGTCCGAGGATCGGCAGCCGTTCGGCACGAAAATGGTCGTCGGCACGACAGCCGGCGAGCGCGCGTCCGTACTCACGAAACGTGAGGAGCTCCAGAAGAAGCTCACGTCATTGAACCCGGCGATTCCGATATACAGCGGCACATTCACTCAGCCGGAGACCACCCACGTCCTCCTCCGCGGCGACCCGATGCGGAAGGGGGATGCCGCACCGCCGTCCGGTCTTGCGGCGGTCCGCCCTGCCCTGCGCTTGGATCCGAAAGCTCCGGAACGCGAACGCCGTCTCGCGCTGGCTCGTTGGCTAGGTAATCCCAACAATCCATTACCGGCCCGCGTGATGGTCAACCGTCTCTGGCAACATCATTTCGGTCAGGGCATTGTCGCCACGCCGAGCGATTTGGGCTTCAACGGCGACCGGCCTTCGCATCCCGAATTGCTCGACTGGCTGGCGAGCGAACTCATGGCCAACGGCTGGCGGCTCAAACCGCTGCACCGGTTGATGGTGCTTTCCACCACTTATCGGCAATCCGGACGAGTGAGTGACAAGGCGTTGTCAGTGGATAAGCAAAACCGCCTGCTTTGGCGCATGTCGCCCCGCCGGCTCGAAGCGGAAGCGGTCCGCGACGCCATGCTGGCCGTGAGCGGGACGCTTGATCGGCGCATGGCGGGACCTGGGTACAATCTTTGGGAAAAGAACACAAACTACGTCGTCGTCTTCACGCCGAAGACAGATCTCGGGCGGGAAGAATTCCGCCGCATGATCTACCAGTTCAAGCCGCGAACGCAGCAGGATCCGACGTTTGGTGTGTTTGACTGTCCCGATGCCGCACTCGCCCGCCCGCAACGGGCGAGTTCGACGACGGCGCTGCAAGCGCTCAATTTATTTAATGGGCGCTTCGCCCTGCAACAGGTGGAGTTCCTCGCCGAGCGGCTAAAACGTGAATCGGGCGATGATCCGACAAAACAGGTCGGCCGCGCTTTTTTGCTCCTGTTGGGCCGCGAACCGACAGCAATTGAATTGGCGGCGGCAGTCGCCACGGTCCGCGAGCGCGGCATCGCGGCGTGCTGTCGGGCGATGTACAATGCCAATGAATTCCTGTGCGTCGATTGAGCGGAAGAGCGACCAACATGGAGCCAACAACGACGGGGCGTGTTTTGGTGCAGGCGACCATTGAAAACGCGAGCGAAGTCTTCTTCGCGGAGAAGGGCGCCATCCCAGCCGAACAAGTGCATCGCGTTCAAGTTGCGGAGGCGCTCGTGGACACAGGCTCGACGTACATCGGGATGCCAAAAAGTCTCATTCAGCAACTCGGCTTTGATCGGCCCTATCGTGCGCGCGCCAGCCAAACGGCCGCGGGAGGCGTAGTCGCGGGCATGTATGGACCCATGCGCCTCACCGTTATGGACCGCATCTACCACGGTGACGTGGCCGAGATCGCCGAGGGCTGTTCGGTCCTTATCGGTCAGCTCGCGCTTGAAGGATTGGACTTTCTCATTGATCCGGAGCGGCACTGCCTTATCGGCAACCCTGCCCACCATGGCGAACACATGATCGAGATGTTCTGAGCGTGCTTCCATGAGCCCCATCCGTCCTCACATGGGTTCTGGGTTGCTGAACCGTCGTGGTTTTCTGTCACATATGGCAGGCGGCATGGGCGGCGTCGCGCTCGCCTCGGTACTCGCCGAGCAGGGCCTGCTCGGCGCGGACACGACACCCGGGCAATCGATTACGCGCTCGGAATCGCCGCTGGCGCCGCGCTTCCCGCAATTCCCCGCGAAAGCAAAGCGCGTCCTCCACGTCTTCTGCACCGGCGCCGTCAGCCATCTCGACACGTGGGATTACAAGCCCGAATTGATGAAGCGCCATGGTCAGCCCATGCCCGGCATCGATAAGCTCGTCACCTTTCAGGGCGAGAACGGCAATCTTGCGCAAAGCCCGTGGAACTTCAAGCCGCGCGGGCGGTCCGGCAAATATGTCTCCGACCTGTTGCCCAATCTTGCCGAGCTGGCCGACGAGATGTGCTTCATCCACTCGCTCACGTCGAAGACCAACACGCACGGTCCCGGCGAGTGCTTCATGAGCACGGGTTTTACGCTGGAAGGCTATCCGAGCGTCGGCGCCTGGGTTTCGTACGCGCTCGGCACGGAGAACCAGAATCTGCCCGCGTATGTCGCCATCCCCGACCCGCGCGGCGTGCCGCAACAAGGGCCAGTCAACTGGGCGAACGGCTTTCTGCCCGCCGTCTATCAAGGGACGGTTTTCAACGCCGACAATCCGATCGCCAACCTCGCCAGGCCCGCAAAGATCAGCGAACAATCCGACTTGGCCGCGCGCGATTTCCTCAAACTGCTCAACGACGAGCACTTGAAACGCCACCCCGAAGACAGCGAACTCAACGCCCGCATCGCCTCCTACGAGCTGGCCGCGCGGATGCAGCTCAGCGCGCCGGAAGTGAGCGAACTGAGCGGTGAAAGCCGAGCGACGCGCGAGCTGTACGGCCTCAACGACAAGAACCCGATCCTCGCCGGCTTCGGCCGCAACTGTCTCCTCGCGCGACGGCTGCTCGAACGCGGCGTCCGCTTCGTGACGCTCTTCAATGGCGCGTTCGCAATGGGTGAAGGAGCGCTGAATTGGGACGGCCACCGCCGGATCAAGTCCGATTACGACCGCCACGGCCCAATTCTCGACAAGCCGTTGGCCGCCTTGCTCCGCGATCTGAAATCACGCGGCCTGCTCGACGACACGCTCGTGCTTTGGACCACCGAATTCGGCCGCATGCCGACGTTTCAGAAAGGAACGGAAGGCCGCGATCACAATCCGAAAGGCTTCGCCGCCTGGCTGGCCGGCGCCGGCGTCAAGCACGGCTTCAGTTTCGGCGCCACCGATGAATTCGGTCACCAAGCAGTGCAAGATGTGGTCACGGTTTACGATTTCTACGCCACGGTGTTGCACCTGCTCGGCCTCGATCACGAGAAGTTGACGTATTACCATAACGGTATTCAGCGCCGGCTGACGGATGTGCATGGCCAGGTGATTCGGCCGATTGTAGCGTAGGAGACAATCATGCCGCTCCTCGATCATTTTCACCCGCCGCTGCACCCAGGTCGCCGGTGGGAAGCGTTCCATTCGCGGTGGGCCAAGGCCATTGCGGACGTTCTAAACGCCGACCTATTGCCGAGTCAGTACTATGCCGAAGTCCAAACGCACGCGGGAACGCGCATTGAAGTCGATGTAGCGACTCTAAAGCGCGATGAACTAAAGCTATCACCACGACCGAATGGTCCCGGGCTTGCGACGCTGCCCGCGCGAGTTTGGACAGCGCCTTCGCCGACTTTTTCCTTGCCCGCGACCGCGCCGGAGACTTTTGAAGTGAAGATCTTCGGGAACGAACCGGGCGGATTGGAACTCGTAGGCGCTCTTGAACTTATCAGCCCAGGAAACTAGGACCGGCCCGAAGAACGACGGGCCTTCGCGATCAAATGTGCGAGCTATCTTGTCCAAGGCGTGAGCCTGATCATTGTTGACATCGTTCCGTCCCGGCGGGGCAACCTTCAGAACGAGATCGCGGAACTTCTGCGCCTCGCCCCTGCGGTCGTGCTCTCCTCGGAACAGCCGCTCTACTCGGTCGCCTATCGCCGCGCGCTTCGCAATGAGGTGCATGAATACGATCTTTGGCCGACGACCTTTGATGTCGGCGCCACTCTCCCAACGCAACCGTTGACAATAAACCCTGAGGTTTGCGTTCCGGTTGACCTGGAGGCGACCCACAGCGAGACCTGTCGCCGATTACGGCTGAATTGAAATGTTTGTTCACGGTCCCACGCGCGGCACTGGTCAAATCATGGCGATTCCGCCGTCTCCAGCCGTCGGTTTCTGCCCTACGCTTTCCCGCCATTGGGCTTGGTGATCTGCGTCTGCTGCGCAAGAAGAGCCTTGACGCGGGCTAATTCCGCTTCGGCGGCGAGGGCACGCTGCCGTTCGGCCTCCGCACGCTGCCGTTCGGCCTCCGCACGCTGCCGTTCGGCCTCCGCACGCTGCGCTTGCAACTCCTCATGGGTTGGTACAAGGTTGCCTTGTGCGTCGTAGAAGCGCAGCAGAGTTCCCGTTGTATTGAAATAGCTTCCGTACCACGTACCCACCCACAGGCCCAACTCTTCGCTCCACAGCCAGCCTCGTTCGTTCGGGGTCAGCGCCTGGAAGCGGTCGCCGCGCAGGCGCCAGCCCTCAAGTACTTGCGTGTCGGGATCGTAGAGAAAGTACTCCGGCGTGCGCAGCGTTTGTTCGTAGATCACGAACTTGGTCGTCCGATCCTCACGTTCGGTCGTCGGCGAAACGAGTTCGATAATGACGTCGGGCAGACGTCCACTTTCTTCCCAAACCGCCCAGTAGCGGCGTTCGCGCGTCCGGTCCACGCCGCTCTTGATGTAAAAGAAGTCGGGACCACGGTAGTCGAGATTGCGGGCCTGATCCGGGTTGAAATAGATGAAGTTATTGCCGCCGACAATGTAGTCGCTCTTAGCGCGGCAGTAGCAATTGGCGACGTCGATCAGCAGGCACATGCAGTCGAAATGCCAGAACGAATCCATCGGTTCCCCATCCGTCTCCAGCAGGTGGATGCCTTCGTAGGCCTTGGGATCGAGCACCACGGTGTACGGCGTTGCGGCGGTGGCCATGTGAGCCTTCCTCTTCGTCGGCAATGTCCGGGCCTCTTACGCCCTCATGTTACCTCCAACGGCGGTCGGAAACTAGCGCAAGCCTTTGGGCGCGAACCGCAGCAGTGTAAACGGCGCCAACGTCGTCACGTAAACCGTCCCGTCGCGCGCCGGACAAATGCCAAGCGGGACCCACGGCGTGAGCGTGCCGTCCTTTTCCCTGCGCACACAATGATGCCACGGTTTCGGCTTGCCGCTCTCGTCGGTGAACTTTGTGTAATCCGGATTCGCGATGCCGACCGGACCGTGATCGCGCGGCGACGGCGAACCCGGTCGATAGCTCACCAGATGCAGCAACGGTCCCTGCGGCAAATCATGCCGCGTCACGGCGGCCCACACCGTGCCATCCGCGCCGACCGACATCGCCCGGCAATCGGTCTTCTTCACGCCGGGCAGCAATTCGCCGAGCCGACGACCGGGGATGGCGTCACCCTCGGCGGCCAGGTCGAACGCAAACAGCTGATTCGTCGTCATTTCCACCGCGTACAGCGTCTTGCGGTCCGGTGAGACTTCCCAGTTAAGAATGCAATCGTCTTTTATGAGCGCAGGCGGCGGACTCGCGCCGTCGACGGTAACGGACAGCCGTTCCAACTTGTCGGTCGCCGGGTCGTAGCGGGCGATCCCGCCGCCGCGGATCGGATGGCACGCCCGGTCTTTGTGGTCCAGCACAATGAAGGCGTAGCTGTGCTCCATGTCGCCGAGATCGCGGTACGTCTTTTTCGCGAGGTCGAGAATCATGAAGTGGGTGTGGTCGATCGGCCGTTCGTCGGAGCATGTCGAAACGTACGCGACGCCGTGTTTCTCATCCGGCGTCACGCTGATGATGCCATGCTGCGGCTTCGCGATGCCAAAGTGCTCGCTCTTGCCGGTCGCGGGATCGTAGGTGAGCACGTAGCCGCCCAGGTAGTCGCTGCGCTTTTCGCCTTTTTCGGGATACCCCTGCTTGGTGGCGACGTAAATCTTGCCGCTGGCGCCAACGTTGTTGCGCGTGTGGATTTTCGCCTGGGCGGCGAAACCGGTGGCGTGCGCGCCGATGACTTGATGGACGTCCATGACCATTTTCATCGCGCCGGTCTTCGGGTCGAACTCGATCAGATAGGCGTTGACGCCGTACTTCGCAGCGCCGATGTAGAGGCAGCCATTGTGGCCCTCGATGATGGAGAAGTAGCCGCTTTCCTGGTTGGTGTATTGCGTTGGAATCTTGTACGCCGTGGCGAGAAGCCAGCGCGGCGCCGGTTCGGCGCCGCGCGTGTTCGCTCCCGACATGGCCACGGCAAAACACGCCATCACGAATTGGAGCACCATCTCATCCCCCCTCGTTCAGCGCTTGATCGGCTTCGGAATCGGGTCCGTCGCGGACGGCCAATCCGTCGGTTGATAACGAATACCCAAATGCGGCGTCTCGACGCGGCGATTCTTTTCAGCCCGGCTCGTCATGACGGCGTCGAGAACACCCGTCGTCAACAGCGTCCGTTCCACCGGATACGGCGAATGACCCGTCTGAATCAGCGAATCAATCGCCCGCAACAGATAAGCGAAATGAGCGAACGGGTCGGGCTGCTGCAAGTAGAAATGCGTCGCAACGGGCTTGTTTTGGCCCTTGATCTGGCCCGCGAAAACGAAGGCGCCGCCGTCGCCTTCATGCACCCAGCCATTCAGCATGGCGACCGCGGCCCTGCACCCGTCGCGATATTCGATGAGGAAGACGCCGGCGTCCTTCGCATTGGCGGTTGGGGCGCGGTAGTCGCCCGGCGCATGCGCGGGAACAAGAGCCAACGCCGCCTCCAGCAGTGTCTTCGACCAGCGGCCGGCGTCCAGGGCCTTCCACATCTCCTCACCTTGCAGGCACTCCACGGAATTCACGCCCGTCTCGCCGCCTCTGCGCCGTTCCGCCAGGCATTGCAACCCTTCGAGAGCATGGAAGCAGTACGCCTCGACCGGCCCATAGCCGATCTGCACTGCTTCCGTCAGCTCGCAGCCGCGCGGCAACATCAGCGGCGGCCGTCGCCACGTGACCGGAATCGACGAGCCGGCCAGAAACGGGATGAACAACTCGCGGGACTTGTCATACATCCACTTCGCATCCGCCCATGTCGCCGCCAGGTGCTTGTCGTTGAACACAGGCGTCGATTTCTTGCAGCGCTCGAACGTCTTCCTCACTTCCTCGAAGAAGCGGCGGCGCGGATAGAGGATTTGGCCCTTGTCGTTCGTTGGATACTTGCCGTGCTCGCCGATGCACAGGACGCCATCCACGGCGAGCTGCTTGCCGCCGAGGGTCAACGCCGCATCGATCGTGTCATAGATTCTGAACCCGTGCTTCTTCGCAAGCTCACGGCTCATGTCGCCTTCGGGAAATTGATCGACGTAAACGGAAGCGAGATGCAGATTCGGTCCGGCGCCGCCGTCGAGAAGAAACCCTTCGAGGATCTTCGTAAGAATCACGTCCGCGTGGGAATGCCGGCGATACTCCGTCACGACGGCGGCAATCGGCTTTTTCATCGTGCGTCCATCACTTCATCTTGGAGAAACGTGGGGATGCGACCGCTTCTTCGCCCTTGTCGGTCAGTTGCACGCAGAGCGCCGACACGCCGTCGATCTTTTCCACAAGTGGGAATCCCTTCTCCGGCCCGAGTACGGCGATGACTTTCGTCAACGGATCGGACCACAGCCCCTTCGGCGCGACGACCGTGGCGCTCATGCGGCCGACGAGACCGATCCCGGTGCGTGGATCGACGATGTGCGAATACCGCTTTCCGCCGATCTCCACGTACTGGTTCGCGTCGCCCGAGGTAGAGACCGCGGCGTCGTCGAGCATCAAGAAACGCGACGGCTCGCCCTCTGGATCGCTCAGCGGCTCGATGCCGATCTTCCAGCCGGGCGCATCGGGGGGCGGCCCGCTGACCGCGATATCGCCGCCCGCCCCGACCAAGGCGCGGGTGACGCCATGCTTCTTCAAGACTTCTTGGGCCGCGTCCGCGGCGTAACCCTTCGCGATGCCGCCGAGATCGAGTTGCATGCCGGGTGTCGTTAATTCCACGGTCCGCTTCCGCGGATCGAGCCGCACTTTCTTCCACCCGACGAGATGCCGTGCCTTCGCCAAATCCTCCGCGTCCGGCAGGCGCAACGTCTTCCGCGCCCGCCGCCAAAGTTTCACGTACGGGCCGACAGATACGTCGAACGCCCCGTCGGAAAGTTGGGAGACTTCCTGTGCGCGAGCGAGTACGATAAACAGGTCCTCGCTGACAGAAACGGGCTCGCCGCCGGCTTTCTTGCACAACTGCATCAGCTCGCTGGTCGGACGGTAGTCGCTCATCATCGCGTCGAGTTCCGCGATGCGAGCGAATGTCGCCTTGGCCGCACGGTTGGCCGTTGCTTCGTCCGGAGCGTAGAGGAGGATTTTGAACCGCGTGCCCATGTGCGGTTCGGTGAACGAAAAACGCGACAGTTTGTTTTCTGCGGGAGAAGCTGGACCGGACGTTGGTGACACGCGTTCCGCACACCGAGCACCACGTAGTGAGTACGGAGTACTGAGTACGGAGTACTGAGTACTGAGTGCGGAAAGAACGGCTGCCGCGAAGATTCGGAGACCCATTATTCGACCTCAACTCACGCGGCCTTCCGGCGCGTGATCCCTGA
Source organism: Gemmataceae bacterium (assembly GCA_041499805.1). Classification (GTDB taxonomy): domain Bacteria; phylum Planctomycetota; class Planctomycetia; order Gemmatales; family Gemmataceae; genus JBGQKZ01. The sequence goes on from JBGQKZ010000029.1 coordinate 11,541, forward strand.
CTTTTCGTGGAGCTTATCACAGATGCGTCGACGGATACAGATTTGGCCGTTGTTGCTGCTCCTCGCCGCGGTGATCGCGTGTGTCGGGCCGGAGAGTCCCGCGCCCGCCGAGGCGCCGAAGCCGCCTGCCGACTTTAGGCCATACACGCAGAACATCGACGCCGAGGTGAAGTTCGAAATGCTACCGATCCCCGGCGGCGAGTTTGTCATGGGGAGCCCGGCGAACGAAAAAGGCCGCAGCGATCACGAAGGGCCGCAGCACGCGGTGACGATTCGCCCGTTCTGGCTCGGCAAGACCGAGGTCACCTGGGACGAATACGACATTTTCCGCAAGGAGGTTGGCGTCGAAAACCCGGAGCAGAGCGAGGAGCAACGCAAAGCGTCCGTCGATGCCCTCACCGGCCCGACGCCGCCCTACGGCGATCCGCTCTTCGGCATGGGCCACGACAACATGCCGGCCGTCAACATGACGCACCACGCCGCGATGGAGTACTGCCGCTGGCTGGCGAAGAAAACCGGTAAACCGTACCGCTTGCCGACCGAGGCCGAATGGGAATACGCCTGCCGGGCCGGAACGAAAGGCGCCTATTTCTTCGGCGACGATCCGAAGAAGATGGACGAATACGCCTGGTTCGCCGACAACGCGGAGGATTCGACCCACGAAGTCGGCACGAAGAAGCCGAATCCGTGGGGTCTCTACGACATTTACGGCAACGTCGCGGAATGGTGTTTCGACTCCTATCAGAAAGACGCCTACAAACAGCACCCTACCGACAAGCCCACGCTGTCGCCGGTGATCCTGCCGAAGCCGAATCGCTATCCCGACGTGACGCGCGGCGGCAGCTATGCGGAGAAGGCGGACCAATGCCGGTCGGCGGCACGCATGCCTTCCGACAAGCAATGGATCAAACTGGACCCGCAGCGGCCCAAGAGCATCTGGTGGAACGCCAAAGCCGAATTCGTCGGTTTTCGAGTTGCGAGGCCGGTGGAAGAGCAGGAGAATCTGAAGAACGTCCGATCCAAGGTGACCCGCGAGAATGATTAGGCGCCTCGTTCCCAGGCTCCGCCTGGCGCGAGGCAGAGCCTCGAAGGCTTGCGTTCCCAGGCAGAGGCTGGGAACGAGCATCCGAATTTTTCCCCTCACAAGGAGAGCGTTTCATGAGCGACAGCAGTAATCGCCGCGATTTTCTGAAAACGTCCGCCGTGGCCGCCGGCGCCGCCGTGGCGGCGCAGTTCACGCTGCCGCAGGCCGTCTACGCGGCGGGCGGCGACTCGATTCGCGTCGGCCTCGTCGGCTGTGGCGGCCGCGGTTCCGGCGCGGCGGAGAATGTCCTGAGCGCGGCCGCCGGCGTCGAAATCATCGCGCTCGGCGACATCTACGGCGATCACGTCAAAGGACTGCGCAATCACCTGACCAACTTCACGCAAAACGACGCCAAGTGCAAGGAACTCGGCAACAAAGCGACCATCCCGGACGATCACTGCCACGTTGGCCTCGACGCCTATGAGAAGGTGATCAACACACCCGGCCTCAATTACGTGATGCTCGCGACGCCGCCCGGCTTCCGGCCGATTCATATCCAGGCCGCCATCGCCGCCGGCAAGAATCTCTTTACCGAAAAGCCTGTCGGCGTGGACGGCCCCGGCATCCGCAAAGTTCTCGACGCCTACGAAGAAGCGAAGAAGAAAGGCCTCGGCGTCGCCGCCGGCACGCAGCGCCGCCACCAGGCGCCGTACATCGAAACCATCAAACAGCTTCACGACGGCGTCATCGGCGACGTCGTCGGCGCCCGCTCCTACTGGAACCAGGGCATCCTGTGGAAACGCGCTCGCAAGCCGAATATGAGCGACGCCGAGTACCAAATCAACAATTGGTATGGCTTCACCTGGCTATCGGGCGACCACATCGTCGAACAGCACGTCCACAATCTCGACGTGATCAACTGGGCGTTTAACGCCCACCCCGTCAAGGCGGTCGGCATGGGCTACCGCACGCCACGCGACGAGGGCTACGGCTCCATCTTCAACTTCTTCGCCATCGACTACGAATATCCCAAGGGCGTTCACGCTCTCAGCATGTGCCGCCAAATCAGCAACTGCTGGAACCGCGTCGGTGAGGACGTGGTCGGCACAAAAGGCACCTGCCACGTCGATGCCTACACGATCAATGGACAACGTGTCGCCAAGCGCGATGGCATCAACCCGTACGTCCAAGAACACACCGACCTGATCGAGAGCATCCGCTCCGGCAAGCCGATCAACGAACTGAAGCAGGTCGCGGAGAGCACCCTGACCGCGATCATGGGCCGCATGTCGGCCTACACCGGCAAGGATGTGACCTGGGAGAAGGCGCTCAACTCGAAGGAAGAGCTAATGCCGAAGAACTTGACCTGGGACGCCAGCCTGCCGACGCCGAAAGTGGCGGAGCCGGGGAAGACGCCGTTGGTGTAAGATGAAGTGTTGAGGTGGGAGGGGCACGCCCCCTCCCGCTTTCGTTTTCGGAGCGACGCGCAATGCCTTCGCCATTTCCGGGCATGGATCCGTTTCTGGAAAATCCAGAGATCTTCCCGGACCTGCACGACACCATGGTCGCCTACGTTCGGGAAGCTTTGCACAAACAGCTTGGCGCCCCGTATTACGTCTCTCTGAAAGCGCGCGTTTGGATGGAGTCGTCTGTCAGCGTCAAGGAGCCCGACGTAAGGGTCTTGCGGAGTCGTCAGAAAAGCCCTGGTCGTCAGTCGCGGTCGAGCGTTGCCCTGGCTGCGAAGCCTTCGCGACCCATCGTGGTGAATGTGGAACGTGAAGAACGTAAAGAAACCTACCTAGAGATGTTCAAAAAGACCAACGGTGGCAGCCAACTCGTAACGTCGATTGAGGTACTGAGCCCGACGAACAAGACATTACGAAACGAAGGACGAAAACTCTATCTGGCTAAGCAACGCGAAGTCTTGGACAGCCGCGTCAATCTCGTGGAGATCGATCTCCTCCGGGGCGGAAAGCATGCAACGGCCGTTCCCCGAGCGTTGGCAATCGACCTGGCCGGTCTATTCGATTACCATGTTTGCATTCATCAGTATTACAAGCCCTCCAAGTACTTCGTGTATCCTATTTCGATTTTTGATCCGTTGCCGGTGATCGAGATTCCCTTGCTGAAAGGCGAAGGCGAAGTCCCGATCGATCTCCAAGCCGTCTTTGAGCGCTGTTACGATGTCGGGAGTTACGAGATGTGGGCCGGGTATCAAAAGAACCAATTGGTTCCGCCACTCCCGCCCGAGAAAGCCGACTGGGCCACCGCCCGCCTTCGTGAGCGCGGAATTCTCTCCGCCTAACGGTTCTCGTACCTCATCATAATCTCCTGCCCCGGCGCCCCCGCCACCGTCTCGAAGCCGCCTTGCAGAATCACATCCGCCAGCTTGTCCGCGTCGCGGAAATAAGCGTCCGACGGCCGTTCGCCGGTCCGTTTTCGCCGCAAATCCTGGCAAAGCAGATCCGCCGCTGCGATCATCGCTTCGTCGCGCTGCTGGCTGCCCCACATCGCCGTGACGATCATCACGACCAAATCCTGCACGCGCTGGGACAGCTCCGCCATGCGGCACTGGCGGTCGGCGAGTTTCAATTGATACTTCGCCATCGCGGCGCTCACCTCCGTGCGCGAGCGGCCAAACTCGTCGATCGCGTACTGCACGTGGGCCGCCAACCGGCGATCCATATTCGGCAGCGGCTGGCGATCGCGGCTGAACAGCGCATTGTTCATCCGCCAACGCGCGTAGGCGCCCATCTCTTTCCGCAGTGTCCATAGATGGGCTGGGTTGGATAAACTCGGCTTTTGAATGCCGGTTCGTTGAATCGCTTTGCCGATCGGCTCGAAAAACTGCTTGCCGTGCTCCTTCACCAGTGATTTGAAGAACGCCAGGCCGAGAATTTCGCCCTCGCCCTCGTAGATGCACGGGGCGAGATACTCATGCACATTGTCCCCGAAAAGATGCCCGTGCAGGAACGAGCGCCCACCATGCGTTTTCATGAACAATTCGATGGCCGCTTCTTTCTGCGCCTCGCTGCCGAAGATCTTCGCGATGATGCACTCCAGCTCGCCGCGGTACCCTTCGTCGATGAGCCAGGAGCCCCACGCCACAATTGCGTCCGTGCCGGCGATCAGGGCGGCGAGGCGGGCGATGCGGCGTTTCACAAGCTCGCGGTTTGCGATCGGCTGCCCGTACGTCCGGCGGAACTGCGCCCACGGCAAAATGCTGGCGAGCATGATGCGCATCGTGCCGGCCGCGCCCGCCGCCAAGGAGAGTCGGCCAAGGTTCAAGCCGTGATAGGCGATGGTCAGACCGTCGCCGATTTTCGGCTTCAGCAGATTCGCCCGCGGCACGCGAAAGCGGTTGAAGACCAGACCGTTATTGAACGCATGACGGAGGGCGTACAACCCGTACGTCTTTAGTCGGAACTGTTCGTTCTCTTCCGGCGGGAGTTCCGCAATCACGACCGCAGGTTTCCCGTCCAACAGCACGACCAGGCCGAGGGTTCGGCCGGGAATCGCGTTCGTGATGAACAGCTTCTCGCCGTTGATCTCGAAATCATCGCCGACGGGCGTGGCGGTTGTTCGCAACGCCGTCAAATCCGAGCCGGCGCCGGGTTCGGTCAGCGCGAAGCCGGAGAGCGCCTCGCCGCTCGCAAGCCGCGGGAGAAAACGGGCCTTCTGCTCGGCACTTCCAAACGTGCGGACCGGATCGACGGCGCCGATGCAGCCGTGGACCGACGCCAAACCCGCGACCGTAGCGTCGAGCGTCGCCATCCGCGTCAAGAAGCGTGTAAATCGGGCGAACGGCGCGCCTTGTCCGCCGTATTTCGGATCGATCAGCATCCCCCAGTAGCCCGCCTGCGCCAGCTCGCCGAGCGTTTCGTTCGTGATCTTGCCGCGCTCGTTGAGAACCGTACACGCGTCACGGCGACGGCGAACGACTTCGATCGATCGCTCCATCGCTTGATCGCACGCCGCCGACTCCGGCAAAGGCGGCGGTTGAAAAAGATTCAGCGGCACCGCTTTGTCCCAGACCGCCTTGTGGATCGGACTGTTCGACGTCTGATACTGCGGCGCGAACAGCGACTCGACCTGCTCATCCGCCTTATCCACGGCCCCCATGCGCCGCGCTTCTTCTTCGCTCTTACCGCCGAGCCGCATGGCGGTTTCGGCAAAGCTTTGGTCGCGCTCGGGTTGGGTCGTGGTGCTCATGCAGGTCTCCACTGAGTTTTGGAAAGGCCGATGTGCGCGCCGCCGCGTGGAATCGTACCACAAATCCATTGTAAGAACCGAAACGAAAATGCGTGGTATTCCATTGGATCGCAGGGCTACAATGAGTGAAACAAGAATGCGGATGAGGGGGCTCGACATGTCTTGGGAAGATCGAATTGTCGTGGATCCGGCGATCCTGGTCGGAAAGCCGGTGGTGCGAGGAACGCGCTTGGCGGTTGAATTCCTCGTTGATCTGTTGGCGCAGGGCTGGAGCCACGCAGATATTCTTTCGAACTACCCAAGACTCACCGAGGACGATATTCGTGCCTGCCTCGCGTATGCAAGCGCACGTCTTCACTCTGAAAAGGTCTACCCGCTGGCGAGCTGACACATGCACTTTCTCGCCAACGAGAATTTTCTCGGAGCTGCCGTGCGGGAGTTGCGTGCGCGTGGACACGACGTAGCATGGGTGCATGAAGACGCACCGGGAAGCGTAGACGCGGATGTGCTCGCGCGAGCGACGCGGGAGAACCGTATTCTGCTGACGTTTGATAAGGACTCGGCGAACTGGCGTTTCGGGCCAGGCTGCCGGCCACGTCCGGTGTTGTGCTGTTTCGGATTCCTACCGTTTCGCCCACACAGGCTACGCAAACGGCAGTCGCGGCCCTCGAAAGCCGTACGGATTGGCCCGGCCATTTTTCCGTTGTTGAACTTGCACGCATTCGGATGACACCTCTCCCCGGCACACCGTGACTCTAAGTTCGATCGTGCCGCCCATCGGGAAACTTTTCATGTCCAATGCCGCACGACTTACCGCCTATGTCAACGCCGCCACCGAAGCCGCCCGCCGTGCCGCCGTCGTTCTCGAAGAATGGCGCCAGCGCTTCCAGGTCCGCGAAAAAGCGCGCTTCGATCTCGTCACCGAAGCCGACGTTGAATCGCAGCGGACGATTTACGAGTACCTTCACGGCCGTTTTCCCGACCACGGCTTTCTCGGCGAAGAAGACGGCAAGCACGGTGGCCGGCCGGGCCCCGATGCGCCGCCGACATGGATCGTGGACCCGATCGACGGCACGACGAACTACGTTCACGATTGCCCGCTCTACTGCATCTCCATCGGCTTGCAGATCGCGGACGAGCTGGTCGTCGGCGTCGTCTACGATCCGACCCGGAACGAAATGTTCCGGGCGGCGAAAGGTCACGGCGCCTGGCTGAACGACCGCCGGCTGCATCCGAGCCGCATCGACCGTTTGGAACAGGCCCTGATCGCCACCGGATTTCCCGCGGACGTGAAAGGCCAGGAACGGGTGCTCGACTGGTGGCGCTATTTCTCGCTGCGAACGCAATCGCTGCGGCGAACCGGCTCGACGGCCATCAATCTTGCCTACGTGGCGGCCGGACGGTTCGACGGCTACTGGGCATTCGACAATCACGTGTGGGACGTGGCCGGCGCCGTCGTTTTGCTGCGCGAGGCAGGCGGCGTCATTACCAACGTGGATGGCACGCCGTTCGACCCGTACACGCCCGACGCGCTCGCGACGAATGGGCCGCTGCACCCCGTCTTGCTTGAGCATTTCCAACGCAAGTCGGTTTGAGACGTTTTCCGCCAACTCTTCCCGGCCTTTGGTTTTTCTTCACCTTTTTGTTACTTTTGCGCTCGTTCGCGGCCGGCTCGTCCGTTCCATAAGGTAGGAGCAGAGTTTTGGCGTGGACCACTTCGCTGTTGCGGCGCAGCGCCGAATGCGTGCGGTCGCGTTGACGCGCCAGATCATTTCGGCATCAACTGGCGCTGGCGTTTTTCACGGAAGGCAGCGATGGCGGAACGACGGACGGACCGCCGTCGTGCCTTTACACCACCGCCACCTTCACGCAATGAATCGGCGGCAGCGAATCGAACAGGCAGTCCCACTCCTCGCCGCCGTCGCGGCCGATCCAGAGTTGTCCCGTCGTGGTGCCGAAGTAGAGGGCGGGCGACTTGGTTTCGTCGATGTCCATCGCGTCGCGCTGCACCGTGAAGAAGCTCTCCTTCTTCGGCAGCCCGCGGGCGAGGCGTTTCCACGAATCGCCGCCGTTCTCGCTGCGCCACACCGCGGGGGCGCCGCCGGGGCACGTGCGCGTCATGGGTTCGAGCGGCATAACGTAGACCGTGTCCGGATCGTCGGGATGCACGACGATCGGAAAGCCGAAGTCGGACGGCAGCCCCTTGGCGATGGAGCGCCATGTGTGGCCGTGGTCGTCGCTCCGCAGGACGCCGATGTCGGGGCGCGGCCCGCCCGGCCCATTCCATTCCGACCAGCCGCCGTGGTTCTGCATGTAGAGCCGGCCCGGCGCGTCCTTGTGTCCCGCGATCTTATGAACGCACTGGCCGAACTCGGGGTAGGGATCGGGCATGAAGCCGGCGCCGACGCCGCGGTTCGACGCCGTGAAGGTGTTGCCGCCATCCTCGCTCAGGTAGTGGCCGCCAGTCGAGATGCCGAGGTGGACGCGCTCGCCGTCGCGCAGAATCGTGTGCATGCACAGTCCGCCGTTGCCGGGATTCCACTTCCGCGCGTGCTCGTGGTTGCTGATGCCCGGCGCCATCTCCCAGGAATCGCCGCCGTCGCTGCTGCGGAAAAGCGACGCCGGCTCGACGCCGCACCAGAGGTCCTTCTTGTCGTTCCCCGGTTCAAGCGACCAGATGTTCGCGAGCGCCCGCCCGTCCTCCTTGGGGAACGCCGGCGCCGACTTCGTCTCCTTGAATTTCTTGCCGAGATCGGTTGAAACCAGCACCTTCATGCCGAAGAAGGCGTTGCAGCTCGAAGCGTAGAGCCGCGGACTGCCGCGGCGGTCGATCAGCGTCGAGTAAACGGCCACGCCTTTTCCGAACGGCCCGCGCAACTCAAATCTGCGCCGCTTCTTCGCCGCCTCGGCGACGAACAGACCTTTTTTTGTCCCAATTCCGACAATGACGCGTTCCGGCATGTTCAACCTCCTGAAACCGCTGGCAGTACTGTGATGACATCTCCTGCAACGAGCGCCGTATCGAGCCCTTCCCGGTCGCGCACGTCGGACGTATTGACGAACAAGTTCACGTGCCGGCGCACCTTCCCCGTCTCATCGCAGATGCTGCCGTATAGCGACGGGTGGCTCCGTTCGATTTGCTCCAGTGCTGCACGCACGCTCGCGGCCGACAGAGTGAGCGTCGCGGCGCCGTCGCAATAGCGGCGCAGTGCCGCGGGGAGATGGATGGTGATGGTCATGGATTCGCTCGGCGCCCTTGCAACCAATAGGCGAGGGATGATTCTACTTTGGCGCGGACGTGAAGGCCACTAGCTGAAGCTAGGGTTGGATCAATTTGACGTCCATTTCCCGCTTCAGAACCGGCAGATTCCGCTGAATGGTTTGCCAGACGACCGGGTCGTCAATGGCGGAGTTAGCTCAAGACTTCTTGATGCGGCGGCGCGATCGAGGCTTCAAGCCCAACTCGGCGCGCAGTTCTCCGATGGAAGTTCCACCCTCTTCAGCGTATGACCGCCGTGATTCCGCGATGAGCTTCTGGAAATGCGGGTTGTTGGCCTGGGCGACCGCTTCCCAGTCCAAGCCTGTCAAATCCTTGACACTGGCCAAGGGCTCGCCTTTGCGGCTGAGCACCACGGTTTGGCCTTTCGCCAGCTCAAGAATGTCCGGCAGCGTCAGTTCGGTTGCTTCCAAGGGAACGACTTTCACAACTCGACCTCCTCCCCTCCGATGAGTAGTTTATTGTGCTGCTTACGGCCGACAGCAACCACAACGACTCGATCCTCCTCTTCAAGGATATCGTAGAAGACGCGAAAGTCACCAAGGCGCAGCTCCCACGGGGCGAGCGGGTTCTCCTCAAGTCGCTTCCGCTTCTTCGTCGGCAACTGTGGTTGATGCGTCAATTGCTCCTCAATGGCATCAACAATCATTTGCTGTGCGACCGACGGATTCCGCCGGCACCAACGCAATCCGCGCTCGACGCGGCCTACCGGCCGCGCCTTAATTGGCTCGCCTTTCAAATACCGTCGCAAATCTTCAGCCATTGCCCCTGCGGTCGCATACCGCTTCCCCGCCTCCTTCGCCATCGCCTTCAAACAAATCGTTTCCGAATCCCGCGGAATATGATCGTTCAACGCCCGCGGCCGTTTCGGTTCGTCGTGCAGCACTTGATGTAGCAACATGCGGGCGTTGCCGCGAAAAGGCAATTCGCCGGCGAGCAACTCGTAGAGGATCACGCCAAGGCTGTAGACATCGCTGCGGCCATCTACTTTGTGCGATTCGCCGCGGGCTTGTTCCGGGCTCATGTACGCCGGCGTGCCGAGTACCTGGCCTTCGACCGTCATCGTGATCTCGCCGGCGTCTCGCTTGGCGAGGCCGAAATCCATCACGCACGGCTTGCCGTCGGCGGCCAGCATGATGTTCGACGGTTTCACGTCGCGGTGGATCACGCCCTGGTCATGGGAGTATTGCAAGGCATCGGCGACGGCGGCGACCAGTTCGGCAGCCTCGCGGAAAGTGAGCCGGCGGCTTGTGAGGAGGTCCGCGAGGGTCACGCCTTCCACGAAATCGGAAACGAGGTACGGCACGTCGCCTTCAACGCCGACTTCGTGAATGGTGACGATGGACGGATGCCGAAGCTGCGCCGCGCTACGGGCCTCGCGCAAGAAGCGATCGAGTTCTTGTTGGCCGCCGAGGTTGCCGGCGCGCGGCACCTTTACCGCGGCGATGCGGTCTAACTTGGGATCACGCGCCTTGTAAACCGTGCCGAACGCACCGTGGCCGAGCGTGCCGAGCAATTCGAACCGACCGATTTGCTTGAGGTCTTGGGTGTCGGCAGTTGTGGAACTGTTCTCAAGCCGAAAACTCGATCCGCACGACGGACAGGCGATCTCCGCGCGAACGTCAATCTGCACGACTTCTATCGGATTGCGGCAATGCGGACAGAGAATGTGCATGGGGCGACCCTCCGCGGCTGGGATAGGGAACGCCGCGATTGTCACCCGGCGCGATATCCGCGTCAAGCGGCGCGGTTCACGATTCCGCACCGGGTCGAGATCCCAATTTCGCTAACGCAATGCAAAGCTGCCGCATAGATTATCTGCTCAATCCAGCGAGCCCGACGTTCAAGCTACGAGTGCCTCTTGAGGTTTCTTTCATGCTCCCCTTCCTCCGCAACCTCCTCGCCCACGCCGAATGGGCCAACGCTGTCTTCTTCAACACGTGGGCCAAATCGCCGGCACGCGACCATGAGGAAATGCGCCAGCGCGTCGGCCACATCATCGGCGTGCAGCAAGGGTTTCTCTCCGTATTGCGCGGCGAGACGCCCGGCGGACCGCCGGGTGGGCCGCCGCCGAGTTATGACGAACTGAAGGCTCGCGCCGAAAAATGCCACGCCGGCCTGCGCGAATTCGCGGCGTCGCTGGCGCCGGACGCCCTCAGCCGGACCGTGACCATCCCGTGGTTCCCGCCGCCGCCATGTGTCATCACGGTCGCCGAGGCGCTCGTGCAAGCGGCGATGCACACGCAGCATCATCGCGGCCAATGCATGACCCGTCTGAAGGATTTCGGCGGCGAGCCGAAAAACGTGGACTGGATCATCTGGCTGTGGAAGGAGAAGCCGGCGGCGCGGTGGACGAACACGCCATGAGCCAAAGCGAACGCCACGACGCGATCCCAATGCCCACGCCGAAAAGTTCGAGCATGACCTCGCGGAACTGGGCCGCCGATCCGCCGGCTTGACCCGGAAGCAGGTCGCCCAGCGGCTTGGGCTGAAAGAGCAGCAAATCCAGCGTCACGAGGCGGCCGATTACGCGGCGGCGAAAGTGGAGCGCATTGAGCAGGTCGTTCGGGCGTTGGGGTGGAAGGTGGGGATTGACGAGGCGGTGGGCGCGGAGCGAAGCTGAATCTCCTCTTTCGTTATCGCAGGAGTTCAGAGAGCTCGGAATTGCGTCGGAATCGTGCATGTCCGCTTCGTTTGTTCTCGGAGTCGGACGAAAAAACCGCCCCCCAACGGGCCGAGTTCCCGGCGAACTTACAGAAGCAGCTTCGGCCGCTTCGCGAACGGTCCGCGACACTCCTTGGGTCACTTTCTGGTATACTGTAGACAAGTCAAATGCCGCGGGGAAGTTCCATGCCAAGTCCACTCACCGACATTCAGCAGCTACGAACCGTCCTCGGAAGGCTCGACGCCGAACGACCGGCGTTGTCGGGGTACACGAGTGATTGCATGCCGTATGTTGAACGCAATGATGATTTTCAACGCCGGCTCGACGTCGAATTGACCAGCCGACGCGGAAAAGCTCGCCTGCTAATAACTGGGCAAATCGGCGTTGGGAAATCCTCGGAGCTTCGACGCTACATTTCCCAGCACACGGGCGCGGACAGCTTTCAAGTACTTTGCGATCTGGAAAAGGAGATGCAGCCGGAACATTCAGGAGCCGCTGCGGTTCTCCTCGCAATATGCCGCGACTGCTGGAGCGCGGCCCTGTCGTATTATCGTGGTGAATCGCCTGACCGAGCCACGATTCGAAACGCAATGATCGAAAGATTGGTCGACTGGCTTAAAGGCGAATACACCGAAGACCGCCGTCAAGCAATCTTTCGATTTCACGGAATGGAATACCCGGTGTCTCTTTCCGGCCACGATAAGGACACGGGCTTGTTGCTTATCCTCGGAAAAGCCGCCTTGCATTTGGCGGTGTCGGAGTCGAAGGAGCGGTTTGGTCTAATTCCTGACGCGTTGTTGAACCAACTCAATCGACTTTTGGAGTGGGTTTATCACCAATCCCGGCGTTATCCTGTAGTTTTCGTGGACCATGTCGATAAGATTCGTGACGCGACCGCCGCTAAAGAGGTACTCCTCGACGCTTATCCACAATGGCAGCGACTTTCCGCTTCACTCGTGATGACAGCGCCATTCGAATATACGCTTGGCGAGCTGCGCAATTCAGTTGAATCACGCTGGAATCCACCGTTGCTTGTGTACCCGCTTGCAATCCCGGATCGCGACGACGGGCCTGTACCTCAGATTTATGACAAAATGGTGTCGGCTGCCGGACTCGGCAGGCTGATCGAGGGCGCGGCGCTGCGCATGTTGGCCCACTACTCTGGCGGCATTCCGCGCTATTTTGTCCAGTTCTTGCGAAACGCATGCCTTGAGGCGCACATGGCTCGACACGAAGTCATCGATTTAGCCGACTGTATGGTCGTCATAAATAGCGCTCTACGTAACTACCAAGACTATAGTGTGGAACAGCTCCATTTGTTGGATGAAATTGACGAGTACGGCACTGGATTGGGCGAAGCCGCTGTGCTATTGCGGTCACCGATTAGCTTGCTAGTTCAGCCCTCGACTCGCGACGAACAAGAAATTGCAGTCCATCCCTTAGCCCGTCCCGCCCTCGAACGATATCGGCGCAAGAAGACAAGCAAGGCGAGGAGTGCGTAATGACCAGCGCTGAGCATTTGGCCCACGACTTCGGCCTGCAGTCGCGTGGGATTCATGTGCTTTCCTGGGACGACAAAACCGACTTGGTACGCGCGCTCTCCATACTGAGGGCCGCACTTCCAACCTTCTCGGATTCGCTCACTGTGATGCCTACCGCACAGGCTGAACTTCAGCAATTCGGTCTGTGTTTGTTCGAAGGACCGTTCCCGTCTCCGGACGGCGCAATGCGCTTGCTTCTGGTCCCTCAAGCAAGCGTGGAAGTAATTGGCGCTTGGCTAAACGGTTGGCGCCGGCGCCTCGCGGACCCTCCCGGCACGCTTATTGTCATACGTCATTCGGATCTCATGCCTCTCTACAGGCGCGCTCCCGACTTGATGTCGTTCGCGCAATCCGAAGTATACGAGGCGACGGGATTGCTCCCCCTTGTCACGAGGCAACTTTGCGATCGTGTGCGCGCTCAGGTCCCGGAGGGCTGGAAGCAGCCGCTTGACTCACTTCCGGGGGCAATGCCCTCAGAGACGGAACTTTCGAATTGGCTCGAGACACTTCGATCTAATGTAGACTGAGCGTCGCGCGATGGATGTACGGTTTGAAAGAATTCAGAGTCATCTTCACGGGTGCCTGCAACAGGCCGGGGTCTTTGAACGTCGTGTGGATGGTGCCCAACTGTTTGAGAGTCAGATTTCGGATAAGTTCAGCAAGAAATGGCTGGTGATGGGCGCTGGAGTACCGGAGTCTGAAGCACATGAGTTGTTTTCCGAACCACATAAACGAGAACGCGCGATAGTCCCGATTCAGATCAGTCCCAACGGGAAGGTAAGTCTCCTGCTTATGATGCGGCCGCTCGCATCCACAGAAGAGAGCGCCTTACTTGAGGGTGGGTATGTCACCGATTTCTCTAAAGACGTCGGGCGTGTCGAGTTGTGCCAAGGTTGCTACCTTCGAGTCGATGGGCTTTCAAGCCCCGTAATCCAACAGGTTCGCTGGGAGTTGGACCCAGTTGAAGGCCACAAACCGCCAATAGAAGCCTGGCTGCGTCCATGGGCAAATCTCATAGGGTGTAACCCCGGTCACCCTCCCTCGCATTGGCACGTCAACTCGGCACCGCCTGAACAAGTAGGCCGGCGTCAGCCCCGCCGAGTCGCAAATCCGCCAGAGCTTCGGCTTGCTATTGGGCTGCCGAATCCGTTGCTTTTGATTCTGTCGTTGGCAAACTGGCTCCGTCAAACGGCATGAGCGCAGGAACCTTGGTTCAGCGGCATGAACAGCAAAAAGGCGGCGGGGATCAAAAAACCGAATTGATTCGCGTCTCCCTTTTTTCGCCAAAGAAGAGCGCGACCGTGACGCTCGGGCTGTTTCTTCTTGCGCAAAGTCGATCCACCCACGTCAGGGCGCAACCGGCGGCGACAGCAGTTCGCGAACGGCGTCGAACGCGATCTGAGACGGGGCATCGTCCTTTTTCTCCAGCGCGTCGAGCCGTCGGAACCAATCGGCATGCGCAGTGAGCAGCTGCCGAAGCCGGACGAACGCCCGCAGAATTGCGGCGTTGACCCGGTACCGCTCGCTCGTCCCACGTCCGGCTTGAAGTCGCAGTTTGGGAATAAGTCCAAGCGCGGTAGAATGTACGGCATCGCGAAAGCAGGCGCCGCATGAAACGAGAAGAGATTCTGAAAGTCTTGCGCGAGCATCAGCTTACGCTGCGCCGCCGCTTCGCCGTCCGGCGATTGGCGCTCTTTGGTTCGCTCGCCCGTGATGAGGCGACGGCGACGAGCGACGTGGATGTGCTCGTCGATTTTGACCGGCCCATCACGCTGTTCGATCTGGTCGCCGTTCGCCAGTACCTCGAAAAGGCGCTCGGCGTTTCCAAGGTCGATGTCGTGCCGCGCGATTGCGTGTACCCGGAATTCGTGCAGGGCATTGTCGAGGAGGCCGTCGATGTCGGTTGAGAAACGCTGGCAGGACCGCGTCGGCCATATCCTGAGAGCGATCAACAGCATTCAGGCGTACACCGCTGGCATGACCGAGGAAGCCTTCGCGGCGGACAGCAAGACGGTGGATGCCGTCTTGCGCAACTTCCAGGTTCTCGGCGAAGCCGCACGTCACATCCCGGATGCCGTCCAAGAGCGATACGCCGAGGTTCCCTGGGCTTTGATGCAGGGAATGCGTCATGTGGTTGTCCACGATTACTTCGCCGTCAAGGTTGACATCGTTTGGCGAACGATCCACGTCAATCTTCCGCCGCTTATCGAGCCGCTCCAGCGCATACTGCGCGACAACCCGTGATTCCAAGAGCAAAGAACGCAGAAGGGCGTCGAACACGATCGCGAACCGGGCGGCGTCCTTTTTCTCCAGCGCGTCGAACCGTCGGGACCAATCGGCGTGCGCGGCGAGCAGCCGCCGAAGCCGGACGAACGCCCGCAGGATTGGCGGCCACCCAGGCACAGCGGGACCGTTCGGTCGGCGAATTCTTTGTCGGCTCGCAAATTCTCTGGCCGACTCGTCTTGATTCTTACTGAATGCAAGCCGATAATAACAACACTTCTTTCCCGGCTGACCCGCCGCAAGGCCTCAGTCGGGTTATTTTTTGGGGCAACTCATGCCCACCGAGCCAGCCGTCAAGCGCACGATCGCTTTCGTCGATGGCCAAAACCTTTTCCATAACGCTCGGATGGCTTTCGGTTACACCTACCCAAATTACGACGTGCAGAAGTTGGCCCAGGCGGTCTGTGCCGGTCACGGCTGGGCGCTGGAGCGCGTGCAGTTCTACACCGGCGTGCCATCCGCGGGGGACCACGCGTTCTGGCACGGCTTCTGGTCGAACAAGTTGGCGATGATGGGACGGCGCGGCGTCGTGGTTTACAGCCGGCCGTTGGTCTACCGCAATAAGACGATCCAAGTCCCCGGGTTCGGTGCTTACACTCCTGGCCGGTGAGGAGAAAGGCATTGACGTGCGCCTGGCCCTTGACGCGTTGGATGCCGCACACCGCGCCGCGTACGATGTGGCCTTGATCTTCAGCCAAGACCAGGACTTGAGCGAACTGGCGTCGCTCGTCCGCCAAATTGCGGGCTTTCAAAATCGCTGGATCAAGATCGCGAGCGCATTTCCGGATAGTCCCACGGCTTCAAATCGACGCGGCATCAATCGCACCGATTGGTGTCCCGTCGATAAGGCGACCTACGATCTCTGCATCGATCCACGCGATTATCGACCAACGCCGTAAGCGCGACGGCGTCTCCCACATTTTCGGTGCGAGCGACGGCGACACGAGTTCGCGAAGGGCGTCGAAGACGACCTTGAACCGGGCAGCGTCGTTCTTCTCCAGCGCGTCGAGCCGTCGGGACCAATCGGCGTGCGCGGCGAGCATCTGCCGAAGCCGCACGAATGCCCGCGTCATCGCGCCGGTTCAAATCGGCGTGTGCCAGCCGCGGGCATGGATTGACAGGAACGCCCCGCACGTCAAAATAGCGCTATGACAACTCCCGAACCAACCAACGGCTTCCCACCGGAAGTACGTGCCGAGCTGGACGCGGCCATTCAACGGGTCATGGCCGGCGTGCGCGATCCCGAAGCGATGCGCCGGGCTTGCGAGCGGATGGATCGGATGCGCGAAGAAAACTTCAAGAAGTACGGCTTGCAGGACATCGGCGTTCCGGCGATCCGCGAACTGCGTGGCGAGTTGCCTGAGCCATGACACGCGTCGTCGATGCGTCCGTGGCCTTCAAGTGGGTTGTGGCCGAGGCGGACACGGACAAGGCTCTACTGCTGCGGGACGATTTCCGCAACGGCCTTGTCGAGTTGCTCGCGCCGGACATCTTTCCCGTCGAGATCGCGCACGCCCTCACGCGAGCTGAGCGACAAGGCCGCATTCCAGCGAACCAAGCCGGTGTCTTCTTGGCGGACGTGCTGACGACGCTGCCGAAACTCCACTCGTATATGCCGTTGCTCGCTCGCGCGACCGAAATCTCGTCACAGCAGCGCGTGGGTGTTTACGATTGTTTGTACGTGGCGCTTGCGGAGCGGGAGGCGTGCGATTTTGTCAAGGCCGACGATCGCCTCGTTCGCGCTCTTCAAAGCCCGTTTCCGTTTATCGTGGCATTGGCGTCCTTGCCTTGACGAAGCACGCAGGCCACCCTCTCCGATCCCGCTAAACCGCGTCGCGAGACGTGATACCGCTGCCCGGTGGTTGCGGTGCGGCATCCTGCTTTGCCGCCGCCTTCCTTTTACGCGGTCGAATCGCCGGCCGTTCGTTTCGCGGCGCCCACCACTCGGGATGCAGCCTCTCCTTCCCGTCCGCATCGGTCACGACCAGGCCGTCCTTCGCCAAGCAGGCGCGTCCTTTCGGCGTTGTCATGAGCCGATGGACGGCGAACTCAGCGAGACAGTTCGTGTGAAAAAGGAATGCCGCATCCCTCAACCACCTCAAGATGTGGTCGTAACGCCTCTCCCAAAGTGCAACGGTCGCGGCATCAACGTGCAATTCCTGGGCAATGGCGTCCGGCGCCACGCCGTAGGTCCGGCAGCACGCCCAATAAGACAGCTTTCGAAACAGATCGATTTCTTGCCGCTCCTCGGCGTCCGGAACGTTGTACTCGCCTTGCAACATGATGTTCTCCTTCCCCAGTAGAAACGCCTGGCGGCAGCCACTCGCCCGGGCGCGCGACGGCGCGCCCGGTCAAGCAGCTTCAAAAGATGCACAGGTCCTCCCGCAGTGATTCGAGCGGGTCGAGCATGAGCTGCTTCTCGCGGCTCTTGATGCAATAGCGATACGGTTTCGACTTTGTGCCCTCCCCTTCGCGCACGACGCGGCCGGCCGCGAACGCTTTTTGCAGCCAACGCCAGAGCGTGTGCGGCGTCGGGACGGGGGCGCCGTCCGGCCATTCTTCCAGTACTCCCTGGCGGGTCAGCTTGTACCGGGCGTTGCTGAAGACGCGTTCCAGCAGCGCCCAGCTTTCCGCAAACGCGTGGTCGTCGACGTCGCCGAGGCTGGCGTACTCGGTGCCGGCGGCGTTCAGCTCGATGAGGCGGTGGGCAGGCGTTTCCGCATGGCGCGAGTAGGCGTCCAGCCGGCGACGCCGGTCCGTGAAGTTGTTGGGCAGATAGGGATGCATCTCGATCAGGATGTCGGCGAAACCGGAGAGGGCGCCGCTGCCGCGCGCCAGCTGGCCGTCGGGACATTGCTTCTTGCGGGGATGGTGCAGGATGAGGACCGCCATGCCCAACTCCGTCAGCTGCTGGAGCGGCAACAGGACGTCGAGCATCGAGTTGGCATTGTTCTCCGTCCGCGATGCGAGAAAGGCCGCGAGCGTATCGATGATCACCAGACCGACCCCCTCCGTCCGCCGCAGCACCGCCAATCGGTCGATCAGCGCTTGCCATTGCAACAGCGTCGGCCGGCCACGAAAGGGACGGCAAAACCAGCAGACATGGGCGCCAAAATCTAGCTTCTCCGTTCGCTTTAACCACATCCCCGCGCTCTCTTCGGAGACGATGGCCGCGCGTGTCGTGGTGAGCGGAGAACCCGCAAAGACGCCGCCCCCCTTCAGCTGCGCGAGGAGCAGCGACACGAGTGTCGTCTTTCCCGTTTTCCATTGGCTGGTCAAAAGCGTTACATTCGTTGCAGCCAAATACCCGTCCCACAACCAATCGAGCTGTCGGTCCGGCGTGGCCCGCAATCCGTCCAGCCACAGCTCACGCGGAGCATCAAGAACGGAACTTACTGGCAACAAAGCAGATGTGTCGTCTGATACAGATGCACTCATCGCCCACCTCGTCTCGCCGAATGCATTACATCCACCCTCACAGCGGCTGGGTCGTATGTGTGGCGTGTAATGCAAGTAATCCATTTTTCATTACGGAACAAGTGTACATTATTGAATCGCAAAATCAAGCTTCTGCCGGCAAAATCTCCTAATCGGAATCTTCGGCCCGATCGTTCCGGCAAGCCACGGGATCTGCGCCTGCAATGCCGAGATTTCGCGTTATAATGGAAACCCGGTATTCCATCCGCAACTCAGGCGAGGGGCACGAGTGGTTTTGTGGGCGCGCAGGCTGCTCGCCGATCCGGACCCGCGCCCGCCGGGCCGGCCGTGCCGCTTTGCGCTTGGCACCGTGCTCGTCGCCTGCTGCCTTCTGCCTTCTGCTCTTTGGTCCTCTGCCCTTGCACTGCCGCCGCACGCCGCACCGGAGCCGCCGAAACCGAAGAGTCTCGACGTCTTCAAGCTGCCCGCGACCGCCATCGTGATCGTCGTCGACGAGGCGGAGAAGGCGCTGAAGATGGTCCCGAAGTCGGTGGTGCTCTCGCCGGAGAAGTTTCAGGAATTGCTTCAGGAGATCGAGCAGCTCCGCGCCCAGCTCAAGCCCGAAAAGCCGTCGCCGCCGAGCGCCTGCAAGCTGACCGCCAAGTTGGACGGTGACATTGCTCATGTGCAAGCGGTTTTTGAGTTTCACACGGACCGCGATCAAGTCGGCATCGGCCTCGCGTGTCCGCAGGGCAATCCGACCGACGCCAAGCTGGACGGTCGGCTCCCTTTGTTAGAGTTGAAGGACGACGGTTTCCGCGTACAGGTCGAAAAGGCGGGCGATCACGAGTTGATCCTGAAGATGGATGTGGCGCTGAATGCGCCCGGCGCGAAGTCGAACGAGCACGGTTTCGAGCTGGAGCTGCCGCGCGCGGCGGTCACCACGTTCGCTCTCGACGTGCCGCTCGGCGTCAACGAAGTTCGCGTGCAGGCGGACGGTCGCGGTGGGACGCGCACCTTGACGCCGAAACCTTCCGACAACCATCGGGCGCGGGTAGACGCCGGCGCTCTAGGTCCGATCAAGCACCTCGACGTGCGTTGGGCGGCGCCTCTCCCGTTGCCGGCCGGTCCGCCGTTGCTTGCGGCCGACGGTCGAACCACGGTCCGGATCGACCAGGCCACGGTTATTCAGGACGCCGAGCTGAAACTCCAGGTCTTGCGCGGTCAAACGCGCCAGTGGCGCGTGCAAGTCCCCGCCGACGCGGTCGTGGAAATTCTCAGCGCCCAAGGAGAAACGCGCGCCGTCGCGACGGTGGAGCCTACCGACGCGCGCAACCCGACGTTGCGGACCATTCGCCTGAAGGAACCGAGCAACGAGCCGCTGCAAGTGCTGGTGCGCGTTCAGCGGCGGCGCACGGACGCGCCCATCGCCGTCGGGCCGTTCGTGGTGCTGGGTGCGTTTCGGCAGCACGGCGCCGTGCTCGTCACCGCGCCGCCGGACTTGCGCTTGCGGTTTGTGCCGCGTGGAGGCGTCAGTCAGCGCGAAGTCAGTGCGGAAGACCAGCGCCGCGAGTCACGGGCGGTCGCCGCCTTTTCCTATTGGAATCTGCCCGCCACCGAGAAGACGGCCGCGGCGGGAACAGACATTGCCCCAATTCTCGAAGTCACGGCGGAAACGGTGAAGGGCTTCGTGGAGACGAGCGCCAGTCACACGATTGGCATGACGCCTCGAGGTTGGCGGGTTGTGACGGATATCGAAGTTCGGCCGTTGCCCACGGTCGATCATTTGCAGGTCCAATTGCCCCTCGGCTACGTGTACGACGAGCGCGTCGGTCCACGCCCGGCGGAGATCGTGCGCGGCATTGACGTCGACGCCCAGCGCGTGCTGCGCGTGTCGCTGACGCCGCGTTCCGAGCCATTTCATTTGATCTTTGAGGGAACCTTTCCGGGCCCGCTGACGAGCGCCGGCCAGACCGCGCTCGATTTGCCGACGCCGCTCAACACGCTCGACCGCGGCGGGCAAGTGACCGTGCAGGTGCCCGACGACGTGGAGCTGACGCCGCTCCGGCCGGGCGATTCGATCGACGACCGTCACAAACATCGGTGGTCGACCGACCGTTTGCCGACGCGCGCGGAAATCGCCTGGCGCGCCTATCAACCGGAACTCGTCGTGACGAGCGATGTCCAGGTGACGCTCATGGAAGGCCAGACGCGCGTCGCCCAAGCTTTCCATTTTGCCCCCGCGAAGCCGGCGACGGCGCCCGTGCTGCTCCTTGTTCCCGAGTCGCTCGGCGACGACGTACGCCTGACGAACGGCGCGACGTGGATCGAGCAGCCGAGCGTCCGGCCCGGCTATCGGACGTGGTCCGCCACACTGAATAAGCCGCCGGGCAAAGACGCGATATTCACGCTCGAATACCAAATCGCCCAGCCGCGGCACGGCAACAATCGGCGCGAATCTGCCTCGAACGCAATCGTCAACATTCCGCTCGTCGTGCCGGCGCAGGCGACCCAAACCGAGGCATGGGTCTACGTCTGGAGCCAGCCCGGCACGGTGCCCGTCCTGGAAACAGGCCCGTGGGACGAGCCCGCGACACGGACCCGTCCGACGCCCGGCCATGAGACGTTGCCCGCGCTGGTGTTGCACGGCACGCGCCTGGACACGCCGTTAACCCTTCACGTTCGGGACGCCAGCGGCACGCTGCTGAGCACCGCGATCGTAGAGCGTGTCCTTGTTCGTGCCGCGGTGGTTGAGGGCGGCTTCCAGGAGTACCGCGCGAGCTTCCTCTTGCGTCAACTGATCAACAGGCACTTGGATCTCGAACTCCCGGCGCCGCCGGCGAGCCTCGACCTGCGTGTTACGCTTGACGGACAGCCGCTCGGCCGCCATTGGGACGCCGTCGATGAGAACGGCAAGCTCGCGGACGGCGGGCGCATCGCCCGGCTGACGATTGGCCCGTGGCTCAGCCGAAAACCCGCGGTGTTGGAAGTTTCGTACCAACTGGCGCCCGGCCGCACCGGCAGCGGCGTGTGGCAAACGCAGCTTCAGCCGCCGCTCATCCACGGCGATTTACGCCCGGCGCCGGTGCGCTGGATGGTCTCGCTCCCGTCGAATTGGGTGCCCCTCTATCGCGAGGGCGTGTTCAGCGCCGAACAGCGCTGGGGCTGGCGTGGGTGGCTTCCCGCCCCCCGCCCCGCCGCGACGGCGGCCGACCTGGAACGGTGGTTCGCCGGTGATGAACCGCCCGGCAACTCCGCGGAGGACAACCCGGTTCTCGCCGTAACGTGTTGGCGAGCCGCGTTGGAGCCACTCCCGCTCCTGCACGTTCCGCAGCAACTTTGGCTGGCTGTGTGCTCGCTCCTTTTCTTGGTCGTGTGCTTGGGGCTTTGTTATGCCCCGTTGCCGCGGTCGGCCTTTTGGTTGATCGTGGCACTGCTCGCCGCGGGGCTGCTGACGATCGCGCTGTTGCGGCCGGGCGTCTTGGGGGCGGTGACGTACGGCGCCGAGCCGGGCATTGTCGTCGCGGCGCTCGTGGTCGGAACACAGTGGCTCTTGCACCGGCGCTATCGGCGGCGGCTTGTGTTTATGCCGGGCTTCACGCGGCTCAAATCCGGTTCGTCGCTCATTCGCCCCGGGAGCAGCCATTCGCGCAGCCGGGGCGAACCAACGACGGTTGATGCAGCCGCGGCGGCCGCCGCGCTCAAGGAGCCAAACCCATGAGCGCTGTCCCGTCGTCAAATCCCGCCCGGCGCCGACTCCTCTCGGGCATCGCGGTGCTGTTCGTCTTTTTGCCGATCGCACATGGACTGCCCCCCGGCGACGCCGGCGACGCGCCCGTGATCCGTCGCATCGTGCTGCCGGCGGATCGCATTCCTCAGGAGATGGAGCGTGTGCGGCAGGGCGTGCTGCGCCAAATGCCGCGCGAGGAATTTGAAGAACTGGTTCGCAAAGCAACCGCTCCGAAAGAGGCGGTGCGCACTCCGCCGCGCCTGGTCGGCGCGCATTACCGTGCGCGGCTGGAGAACAACGCATTGGTGGGCGCGGCAGAGTGGAAGATGCGCAATCCACTGCCGTCAACGGGCGACGATCCCGCGCTCCTGCCGTTGCATCCGTTCAACCTCGCCCTAAGCCGGCCAAGACTCGAGGGCCATGATGCATTGATCGCGGCGTTTGACGGCAAGTCCTTCGGTCTCCTGCTGGACGGCGGCGGCGAGCAAACGCTGACATTCGACTGGTCTTCCCGCGCCGAGCCAACGCCGGCCGGATTGCACTTCGATCTCCAGACGCCGTCCTGTGCGGTGGCCACGCTAGAGTTAACGCTGCCGGCGGATTGCCGGTTGCGCGCGCCGGCCGAAACCTGTGTCGTATCCGGGCCGCGCGCCGCGAACGCCGCGCAGCACCGGCTATGGACCATCGGCTTCGCCGGGCAGGCTCAGTTGACTTTCACCGTTGAACAAACCCAGAATCCGGGCACACCGCCGCCGCTTCTCCTCTATGCGCTCCGTAGTCGACAAGAACTGAGTCCCGACCACGTGCGCGCAGAGTTTGAGATTTCGCTTGAGGCATTGCACCAGCCTCTTGAAACGCTGCTTTTGGCCTGCGACCCCACGCTCGAACCGTTCGATGTGGAGAGCCCAAGCCTCGCCGGCTGGCAATTCCGCCGCGCGAGAGTTCCGGGCGTTTGGAACACGCTCGCGCTTCAATTCCACGAACCGCTTACGAGCGGTCTACTCCGCGTTCGCGCGCTGGCACGGCTGAAAACGGCAGCCGCCGAGCGGCGCGAGGAGGCGCGTCCGACAAATGGAGGTTCGGCCAAGACCGTCGCGCCGCTCTGGCGAAGTCCCGCGATCCGCGTGCTGGACAGCGTCCGACCAGGCATGTTAAGCACGCTGAGCGGCTTGCCGTTGAGTGGCGGCATAGCGGAGTTCCCTTGGGGGCCCTTCGCGTGCGCGTCGCTGGTCAACGAGCCGCGGCCTTTCCAAATAGTCCCGCGTGGGGAAACCTTGGTGTTGCGGATTCATCCCGACTTGGAAACCGCGGACTGGCAGCCGGGTCCGTTTCGGCTTTCGCACGTCGTCACAGGCGCCGACGGCTGGGAGGAACGCACACTGGTCGGCGGCGGCATGGCGGCGCAACCGGCCCGTCCCAGCGCTCGAATGCACATGCCGCCGGCCGACTTTCGCGTTCACCAACTCCTTTGGTGGCAAGTGGGACCGGACGAATCCTCGCTCACCGCGCAATTCACGTATGAGATCACTCGCGGCCGGCTCTTTCAACTTCCGTTCTTGCTGCCGGCGAACTGGGACGTCGTCCAAGTAGAGACAACACCCGCCGATCGCCTGCGCGGTTGGACCCGGAGCGGAGAAGGGTCCGAGACGCGGCTCATCGTCGATCTGTCGCGGCCACTAACGCCCGGACCCGAAACGACCGCCTCCCTTCGGCTGACTGCAACCCTTCGGCCGCGTCGCGGCGCGGGACTACCGAACACGACCGTCGCTGCGGTTCCTTTTCCCGACATCGTCCCTCTCGGCGCTCGGGTGCGCGAAGGCGGGCTGGCGATCGAGTTTGACGAGCAAGCCTATCTTCCCGTTGTCACTGCTTCCGCGCCGGCGGCGCTCGCCGAGGAACCGGGACCGTGGGGCCGCCAGTTGCCTGATCTCTATTTCGCCTATCGCGGTCAACCGGTCCGGGGAACGCTTCGCCTGCAACCCGTCCAAGCCCGCCTACGAGCGCGCACGGAGACCGAGGTCACGCTTACCTCCACTCGCGCTACCGTGTTGACGCGCCTGCGCGTGGCGCCCGAGGCAGGAACGCCTGACACCGTGGACATGACGTTCTCCGCGCCGGTACCGAACCGCTGGACTTGGAAAACGGCTTCCGGAGGGAACGCGATTCGACGCTTGGAACGACTGCCGCTGGCGCCAGCGCTGTCGCCTCCTGGCCTCGCAGGATTCGGAGTTATCGCCGATTGGGCGCGCCGGTTCACACTGGCGCCAACCGGGGAGGTGTGGCGTATCACGTTTGCGGCCCCGGTGCGAGAACCGGTCACTCTCGAAATGATGTTCGAATTCGAGCGACCGCCGAGTGGAGAGCAACTACCGATTCCCTTGCCACTCTTCCTTCACGTCGTGCAACAAGAGGGTGAGGTCCGTCTCGACTCGTCCTCGGTCGACGGAATGAATGTCCAATCGGTCGGTCTGCGCGCCGCTCCGAGCAAGTCACGCGCCGGAGCAGAACGAGCGGCGCGCAACTTCCGCTACACATCGGCGCCGGTGTCGCTTGTCATCAGCGGACCGTCCTTGCCAACCGATCACACCGGCGACGCCGTGGTCGAGCGGGCACGCCTGACGACGATCGTCCAGCAAAGCGGGCCGCTGCTGCACCGCTTCCGTTTCGATTTGCGTGCATGGCGCGAGGGCATGCCGTTCCTTGTCCGCCTGCCGGCGGCCGCTCGGCCGCTGGCGGTGCAGATCGATGGATACTGGCTCGCGCAGTTGCCGGACTCGGGCCCCGGCGCGGACGCCGGCGAAAATGCCGTCGAGCGAACGATTGAGCTTCCCGTTCCGCCCGCGCCTGCGGCGCACGCGTACGAACTTGTTTACGCAACTCCCGCCGCTTCGTGGACGCTTTGGACAACGCTGGCGCCGCCGCCCGGCCCGGCGCTGCCTGTGCAGCCGCGCTCACTGAGGCGAACATGGGTCTTGCCGTCCGGAGTCGCTCCTCTGCGGGAAGAAAGTTTGCGTCCGCTTCCCGGATTAGGGAATCCAGAGACGGGCGGGCTACTGGCGGCCGTACCGCAACTGAGACCGTTCTCGCCGTGGGACGCCGCCGGGTTGGAATCGCAGCGCCAAGCCGTTTACGACGGCGGTGTTGCCATTGCCAATCGACGGTCCGAGAAACCCTTGTCCTTGGGCGACGCGCTCGATCATCTTGTCTTCGAGAACCTTCGCGACGAACCGCCCCTGGTACTGGATGCCACCGGGCTGCGCGCGGCCGGGCTGGGGCCGCACACGCCCCTGCCACATAAATCCGGCACGAGCGCCGGTACGGCGCTGATGCCGTTTTGGGAAAGCGTCGGACTGACTTATGTTCCCTGCTCCGAGGCGCCACTGCTTACTACGGAACAGGAACTTCGCTCCTGGCGGTCCACGTATGGCACTGCGCCTCTGGTTGGGTCGCTTGCGAACGCGGTCGGCGAAGCACGCCGTTTCGGACACGACAGCTCAGGACGTTTTCGCACGGTCCCAGACTGGCTGCGGAGCGAAGCGCGCGTCGCGCGAACTGCCGATCCCGCGGTGACAAATGGCCCGCTGGCGGAGACACCGACCGCCGATGGTACAGAATGGGAAGCATTGACAGGATCGGAAGCCGGCGCGCCTCTGCTCGTCGTCCGCACGGACCGCGTGCCGCTGGTCGCTGCGGCTATCGGAATGATTCCGGTGGCATGGTTTCTTGTACGCAGAGGCCGCCTAAGCATAACGAAAAAGCCGGCCGACGAACGCTCCTATGCCCGTGCTTCGTTCGTCGTCCTCTGGTTAACCGTGGCCGTCTTGGCACACTTGTGGCTGCCGACGTCGGTGCGCAATGGGGTCGTTTGGCCTGCATGCGTCGCGGCCCTGGCCGTCATTGCCGATGCACTGCTAACGGGGCTGCCGCGTTCAGCGGCATCCACGGGCCTCGCACGTATGTCGGCCGTTGGCCTCGTGGTCGCGCTGGGCGCGGTCGGCCGTGCGGCCCCCGCGGCTGGCCCGTCTCTCACTTCCCGGTCGGCAACCGTTTATCTTCTGGCTGGCCGGTCAGAGACTCCGGACAAGCAAATGGTTCTCCTCTCCCCCGAACTTCTGGACCAACTGCGCGCGCTCGGTCGTCGCGGCGTTACGCTTCCTGGTTCTGTTCTTCTTGGGGCTGATTACCGAGCCAGTGTGCGCGACGGCTTCGCCGATATTGAGGCAGTGTATTCCCTCCAAACGTTCGTCGAATCGGCCGCGTTCCTGTTGCCTCTCGACGGCGTGGACCTTCTGGATGGCGCGCTGCTCGACGGGACCAAGGCATTTCCCGTGGCGCTGCCTCCTCCGCAGACCGGCTACACGGTCCGCATCACTGGCCCGGTGGGGGTGCATGTCCTGCGGGTGCCTTTCCGTGTTTCCATTCAGGGCACGGGAGAGGAACGAGATCTCCGGTTCCTCATCCCGCAGACGCCGCAGTGTCGCGCCACAGTGACGGCGCCGGGACATGTTCGCCAATTGCAATCGCTGGTGGGCCGCGGTGTTCAACACGTTACGCATAGTGACGCCGCGCAACGCCTGGACGCCGATCTCGGTCGAACCGTCGCCGAGACGTCCCGGCTCATCGGCCCGTTGCACGTGCGCTGGCGTGAAGCTGTCGCAGCTTCGGCCAAGTCGCAGCCGGAGTACAACGAAGCGTACTTGTGGACCCTACGCCCCAACCAATCCGAACTGCGCGGCGTTGTTCAATACCATCTCGGACAGGCGAGCGTAGACGAATTGGCCTTCGACCTGCCCGAAGACCTCGCCCTTCGGCAGGTGGAAGCCACGCGCTTGGCGGACGGCACTCCGCTCCGTTTGCAACAAACCGACCTCGTCCACGCGGCCGGCAAGCGGCAATTTCGGCTCGTGTTCCAGACCGCCGTGAGCGGCAGCGTACAAGTCTCGTTCGACCTCATCCCCTTAAAGCCACTGAGCGAACGGTCTTTTCTCACGCTGCCCGTGCCGCGCGGCACGCCGGCCAAGGACGGCGGGCTACTCGCATATCGACTGGAAAGACTCGATGCGAAGGTTGTCGACAACCTCCTCGTCACCAGCGTACCGTTGGAACGATTCAGCACCTTTTGGCGCTCGGCCGGCATGACCGAGTCGCTCGACCCGGCATCGTTTGCCGGGGGCGCCTACGCTTTCCAACGGAAGTCCGGAGTAACACCGCAACTCCAGTTGGAGCTGCGGCAGCAACTCCCACGCAGCACCGCCACGCAGGAACTCCTTTGGCGAATCAACTCGCAGAGGGCGGACGTACAGGCGCGCGTGCGTCTGACGTGCCCAGACAGCGATGTCGGTTTGATCGAGTGGGAAGTCCCAGCGGCCGTGCAGATTGGCGAAATCCGCGGCCGTGACGTGCGTGCGTGGTCCCGAACGGGCGCGCGTGTGCGCATTTGGCTCCAACAAACACTCCCAACCACCGATTTTCAATTGCTGGGCTGGCTCCCATTGTCCGGCGATGTTAGCCCCGATCCCCGCCGGAGCGCGATTGACACGCGCTTCGAGTTGCCCTGCCTGTCATTCATCAACGTTCGCGAACAACTGACCTCCGTCTCGATCCGTGCGTCTTCCACAATAGCTGTAGAGACCGAAGCTCTGCGTGGACTCGTCCCCCGGGCAATAGGGGAAGCCGCGAGCGCCCTGGCAAATCCCTGGAGCGCCCTCGCCGCGCCGTTGATTCTCGGTTCAAGTCGCGCGCCAACCGAGCCGATGTTCGTCACTCGCCAATCTCGCTATGGGGGCGTCCTCAGCGTCCGCTCGGCTATCCCCGATCAGGCGCGCGTCCTCTGTGTTGCCGAAACCGTGGGCCGTCGGATCGCATTTCATGCGGCCATCGACTGCCGCGTTCGCAAGGGCGAATTGCGTGCGCTTGCCGTCCGCGTTCGCAATGCCGACGGCGCCGAAGTAAAGCTCGACGCACCACAACTCGCGCAACAGCGCGAGCTCCGCGCCGACAAACGCGGACGCCTGTGGGCGCTCGACTTGAAACCAGGCGTTGGCGATCATTACCAATTCACTTTGGCGGCCGACTTCTCGATCGATGCCGGCGGGAGCGGCCTGCAGATGCCGGAC
This sequence comes from Gemmataceae bacterium, assembly GCA_041499805.1. Classification (GTDB taxonomy): domain Bacteria; phylum Planctomycetota; class Planctomycetia; order Gemmatales; family Gemmataceae; genus JBGQKZ01. The sequence continues at coordinate 39,806 of JBGQKZ010000029.1, forward strand.
GTGAGCATTGAAGAGGTGGACCAAACGGAACGCTGGGTTGCTATCGCCGGCCGAGATTTGCAGGTCGAAAACGCCGCCGGCTTGCTGCCGCTGCGCGAGACGGCGTCTGCACTTACGGTTTGGCCACTGCAATGGCGCACCGAAGCGGAGCGCATTCGGCGTACCGGCGGGCTGATTTGGCAGGCCACGTCCCGCGATTGGCGGTTGCGCCTGCTGCCGACGTCCGTGGCCGTCGATCAAAAGCCTGTGCGAATCCTGCTCACGCAGCACGCCGCGACCGTCGCCAACGGCAAGAGCTGGCTGCACGAAGGAGTTTTCTGGCTTTACCAAGATGCGCAAGCCGAGTTGCAGTTCACGCTGCCTGAGCACGCCCGCTTGCTGACCGCCGAACTGGATGGCGACGAGGTTCGGCCGGTGCAGTCTCAGCCCGAGACGCACACGCTCACGTTGGCCGCCGCCCCGGGGCCTCGGCTCTTACGTCTGCGCTGGGTGGTTCAGGAGGAGACGTTCTCGGCTCCTAATCTTGAAACACCTCGCTTCGGTGGATTGTCCTTTGAGCGACAATTGTGGACGTTGCACGTTCCTGCCGGTTTTGAAGTGACGGCGGCGCCGGGGACCGAGCGCATGCCGTCGGCAGAACAGGACCTCGCCGAAGCTGAAGCATACTTGCACCTGTCCGAAGTCCTGGCGGAAAGGGAGAAAGGGCACAGCGCGTCCGCCGACGTGCGTGCTGCCCAAGAGCGCTTCTACGTTGCCTGCCGTCTTGCAGATTATGCGATCACAGCCGCGCTCCGCGATGAGTCCCCCGCCAGTCCGGTGGCGCCGCTTGCGGAGTCGCTACGACAATTGCGTGTGGCGAACGGACAACTGGCTCGGTCACACGGCTTCGAGTCCCTGCGTAACCAGGCCGAAAAACAGGCGCGCACGCCGGTCGGCGTGGCCGGGGAAGGCGCCCCGCAGTCCCGCGAGCTGGACACCTCACTTCCCTGGGCGGGCGGCGCAGTGATTGAACGTGGCCGGCCGACGTTCTGGCGCACCGTTGATGGCGCGCCCCAGCTCAGGCTGATCTCCGATGCGGACTACCTTAATCGCCGCAGTATGGCGGTTACCCTGGTTCTCTGCGTCGTGTTGCTTACCGGCGGGTCGCTCTCGCTGCTCGCCCCGTCCCGGCGCGTCATGTCGGCGCTGTGGCCGGAAGCCGCCGCGTTGTTCGGAGTCCTGATTTGGTTTGAGACGGGACCGGGCTGGATTGCAATGCTCTTCGTGCTCGTTGGGATGTTTAGCCGTGTCGCGTGTGTCGGACGTGGCGTCGTGTCATTCTTTTCGAGGCCCACCGCCAGGGCGACGACGCCGATTCCTGCCAAGTCATGATGGGCCGCCCAGCGATGCCGCGGCCGACTCGATCAGTTCTTTGAGCAACGTGCGGTGGCAATGATGCGGGTCGGTGCAGGCGGAAGAACAAAGTAGCGTGATGGTCTTTCCCTCCGCGTGCAGGCGGGCCAACTGGTCGATCGACTCCCGTTGCTGCTTCATTTCCTCCAGGTAGCGCGTGCGATACTGGTCCCACGTGATCGGCGGACCATGCTTGCCGTAGAAATCCCCATGCAGCTCCTTGCTCGGCCCCAGATCCTTGTACCAGTTGTCCCAGGTCTCGTCGCTCTTCGGCAAGGCGCGCGGACGATACCGGCAAATGAGAATGCGCCAGCCGTCGCCCTTTTTCTTGGGGTCATTCCAGCGTCGGGTCCGTATCATACGCCCCCCTTCGGGGATTTCACGAGTTCGGCGAGTAATTGCCGCCACGCTTGTCGCTCACGGTGCGGCTTAACGAGCGGCTGAAGCCGCCGACACGCGCGCTGAAGATGTGCGTAATAGTCTTCGTCCGTTTCGGCCCGCCGGAGAAACCGCGCCAGTTGCATGGTGTCCCCGACTGAGAAATAGCCAGGATAGTCTTCGCCGAGCAGTCCGATCGAGCCGGGAATCTTGGACGCGAGCACCGGCGTGTCGTCGGTGATCGCTTCTGAGATTACGTTCGCGCCGCCTTCTAGGCGCGAGGACAGCACCATCAATCGGCTCCGAGCGAGCAGCAGCCGCGCACGCCGAGCGGAAACCTCGCCCAGCCATCGATACCGCGGTTCGTGTGCCATGAGGGCTCGCGCCCGCGCCGCGAATGCCGGGCTCTGCGCCGCTCCGGCGTGAATGATCCGAATTCTCGAGTCTGGCGGCAGAAAACGCAACGCCCGCGCCGCCCGGAAGGGGTCCTTCACCTGCCGCAGGTGGCCGAGCACGCACACAGTGAAGAACCGCGAGTTCCTCGCCGGCTTGTCCCGAAGCGGCACGGTTGACTGTATGATCGTCCGAGCCCTGGCGCGAGCCTGCACCGGCAGCGCGTCCCGCGCTAGCGGTTGCAAAACCACGAGCCGATCCGCCAATTCCAGCGACCGGAGCGCACGCCGGCTCGTCGCCAAATCGTGATAGAGGTCGGTGCCCGTCAGCGCAACCACCAAAGGCCCCTGCGGATGGAGTCGCCGATACGTCCGCACCGCCGGGTAGCTCTTGCGTGCGTGTAGAGCAATCAACATATCGCAGTTTTGCCCGCGGTATTCCTGTTCGATGCACACACGATGGCCCAGTTCGCGAAGCAGTCTTGCCCAACGTACGGCCGTCACACGGTTTCCCTTGCGCGACCGCGGCGGCGCGGGACACGCCATGAAGATGCGCATGCCGCAATTGTATACAATGCTCGGAAATCACCGTTTCTCGACGCCCTTTCGGAGACGACCATGCGCCGCTTTTTCGCGCTGCCCATTTGTCTGTTGTTCTTCGCGTTGCCGATCTCGGCCGCCGACAAGCGGCCGATGACCATCGACGACCTCTTCAAGTTCAAACGTGTCGCCGACCCGCAGATCAGCCCGGACGGTAAGTGGGTCGCTTATGTCATTACCACGGTCGATCTCCCCGCCAACAAATCCGCGTCGTCGATCTGGCTCGCCGCCACCGACGGCAGCACGCGGCGAGCATTGACCAATGCTCCGGGCAAGAAGGACAAGCACCCGCGCTGGAGTCCGGACGGTAAGCAGATTCTCTTCGAGTCAAATCGCAGCGGTGACGGTCAACTATGGCTGATAGACATGAACGGCGGTGAGGCCCGGCAAATCACTTCAATTTCGACCGAAGCGTCGAACGGCATCTGGTCGCGCGACGGTAAAAAGGTCGCCTTTGTTTCTGGCGTCTGGCCGGAGTACGCCGAGAAGCCGTTCAAGGAAAGCGATGAACTGAACAAGAAACGCAAAGAAGAACAGGAAAAGAGCCCGGTCAAGGCAAAGGTCTTCACCAAGCTCTTCTTCCGCCATTGGGACGAGTGGGTCGAGGACAAGCGGCAGCATTTGTTCGTGATTTCTCTACCAGCCCGAAGCGCAAGCGAGGGAATGCCGGAACCCAAAGACGTCACCACCGGCGACCGCGATGCCTTTCCCACTTCTGACACGTTCTCCAGCGGCGACAACTTCACCTTCAGCCCCGACGGCACCCATCTCGTCTTCACCGCCGTGCCGGCTCGTAACGAGGCCTGGACTACGAATTATGACATTTGCCGAGTGCCGGTTACGGGGGGGACGAAGGAATGGGAGTGTTTGACTAAGGACAATGCAGCGGCCGACAACGGGCCGGTGTTTTCGCCTGATGGCAAGTACTTGGCATACCGCGCCCAAAAACGGGCCGGATTCGAGGCAGATCTCTGGCAGATCCTATTGGTGGAAGTAGCGCAAGACGGCGCCTTGACAGGCAAGTCGCGCGGTATCACGGCTGACTTCGACAGTTCACCTGATTCGCTCGCCTGGAGTTCCGATGGCACGATGATCTTTTTCACCGCTGAGAATGAGGGCGCCTCGCCGATCTACGCCGCCTATACCCTGAAAGGCAAAGTGGAAGGCGTGCTGCTCGACCAACACACGCATGGATCATTATCCCTCAGCCATGATGGAAAAGTGATGGCGTTCACCAGGGTCGCCATGAACCAACCGACTGAAGTTCATGCAGGTCCACTTGGAAACATTCAGGTGCCCAACATCAGCCAGACCAACACTAAGCTACTCGCCGAGCTCGATCTGCCTCGCCCCGAAAGCGTCACACTCCCCGGCGCGGGCGGCACACCGATGCAAATGTGGATCCTCAAACCGCCCGGCTTCGATCCTTCCAAGAAATGGCCGCTTGCCTACCTTGTCCATGGCGGTCCGCAAGGCGCCTGGGAAGACGGCTGGAGCTTCCGTTGGAACCCGGAGTTGTGGGCCGCCCAAGGTTACGTCGTCGCCCTGCCAAATCCGCGCGGCTCCACGGGTTTTGGCCAGAAATACGTCGATGAAATCAGCGGCGACTGGGGCGGCAAGTGCTACGAGGACCTGATGAAGGGCGTCGAGTATCTCGAAAAGCTCCCCTACATCGACAAGGACCGCATGGCCGCCGCGGGCGCGTCGTTCGGCGGTTACATGATGAACTGGTTCCAGGGGCACACGACCAAGTTCAAAACGCTCATCACGCATTGCGGCGTCTACAACTTCGACAGCATGTACGCCCTCACCGAAGAACTCTGGTTCGACGAATGGGAACACGGCGGCCCGCCCTGGGTCAACCGCGAATCGTACGAGAAATACTCGCCGCACAAGTTCGCCAAGAACTTCAAGACGCCAATGCTCATCATCCAAAACGACCTCGACTTCCGCGTCCCCGTCGCGGAAGGATTGCAGCTCTTCACCACGCTGCAACGACTCGGCGTGCCGTCGAAGATGATTAACTTCCCCGACGAAGGGCACTGGGTGCTTAAGCCGGCGAATAGCGCGTATTGGCACCGGGAAGTGTTCACGTGGCTGAAGAAGTATGCGCCTCCGGGCGGAAAATAATGTGACCACGGAAGAGACGAAAGAAACGAAAAAAAAGAAATACCAACCAAGAACCATTTAGCTGACGGGCAAGCTCGCCGGCCAAATGGCTTCCTTTTTCGTTTCTTTCGTCACTTCCGTGGTTTTTCTTATGCGAAGAGCGCCTCGACGTATGCGTCGGGATCGAATGGCTCCAGATCATCGAGCTTCTCACCGACGCCGATGAACTTCACGGGCAGCCCAAGCTTCTGTTTGATGCCGAAAATGGCGCCGCCCTTTGCCGTCCCATCCAACTTGGCAAGGATGAGGCCGGTACATTGCACGGCCTTTTTGAAGTTCTCGGCCTGTGCGATGGCGTTTTGTCCGGTCGTCGCGTCGAGCACGAGCAGAACTTCGTGCGGGGCGCCGGGGATCTGTTTGCTCACGACGCGGTGAATCTTCTCCAATTCACGCATGAGATGCGCTTGGGTGTGCAGTCGGCCGGCCGTATCCACGATCAGAATGTCGAAGCCACGGGCCTTGGCCTTGTCGCACGCGTCATGGGCGACGCTGGCCGGGTCGCTCCCCTGCGGGCTCTTAACGATCTCGCAGCCGATCCGCTGGGTCCAGATCGTAAGTTGTTCGACTGCGGCCGCGCGGAACGTGTCGCACGCGGCCACGATGACTTTCTTACCTTCGTCGTGCTGCAACCGGTACGCAAGCTTGGCGATCGACGTCGTTTTCCCGGAGCCATTGACGCCGGCCACCAAGATCACCGTGGGACCGGATGGAGCTAGACGTAACGGCTCGTCCCCCTGCGTGATCAACTCCTTGAGCTGCTGCTTGACGAAGGCTTCAACGTCGCCGCTAATCTCCTTGTCGAGAAATGACTGCTTTACGCGCTGGACGAGCTCGGACGTCGCCGCGGAGCCAACGTCGGCGAGGTAGAGCCGCTTTTCCAGCTCTTTGAGGAAGTCGCGATCGACTCTCCCCTTGATGCGGAAAAGCTCGGCCACGTCCATGAAGAGGATTTCACGGGTCTTGGCCAAGCCCTGTTTAATCTTGTTGAAAACGGCGCGAAAAACCATTGCACTCCTCATCGGCCGGCGAGTCGGCGCAGTTCATCCAGTTCCTGGGGCGTCACGGTTCGCATGCCGAGCGTTCGGCCGGCGGGCTCCGGTCCGTGACAATCGCTGCCGCCCGTGACAGCCATGCCGAGCGCTTGCGCCAGTATGCGTAGTTTCCGCTCCAGGGACGGGCGGTGGCCCGGACACGCCGCTTCCACCGCCGCCAATCCCGCGTCTCGGAGCGGGAGTAACGTCTCCCGAGTGCAATCATAAGAAGGGTGCGCCCACGCCGCAACGCCGCCGGCGCCGCGGATAACGGAGATCGCTTCGGCTACCGGCAGCCTCAGTTTGGGCACGGCAACCCGGCCGCCGTCGCGCAGGTAGCGCGTGAACGCCTCGCGCACCGACCCGGCCTGCCCCGCCCTCACAAGCATTTCGGCGAGGTGCCGCCGGCCTAGCGCGTCGGCCACGGCGGGCGGAGCGCCTGCGCCCCGTTCGAGCGCAACGCCGCACGCTTCAAGCCGTTCGATCATCTCCTGAAAACGGCCCGCGCGCCCCACGCGCAGCCGTTCCAGCGCGGCCCGAAGCGAGGGATCGCTGACCTGCACGAAATGACCGAGGATATGACATTCTTTCCCGTCGCGCTCACCGCTGATTTCCACACCGGCGACGACTTCAATGGACGAACCGGCTGCGGCCTCTTGCGCAGGCGCCACGCCGGCCACTGTGTCATGGTCGGTAATTGCCACCGCGCCGAGGCCGCACCGCCGCGCCAACTCCACTACCTGGGGCGGCGTGTACTGCCCGTCGCTGCACGTAGTGTGGACGTGCAAATCGGCCCGACCGTGAACGCGATTGCGGGCGGCCGCCTGACAGAGCGCGGTGAATGGCTGACGTACGGGCATGAATCACTTGGAAGGAGCAGAAGGGATAGCTGGTTGGCGAAGCGCGTCGAGCACACCGTTGACGAAGGAGGGCGAGTCCGCGGCGCCGTAGCGTCGCGCGAGCTCAATCGCTTCATCCAGCGCGACGTTGGGCGGCGTCTCCGGCGCGAAGAGCAACTCATATGCCCCAAGTCGCAAAACGTTTCGGTCCACGGTCGCCATGCGCGAAAGACGCCAGTTCTCGGCGGCTTCCGCCAGCTTCTGGTCAATGGCGGCCTGGTGCATCGAGACACCGTCGTACAGGCCGAGGCAGAACGGCTCTAGTTCCAAATCGCGCAACCGGTCGTGGACGAAGCGTTCGAGCGCCGCACGTTCGAGACGCGGGTTGTGGTCGCGCTGAAACAGCAACTGGAGCGCAACTTCGCGAGCGCGGGATCGTCGGGCCATCGTGGGAATCCGTCCATGAAATTTATTAAGTAATCCTACCGGACGTGCGTGGGATTGCCCACAGGCAGAAATCGAGCGCGTGAGACATGTTCCATAAATACCGAAACCCAGGGTGGCCACGGTGCGTTGGCCAGTCCCTGGGTACGGTTTGGGGGACGCTCTTGGTCGCTTACGCGCCGCGGTCAGTTCCGTGGCGCTCGCGACTCATGGGGGTTGGTTTGGGAAGACCAGCCGATTCACCCTCGACGATCGGCAGATCGACGGCCAGTGGCATCACGGCGGGTACGTCGGCGCCGGATGGGGGCGCCGGCAGTCGTTGACTCACAATGAGCGGTTCGCCCACGGACAGCGCGGCAGGCTGCGCCTCCGTGCAAGGTCGCTGCACGTCGCGATCGAATAGCCAGGCGACGGCAAACCCGCTGACCACGCAGCAGGTGAGCCAAAGAAGCGTCCGTTGCCAGCCGGTTAATTCGTTCACCGGCGGGCATTCCCGTAGTTGATTCATTCTTCTCTCCCCGGTAGGCAACAGCCGTCGCCGCCGCTCGGCACGCGGGCGTCCGTTAAGACAGAGGCATCCTACCGCGGACGAGGACGTCGGGAGAACTGTCTTGGGGCCAGATGACACGTTACTGGGATGAATTGCGCCGGTAAGGGACCAAGCGGCGGACCCCGAATTGGCTCAACCCGCCGCTTCGCCGAAGAGTTCATGCATCTTCTGACGATACCCGCGGCTCAACGCGAGTTGGGTGCCATCGCGCAGCACCACGACGTAGTCGCCGTGGAACCACGGCTGCAGTTCTTTGATGCGGTCCACGTTGACGATGGTGGAACGGTGAATGCGGAGAAACTTGGCAGCATCAAGCCGGTTTTCGATGTGGTTCATCGTTTCGCGCAGCAGGTGGCGTTCCTTGCCGACGTGTACCCGCAGGTAATTGCCGGCCGCCTCGATCCAGTCGATTTCGTCCACCCGGAGGAAGAAGACCCGGCCGCCCGACTTGATGACGAGTCGCTCTGCCGGCTTTCGCCCCGCATGCACCTCTTCCAGGAGACTGTGCAGCTTCGGACTCGTATCGCCGTTTGCGCCCGGCTGAAGGTGAGCCAAAGCGCGCTGCAGCGCCTTCTCGAAACGGTCGCGATCGAACGGTTTGAGCAGATAGTCAAGCGCGTGGACTTCAAACGCCCGAATCGCGTATTGATCGTAGGCGGTAACGAAGATGACCGCGGGCGCCTGGTCGGCGCCGACTCGCTCCAGCACGCCGAAACCGTCGAGTCCAGGCATTTGCACATCGAGGAACAATAAGTCCGGAGCAACATCCCGGACGGCGGCGACGGCGCTGTCGCCGTCCGCGCACTCGCCGACGATTTCGATCTCGTCACGCCCGCGCAGCAACGCCCGCAGCCGCTGACGTGCGAGAGGTTCGTCATCCACGATAAGGACTCGAATGGTCACGTCCGCCTCTGCTCGTCCGAGCATATCCGCACCGCAACCTGGATCCTCCGATGTCCCCCGATATAGACGGACAATCCCCCCTTACGGATGTTCGCTCGCTGGTCCGAAGTCTTGCGCTTTTTGATTGTTTGCCGCGGCCGTGGTCAACCATTCTCGCGCCGCAGACGCTGCCGGGCCATCTTTCGCGTCGGTCCGGCCGTCGGCCGCCTCGTGAAATGGCAAGACCAAATCCACCGTCACGCCTCCACCGGGCGTTTCCGCCAACTTCAAGTGCTGCCGGTGGCCGTAGAGCTGACAGAGTCGCGCGCGTGTGTTGGCCAGGCCGACCCCCTGCCTACTGCTTTCCGGCACATCGCGCATGCCGATGCCGTTGTCGCTCACCGCCAGCCTCAGCTCGCCATTCGCCCGCCGGGCACGGATCTCGATTCTCGCCTGCGCTGTCGTCGGTGCGATTCCGTGACGGATCGCGTTTTCCACAAGTGGTTGCAATAACAAATTCGGCACGTAGGCGTCCATCGTGTCCGGGTCAACGTCCATGCTTATCGCTAGACGGTCGCCGAGCCGAGCCTGTTCAATTTCCAGATAGGGTTCAATGAACTCCAGCTCCTGCCGCAGCGAAACTTCGTTGGTGCCCGCGTTTTGCAACGTGGTACGCAACAACTCGCCGAGCCGCGCGATCATGCGGTCCGCGACGTCCACATCCTGATGCACCAAGGCGGAGATCGTATTGAGGGTGTTAAAGAGGAAGTGCGGGTGCAGTTGCATTTTCAGCACCTGCAACTGCGCCTGGACTAACTGGGCGGCGAGCTGCGCGGCATCCCGTTCCCGGTCGCGAAAGCGCCCATGGTACTCCAAAGCATAGCCGACGCCAAGAATCGCCCAGTAAACCCAGGAATAAAATACGAGATAACCCTGGAGGTACCCGCGCACGAGACCCCAGAACGTCCGCTGAACGACGAGAGGCAGTTCGGTCGGGGGATAGAGAACCATGTAGACCGGCACGGCGAGAACAACGACCGTCATAACGCACAAGAGCGTCATCACCACGTGAACGAAGAGGTTCAGAAGCAACGGTCGCCGATCCAGTCGGAATCGCCGGCCGAGCCAGATGATCAGAGGGGTGAGCGCAGCCCAGACGTACCAGTCGGAGACACCGAGAAGCAGTGCGCTGGAGAAATCAAACGGGGCGCCTCTGCTGAGATGAGCGAAATACGATTGGCCGACGTTGATCAGTCCGAGCAACGTCCAAAAGCCGATAAACAGGCCCAGGCGATTGATCCGACTTTGCCACCAGAGCTGTGGGTGTTTCTTCATTGGGGGACTCGCGCGGCCAGCTTCAACGCTCAAGCAATTGACGCGGCAAGTTGACCACGTCTATGGCGGTCAAGGCTGCCACAACGCCCTTGTTGCCCGCCTTGCCGCGGGCGCGCTTCAGCGCCGGCGCCAACACGTCGCAGGTGAGGATGCCCCCGGCGATCGGCACCGCCGTCCCCCGCGCCGCCTGGGTTACGCCGAGCATCGCACTCTTGGCGACGTGGTCGTAACGCTCCTATCGCTGCGGTGATCGCCCCCAAGCAGACCACCGCTGCACAATGCAGTCCTTAATTATGACAGATTCATGCTCATAAGGAATTCCGCATTGCTTTTCGTCCGTGCCATGCGGTTCGTCAGCAATTCCATCGCTTCGACCGGGTTCATGTCGCTAAGGACCTTGCGGAGGATGTAAACCCGCCGAAGTTCCTCCGCGTCCAGCAGCAATTCCTCCTTGCGCGTCCCGGAACGGTTCACGTCGATCGCCGGCCAAATGCGCTTATCTACCAAGCGGCGGTCGAGATGCAGTTCCATGTTGCCGGTGCCCTTGAACTCTTCAAAGATTACCTCATCCATGCGGCTGCCGGTATCTATTAGTGCCGTCGCGAGAATGGTCAGCGAACCGCCTTCCTCAATATTGCGGGCGGCGCCGAAGAACCGCTTGGGCTTGTGCAGCGCGTTAGCGTCCACACCGCCGGACAGAATCTTGCCCGAATGCGGCACTTCGGTGTTGTAAGCTCGCGCCAAACGTGTGATGGAGTCGAGCAGGATCACCACGTCGGTGCCGAATTCGACCATCCGCTTCGCCTTCTCGATCACCATCTCGCTCACTTGCACGTGCCGGCTCGCGGGTTCATCGAATGTCGAACTTACGACTTCCGCGTGCTGGCTCTTGACGGTCCGCTCCATTTCCGTCACTTCTTCCGGCCGCTCGTCGATCAGGAGTACGATGACGTAGCACTCCGGGTGGTTGCGAAGGACGCTGTTCGCGATCTTTTGGAGCAGGATGGTCTTGCCTGTACGCGGCGGCGCGACGATCAATCCGCGCTGCCCTTTACCGATCGGCGTGACCAGATCCATGACGCGCATGTTGATCTCGCCCGGATCGGTTTCGAGCACCAGTCGCTTATCTGGGTGCAGCGGCGTCAGGTCATCGAAGACGACCTTTTGCGTCAGCGTATCAGGGTCTTCGTAATTGATCGCTTCGACCCGGAGCAGTGCGAAATAGCGCTCGTTTTCCTTCGGCGGCCGAATCTGGCCGGCAACAACGGAACCCGTCCGCAAGCCGAAGCGGCGAATCTGGCTCGGGGAAATGTAGATGTCGTCCGGACACGGCAAATAGTTGTAATCGGGACTACGCAGGAAGCCAAAGCCATCGGGCAACACTTCAAGCGTGCCCTCGCCGAACATCAGGCCGTTCTGTTTGGCCCGCTCCTTGATGATCTTGAAGATCAGGTCCTGTTTCTTGAGGCCGGCGCATTCGGTCAGGTTCTCGTCCTTCGCGAGCTTGAGGAGCTGCGGCATCGTCATCTGTTGCAATTCACTGATGTGCGTGCCGCCGCGTTTAATTTCCTCGTAGCGGTTATTCACTTCGTCGTCGAAGCCGCCATACCCGTCGCCATCCCGAGCGCTATCGCGCTCGGGCGTCTCCACCGTTTCGACGGCGACGTCGTCGGGCAAGTCCACGCCGGCGCCGAAACGCGGCGTACCATCGCCGTCGTTGCCAGGCTCATCGCCACGCGGCCGTGTGCGCGTCCGCACCGGATTCATCTCACGACGGCTTTTTGCTTCGGCCATGACTGCATCTCTCCTTCATGAGGCTGGCACATGAATCGAGGCGTTAGGAATCGCGAATCAGCAATCAGCGACTCGAAGTCCCGATTCCTGATTCCCCGATTCCTGCTCTCGGCCGCGCTGGAGACGCCGATGGTCTCCGAGGAGTGATCCGCGCGGCACGCGCCAGCGGCAGGCGAGCAGAATGAGGTTATGGGTTCTCCCAACTCACGACCCTACGATTCACACTACGGCGGGCAGGTGAGCAAGCCCCACCGCCGCAACAACGACTCTAGTTCGCGGGCGAGTTCCTCGGGCGAGCCATCATTCATCAGGACGGCATCGGCCTGCTTGCGTTTCTCGGCGAGCGGCATCTGTGCCCGCTCGCGCCTCGCAACTTCTCCGGCATCCCAACCGCGCTGTTCCGCCAGCCGTCGCAGTCGAACTTCGCGCGGAGCATCAACGAAGATCACTTTGTCACAGATGCGGTTCCAACCGGCTTCCAGCATGATTGCAGCGTCGAGCACGAGAAACCGGATATCCGGATCGGCCTGAGCAGTTGTGATCTCCTTGCGCAGCCGCCGTTCGATCCACGGATGAACGATCGCTTCCAGTGCTTTTAACTCGGCCAAGTCGGCAAAGACGAAAGCCCCGACTTTCCGGCGATCGATTTCCCCGCTTTCGTTCAGAACTCTCCCGCCCCAACGTTGTACCAGCCGGTCGCGTACTTCCGGTTGCAGCAATGCTTCGTGTCCCGCGGCATCACCACTAAGTACTCGACCACCATGCCGGGCCAACTCCGCCGCCGCCTGGCTCTTGCCGCTGCCGATGCCGCCGATTAGGCCGAGGACGGGCTTCATGATTGTCGCCCAAAGACCTTCCACTGTCGCCTTCGGTCAGGCAGTCACCAGCTCCGCGGCCTTCACTTCGTCCACGTCCAACCAATTCGGACCCGCCGCAACGTCCACCTTCAACGGCACGTCGAGGCGCAGGGCGGTCGTCATTTCCGTGGTGATCAGTGCGGCGACGGGAGACAGTTCTTCCGGGGGAACCTCGAAGACAAGTTCGTCGTGAATCTGTAGCAACATTCGTGCCCGACGTTCTTCCGCCCTTAAGCGCCGCGAAATGCGGAGCATCGCCACCTTGATAAGGTCCGCGGCGGAGCCTTGAATTTCCATGTTGATTGCTTCACGCTCAGGCTGACTGCGCTGCTGATAGGTCGATTCAGCCCGGATACCCGTGATTTCGCGGCGGCGGCCGAGGATCGTGCTGACATAGCGGTTACGGATTGCCTTGTGCAGCAGGTCTTGCTGGTATTTCAACACTTTCGGATAGCGGGCGAAGTAGGCGTCGATGAACTCCGCCGCCTCCTCCCGCGGGATCCCAAGGCGTTGCGCCAAGCCGTGCGCGCTCATACCGTAGATGACGCCGAAGTTCACCGTCTTGGCCATCCGCCGCATTTGCGACGTGACGAGCGCCTCATCCACGTTGAAAATCTGAGCGGCGACCAACGAGTGAATGTCGCGGTCATCGGCAAAGGCGCGGCGCAGCTCTTCGTCGCCGCTGAAATGGGCCAGCAGCCGCAACTCGATCTGCGAGTAGTCGGCGGTGATCAGCAACCAGCCTTCCGCCGGAATGAACGCCTGACGAATTTGCTTCCCTTGCTCGCTGCGAATCGGGATGTTTTGCAAGTTTGGATCGCTCGACGACAGCCGGCCCGTGGATGTCACCGTTTGATTGAACGACGCGTGAATGCGGCCGGTGGATTTGTTCACCATCTCCGGCAAGGCATCGACATAGGTGCCCTTCAACTTCGCAATCTGCCGATATTCGACGATCTTCTTCGGCAGCTCGTGACCGATTGCGGCGAGCCGTTCGAGCGTTTCCTGATCGGTGCTGGCCTCGCCGGTGATGCCGGTGCGCCGCTGGGTCGGCAGCTTCATTTCCTTGAAAAGCACTTCGCGAAGCTGCTTCGGCGAGTTGATGTTGAACGGCCGGCCGGCGACTTCGTGAATCTGTGTCTCGATATCGGCGAGTTGGCGCGTCATCTCGTCGCCAAGTTGCCGCAGCCGCGGGATGTCGATGCGGATGCCGTTGTATTCCAACTCGGCCAGCACGCAGATAAGCGGGACTTCGAGATTTCGATACAAGTCCGCTAAGCCGCAATCGGCGAGTTGAGGCTCCAACAAGTCGCAGAGCCGGAGCGCAACGTCAGCATCTTCTCCCGAATACGCGCACACCTTGGCGGTGGGCACCTGGTCCATGTTGATCTGGTTCTTGCCGCGCTTGCCGATCAGGTCGGTTATCGGGATTACCTGATGATTTAAGTAACGGCGAGCGAGGTCTTCCATGCTGTGGCTGCGCTCGCCGGAGTGAAGCAAGTAGTCCGCAACCATCGAGTCGCCCGCCACGCAATCCGTTTGGATGCCGTGCTGCTTCAGGACCAGGAGATCGTACTTGATGTTCTGGTTGATCTTTTGGGCGTTGGAGCCTTCCAGAATGGGGCGCAGCTTTTCCAAGACGTCCGTATTATCGAGCACCGCATCGCCGGCCGGGCCCTTCACGGGAAGATAGTAGGCCTCGCCAGGTTTCCAACAAACTGCATAGCCGACGATCTCTGCTTCGAGCGGATTGAGGCCGGTCGTTTCCAAGTCGATGGCAAAGCGCTTTTGCTTCCTGAGCTGTCGATAGAATGCGTCAAACTTCTCCGGCGTATCGACCAGTTCGTAACGGTGCTCGCCCATGGTCGCGGCGACTTGGATCGGCATCGCCGTCGATCCGTTGCCTGCCGAAACATTCGCGCCGAACGCGAACAATTCACCTTGCACCGCCTCGGCTTGAGCGGCCGACTCGCTCCGCGAGGCGTCGCCTTCGCTTCGCGGTGCGAAGCGACTGCTCTCCATTTGCACCTGATCGGCGAGCGAGCGGAAGCCCCAGCCGCGGACCAGGCGCAGCAACTTGTTCGTATCCCAGTCGAGCAGCCGCCACTTGTCCCACTCAAGCGTCAACGGCACATTGCACGCAAGTCGAAGTAAGGAACGCGTCATCTCGACCTTGTCAACGAAGGCGCGCAGGTTCTCCTGTTTTTTCGCGCCCTTCACTTTATCGACGTTGGCGAGAATGTTATCCAGCGTACCGAACTCTTGCAGCAATTGCGCGCCGGTTTTGTAGCCGATGCCCGGCACGCCCGGCACGTTGTCCACTGCGTCGCCGACCATCGCTTGCAGATCGACGACCTGTTCCGGCGTGACGCCCCAATCCGCGAGCAGCTCGGCCCGGCCGAATTCGAGGCGCTTGCGCAAATTGAAGACACGAACTCGGTCGTTGATCAACTGCCGCATGTCCTTGTCGCCAGTGCAAACGTAGACATCGTGTCCGAGCTTATCCCCGGCGCTGGCCAGGGTGGCGATCAGGTCATCCGCCTCAAAACCGCACATGCTCAGCACCGGAATCCGCATTGCGTCAAGCATTTCATGGATGCGCGGAATCTGAAGCTGTAAGTCATCCGGCATAGGCGCCCGGTGGGCCTTGTATTCCGCGTAGATCGCATCGCGGAATGTTTTCCCCGGAGCGTCGAAGACGACGATCAAATGCGTCGGTTTCAGGCCGCGCAGGAAGAGCATGTCCTTCGTGAAGCCGAAGATTGCATTGGTCGGCAGCCCATCCGGACTGGTCATTTCAGGGATCGCGTGGAAGACCTGAAAGATCAGCGAATGGGCGTCGACCAGATACAATCGTTCCGCGGCTACGCCGGACGGCATGACAGGGACACCTAGAGAACTTCGCGGAGCCTGGACCGCTCGCCGTCGGGCGCTCGTATGTGCGCGAAACCGCAAGCGGCTCGGTGGAGAGATTCGCTCCTGTGATTGGGAAAAACGCACGGGCCGCGGGAAACCGGTTTCACACGCATCTCAGTCGAGTCACGCACTCGGATCCCACCGCGCCGGGGCGTCGGGGAAGGAAGGACGGCATAGCCGAGGGCATCCACCCCCTCACGCCGGGCCGTTCCGGCTTGCCTGTTGGGAATCTCGAAGAAACTGCTGGATCACATACAGAACGTTGCGGCCTATTCCACGCGGCGCGAGTGGGCCAAACCCTGGATGAACTAAGGGAACAGGACGTGATCTCAGGCAGCGGCAGGGATCTAGTGTTGGTAACTTTACGAAGTCTAGGGTCGAGGCGCAGCGGTGTCAAGGGGAGAAAACAGACGTGTTTGAGGTTTCCGGCGGCTGCGCCGAGTGGCCACCGTTACATGACCCGATCCTCCGCCCACGGATGCCGCCGTCCCGTGTCGAACTCCTTGTACTGGGCCGTCACGGGATCGTGGATCGTCTGCGGGTTGAACGCCGTGTTGATGTTTCGCAGCACGGGGACCACGTCCGCGTCGCCGTAGCCGAGGCTGCGAATCTCGAAGTAATCCTTGTTAACGTCAATGATGTGAATGTGGTCAGGCCAAACTCGCACGCGGCGAAGCGCCCGCAATTCGTTCCGGGTACGCTTGAGGAATTCGAGGACGGCATCCAACCCGTCTGGGGTGTAGTCGTGAGTAGCGAGTGGAGCAGACATGGTTGGAATTGTTACTTGCGGTTTCGCGCTCGATTTTACGAATGCGAAACCGCAAGCGAAGGAAAAGCTTATCGCAATCCGGCTAACTCCTGCAACAGCCGCCAGTTTTCCAGCCGCTCTTGCTTCGCCCACAGCAGCGTCTCGGACGGGTTGCCGTCCTTATCGAAGTGCTTGGCGAAACGGCCCTCACTACGAGCGAAGTCGATGAAACTGACTTCCTCGTTCGACTTCGGGTTCTTGAACCAATCGTCCTTCACTGCCGGATTGCCCTGCAGCGACAACCGTTCCTTGACCTTTTCCCCCTTGCGGGGATCGTAGATCAGGATCGGGAACGCCCGGCTATCGACGGCGAGGCGGGCTTGGTCGCCCGCCATGTTGTCGGCCACGCCGTGCTCCGGCTGGCAAGTCGTGTAGCAAACGACGATCGCCGGGCCGTCGAACTCGAGCGCGCCCAGCACCGCCTTGTAGAAGTGATTGACGTGGGCGCACGTGGTCTGCGCCACGTAGGTCCGCGGGTGCATCATCGCGATCTGTGCAATTTCCTTGCGGCGTTCCTGCTTGCCGCCGAAGGTTTTGCCGTGGACCGACATCTTCGTGTTCTGGCCGGTGAAGGTCGAGGTCGACGCCTGGCCGCCGGTGTTGGAATAGACCTGCGTGTCGAGCACGAACACCTTGATGTTCATGCCGCTGGCGAAGAGCCGCGACAGCGCCTGGAAGCCGATGTCAAACATGGCGCCGTCGCCGCCGATGCACCAGATCGGCTTGTTCTGCCAGCCCATCTGGTCCCAGCGCATACGGACGCCGATCGCGTCGGCGGGAGCGTTCTCGAACAGCGAGTTCGTCCACGGCACGAGGTACGGGTTGTACGGATAGGTCGAAGTGTAAACCGTGTTGCAGCCGGTCGCCGCCACGAGGGCCCACTGGTCGCCGAACTTCGAGCCGGTCGCCGAGCAAAGCATGCGGAGGGCCGTGCCTTCGCCGCAACCAGCGCACGAGCCGGCGCCGCCGACGTAGATGTGCGTCTGCTCCTTCAGCATCATGTCAATCAGCAGACTGTCGCTGATGTACTTGTTGTTCGACGGACCGATGCTCTTGAAGATGCGATGGCTCTTGCGGGCGTCGGTCATCACCTTGTCGGTCTTCACGATCATTTTGAGGGCGTCGTCGTCGCACACGGTGACGCACTCGGCGCAACCCTTGCACTTCGACGGGTCGATGATGATTTGAAACATGCCGCCTTGGCCGTGCTTCTTCTTGCCGGCGTCGTAGTACTTCTTCGTCTTCGACCACAGCTTGCGATACATCTCGCGGTCGGCGACGTCGGTGATCGTTTGCAGCTTTTGCTCCAGCTCGTCCTCGCCAAGCACCTTGCCGAGGATCGCCGTGTCAGGACACTCGGTCACGCAGTCCATGCAGCCGGTGCAGTTCTCCGGAATGTACTCCGGAATCTCCGGCGAGATGTTGCTGAAGTCGCGCAACGTGGCCGTGCCCGCCGGAATGAGCGACCGGGCCACGGTTAGGTCAGCGGGCAAATCACGTTCACCCCAACCCTCTTCGTAGCCGCGGATGATGCGCTCGTTGAAGTCGTTGACGTCGAGCACGGGCAAGTTGACGAGCTTGTAGCCCTGGTCCACCAGCGTGCCGTACGAATTATTGTTGAACGGGTCGCGTTCGTTGGCTTCGTTCATCGAGGATTTGAGTGCGGTCGCTGCGGTCATTTCTTGCTCCGATTGGCGGAAAGTCAAACGACGGTCTCCGCCGCTTGCGGCTTAGCGAGTACCTACTACGGGCCAAACCGCGCGCGGCGGGAAGGAATTAAAAACGTTACCCCGCAATAATCGCCGCCGGGATCTCCTTCATCTCGCTATACCCGCGCTTCACGCAGTTCAAGTTATCCTGCACCACGCGGTCGCCGCGTTTGCCGAAGTATTTCTGCAACGCCTTCTCGACGCCGGAATAGACCTGCTCGTCGCTCATGTTGCTTTCCTTGGCGTACGGCGTGAGGCGGAGGAACGCGCCAAGGAGGACGATGCCCTGCATGCGCATCTGCAAGTCGGCTTCCGACGCCATCTCGCGGGCGATTTTTACCATGTCGCAGTAGAAGATGCGGGCTTTCTTGTCGCGCACGGCTTTTTGCACGCTCTTGGGAATGTGCTTCCACACGTCCTTCGGATCGTTGTGCGGACTCTGCATGAAGACTGTGCCGTTCGGCATCAGGCCTTCCAGCGTCAGCGGGCTGAGCATCGCGGTCGGGTCGTTGATGCAGAGAAGATCGATGTGCTCCAACTCGCTGTGCATGTAAATGTGCGAGTCGCCGATGGTCAGATAATAGGTCGTCGGCAGGCCCTTCTTTTCGGAGCCGTACTTCGGATACGCCTGCACGTCCTTGCCGAACACGTTGCCGGCGATGGTGGCGATGACCTTGTTCGTGGTGACCGAGCCGAAGCCGCCGACCGAGTGGCCGCGCATCGAGAAGCCGCCGGTCGGCCGTAGGTCGGGGTCTTCCGCACGCGTGAGTGACAGCGCGTGGTCAATGCCGACGCAGAAGAAATGCTGGCCGTTCGGCTTCATCATATTGTGGAACGTGGCGATGATGTCGGCGGGCCGCACATCGCGGCTGCCGAGGCCCGCGGCGCCGTGATAAATCCGCGGCACTTGGTCGATCTTTTCTTGCCCGTTGACGCCGAGCACCGCATCGCAGAACGCCGCCTTGATTTCGCGCGTCAGGTGGTTGCCGGTGGTCGAGAGCGGATCGTCCATGCGCTCGAAAACGCTGAACGCCGTGCAGTTCTTGAGCGCCTGCACGATCCGCCGCGCCGGGAACGGCCGGAAGGCGCAGACGTTCAAACAGCCGGCGGGAATGCCCTTCTCGTCGCGCAGATAGTCGATGGTCGCTTTGGCCGTTTCCATGTAGGAACCCATGCCGACGAGAATGAATTCCGCATCCTCGCAGCGATAGGCCTCGACGAAATCATAGCGCCGGCCGGTGTTGCGGTAAAACTCGGCGAAGCAATCCTCGAGAATGCCGTCGATCCGGTCGTAATACCAGCGCTGGGCGATCTTGCCCTTCATGTAAGAGTCTTGATTCTGCACGACGCCCGACATCATCGGGTTGGCCGGATCCATGAGGTTGATCAGCTTCTCCTTGGGATCGCCGATGTACGCCTTCATGAACTCGAGTTCGGGCAGCCGGACCGTTTCGACGGTGTGCGTCGTGAGGAAGCCGTCCTGCACGTTGAAAAACGGCGTCTGACTTGCCTCCGCGGCGCGACGGGCGATCAAACAGAGGTCGCCGGCCTCTTGCGCGTTACGGCCGAAGAGCATGCCCCAACCGCAGTCGGCGATCGACATCAAATCATCATGCCCCGCGTGAACGTTCAGGCCCTGGCTCGTTAGTGCGCGCGCGCCGATGTTCATCAGCACGGGCAGGCGCTTGCCGGAGATCGTGTAGAGGACCTCCTTCATCAGCACCAGGCCCTGGCCCGACGTGAAGTTCGTCACGCGCCCGCCGGCGACCGCGAAGCCTTCGCACACCGTCGCCGCCGAATGTTCGCTCTCGGGCTCGAAGAAGAGAAGCGTGTCGCCCCACAGGTTCTTCTTGCCATTCATGACAGCCGCGTTGAAGCCGCCGCCCATCGTCGTTGAGCTGGTGATCGGATAAGCGCCGGCCGCCTGGGCGACGTGAATCTCGACATGGACCACCGCCTCCGCGCCGTCGCACGTGGTCGGAATGCCGGGATATTGAAACTTGGTTTCGGGCGCTTTTTCGACGGGCTGGGGAATTCGCGTGGACTTGCGGACGGTCGCGGTACTCATCGGCGCCCTCTTTGGCCTAAGCGGGGATCAAGTCGTTCCGGAAACTTTCATCATACAGGAGAGTGGACGCACCGGCAGCGTGGGCGACGGCGATCGAGCGACTCCAAGCGATAATGACGCGTAAAGGCTAAACTGTCAAGGGATTCGGCAAGTGGGGCAAGGAAGCGCGGTTGTAGAAAGAAACCCGGCATGCGACCTGCTGACGTTTCGCGTCCACACGGACAAGGCCGCGCGGCGCATCGTCGACCGCGCACCGCTACCTGCTGGCGTCGCCGGAATTGACGATGACGCTCAACCGGAACCACTCGCGCCCGCCGCGCTTCACCGGCGCCTGGGACGGCGCTCATTGGGCGGCAGAATTCGTTGCCTGCATTGCTCCCCACCCACTCCCCGGGCCCATTTTTGAGGGGGTGCAACGAATTCAACCGATCAGGAATATGTACTCCTCATTCAGCAACTCGATGTCCGCGAAATGCTTACGACACGGAAGCGCCGAAACGCTCGTCCGACGATGACGACGCGCGACCGGTGATTCGCTCGCCATCGGAACTTTGCGTGCAACGCATGTAATGAATCGGGCGGGGTCCGAAAGGGGGTCGATTGCTCTGCGTTCAGAGTTCCCGACCGCCTTTTCGGCTACTCTGTTGGGCATTTCGATGTCGATTGACGTAAACCTTTGCTGCGTGCGGAGAAAAATGAATAACAAACATCACCCCCAACGCCACTAACACTTGTGCCGGTCTTTTTGCAATAACCTTTTTAATTTCTTCAGTTTAGGGAGATTTCCAGCCCCAGCTGGTAAAGGGAGAAATGTGCGCCGGTTGGCGCAGCTGAAGAAGCCGTTCTCCGCCATG
>JBGQKZ010000030.1:0-60571 GCA_041499805.1 Gemmataceae bacterium
AGTAATTTCAAGAACAAACCCGGAATATCCGGCCACGACGTGGCACTATGTTTTCGCGCCGCACGCTCGACCCCACGAAAAACCGCGGAAAAGCCGGGGTGAGAGGTCGAAATGAGAGAGTAACTGTTGAAAACGAGCCAAACTATCTTTCTTCTTGCACGGGCGCCGCTTGCGCGGGAATGGATTGGACCGGCGTTGACACGATTGGCGGCGGATTGCCTACCGTGGTCGAGAGCGGCGGCTCGCTACAACATTTGCCGTCTTTGCACTGGCAGCGCGAAGGCGACCACACCAGGTTGATGCAACCGGTTTGCATCGCGACAAGCATTGCGACGGCGGCGACATACCACATTGTCTTCTGGCGCATCGCGTACTCTCCCCGCGGAGACACAGCCCTTGCCATGCCCCGGCGATAGTACCGTCGTTTCCAAAGACCTTGTCCGTCCAGAGTGAGGGGGCGGACACTACCGACACGCTCGCGGCAGGTCAAGTCCGGCTCAGAACGCACGCCTGGCGAAATACCGCGTCAAGCATCGGTTTCGTCAGACGGCCCGTAAACGTGTTCTGCTGGCTTGGATGAAAGGAACCGACGAGTGTGTAGGGCCCGACCGACACGACGTGCCCGTGCCCAAATTTCGGTCGCGGTGTTACGGAATGCCCCCGCTCGCGCACCGCTCGCAACATGCCGTCCCACGCGAACGCACCGAGGCATACGATGACGCTCACGTTTCGGAGAAGTGTCAGCTCGGACACGAGAAAGGGGAGACAGTTGTCACGCTCTTCCGGCGTCGGCCGATTCGCTGGCGGTGCGCAGCGCACGCACGCCGAGATATAGCAGTCGGACAACGTCAGACCATCGTCGCGATGAAGCGACGTCGGCCGATTGGCGAAACCGGCCCGGTAAAGTGCGGCGAAGAGCCAGTCGCCGGACCGGTCGCCGGTGAAGACTCGGCCCGTTCGATTGCCGCCGTGCGCCCCGGGCGCAAGTCCGCAGACGAGAATGCGCGCCTGTGGGTCCCCGAATCCGGTGATCGGCCGCCCCCAGTATTCGTCGTCTCGGTAGGCGGCACGCTTCTCGCGCGCGACGTGTTCGCGCCATGTCACAAGGCGCATACAGCGCCGGCAATGCACGACCTGTTCGTTCAGCTGTTTCAAGCTCGTCCGCATACGTCTGCCGCGGTCCGACTACGCCGTTCCGTCGAAGTTGACGGTCACAATCTACGAATGGATGTCCGAGGATCAAACGGCCCACGCGCAACGCGGGATCACGCACCCGTCTTCCGTGCAACGAATGCAACATAGCCTGGAGGAAACTGCCATGACCCATAGCCTGGAAGCGTGTGGACGCGGAACCCGATCGTGCGTAATTGCTTCAGCAACTTGCGGCGGTTGAACAGTCTTAGCCGATGGACCTCGTGATCGCGGCGATAGAGCCGGCCGACTTTGCGAAAGCTGGTGATCCGTCGCGTCAGCATTCGTTGGCGCCGATTTTCTTCTGTCTCCACGAGCGCGGCCCAGTCGTCGCCGTCGAAGTAGCGTCGCAGCGGGCCGCCTCCTGGCACACGCCCCGGTTCGGCGCCGTCAAATATCAACAGACCGCCGGAATTGAGGGCCTCGTACACGCGACGGAACAAGCCGTACAAACTCTTCTCGTTGTTTTCCGTGTCGAAGAGGTAGTTGAAAATCTCGCCAAACGCCGTGACGGCGATGCAAGGAGGGATCTCGGCGGTGACAAACGACTCTTGTCGGAACTGAGCTCCGGGGACCCGTTTTCGAGCGATAGCCAGCATTTTCGGAGACAGGTCGATGCCGAGTACGTCGTAACCCGCGGCCGCAAAGATGCCCGACGAGATGCCGCTGCCACAGCCGAGTTCGACAACAAGTCCGCTGTGAAGCCTTGATCGCCGGAGCAATTCGACCGCGACGGGAGCAGCGTTTTCTGCAAAAAGCCCGAAGCCGGCGTCATGGACGTGAGCCAGATCCGTGCGGTAAGCAGCCTCCACCACGTTAGCCCCGCCACTATTTGGACTCTTCCCGGGTGAGCGATCAGCTCTTCAACAACGCCTTCATATTCCGCTTGTACGCCTCCACGCCCGGCTGCCCATACGGGTTGACACCCATCAACCGCCCTTCCACGACGGTCGCGAGCATCAGCATCTGCAGCAATTGGCCCATGGTATGTTCGGACAGCGTCGGCAAAATGAGGTCCGCGGTAGGTCGGGCCGCTTCGGCATACGCCTGGTACGTCCCCTTGTGGGCGGCGGCCATGACATCGGGAATGCCCTTGCGTGCGAGCGCGTTGAGATCGTCCTCGTTGTGATCCGCCATTCCGATGGGAATCGGAACGCTGCGCGGGGCCTTCAGGACAAGGTTGTTGATGACCTTGTCGCGCGCGCCGTCCTGGTGTTGTTGGCCTCGAGAATGAAGATCGCGAGTTTGCACGGCGGTGAACGGCGTGGGGCCGCGGCCTTCCTTACCGAGGCTTTCCGCCAGCAGCTGGTCGTACCAAAGGCCGAGCGCCTCCAGCTTCTTCGACCAAATCGACAACACACGGATCGGCTTCTTCGCTTGTTCGGCCATGAGGTAGTTCACGGCCGCATATTGCAGAGCGGGATTGCGCTCGAACGGCTCTTCCAGAAAGCGGCGCGTCATGGCCGCGGCGCCGAGCAGAAGGGCGCGGACATCGAGGTTCATCGTTGCTGCCGGCAAGAGGCCGACGGGAGTGAACACCGAATAGCGGCCGCCGACGTTGTCCGGGATCGTCAGCATATCGTTATCGGCGAAGCCTTCGGCCCGGCACAACTCCCTGAGCTTGCCCGTGGCGCCGGTGATCGGCACGACCAATTGCTTCAGGCGTTCCGAATTTGAGCCGTAGTATTCGGCGGCCTCGCGGCGGAAGATGCGGTAAGCTGCCGCGGTTTCCAGCGTGCCGCCCGACTTACTGATTACGACGATGCCCCAGCGTTCTTCGCGAAGCTCGGGATCGACGCAGGTGGTCTGCAATAGGTCGATCAATTCCTGAAGCGCATCGTTATCGACGTTGTTTCCCTCGAAGTAGATGCGTGGCACACCCAAGCGCGAGTCGGGCGGCAATTCGTTGTGGTAGCCGCTGCACAGGGACTCGAACAAGGCGCGGGCGCCGAGATAGGAGCCGCCGATGCCAAGAATCACCACGCGGTCGGTCTGGCTCCGGAGCCGAGCACCGTGCTTCAAGATCATGCCAAGGACGCTGTTGTCGCCCTTGCGGCGGTGCTCATCAAGCGTCTTTTGCGGCAAGTCAATGAAGCCGGCGTCGAGCGGTTGCAGCTCTTTCGGCACTTGTTGCATGTCGCGTTCCGCCGCGACCTGGCTGCGGACTTGATTCAGTCGCGGCAACAGGTCGCGGAGTTGCGCCGGCGGCAGGAAGTTGTGGGCGCGCAATTCGGCTGCGGCGGTCCATTCGTCGGCTTGCGGGACCAAAAGCGACTGGTACAGATAGGAAACTGCTTCATCTGGCAATTGCATGGCAGCATCCGGCTTTCGGCCATCGGCTTTCGGCCAGAGAGCAAACCGATTGAAGTGGGCCGGCGACCGCCCGCGCACTCTCGCGGCCGATAGCCGAGAGCCGCTGACCGATAGCCGTTTGGTGATACTGTACTCCGCGTTTCGTTCCCGGTAAACTCCTCATCATGAACATGCATCAACTGTTGCGCGAACTGCGTGAGCCCGCGGACACGAAAATCGTTTTGTTCGTTGCGGACGGACTCGGCGGCCTGCCCATGGAACCCGGCGGCAAGACAGAGTTGGAGTCGGCGCGGACTCCCCATCTCGACGCCTTGGCCCGCGATGGCGTCTGCGGCCTCAGCGTCCCGGTTTTGCCCGGCATTACACCCGGTTCGGGCCCCGGCCACCTCGGTTTATTCGGTTACGATCCCCTCGAATACCGCATTGGCCGCGGCATCTTGGAGGCGCTCGGCATCAATTTTCCTGCCGGACCAAAGGACGTGGCGATCCGCGGCAACTTCTGCACGGTGGACGAACAGGGCGTCATCATCGAGCGCCGGGCTGGGCGGCCGACGACCGAGCGCTGTCAGGCAATGTGCAAGAAGTTGCAACAAATTCGCGTTCCGGGAGTCGAACTGTTCGTCGAGCCGGTGCGCGAACACCGCTTCGTCGTCGTTTTCCGCGGCGAGAGCCTTGGCGACGCGGTCAACGACACCGATCCGCAAATGACCGGGCACCTGCCGCTTGAAGCGAAAGGACACGACGCCGCATCCCAACGGACGGCGGAGATCGCCAATCGCTTCATCGCCGAGGCCGCGCGCATCCTCAAGAGCGATGCGCCCACCAACATGGTCACGCTCCGTGGGTTCGCCCGCTACCCGAAGATCGAAACGATGCAAGAAGTTTACGGCGTGAAGCCCGTCGCGATTGCGGTGTACCCCATGTATCGTGGCCTGGCCCGACTCGTCGGCATGGACATCGCGGACGCGGGCGCCTCCTTGGGCGATCAGATTACACGCTTGCAGAAGGTGTGGAACGACTACAACTTTTTCTTCCTGCATTACAAGTACACGGATAGCACCGGCGAGGACGGCAACTTCGCCGCCAAGGTGGAAATGATCGAACGGCTCGACACCGAAATTCCGAAGGTGCGGGCGCTGAGTCCTGATGTGCTGATCGTCACGGGCGATCATAGTACGCCGAGCAGGCTTCGGAGCCACAGCTGGCACCCCGTACCGACTGTGCTCGCCGCGAAGACGTGCCGGGTTGACGCCGTGACGGAGTTTGGCGAAGCGCAATGTTTGCGCGGCGGATTGGGGCAGTTTCAAGCGAAGTATTTGTTGCCGCTCGCGCTGGCGCATGCGCAGCGGTTGGGAAAATACGGAGCGTAACGGAGACTCGAATGCCATGTCGCGCTTTCTCGATGCGCTCCGGTCCGGCCGTGTCCTGCTCATGGACGGCGCGATGGGCACAGAACTACAGAGGGCTGGAATCGGTGAGTGCGAGTGCTGCGAACATTGGAATATCGTCCATCCTGACAAAGTACGAGCGATCCACGAGTCCTATGCCGCGGCGGGCGCGGACCTTCTTCTCACAAACACATTTCAAGCGCACGCACCGGCCTTGGCCCGCCACGGGTTGGAGGGGAAACTCGAATCCATCATCAATTCAGGCATCCACGTCGCGCGGTCCGTCTCGACCAGCACAAATCTTGTGATTGGCGATCTTGGGCCAGTTGCGTTTGATCGGTCGGTCCGGGCTCACATCGGTGCAGATGCTCTTTTGTTGGAGACATGCACCTCCGCGCAGGGTTTGTTGTTTGCAAGAGACCTCCGCGAAAAAAACGCCGTTGGCACAGACATGCCGATTCTCATTTCATTCGCATTCTACCGAGAGTCGGAGCATGTCAGGCTTTTGGCGGAAGCCGAGGAAAGGAGCCGACCGGAATACGTCGCCCGCATGTCCGACGGATCGGGCATCGCTTCCCTCGGCGTGAATTGCGGCCGCGACATCGGCATGGATGAAGTCATCGAGATTATTCGGCGCTTCCGCAACGAGACCGCTTTGCCGCTCTTCGCGCGCCCCAACGCAGGCACGCCGCGGCGCGTCGGCGATCAGTGGGTCTATCCATTGACGCCGGAAAGGATGGCTGCTCGCCTACCGGAATTACTGGAAGCGGGCGTGAGCATGGTCGGCGGTTGCTGCGGAACGACGCCGGCGCACATCGCGGCGATGCGGCCGGTGATTGATGCGTGGAACAAAACGCACAAGGCGACGGCGCATTGAGCGTTCGACTCAACGCGCCGTCGCCTCGTTGATCCACTTCGGCGAACGCTACGCGGTGGGCGCCACCACGTTCACCCGCCGACCGCCGCGATCGAATTCGACCACGCCTTCCGCCAGTGCAAAAAGCGTGTCGTCTTTGCCGCGACCGACGTTGCGGCCCGGATGATAACGGGTGCCGCGCTGACGCACGATGATCGCGCCGGCGAGCACGCCTTGACCGCCATAAACCTTGATTCCCAGCCGCTGGCTGTTCGAGTCACGGCCGTTGCGGCTGGAGCCTTGACCTTTCTTATGCGCCATTGCTCCCTCACGTCGCGGAATGCACAGTTGCTAATGCGAAACGCTTAATGTAGCAAACGCAGCGCGCCGCGGCAGCGCCCCTTCACTTCCCCGGGGAGGTCGGCGCCGGTGATGTCGTCAGCTTTGGCGCCAGCGTCGTCGCGGGGAGATTCACCTTGGACGAGCGGTAAATCCACTCCGCCGGGCCGACGAAGCGAATCGCCTTGGAATCCATGTAGTAACGATCGCCGATGCGCTTGAAGTTCAATTGCAAGGTCTTCTTCCGAACCACGGGATCGGTTTCCGGGGGCACCGGGTCGGTGATCGAATAGCCGTTCGACAGGCCACTGACGAAGATGCTGAACCGGTTCGCATCGGGATCGACATCGGGCCAGATCGCCACACCCGTCACGGGCCGAGGGATGGCGTTCGGCTTGGCGGCGGGAATCGGCTCGGCGTAAACGGTCACGGAGTTCTTGATGTTCAAGTAGCCGGTCGGGTCCTCGACTTGCTTGATCGCTTCCTGAGCCTTCGGCAGCACCTGGTCGTGGTGGGTCGTCTGGCGATCGAGCGTGACGAGTTCAAAGTCGGGGATGAACGTGTGCGGTTCCGGATACGGATTGATGACCTGGTACCACAGATACCAGCAGACCGTGCGGCCACGGCCCGGGATATCAACGGTGATGATCCGGGGATCCTTGAAGCGAAATTCAAGAGCCCAGATCTTCGCCGCCGTGTTGAGCTTCCCGTCGGGCGTCAGGAGATTGTCTTGATCCTGCACGTTCGGCAGTGGCTTCACGTCGCGTTCATTGGGATTACCCGCCAGGGCAAGACTCAGCGGCAGTAGAAGGCCGCCTATCAGGGAGGCAATGGCGCCCCCGCCCACCTTCATCACCCTCATGTTCGCCTCCGTCCTCTCCGCTTGCCCGCTCCGCGCAGACCTCGGCCGGGCGCTGTTCCGGATGAAGTAACTATAACCGGGGCCGAAGATTGGGGTCAAGGCGAACGACGGTGATCCGAGTAAAGAAGTAAAGATTCGTCCAACCCGGATTCAATGGTTTGTAGCAACCTCATTCATGCGGTTTTGTCGGGGCGACACGCAACGAATCGGGCCTCTACAAACGGGTTGGACGAATGCCCACGGGAAAAATGACTTTGCGCCCAACTGTCCGCTTGACTTCAGGCACGTATAGTGTACACTTGAATATATTGTGATGGGTTCATCAAGGACCATCTGCCGGAACACTTCGCATGAGAACAATCTCCCGCATCCTGCTCCTCGTTCGCCACGCCGCACGCAACGGTGTGAACCTGGTTCCGCAGCTGGTTCAAATACGTGCTCCGCTGAGCCACAAGTCATTTTAGAATAGGCACTTAAGTGTCTTAAGTTGGGACGTTTTCCGTGAGAGGACCATTTGTTTGCCATAACCAACTGCAGCCGTTTATGTTACGCGAATTGGTCGCAAAGACAAAAATCGATTTAACGGTGGTTAACGGTGGTTATGGGTCGTTAAGAGATGCGGTCCGGCTGCTGCAAGGGCGTACGGATACGGTTCGTACGGAAGGTGAGCTACTGGTTGGACGAATCCTTACTTGTCATATAATTAAGATGTGTTTTATCGTTTCATTTCGTTGCGCGGATTCGTTGCGTCGTGACATTTGATTGCACGGGGGCTGGCCGGGGCGTGTGCAAACAATCCATCTACGGGGCAGAACGCCACGACATCCGAACGTGACGCCGGTCGATTCTTGTGTGCTAAAGAAAGGGAAGATGACAGGTATACCGGCGGAACGGCCCGGCAAGCGAGACAGATTGAAGAAAACATTTGCTCTGTGCCGCTTACGCCGCCAGAATAGGAACTTATTCCAGACCCAAGGATTCTCAAGTCCAGCGCCCGTGCCGGTCCCGGAGCCCGGCGGGTCTGTGCGTGGAGCGACTCGCTCTGCGTTTCCTGCGTTTTCTCCCCGACCTCTCTGCAAGAGGTGGCCAACACCGGAGTAGCACTCCCATGGCGAAGCATTGCAACGTCTGCAACCTAGCGTATTCGGACGAACTGCCGGCGTGCCCGCATTGTGCGGCCCGCTCGGGCGTCGACCTGGAGCCGGTCCCCTCGTCGCCGGGTAGTGGCTCGGATTCCGGTAAGCGAGGTCGCGCTCAAGACAGCGACACGTGGGAACCGTCCGTCGATCCCTCGGGCTCGTCGGCGTCTGGAACGCACGGTTCAGAGGTTGACCTTGGCGCTCGGACGCCGCGCATTAAGGGTGCGCCGCCGCCGGACCTGCACCTGATGGAAGCGGCGATGGAAGGCGGGGCGTCGGCGGTCGATCTGGGAAGCACGCCAACCACGCCCAATGAAAGCGCCGTACCGTCGAGCCCGTCCGTCACCTACGGCGAAACGTCGGCCGTTGATCTCGGTGGTCCGGCGCGAAAACGTGGACCGGCCGGGTCGGGTTTGCAATTGGCCGATCTCGGCGCCGAGCCCGTCGAACCTTCGTCCGACAAGCTGCGCGAGTTCCCCATCGCCGCGGATTCGGGGTCCGATCAGGACTTGGCCGCGTTCATGGAGGACGGCTCGCATGTTGACCTGGGCAGCCCGCATACGCCGCTTAGTGATCGGCCGTCCGGGCGCGACCTCATTGCGGAAGCCGTTGAGTCCGGCACCGATCTGCTCGGCACCGGCCCCGCCTCGTCGGGCCTCGTGGCCGGCCAGAATGCCCCGTTCGCCGGGACTCGAAGGACCGAGGACGTCGAGGAAGATGCGACGGTAGACCTCGGTGCTCCGCACCACCACGAGAATGCCGCAGGTATGTCGCAGATTTCGAAGAAGCGCTGGGACGATCCGTCGTCGGGTTCGATGGTCCGCCTCGACGCCGGCGGCGACGCCGGCACGGAAGTCTCCGGCGACGCCCTCGATCTCGATGCCAATGCACCGACCGTCCCCGACTTGGCCCTTGGGGAGGACGAAGAGGCGATCTCTGCCCGACGTGCGGCGCATCGGGCGGTGGAGAGCGAGGAACCGAGTGCAATCGTAACGCCGGCCTCCAACCGCGGCTGGCTTGGCGGCGGAGTCGTCGGCGCTCTGGTCGGCGGCGTGGCCGTCTTCGCGATTCTCTGGCTGACGGGCCTGGTGCAGTTCTCGAAGGAAGCCCCGAGGCCGATTCAACCAATTTCGCCACCGGCGGGAAATGCAGTAGCCGACATGCGGCCGCAACCAACGATTCCTGCCCCCGCGGGCGGACCCATCGAAGCCGGCAAGCACCATTTGCACGCCTATCTCGCTTCACGCCCGCCGCAGGAGCGCGGTTTGGACCGCAATAACGCGGATGTCAAGCAAGCGATGGACGCCTTCAGCCAGGCGAACAATGCGGAAGGATCTTACTGGCTGGGCCTTCTCGACGAACTCGCCATGAATGAGGCGGAGGCACGCGCGAAGTACGAGAAGGGTCTAAAGGATTATCAAAACGATCCACGGCAGGCCCGCATTTTCCAGGCAGCACTGCATCGACTCGACGCACGGCCCGCGCAATCCGGGAACAAGGCGGCGCGCGTCGGCTTTCCGAGCGACGACTTTCCCGAGCCCGTCGCGGTGCTGCTGTTGATTACGCTTGAGGCGGACGCTTCTCCGGCCGACGCGGACGAGGCAGGCTTCAAGTTCTGGGAAGCGGCCGCCAAGGCGAAGGCAGGCGATTACACCACCGCCCTGGATTCCCTTCGCGATGCGCGCCAGCTCCACGAAAAGCGTCGCCTGCAAAGCAATTCGTTCACTGGCATCAACCCAACGAGCGACCCGCTCGAAGAGATTTTCGTCCGCTGCTGCGAGCAGCTCGAGGCGTACTGGCAAACGCAGCGATCGCTCAAGCAGTACGGTTACGACAACGTCGATACGCTCGCCGAGGCTCGCCAACAGGAAGGCAAGAGCCTGGATACCTTGGGCGGAAAGCTGAAGATTGCCGCGAAACGACCGGCGACGCGAAGTCATAACGATCTCGCGAAACTCGACAACTGGCTGACGCTTGTTGGAACTGAAGTAGACGGCGCGATCAAGGCCAGGCAAGCGAGCGACGACGCCGTCAAGAAGCTGGCCGCCGTCTCCGCGAAGATCGAAACGCCAGCGGTCAGGGCAGTGCTCGGTGACGCCAAGGCCGCCACGCCCGACGCGGTGCTCGACGCGCTCGTCGCCAAGCTTACGGCGGTCAGCGAACAGCTCAAAACAGCGGGCAGCACCGATGCCGACCCGAGCAAGGCGCTGGCGAAAATGATCGCCGACACGACCGCCTTGAACGAGCGCAATGAAGCCGTTGCCGCCAAATTGGGTGCCGCGAAGCTTCCTGGAATTGACGCCGCGAAGGATCCCGCGGCGGCGATCGAAAAGCTGTCCACGGCTTACCAAGCCGTCATGAGCAAGCTGGCTGCCGCGAAAATCAAGGATTTGCCCGACCCGGCGAAGGACCCGGCGGGCGCCGTCGCCGAGTTAATCGCCACTGTCCACGCCGTGGGAGAGAAACTGAAATTGAGCGGTGCTCCCAACCGAACCGGGCTACTCCAAGCGCTCGACGGCGTCGTGAGCGTCGCGCAAAGCAAGGACGCGGGCGGACAGATTCGGACGTTGCAAGCGCGGCTTCAGCAGTACCAAAACGAATGGCGTTCGCCAAAGGCGATGGTCGATCTTTGGCTGCGGCTGGCACGTGACGGCAAGCTCGATGCCTGGCTGCCGAGCGCGGATGCCGACCGCCGACTGTTGCTCGATCAAATGGCCAAGGACGCTGAGCACGTTGCGGATGCCGCCGACTCCAATCCGGAAGAACAGGCCAAAGCCCTTTGCGTCCAAGGCCTCGTCCGCTCCCAACAAGGCGATTACGCGGGCGCGCGTCAGGCGCTCAAGGCGTCTCTGAAGGACAAGCCGGCGACGGGCTGGCGAACGGTGGCCGCGCAGTCGCTGAAAGATCTGACGGACGTGGACGCCTATTGCCTGCCGTGGGCGGAGACACTTTATCAGACGGGCCAGTATGACGCAGCCTTGAAGCATCTGACGCAAGGACTGGCCGCCTTTCCCAATAACGGCGCGCTCCTGGCGCTTCGCAGCCTGGCAGCGCAGGATCTCGCGGATAAGCTCCCGCCGGGCGATGCACGTGCGGCGGAATACCGTAAGCAAGCCGCCGACGCGGCACAGGCCGCCATCGCGGCGGGCACCGTCGCCGACGGACATTATGCGGCCGGTCGTTTGGCTGAATCCCAGCGTCATTGGGCGGACGCCGAGCGTCACTATCGCCAAGCGCTTGGGGCAAACGTCGCAACAGCAGAGGGGTCGCGCACCATTACGACCTACCGCAAGGCCCTGGCCCGCGTGCTGCTGGCTCAAGGCGGAACGCCCGCCCGGCCGCCCGCGGCAGTCTCCAGCGATCGTCGAAATCTCGCGGTTGTCCTGCTGGACACGCTGACGCTGTTGCAGGCCGATGCCAACGGCGCTCAGGACGCGGGCAAGTTGAAAGACGCACGAATGTTGGCGGAGCAAGTCATCAAGGACGGCGACGCCGAAGGCTACTTGCTTCTCGCCCAGGCGCTCCGTGGCGAGAATCTTCTCACCCAGGCGTTGACCGCCTATGCGGAAGGTCTCGTTCGCTTAAGTCGGGACGGGGGCCTGGGGCTACGACCGGAATACGCGCGGACGCTGCAAGAAATCGTTCGAGAGCATCCGGCGTTCCAGCGGCCGACGACCCTCGCTCACGCCGAACCGCTTCAAGCGGAAGAGCGGTTCGCGGCCGGGCTACGCTTCTATAACGAGGGGCGCTACGCCGACGCGGAGGCAGCGTTCGCGGAGGCGTATCAGTTTGACAGCAAGGATGCGCGTTTCCTCTATTTCCTGGGGTTGTCGCGGGCGCCACAAGGGAAATGGTCCGCCGCTCTGGAAGACTTCCGTCTCGGCGCGGACTTGGAGCGACAAGGCCGGCCGAGCGCGGCAGCGATCAACGCGAGCCTGGAACGCGTGCAAGGGAACGCGCGACAGACCGTGAACCGTTATCGTCCGTGAGCCGCGAACGCAGGTTTTCAGTTTCTGTCGCCGCGGGCGGCGGATTCATAGGCGCAAAAAAGAGAGGCGTGGCCGAAGCCACGCCTCTTCTCTATTACGAACGGCCGGAGGACCGGCCGGCTTAGGGGACCTCGTCCTCGGTGCTCTGCTCCTCCGTCTCAGCCGGCGGTCGCTCCGGCGTGTAGCGGTAACCTTCACCCAGCCAGCGGCCCAGATCGATGGTCTTGCAGCGCGGGCTGCAAAAAGGGAACTGCGGCCACTCGGCCGTCGTTTGGCCCTGCATCACCTGATCGCAAATTGGGCAGCGTACGTTAATCATCGGAAACAGAGGCCGCGGACTTCGAGGTTTTCCCGCTTGACTTGGGTGCGGGAGCCGACGTTTCCTTGCCGCTCGACTCGGATTTGCCGGTTGTGCCGTTCTTCCCGCCCGTGTCGGACGATTTCCCTTCATCGGCCTTGGCGGCCGCCTTATACGATTCGCTGCGATAGTCCGTCTGGTAAAACCCGCTGCCCTTGAAAAGGACGGCGGCGCCCGTGCCGAACTTCCGCCGCAGCTTCGGTTTCCTGCACGCGGGGCACTTTTTCAGCGGCTTTTCCGAGAACGATTGGAATTCCTCCAACTCGTTGCCGCATGCGTCACAGACATATTCATACGTCGGCATGGTACGCGCTCCTGAACCGTCCCGGGGGCGACTCTTGCAAGTTCACCGTATTATTCAAGCGCCTTGGACACGATCACGCTCGCCGGACGCAGCACGCGATCGTGCAGCATGAACCCCTGCTGCAACACGTGGGCAACGGTGTTCGGCGGTTGGTCCGCCGTCGGCTGCTGCGTGACCGCTTGATGATAATTCGGGTCGAACGGCTGGCCAAGGGCGGTGATCGGCGTGATGCCGTGTCGTTTCAGAATCTCAAGGAGCTGCCCTTGCACCATCGCGACGCCTTGAACAAGCGGGCCGGTCTCACCCGCTTGCTTCGCAGCTTGGGTCGCTCGGTCCAAGTTGTCGATCACCGGAAGCAGCTCGGCCGCGAAAGCACCGTGCGCGTAGCGCCGTTCTTGGGCCAAGTCGCGTTGGATGCGCTTTTGATAGTTCTCGAATTCGGCCCGCGTGCGCTGGAGCAGATCCAAATACTTGTCCCGTTCCTCGATGCACGTGCGCAGGGCTTGCTGTTCGTCGAGCACCGTCGTGGCCGCGTCGCCGTCCCCCGGGCTCTGATCGCGTTTTTCCTTTGAATCGGCCATGCTTGTACCCTTCGGCGTTCAAAACTGGGACGCCCGGATCG
This sequence comes from Gemmataceae bacterium, assembly GCA_041499805.1. Classification (GTDB taxonomy): domain Bacteria; phylum Planctomycetota; class Planctomycetia; order Gemmatales; family Gemmataceae; genus JBGQKZ01. The sequence continues at coordinate 13,362 of JBGQKZ010000030.1, forward strand.
TAGAAGCCGTTGCAAAACGAATGCCACCCTCGGAAAGGAGAACGCGGTTCCTCGAATCGCTGCTACACGGGCGTTTCGGGCGTGCGTTCGTCGGACGGAGCATCGCCTGAAAAGAAACCCTTAAGCTTGTCGAGGAAGCTCTTTCGCTCGGGCGAGACGTTCTTGTGCTCAATCTCCGCGAGTTCCCGGAGCAGTTCTTCTTGCCGCTTGGTGAGATTGCGCGGCGTTTCGACGATCACTTGCACAAGGAGATCCCCGGCGCGTCCCGTCCGGCCTCCCCGTTGAATCGTCGGCATGCCCTTGCCGTGTAGCCGAATCACTTCACCACCTTGTATGCCGCGCTTCAGCGTGTGCGTCAGCTTGCCGTCCAGCGTCGGAATGTCAATCGACGCCCCAAGGGCCGCCTGGCTAAACGTCACTTGCACCTGACAAACAAGGTGCGGGCCGTCACGCTGGAAAAGCTGGTGCTCGCGCACTTGAATCACGCAGTACAGATCGCCGCGCGGCGCTCCGGGCTCCCCAGCTTCGCCTTCGCCGGACAACCGGACGCGGGTGCCGGTGTCCACGCCGGGGGGCACGTTGATCTCGAGCGCCCGTTGTGCTTCAACGCGGCCGTGACCGCGACACGTCGGGCACGGATCGGCGATCACCACGCCGCGGCCGCCGCACCCGTTGCACGTCTGTTGAACACGGAAAAAACCCTGACTCAAGATGACGACGCCATGTCCCTGGCACCGCCGGCACGTCACCGGCTGCGAACCCTTACGGCTGCCGCCGCCGGAGCATTCCGGACAGATTTCAGTTCGCGGAATCGTGATCGACTTCTGCGTGCCGCGATACGCTTCAACTAAGTCTATTTCGATGGCGATCTGTAGGTCGCGTCCGGGCTGCGGACCACGACGGCCGCCGCGCTGACCGAAGAAGTCGCCAAAAATGTCGCCGAAGATATCGAAAACAGACTGGGCGTTGTTGAAGTTCGGGATGTTCATCCCTTCGAGGCCGGCGTGGCCATAGCGATCGTAGCGCCGTCTTTTGTCCGCGTCCCGCAGGATCTCGTACGCCTCGGCCGCTTCCTTGAACTTCTCTTCCGCCTCCGCATCCCCGACGTTGCGGTCGGGATGATGCTGCATGGCCAGCTTGCGGTACGCTCGTTTGATCTCCTCGTCGTCCGCCTCCCGCTTCACGCCGAGGATTTCGTAGTAGTCCCGCTTCGTGGCCATCATCTCCGCTCTCCTGACAAGGTGACACGGTGACAACGCGACAGGGTGTATAAGCGGGTTCACCCTGTTGCCTTGTCACCGTGTCACCTTGTCACACCTTTGTTACCGTATCGCGCCGGCGACCTTGCTGCCCGGCTCCTCTTCATCGACCTTGGTGATCATCACCTCGGTCGTGAGCATGAGCCCGGCGATGCTGGCAGCATATTGCAGGGCGGAGCGAGTCACCTTCGTTGGATCGACGATGCCCGCCTTGAACATATCGACGTATTCGCCCGTATTGGCATTATACCCGATGTTCGGCTGCTTTTCGCCGCGTTGCCGGACCTCGTCGGCGACGACCGCGCCGTCGGCGCCGGAGTTTTCGGCGATCGTGCGGATCGGCTTCTCCAGGGCACGGGCCACGATCTCAATCCCCAGCTTCTCGTCACCCTTGAGGGATTTGGCGGCCTGCTCCACGGCGTCGATCGCGCGGATGAGAGCCGTGCCGCCGCCCGGCAGAATGCCTTCAGCCACCGCGGCGCGCGTCGCGTGCAGAGCGTCCTCGACGCGGGCTTTCTTCTGCTTCATCTCGGTCTCGGTCGCGGCGCCGACACGGATGATCGCCACGCCGCCGGTCAACTTCGCGAGCCGTTCACTGAACTTTTCCTTGTCGTACTCGCTTTCGGTCTGCTCCATCTGCTTGCGAATCATCTCGATGCGCTTCTGGATGTCCGGCCTTTTGCCGGCGCCGTTGATGAGCGTGGTGTTTTCCTTTTCCACGCGCACGTTCTTGGCCCGGCCGAGCTGTTCGAGCTGAACATTCTCCAATTTGAGGCCGAGGTCTTCGCTGATGAACTGGCCGCCCGTCAGCGTGGCGATGTCGCCGAGGATTGCCTTGCGCCGGTCGCCGAAGCCAGGCGCCTTTACCGCGCAAACTTGCAGAATGCCACGGAGCTTGTTAACGACGAGCATCGCCAGCGCTTCGCTCTCGACATCTTCCGCGATGATGAGGAACGGCTTGCCCGCTTGCGCGACCTTTTCGAGGAGCGGCAGCATGTCGCGGACGTTGGACAGCTTTTTTTCGTGAATGAGGATGTACGGGTCTTCCATCTCGCACGTCATCTCGGTCGGATCGGTGATGAAGTACGGCGAGATGTAGCCCTTGTCGAACTGCATGCCTTCGACGAATTCGAGCGAGGTGTCTGAGGTCTTGCCTTCCTCGACCGTGATGACGCCGTCTTTTCCGACCTTTTCGAAGGCGTCGGCCATTAGCTTGCCGATTTCCGGGTCGTTGTTGGCGCTGATGCTGGCGACTTGTTCCATCTCTTCCTTCTTGGTCAGCCGCTTGGACATCCCTTCCAGGTGCTTGACGGCGGCGTCCACCGCTTTGTCGACGCCGCGCTTGACGGCCATCGGATTGGCGCCCGCGGTGATGTTGCGCAGGCCCTCTTGGTAGATGGACAGGGCCAGAATCGTCGCCGTCGTAGTGCCGTCGCCGGCGACGTCGCTCGTCTTTTGGGCGACGGCGTTGACGAGCTTCGCGCCCATGTTCTCGAACGGGTCGGGCAGGTCGATTTCCTTGCTGACCGTGACGCCGTCCTTGGTGACGGTCGGTCCGCCGAAGCTCTTGTCTAGGATCACATTTCGCCCGGTCGGTCCGAGCGTAATGCCCACGGCGTGGGCCAGCTTTTCGGCGCCCGTGAAGAGCTTCTTGCGGGCTTCGTCGGTGTAGAGCAGTTGTTTTGCCATATTCCGAGTATCTCCAATTGTCGGTTGTCAATGGTCCGTCGTCAGTGGTCGGTCGCGGCCGCGTTGTGCCGCAGACAACGGACCACGGACGACAGACGAATGGTTACTTCACCACTTTCGCGAGGATATCGCTCTCGCGCATGATTTTGATTTCGCGGCCTTCCATTTCGATGTCGTTGCCGCTGTAACGGCCGTAAATGACTTCGTCGCCCTTCACGACGGAGACGCTGGTGCGTGAGCCCTTTTCGGAGAGCTTGCCGGGGCCGACCGCGAGCACGCGGCCGCGTTGCGGCTTCTGCTTGGCGTTGTCCGGGAGGAGGATGCCGCCGGCGGTCTTCTCCTCCGCCTCCAGCGGTTCGACGGCGACGCGGTCATCAAGCGGACGAATCTTCAAGTTGACTTCTTTTTCCTTGGCCATGTTTCGAGTCCTTTGTGAATGCAGATTTCAGATTGAAGATTTCAGATTGTCGGACAGCAGATTGAAGATCGCGGACGGCCCGTGCGGCAATCTACAATCTTCAATCTGCAATCTCAAATCACATCATGTCCATGCCGCCCATGCCACCCATGCCGCCCATGCCTGGCATGCCGCCGCCCATGCCGCCCATCCCGCCCATACCGTGATGGTCGTCGTGGGGATCGCCGCCGGCTTTCTTCTTTTCCGGAATGTCGGCGACGAGCGATTCGGTGGTCAGCAAGAGCGCGGCGACGCTGGCGCCGTTCTGGAGGGCGCTACGAGTCACCTTGACGGGGTCCACCACGCCAGCCTTGCGCAGGTCTTCGTAGGTGTCGGTGTCGGCGTTGTAGCCGTAGTTCTTTTCTTTGGCGCGGCGAATGTTGTTGACGACGACGGTGCCGTCCTTGCCGGCGTTCTCGGCGATCCAGCGGCACGGCATGTCAAGCACGCGCTGCAGGGCCTGGACTCCGAGGGCTTCATCCTCGTCGAGTCCCGCCTTGTCGAGGACCTTGCGGGCTTGCAGGAGCGCCACGCCGCCGCCGGGGACAATGCCTTCGGCGATGGCCGCACGGGTCGCGTGCAGCGCGTCTTCGTAGAGGGCCTTGCGTTCCTTCATTTCGGTTTCCGTCGCGGCGCCGACCTTGATTTGCGCCACGCCACCGGCCAGTTTCGCGAGCCGTTCTTGCAGCTTCTCGCGATCGTAATCGCTGTCGGTCCGTTCGATTTCCTTGCGGATCATCTCGATGCGGCCGTCGATCGCCTTCTTGTCGCCCGAACCTTCGGTGATCGTCGTGTTCTCGGCATCGACTTTGACCTTTTTGGCCCGGCCGAGGTCGCGGAGCTGGATGTTCTCGAGCTGGATGCCGAGATCCTTGAAGATCGCCCGCCCGCCGGTGAGAGCGGAGATGTCTTCCAACATCGCCTTGCGACGGTCGCCGTAACCCGGCGCCTTCACCGCGCACACTTGGAGAATTCCCTTCAACTTGTTGAGCACCAGTGTCGCCAGCGCTTCGCCTTCGATGTCCTCGGCGATGATGAACAGCGGCTCTTTCTTCTTGGAGATGGTTTCGAGCAGCGGGATGAGGTTGCGGGCGTTGCTGATTTTCTCTTCGTAGATGAGGATGTACGGGTTTTCCAGCTCACTGGTGACCGTGTCGGGGTTGGTCACGAAGTGCGGCGACAGGTAACCGCGGTCAAACTGCATGCCCTGGACAACCACCACTTCGGTGTCGGCGGTTTTGCCTTCCTCGATCGTGATGACGCCGTTAGAGCCGACTTTCTTCATCGCCTCGGCGAGCTTCTGGCCGATCTCCGGATTATTGTTGGAAGCGATGGTGGCGACTTCGGTGATTTCCTTGTTGTCCTTGGCGTCGATCTTCTCGGCCATGCGGTGTAATTCGGCGACGACGAGATCCACGCCCTTTTGAATGCCGCGCGTGAGGGCCATCGGGTCGGCGCCGGCGGAGATCGCTTTCAGACCTTCGCGGTAGATCGCCTCGGCAAGCACTGTCGCGGTAGTAGTGCCGTCGCCGGCCACATCGCTCGTCTTGCTGGCAGCTTCCTTCACGAGCTGAGCGCCCATGTTTTCGTACGGGTCTTGCAGTTCAATTTCTTCCGCCACGGTCACGCCGTCCTTGGTGACGGTCGGACTGCCCCAGCCCTTGTCGAGCACGGCATTGCGGCCGCGGGGCCCAAGGGTGGCACGCACGGCTCGGGCCAGCTTGCTCACACCGGCCAGCAGCTTCTGGCGGGCTTCGTCACTGTAGCTCAATTGTTTCGCCATCCACGTCTCCTTTCAGGATCAACGTTCGTCGCTTAAGCGTCTTAGAGAAGGCCGGCGGCGGGCCTGGCCTCAAATGTTCACTACGTTTAGGGAGTCTCCCCACGGAACGAATTCCGGAATAGCAACGGCCGTGCCGGGGGAAGCGGTCGCCGTAAATCGCTCGTATTCGCGGCATTACAGCAGAGTCGCCGAATGAAGACTCTGCCAATCTGACAGACGACGCCTGCCTTCGTGCCAAAAATGTCACGTGAATACCGATTTGCGGAAGTGCCCCTCGCCGTTAAGATGAGTCGGTCGCCACGGAGAATCAGCCTCACTTTGAGGGATCAACCATGCGAATCCGCGTCTGGGCGGGGATGTTTGTCTTGAGCTTGGGCCTGCTGTTCGCCGGGTCGCCGGCACAGGCGCTCATCACACGACTCACGCCGCTTAAGGACGTGCTCGCCGACAGCCAATTCATCTTCACCGCCAAGGTCGAGAGCATTGACCCCGACAAGCCGGCCGTCGTCTTGAACATCAAAGACGATCTGAAAGGCAAGGCGGCGTATCGGCGGTTGCCGATCAATTTCACCGGCGACAGCGAGGCGCAGAAAGAAAAGCAGGTCCCCCAGCTGCTCAAACGACTGATGCCAAAGTTGACGCTGGTCGTTTTCGTCAACGAAAACACACGCACCAAGAACTACATCGGCTTCGCGTACACGAACGGCACCTGGTTTCAAATCAAAGGCGTGCGGGTCGAGGACGATCGTGCCGTTTGGCATCTAACGCACGGCGAGCCGTATTTGCGACGAACGTTCCACGGCGGCACTTATGTGTTGAAAGACATTGTCAAGGATGGACTCGCCGGCGCGAAAGCAACGCCGGAGCCTGATCCGAAGGAGCCGCCAGGGTTCGGTCCGGAGATCAAGGCAGAGGATGTGAAAGACGACATGCAGGGAGCCCGAAGCGCAAGCGAGGGAGGGACGATTCACGGAGCCCGAAGCGCAAGCGAGGGAGGTAGTACTCAGCACACAGTACTGCGTACTCCGTACTCAGTACTCAGTACGCGCGATGGCGAACCGCCGCTCTTCGCCGTAATCCCCACGCTCGGCATCGGCGGGCCGCTGGCATTGCTCGCGCTTCTCTTCCCTAGCGTCTTTGGCGGCGTTACGGGGCAATTCAAACGTTGGCTTGCGGCGCTGACGATCATCAGCATGAACAGCACGCTTCTCTTTTTGCACGGGTGGCTGGCGGATCGATTCTCGGGTCAATGGTGGAGCACGCCCAGCGTGCTGTGGCTGACGATGACGCTGCTCAGCGTGCTTGGCATCGGTTGGGCGTGTCGGCGGAACGCACGCTCGATCGCCGGCGGAAACGGTGCGCCCCCCACGCGCGGTGAGGGCCTCACACTTGCCCTCGTCAGCATCGTTGGCGTGGCGCTGCTCGGTTATTGCCTGCTTACGCGTCAAGCACCGCTGGAAACGCCGTGGAACGCCGTCTGGCCGTTGTGGGCCGCCTTTTGGGTTGGCACGCTTTACTTTCTCTTTCGACGTCCGCACTCCGTCCCGTCGTTGTCTCTCGAAGGGATAATGCTCTGGTCGATGACGCTTGCATACGTCGCCCTGAGCGGCACGTCGTGGCCGCGAGGCGGCGCCGCGATCGCTGAATCGGAATCGAGCGGATCGACCGTGCATTTCGCCGGCGTGAAATGGTCTTTTACCGCGCCGGACAAGGGCCGCTTCGATTCCTCGCCGGTCGTCTTCGGCGATCGCGTATACATCGCTGCCGCTCACGACGACGCTTTTTCACCCTTTGGCCGGCTTTACTGCCTGGATCGCGCGACGGGTCAGGTCCTATGGAGCTTTGACAACGATGGCGAGATGAAGCAGGTCTTTTCAACACCGCGTGTTACCCGTGATGGCTTGTTCATCGGCGAGGGGTTCCATGAAGACAAGAACTGCAAGCTCTATTGCCTCGATGTAAATACCGGCAAAAAGAAGTGGGAGTTCGCTACTTCAAGCCACACGGAATCACGCCCGGAACTCGGCTTCAAATTACTGTTGGGTGGGACGTCGGGCCCTCTTTGCGTGAATTTCGGAGCGGGTGACGATGGCGTCTATTGCCTTGATGCGACTACCGGCAAAGAAATCTGGCACTTCCCGGGCCTGCATGTGGACGCCGGCCCGGTTTTCAATGAGGGTCGCCTCTACATTGGCAGCGGCGTCGGCGATACGCATCAGGCCACGCAAATCGTCTGTTTGGATGCAGAGAAGGGGACCGTGATCTGGCGTCACGACACGGACTTGCCGGTATGGGCGTCACCGCAGCCAATTGAGGACGGCGTCCTGTTCGCGCTCGGGAACGGGAATTTTCTGTCGGATGCCGACAAGCCCGCAGGGGCGCTGCTCTGTGTCTCGCCGGTAGACGGCACGGTCCTTTGGCGCAAGGAAGTACCGAATGCCGTGCTCATGCAGCCGTGTGTCGCGGGATCACGCATCTATTATGGCTCGCGCGATCTGCACATTTACGCATTCGATACCGGATCACGTGCTATCGTGTGGCAGCACGATTGTGGCAGTCCGGTCGTCGGAAATCTAACGTCGAAAACATGGCGAGGCGTCGAAAATTTGTACGTCAACAGCACGGACGGCCGGGTTCAATGTCTCGATGCGACCAACGGTCGTGCTACGTGGACGTTTAATATTGCCGCGCATGCCGGAAAGGCAGTGCGGCTTCTGTCGTCTCCCGAAGTCGATTCCGAGACGCCGACGCGCCGCCAAATCTACGTCGCAGCGGGGCTCAAGGGTGTCACGCACTGGAGCGCCACGCTATATTGCCTGGAAGATCAGGCTGCTGAATAATCCCTCCGCGTGGGCATCATGTCGGAAGTTATCCCGTTTGCAAGCATCACGGCAGACGATGGCGAGCAGGTCGGCGGCAAGGGACTGAGCCTTGGGCTGCTTACTCGTGCGGGTCTGCCGGTGCCGGACGGTTTCGTGCTATCCACCGCGGCGTATCGGTGGCTGCGCGGCGGCTCCCTGCGCGACAACGCGATTCTCAGCGCGGAAATTCTCGAAGCTTATCGCGCCTTGGGCGGCGGCGCCGCCGCGGTGCGCTCATCGGCGGCCGATGAAGATGGCGCGGTCGCGAGTTTTGCCGGCCAACAAGAGACCTTTCTCGGCGTTGTCGGTGAAGATGCGCTATTCGATGCCATTACGCGGTGTTGGGCCTCGCTGCAAACCGAACGCGCGGTCGCCTATCGCAAACGGCAGGGCATCTCCGACACGGATGTCGCGATGGCGGTTGTCGTGCAGAAGCTCGTGGACGCGGAAGCCGCGGGCGTGCTGTTCACGCGCGATCCGCTCGATTCCGACGGACGCCGCATGCTGGTGGAAGCGTCCTGGGGTCTCGGCGAAAGCGTGGTTTCGGGCCGTGTGACGCCGGACCGCTATCATCTCGACCACGACACCGGTGCGGTGCTGCATCGCCACATCTCCTGCAAGCGGCTGCGGCGGACGGCGACAGGTGAGGAGCCGGTTTCCACGGAAAAGCAGAACGCCGCGTGCCTCGATGACGCTCAGCTCGGACAGTTAGCGGACCTAGGCCGGAAAGTCGAGGCGTTATACGGCGGCGCGCGTGATATCGAATGGGCGTGGGCCAATGGCAAGCTGTGGCTGCTCCAAGCGCGGCCGATTACCGCCGTAACGGCGGCGGAACGTGAGCAGCTTCGGCAGCAAGAGATCAGCCGGCTTCAAGAGAGGGCGGAACCGACGATTTGGAGCCGGTTTAACTTGTCCGAGATTCTCCCCGAGCCGACGCCGATGACGTGGGCCATCGTCAGTCATTTCATGTCAGGTCGAGGCGGCTACGGATGGATGTATCGCGATCTCGGTTTCGATCCCGATCCGGCGCTGGACGCGGAAGGGCCTTTTGAGTTGATCTGCGGCCGGCCCTACTGCAATCTCGACCGGCAATTGCGGCTGCAATTTCGCAATCCGCCGCTTGAGTATTCGTTCGCCGCGTTCAAAGCCGACCCGAGCAAGGCGATGTATCCGCAGCCCGTGCCGAATCCGGCGCGGGCCGGTCTTCGCTTCTGGGCGATGCTGCCGGTGATCTCGCTGCGGATGGCGTTCCGACTCGCCCGTTTCCGGCGAATCCTACCACAATTTCTGCGCGGACAACTGCTGCCCTCCTTCGCGGCCGACGCGCGGCGCACCCTGCAGGCGGACCTTGCCACAGCCGGCACGCGAGACTTGCTCGCGCACCTCGACCTCTGGACGGCAAAGACGTTGACCGATTTCGCGCGACACAGTCTCAAACCCACCGCCCTTGCCGGCATGGCGCTCGAAGCCCTCGAACGGAAGCTGGCGGCGATGATCGGCAAGGAGAAGACGCCGCTCGTGATCCGCGAATTGGTGATGAATGTCCAGCCCGATCCGGAAGCCGATTTGCCGAACGCTTTGTGCGATCTGGCGACCGGGCGGCTGGAGCAGGCCGCATTTCTTGAGCGTTTCGGCCATCGCGGCAATCAGGAGATGGAGCTGTCCAAGCCGCGCTGGCGCGAGGAGCCGGACGCCATCGCTCGGTTGATCGCGGCAACGGCCGCCTTACCGGTGATTCGTGACGAGGAGCGCCAATTCGGCTGGGAGCCCAACGCCGCGGGCATTTTGAAAACCCCACAGATCGGCGCCATCCGCAAGGATCTGGAGATTCTGCGCGGCTGGCTTTCGCTGCGTGAAACGTGCAAGCATTACCTGATGCTGGGTTATGCGGTCATTCGCCGTCTGCTTCTCGAGGTCGACCGCCGATATAGTTTGAACGGCGGCATCTTCTATCTTCTCCCGGATGAGTTGCCGCGCCTGTTGGCTGGCGACGACTTCACTACCTTGATCGCCGAGCGCCGGCGCCGGCGAAGCATTGCCCTCGGTCTGGAAGTGCCGCCGGTGCTTTTCAGCGATGATTTGGAGGCGATCGGTAGGCCCGTCACGATCGAGGGCGCCGAGACGGTGCAAGGCACGCCGCTTTCCGCGGGCGTCGCCGAAGGGCGCGCTCTCGTTTTGGACAATCCCGAAGGCGTTCGGCCGCCGCCGGGTTCGTACATTCTGGTCTGCCCCTCCACCGATCCCGCGTGGGTGCCGCTCTTCGTTCACGCGGCGGGGCTGGTTATGGAGACCGGCGGCGTTCTCTCGCACGGCGCGATCGTCGCGCGCGAATTCCACCTGCCAGCAGTCGCCGGCTTGCCGGATATCCATCGCCGCATCCGCGACGGCCAGAAACTCCGAGTCGACGGCAACACCGGGACAGTCAGCGTCCTATTGGACTAACAGTTTTTTCCGAGAAGAGCGTCGTTTTGTCTTGTTGACGAACTAAGAAGAGGCCGCAAACGTGGCCGCTTTCGCCCGCGTTGCACGGGAATGATTTGCGCAAGCATTTTCCGCAGCTTGCGTACTTTTGACCGATTTCGTGTTTCGACGTTAGCCGGGCACGTGCGAGGTCGCCGGCGGCTTATTTGTGTCCGGTTTGGCGTCTGGGGCGCTGCTGGGCGGACGGGCGGACGGTGTGGACGGCGTGTTGCAGCCGAGGAAACCGCCCGCTATTAACACGGCCGTGAGACCAATCGCGGCCAAGCCGCGCCCGAACCACCGACAACGGATCATGACGTCGCTCCCCCTTTGCGGTCGCGGAGAAACTCCGGCAATGCTTGCGGTCGCCCTTCGCGGTCCACACATGCCAGCGTCGTGGTTGCCTCGGCGACGAGCTCGCCGCCGCGAAGCACTTCGTAGCGGTGGTCGATACGAACCGCCGTCGTTCGCGCCACCGTCGTGCGAATCGTCAGCACGTCGTCGTAGTGGGCGGGCCGCTTGTAGCGGATTTCCACCTTGGTGATGACCAGCAGATAGCCCTGGTCCTCCAGGTCTTTGTAGGACGCGCCAAGCGCACGCAGCAGCTCCGTCCGGGCTTGCTCGAAATAGACGAGATAATTCGCGTGGTGCAACAGGCCCATGCGATCGGTCTCGGCGTAGCGGACGCGGATGGTGGTTTCACCGGTGAGCATGGCATTTATTTGTCCCATCGGACACATACGGCCCATCGGACACATACGACCTGTCGGACGTTTGCATTCTTCACCGAATCGGTCCCACACGGCGGTAGGGCCAGTAGACCATCAGAGCGCGGCCGAGCAGCAGTCGTTCCGGCACCAAGCCGCCGCCCTGGCTGTTGCCGCCGTTGCGCTTGTCCCAGGTGCGGCTGTCCGAACTCTGGGCACTGTTGTCGCCCAGACAGAAGTAATGGCCCGGCTGCACGTAATAAGTGTTCGCCCGAACGCTCGGCGCGCCCGGTGTATTATCGCTGAAATCCGGGGTATACGTGTAATAGGTGTCGCGCCAGAGCTGCAGGTCGAACACGCGCACGCCCGCGCCACGGACGCCGATGCTGGCCGGCTCCAGATCGTTCTTCTCGATCGGGCCGTGTACGACGCGCTGTTGCTCATCGCGCGGCGGATCGTAGGTCACGCCATCGTCGAACGGCAGCGTGCTGTCGACCCACACCGTCAGGCGCTCGTCGAAGTTTGCGAACCGCAACCGATACTCGCCGGGCTTCTTAAGGATCGTCGGCTTCTCCATCAGCGTCTCGCCCGGGCCGCCTTGCGGGGACACCCGGACCAGCTTGCATATTCCGGTCGCCAACTGCCACTGAGCTTGAAACCGCTCCGGCCCCTTGGACAATTCCAGTATCAAGTCGCCGTCCGCCTGTTCGACCTGCACCTTGCAATCGAGCATCAGATCGGACACCGGATTCGTTTGCTCAGGTACGCCACGGCTTGGAATGCCGGCGTTGTAGCCCATGAAATCGGTGATAAGCTGCGGCCGCGCCGTGCGAAGCTCCTTCCCCGAATTGGTCAGCAGGCGTGTCCGCGCGGCGTCCAGGCTGCGTTTATCCTCCGGCGACGCGTTAAGGACCTCGATGAAGTTCTCGAGCAGCAGAGGAAAGTGGGATTCGGGATTGGGATACTTCGCGAGCACCGCCTGCGGCAACTCCTTGAAGAGCGCTTCTCGATAATCGGACCAATTAAAAAGCACATGGCGGTAGCGCAACCAATCGACGCCGTCGCCTTGCCGGGCGGCGTGCCGGAAGCCGCGGCTCTCCTCGATCCAGGCCTTGTCGTTCAGCGCGTTGGCCCGGTTGTGCTCGAATGCGGCGATGGGCGGATCGGCGAAAGCCCCGCCGCCTTCCTTCTCCGCCGCCCAGCGCTCGGGGAAGCCGATTTCCGCCAGCGTTTTGGCGCGGTGATTGTTATCGTAGACCGGCCGGCGCATGGCCATCATCACCAACGGCGGCTTGCGCATGATCTTGAATTCGCTCGACCGCTGTTCGAGCAGCTCCCGCATCTTGTTCGGCCGCATGTGCCGGCGCAGGTCCACGCCGGCGACCTGCTCTTCTGGATCCGGTTCGTACGGGAGATTCTCGGCGATGTAGACGTCTCCGTAATAAATGCCGACCGTTTGCCCCGCCACGCCGATGCAGCGCTTGATGTAATTCATCGGCACGAAATCGCGCTGCGGCTCTTCGGGAAACTTGAACACAACGACGTCGAGCGGCCGAACCGGATGGCCGAGCGGGCCGCGGGTGTAGGCAAACTTCGACACCAGCACGCGGTCGCCGGAGTTGCACGACGGATGCTCGGTAACGAAGTGGAACGGATAGCGGCAATACGGACAGGTGCAGCCGATGACGGGTTTGGGCGGCTTCTCCTCCACTTCGCTGCTGCAGTTGACCGGAAACTTCTCGCCGCACTCCGGGCATTCCGCGATCTTCTGATAACCGTAAAGTGTTTCCGCCATCGAGCCGGTCGGAATGACGAACGCCTCGGCGACGAACGATTTCAAGAGGAGGACGAGCACCACGACGAAGACAATGGTTTCGACGACTTCGCGCCCGCCGTCCGGCTTGGCCCCGCCGGGCGTGTGCGACATGAAATTCATCGCGCGGCGGTAAAGGGAAGGCTGGCGTTGCGGGGCCGTCGCCGGTGTCGCGGCGCGCGTGGGTGCGAACGGAGTAGTAGGTTGCTTATTGTTGGGCGACGTAGATTGGTTATTGTCGTTCGGCATGCCACACCTTTTTCATGCGACCCGCAAAAACTCCGCGCGAGGGCACAGCGAATGCAACGCTGGTTACGCAAGCGGCAGGAGATAATCTATCTCCCGTCCCGCCTCGCGGAGCGAGGCGGCTACATGTGCGGCCCTCGCTCCGCGAGGGCCGGGTAACTTTTCGTCTGCCGCGCGCCGAACGCCGCGGCTATGAAACCGACCCATACCACCGTTAACCACCGGAAAATCAAAAAGGTCTCAAAACGGTGGTTATGCGTAGGTTCAGTCCCAACAAGAGGTTAGGTTGACAAATCATTGAGAAACCGACCAAGCGTCCCAATTTATGACCTCGAAGTTCTTGTTCCACAGGGATTTGTTTGCTCACAGCCCCGTTTTCCGGGTTTGGCCCGCACCAGGCAGACGCACCTAGATAGTATACATAAATATCCTGAGCGCTTCCAGCTCAATATCTTCTCGAGGGTCTTGGGCGAGCGACAGGAGATAATCTACCTCCCGTCCCGCGTCGCGGTGCGAGGCGGCTACCATATGGAGCGCTCGCTCCGCGAGGGCCGGGTAAATTCTCGCCTGCCGCTCGCCTTCAGGGTCTTTGTGTGCGCCGCGTTCGCCGCGCGTCTGCGAGAAATTCCGGTCTTCCCGACTAATGCAGCCAGCGGATACGGCTCCAGTCCATGGTTTGAAATTGCCAGCGACGGCCGAAGGCCTCCACGGCGGCGAAACGGCTCGGCAGGTGGACAAGGAACGGCTTGCCCACGAAATCGGCTTTGCGCACCGGCAAATAGTTCCCACTCACGTCGGTCCAAAACCGGCTGTCGTCGGAGTGCGGGCTGTTGTCTCCCAGAACAAAGTATTCGCCCGCGCCCAAAGGGACAGGCACGCCGATGCCGTGACGGCCGACGTTGGTGTAATGGATGTCGCGGAGCAAGCGCCACTGATGCACGCGCAGCTCAACGCCACGGCCGCCGATGCGGAAAGGCCGTGACACTGGCTGCCGTTCGTCCGCGGGCGGGAGATCGAAGGGTGGAAAAAGTTCCGTTCCGTCGAGTGCAAAGCTCAACCGGCGATCCACGAGCGCAAGCTCGACCCGATGCGTTCGCCCCGCCGTGAGCGCGCGATTCGGCGCCGTGCGAAGCACGCGCCGGACGTCCGGATCGGGAGTGTCGCCGTCGCTGTTCCGCGCCGGCAGCATGAGCCGCGTTCCCTGGCCGACTGCCCCGGTGGGTAGGGCCACCATGAGTTCATCCTTGCCGTCGTTTATCGTCACGCCGATTTCACCGTCGCCTTGACGGACTTCAAGGTCGCACTCCAGCAAGAAGTCATGCACCGGCCACGGCGTACGGGCGGGGTCGCCGCCATTATAAGCGTATTCGTCGGTAATCGGGCGTTCTTTCGATTCGGCGCCAGGCCCGTGCCGGTAAACCAGCCATGCGAAGCAGTTCGGGGAATCGAGGGAGTTCAGCGTGATTCCCTGGCCTTCGACTGAAAGCGACGTCGTCGTGGGGAACGCTTCCCATGCACGTGTCCAGCCGTTGGGACTCGGAAGGAAGTAGGAATCCACTACCGGAATGCCGACGGCCCGGCACTCGGCGAGCGTTTTGCGCGCGATCTGATGGTCGATGTAGACGTCGCCGTCGCGAATCTCGACGCGTTCACCCGGCAGCCCAATCACGCGCTTGACATACGCCTTGCCGTGGTCCGCGGCACAATGAAACACTGCCATTTCCCAGCGTCGCGGTCTCCGGAAGTCAAAGACGCTGCGGTTGACGAGAACGAGATCGCCGCGTGTGATCGGAGAACGCGCCAATTCGATTTCGCCAAGGCCGCAATTCATGCAGTGTGCTTCGGACGATTCCCCACGGAGGACGCCGTTTTCTTCACGCACGCCGATCCGCAGCGGCATACCGCAGCGCGGACAAACGGCATCGACGTGATGGCCAAGGAGGTTCGGGGCCATGCTGCCGGTCGGTACGCCGTAGGGCTCGGCGCCGAGGGTCCGAAAGAGGAGAAGGAAAATCAGCACGAGCACGGCGGCCTCGATGAGGCGGCGGCCGCGGACAGATTGGCGATGCGCGCGTGGCATTGTCTCCGCCTCTCGTAGTGCAGGCGGCTCGCTCGCACCCCCTGCATCACGCCGGAGTGACGCCTGCACTACGGGAATTACGTCTGGTCCGTCTCAAGTACCGCGAGAAACGCTTCCTGCGGGATTTCAACCTGCCCCACCTGCTTCATGCGTTTCTTGCCCGCGGCTTGTTTGGCCCACAGCTTGCGCTTGCGCGTGATGTCGCCGCCGTAGCATTTCGCGGTGACGTTCTTCTTCATCGGCGCGATCGTCTCGCGGGCGATGACGCGATTGCCGATGGCCGCCTGGATTGCGATCTCGAACAAATGGCGGTCGATTTCGCCGCGGAGCTTCTTCACCAGCTTGCGGCCGCGGCGTTCGGCAAAGGCGCGGTGCGTAATTGTGGAGAGGGCGTCAACCCGTTTGCCGTGGACAAGGACGTCGAGCCGCACCAGCTCCGCGGGACGATAGCCAAGCAATTCATAGTCCATCGTGCCGTAGCCATGCGTGACGGACTTCAACTTGTCGTACAGGTCGTAGATCACTTCCGCGAGCGGCAGCTCATAGACGAGGATCGCGCGCGTCGGGCTCAAGTATTCGGTACGGACGTAGGCGCCACGGCGTTCCGTGGCGAGCTGCATCAGGTCGCCGATGTTGGCGGCGGGGATGAGGAAATTGATGCGGACAAACGGTTCGCGAAACTCCTCGATCTGGCCGGGGTCGGGCACCTTTTGCGGGCTGTCGATGACGAGGATTTCGCCCTTGCGCGTCAGGATTTCGTAGGTGACGTTCGGGGCGGTCTGCACCAGGTCGATTTCGCTTTCGCGTTCGAGCCGTTGCTGGATGATCTCGCGGTGCAACATGCCGAGGAAGCCGCAACGGAAGCCGAAGCCGAGGCCTTCGCTGTTTTCGGCCATGTAGGTGAAGCTGGCGTCGTTCAGACGTAATTTGCCGAGGGATTCGCGCAGTGTCTCGAAGTCGCTGTTGTTCACGGGGTAGAGCCCGCTATACACCATCGGCTTCGGTTCTTTGTAGCCGGGCAGAGCGGTTTCCGTCGGCCGCAGGGCGTCGGTCACCGTGTCGCCGATGTGGACGTCGTCGAGCGTCTTGATCTGGGCCATGAAGAAGCCGACCTGGCCGGCGCCCAGCTCGGCACACGGCGTCGGGGCAGGGCGGAACTGGCCGATCTCGATGACTTCGTGTTCCGTCTGACCGCGCATAAGGCGGATGCGTTGCCCTTTGCGTAGTGTTCCTTCCATAACACGGACGTAGATCACGACGCCCTTGTAGGTGTCGAAATGGCTGTTGTAGACGAGGGCCTTGAGCGGCGCTGCAGTGTCGCCGGCGGGCGGCGGTACGCGGGCGACGATCGCTTGCAGGATTTCATCGACGCCGAGGCCGCTTTTGCCGCTGGCGCGGAGCACGTCGGCGGGGACGATGCCGAGAGCTTGTTCCATCTCGGCGATGACTTCCTCGGGCCGAGCAATCGACAGATCGACCTTGTTAAGCACGGGCACAATAGTCAGGTCGTCTTCCATCGCGAGGAAGGCGTTGGCGACGGTCTGCGCCTGCACGCCCTGCGACGCATCGACGAGGAGAATGGCGCCTTCGCACGCCGCGAGGCTGCGTGAAACTTCGTAGTTAAAATCGACGTGTCCGGGCGTGTCGATCAGGTTTAACTCATAGCGCTCGCCGTTCGTTTCGTAGTAGATCGTGACCGGGTGCATCTGAATCGTGATGCCGCGTTCGCGTTCGAGGTCCATGTCGTCGAGGACCTGTGCCCGAAACTCGCGCGCGGTAATGGCGCCGGTTTTGAGCAGGAATTGATCCGCGAGCGTGCTTTTCCCGTGATCGATGTGGGCGATAATCGAGAAATTCCGAATGTGGAGGGTATCCGTCATGGATGGCGCGGTCGGCAACAGGGACGTCGCGGGAAGGTTATGTTCCGATTCGAGAAGTGTACCAAGTTCATGGAGAGGCGAATAGAGAAGGTGAACACGGCTCGGGCACCTCGTTCCCAGGCTCGGCCTGGAAACGCAGTCCGCCAGGCTCTGCCCGGCGCGTGGCGGCGCTTCGCCGTGCGCGGTCCCGGGCGGAGGCTGGGAACGAGATTCAGATTTCGATCTCGACGCCGTTGAGCACCGATTGGGCGAGGTCCACCATTGTCGTGCGGCGGTTCATGGCGCCGCGCTGGAGCCGGCGGAACGCTTCTGCTTCGGACCAGCGGTGGCGTTTCATAAGCACGCCTTTGGCGCGCTCGATCGTTTTGCGATTTTGCAAATTCTGACGCAGACTTTGATTTTCGTCGCTGAGGTTCTTCAGTTCTTCGAACCGTGCCCAGGCGATGAGCAACGCCGGCCCAAGCTGGTGGGCTTCGACCGGTTTGACGAGATAGGCGAGCACGTGCTCTTCGAGCGCCCGCCGGACGAGGTGCTGATCGCGGTCGCCGGTGATGGCGACGGCGGCGACGATCTTCTCCTGGTAGATTTGCCGCAGCGCGTCGAGCCCGTTCATGCGCGGCAGATGAATATCGAAAATCACAACGTCGGGTTCGGTTTCGAGCACGGTGCGCACCATGTCGGTGCCGTTGTCCACCTCGCCGACGACTTTGTGTCCGTACTGATTTTCGAGCGTCTCCTTCAAGAAAAGACGCACCGTGGGATCATCCTCGACCACCACCACTCTTAAGCTGGTCGGGGCCGTAGTGACCCGGTCCATAACGACGTCCTCCCCCTTCATGGAGCCGGGCGGGTTTCGAAATGGCGTCTGGAGCCTTGGCATTCATCACCCATGAATGAAAGGGGGCAGACCCCTGTTTCGGGACCGCGACCGGCGCGCGGGTATCATTCGCGGAAGCTCTACAGCAATTGGAATGCCGGAGCGGCGCATTCAAGAGGGCGGCCTTCCGTTGAGGGGCTGTGCCGAGGTCTCCGTCCGTCCCGATCTCTGCTGCAAGCAATGGTCATTATGAGAGGGAACGCGACGCGAATGCCAGCGAAAAGCCGCCACGTCGCAAGATTTTGACGCACATTTTTTGCGATCACCCACGTGAACCCGACGGACATGCTGTCCGCCCCAGTGGTCCCATCGGTCCAACGAGAGCGGTTGAACTCCGTTACGAAAAGTTGTTCGTCCGACCGAGGGGCAGAACGACCGCGAGACGAATGCCGCCCGCGGGCGGGGCTTCGCCGGTGACGCGGCCGCCGTGGGCTTCCACCAGGCGGCGGGCCAACGCGAGATGAAGCCCGCGATGGCTATAACGATTTTGCGGAAACGGGTCGAACAATTCCTGTTGGTCGGCGTCGGGGAGCGGCTTGCCTTCCGCCACGACGGTGCATTCCAGATCCTTCATCGAAGTCTTGAGCGCGACCTGGCAGTCAACCCGGTTCTCGGCACTTTCGCAGGCGACCTGTAGGAGCAGCGCCGCGATTTGCGCGAGACGGCGCGGGTCGCCCGAGACGCCGGGTAAGTCAGGCGGCACTTGCACATCGACAACAACTTTCGGGTAGCGCGCGCCTGCATGGGCAGCCTGTGCGGAGAGCACATCGGCCATGTCCACTAGCTCGTGCTCCAACTCCAGCGGGGCAACATAGTCTTGAACGTTGTCGAGCAATTCCTTGCAAGTCCCGGCTCGCCTGCGGAGATCAGTCAGAATGCGGCGTTCCAGCCCGGCGTCCGCCGGCAAACGCTCCTGCAAAATCGCCACGGTCGCGTAAATTGTTTGTAACAGGTCGCCCAATTCGTGGCGCAGGATGCGTGCCAGAGCTTGCGCCGAATTCGGTTGCGGGTTGGCGAATTTGCTCGGATTCTCCGCCATCGAGATGGACCTCCCGGTGTGTTGCATCGTCGTAAAGTGTTTTGATGCCCTGACTGAACATTTTCGCCAATCCGCGAAACGGCGTGATGGTGCTCAACATCACCGTTTTGAGAAGTGGGTTTCCCCAATTCTGAATGGGCGATTCTCAACTGTTTGCCGTGACCCTTCGGCTGCTTCTGCGTTTTGCGTTTGTCGCGCTTACAAACTTTACAGCGAAAGCACATCCTATGCCCCCTGAGCGACATTTCGCCTAACGCACCCATCCGAAGTCGCGAAGTCCAAGGAAATCTGCCCGGGCCTTTTTGGTTCGGACCTCCGCCTGGCGCCGTGCGAACCATGTCCTGCATGGCCTGCACCCTTTTTACGTGCTCAACATCGGCTCTTGACGCGAATACGATACTTCAGTACACTTATTGGATGCGGTTGTCGGCGTTTGGCGATGACCCGTCGCTGGAGCATGATGATGAAAACCTCAGAAAACGCGCTTGCCGGTCGGCTGACGCTGGCGTCAACGCAACTCCTAGGCAGAAAACGAGAAGAGGTGAGATTGCCGGTTGAAAAACCGGCATGGTTCAAAGCAGGGTAACACTTTTCTTGGACTGCCGGTCTATTGACACAAAGCCTTGTTATGTAATTACATATGATATGACGTTGGAGTGTGCCGATTGTACTGAACAAACGACTCGATCGTTGGCATGAGTTATTGACTAGACGTGTCTTGTGATCGGGTTTTCGCTCATTATTAAAGTGGGTTCACATCGATGAGACTCGGTTTTGTTACCCGAAAACGAGGCTTTTTGAACCATGCCGCTTTTTCAACCGACAATCTATCGCATGTGCTTTTCCGCGAGCGAGTTGCGCTGAGATAGGCAATATACCACCGGCAATGGGGCTTATTTGAGCTTTTCATGTTCGTGGTCGCATCGAGCCGTGATCAAAAAAAGTGCGAACCGCCACACAATTATAGTATACATTAGTACAAAGCAGTGGCAAGAGAGAGAGAGTTGGAGTGGGATTCAACGGGCGCTCACCGAGTATCCAATTGATCGACGCGATCATCGCGTACGTGGCGCAGCACAATGAAACCTCAACACTGTTTACGTGGGCCGCCGACTAGCACCGGCCGGTTGTCACTTTCTTTCGCCGCCAAAAGAGGGGAGCGATCAGGAACGCGCAGAGCGGCACTATCATCGCCACCCCGGCGGCTTCGCCCATGTCTCCAGTAACAGCGAAGTAGATTCCCCATGTGGCCGCCGCGAATGCCAGGATACGCAGCAGATATTTCTCAATCTGCTTTTGCTGCTCTGGCGAGACGGGACGACGTTTTTGCAGGCTGCTCCGGATGTCCCGGGCCTGTCGGGCATCCTCTTCACTGACGAAAAGGCGCACGCCAGCCTCGCCTCCCGCCACGTGAGCGTCTGGCAAGAGCATGTCCCCCTGAAGAAAGCACGGAATGCCCTCCGTCTCCAGGCGGTTCCGCGCGAGATGAGCCTCCTCCGGCGTGAAGTACGCGGCCATACAGACAGTCCGCACCGAAGCCGTCTTGTCGTTTTCGTGGTTCATGCCCGTATTCTACCCGCTAGCGCGTGAAAAATCCCCCGGCGTTTCGAAGGGGGAAACTGGCCACCATTGCGCAACCGCTGCTGGTTGCCGCGGCACGGTCGCCTGGCTACCGATTCGCTTCATTATTGCATTGGATTGGACGGGTGCAGGCGTGCAAGCAATCAATCCGGAAGGCGTAGTCATTGAGAGTCGCGCGCGCTTGCCTTATGATGCATATTGTGTCGAACACCTCATCGGACGGACCGTAATGCACGAAGCGCAATCCGAGCCGGCGACGCCGGCCTTGATGGCAAAGAGCGAGCGCCTGTTGGCGATTCTGCGCGACATGAAGCGCGTCGCCGTCGCATTCAGCGGCGGCATCGACAGTACGGTCGTTGCGAAGGCGGCCCACGAAGCTCTGGGCGATAACGCCATCGCCATCACCGCGGACAGCCCGTCGGTGGCGCGGGTCGAAATCGCCGACGCCTGCCGGCTTGCGGAACAGATCGGCATCGAGCACCGCTTGATTCCGACCGAGGAGTTCAACGATTCCGACTACGTTCGCAACGACGGCGCCCGCTGCTACTTTTGCAAGAGCGAGCTGTATTCGACGATCGAGCAACTGCTCCCCGATCTCGGCATGGCGGTGATTTGCAGCGGCGCCAATCTCGATGACCAGGGCGATTATCGTCCCGGTTTGACGGCGGCGGCCGAGCATCAAGTACGGCATCCGTTGCAGGAGGCGGGTTTCACCAAAGCCGACGTGCGGGCGCTGGCGCTGCATTGGGGCCTGCCGACGTGGGATAAGCCCGCCTCGCCGTGCTTGTCCAGCCGCCTGGCGCCCGGCGTCGAGGTGACGCGCGAACGCACGGCACGAGTTGAAGCGGCGGAGGCGTACTTGCGTTCGCTCGGCTACCGTGAGTTTCGCGTCCGCCTGCACGAGGGAGAATTGGCCCGTGTTGAGGTCCCGCCCGGCGAGCTGCCGCGACTCCTCGCCGACAGCACACGTCGCGAGGACCTGGTTCGCCGGTTGAAAGAACTCGGCTTCAAGTTCGTCACTTTAGATATGGAAGGCTTTCGCTCCGGCAGTTTGAACGAACTTGTGAGCCTGGAGCAGAAACGCCTGTTCGCCACCCCAACCCCCGCACGACCATGACCCCCCTTCCCGCGGCCAAGGCGCTCGACAACTACTTCCTGGAAGCGCGCGCCAAACTGCTTGACCTGGCGGCGATCCTCGACCGCATCGGCCGTGGCTCGGGCTGCAACGGCGTCGGCGACGACCCCCGTTTGGAGCGGATTCGCCAAGCGTTGGAGGTTTTGCACGACCGCAGCGGCGGCCGTGCGGAGCGGATCCAGAAGATCTTTTCGCTGGATTACGACGCCACGTGGGAGAAGCCGACACCGCGCTAGTCCGTTGTCCGTCGTCCGTTGTCCGTTGCAATAAGCTTCTGACGACGAACCACGGACAACTGCCCCTCTGAACGGGGAGTGCTTTCAATCGTCGTTGAGAATCGTGCGCGATGGCGGGACATCTCCCTAGCGCGCAGACCGAGTGCCGGGGCGGTGCCGGGCCGGCGGGGGCTTGCTTGGCGGTAAGGACCCCGCCGGCCGCTTTGTTGGATCTCAACCTTTCGCCGATGCCGCCACTCAGTTATGGCGTTGTTTCCAAACGCTCTCAACAGCTGCCCAAGGTACCAAACACGTCGTCGTCGCTGGTGGAAGCGTGGTTGGCGCAGATGACTGACCATAAGTCGGCACAGGCGATGCTGCCCGGGGTGACGTAGAGGCCGCCGCCCACGCCCTGCCCGTCACTGCCGCCAACGCCAGCGGCGCCGCCGTCAGCGCCGTTGTTGACGATCGTGCTATCAAGGATGGAGAGGCTAGAGGGAGTGCCGGTCAAGGGATTCGGTGTTCCATTCCAGATGCCGCCGCCCTGACCATTGCCTCCATTGGCGCCCAGCCCGCCGGCGCCGCCGCTGGCCTGGTTCGCAACGAGCCACGAATGGAAGACGGTGCCAATGGAGCCGATGTCATTGACGATGCCGCCGCCGGTGCCGAGGCCGCCGCTGCCACCGAGGAGACCGCCATCGCCCCTGTCGCCGCCCGCCCCGCCCGTGGCCTGATTGAGGACCAGTCGGCTGTCGGCGACGTGCATGGTGCCCCGCGCCCTGATGCCGCCGCCAGTTCCCACGCCGCCATTGCCGCCGTTGCCACTGCTGCCGCCGTTGCCGCCACGACCCCCAGTCGCCTGGTTCTCGCGGACCTTCAGATGGTCCACCGTGAGGGTCGGCAGGATCGTGGGGGTTTGGCTTGCGACGCCGGAATTGATGGCCCCGCCGGCGCCGGGGCCGCCAACGCCGCCGTTGCCCGCGGCGTCGCCATTCCCGCCAGCGCCGCCCGTCGCCTGGTTGTCGCGGAACTTACTGTGCTCGACGGTCAGGGTCGCGCTGAATTGGACAATCGCGCCGCCCTGACCATTGCCTCCGTTACCGCCCTTTCCCCCGGCACCGCCGTTGCCGCCGACGGCGCCCGTGGCCTGGTTGCCAGTGAACCTACTGTGGGTGACGTGGACCGTACTTCCCTGGCCGATGCTCAGTATGGCGCCGCCATTGCCTCCAAGACCATTGCCGCCGTTGCCTCCCGCGCCGCCGTTGCCCCCGTTGCCGCCGACGCATTGATTGTCGTTGAACGCACTGCGCTCGATGATCAGGGTCGAGCCAGCAGCGGCAACAAGGAAGCTGTCGTTCAGGTTGGCAACGGCGCCGCCCCCGCCGTTGCCGCCATTGCCGCCGTTCTTGGCGGGGCCGCCGTTGGCGCCGATGCCGCCGTGAGCGAGGTTGTCGGCAAAGGTGCTGTGCGATACCGTTGCTTGGCTGCCACCTCGATTTGAGATGGCCCCGCCGATTGCCCCGCCGCCGTTGCCGGCGCTGGCGTCGACACCGGTGGACTGATTGCCGGCAAACATGCTGTGTTCGACGGTCAAGGTCGAGCCGGCGTCGTTAGCGATCGCGCCGCCCGCGGCCTCGCGACTGCCTACAGACTTGTTGCCGGTGAACGTGCTGTGATCGACGGTCAGCGTCGCGCCGAAGACATTGGCGATGGCGCCGCCGGCGCTGTTGAAACCGACCACCTGATTGTCGGCCATGGTCACGTCGGAGACGACCAAGTGGCCGCCGTTATTGAGGATGCCGCCGCCCAGGGTGACGGCGCCCAAGGGGCCTATCATCGTGGTTCCGGCGGCGCTGCCATCAGCGATCGTCAAACGAGTGATCTCGACGTCCGTCGTGCTGCCGCTGATGTTAAAGACCCGGGTGGCGTTATTGCCGCTAATAGTCAAGTCGTTCTCGCCCCGACCATGGATCGTCAGGTCGTCCGTGATGCTCAACTCGCTGCCCAGTGTGATCGTGCCTTGCAACCCACCGGCGAACTTGATCAGGTCGGCGCCGGGGTTGACGTTGGCGGCATCAACCGCCGCGCGCAAGGAGCCGGGGTCGCTGTCGAGGAGATTCAGGACCGTGAAGGTGCTGGGCACGGCACGATCTTCGAGGGTTTCGAGACGGGGCACGAACCGGTGCGAGCGGGTGCGATCCGCGCCACGGGGGGTGCGCGCGCCAACCGCCGCTTTTTGTTTCATGGCTTGCAGCCACGTGCGGAGAAGGGAAGTCATGACAGTTGCTCCTTGAAGCAGGCGGTCTGCGATATAATGGCGGGACATCGCTCCCGGCGCGCAGACCG
This sequence comes from Gemmataceae bacterium, assembly GCA_041499805.1. Classification (GTDB taxonomy): domain Bacteria; phylum Planctomycetota; class Planctomycetia; order Gemmatales; family Gemmataceae; genus JBGQKZ01. The sequence goes on from JBGQKZ010000030.1 coordinate 37,790, forward strand.
AGCGCCGGGGCGGTGCCGGGCCGGTGAGGAGCTTGCTTGGCGGTAAGGACCTCACCGGCCGCTTCTTCTTCATGTGCAGGTCAGACCCGTGGGCCTGACCTTCATTTCTTTTTGGCTTGCAATTCGACCAGCAACTTCTTGAAGTCCTCGCGCTCGTACAGGGCGTCGAAGTCTTTTTCCTTCTTCAAACACTCGGCGTCCTTGAAACCGGCGGCGACGGCTTTGTGCAGCCAGACCATCGCCCGGTCGGCCTGTTGCTTGGCGAGCCGGGCGGCGTCGGCGGGCGGGGTCTTCGGGTCCAGTAGGATCGCGGCTGCGCACATTGCCCGGCTGCAGGCCGCGCCGTAGGGATTGTTAGGCTTCAGGGCGTCGTACTCGGCGGCCGCTGCCAGGCACCCGGCGGCGTCCTTGTCCTGGTGGGACCTCCGCAGCCGCGATTCGGCAAGTTTCACGCGAGGAAACCTTTCGGGGCCGTCATGGAGTTCCACGACGCGTTCCCAGTCGCGCGTCGACTCGGCGAAGCGGTCGAGTACTTCGAGCGTGAGCGCTCTCGCATAATAGGTGTTGCGCAGGAACTCGCGGGCGTTGACCTGGGGCGGCTTCATTACTGCCACCGGTTCGAGCGTCGCGATCGCCTTGCGAAACCAATCCAGCGCCGCTTCCAGTTGCCCTTCCGCTTTGACCAAGTTGCCGAAATTGCAGTAAGCGCCGCCAAGGTAGACGGCATACGACGGCACCGTGGGAAATGCAGCCGTGAGCTTCTCTTTGATGCTCAGGGATTCGAGGTAGGCCGCCTTCGCTTCCGGGCGCTTCTCCATTCTCAACAGCAGGATGCCCATGTTGTTGTGGGTTGCGGCCAGCAGGTCCTGGTACTCGGGTCGCGTGGGGAATGCGTCGGCCAGTTTCTTGTAAACGGCAAGCGCATCGCCGAAGGCCACGAGCGCTTTCGGCAGCCGGTTCGTGTCACGGTACTGGGAGGCCAGGTTGAAGTGGCTGGCGGCCAGCTCCTTTTGAATGTCGGGCTTGGTCGGGTACTGCGCGGCCAGTCGCTTCTGGATATTGAGGGCGTCGGTAAAGGCCGTCTCCGCTTTGTCGTTTCGTTCCGTCTTGCTGAACAGGCTGCCGAGGTTGATATGGCTTACGGCCAACTCTCGGTGGAATTCCGGCCTGTCGGGGAAGTCGTCGGCCAGTTGCTTTCTAAGGACCAGAGCGTCGATGTACGCCGCTTCCGCTTCTTTGAGCCGATTCGTATCGCTCAACACGATGCCGAGGTTGCTGTGACTCAAGGCCAGCTCCTGACGGAATTCGGGGATTGTGGGGTACTTGGCGGCCAGTTGCTTCTGGATCGCGAGTGCCGCAGTATAGGCGTCCTCGGAATCCTTGGTCCGACCCCAATGGTGCAGCAGGACGCCCAGGCTATTGAGGCTGCCGGCCAGCGCTTTCTGGAAGTCGGGCCTGGTGGGGGATTCGGCGACCAGTTGCCTCAGGATGGTCAAGCCCTCGTTGAAGGACGCCTCTGCTTTTTCGAGCCGACCGGTGAGGCTGAACAAATTGCCCACGCTGTGGAGGGTCGCGGCCAAGTCCGGGCGGAACCCGGGACTCGTGGGTGAGCCGGCGACCAGTTTTTTCTGGAGGGACAGGGCGGCGTCATAGGCCGTCTCTGCTTCCTCGAGCCGGCCCGTGGTGCGAAACAGGTTGCCCTGGTTGAGGTAGCACCCGGCCAGGTCCCGGCGAACCCCAGGCGAGGCGGGGATGTCGGCAGCGAGTTGCTTCAGGAGGACGAGGGCGTCCGCGTGGGCCGTCTCCGCTTCCTTGAGCCGGCCCGTGTCGCTATACAAACCGCCCAGTACGTCGTGGTTCACGGCCAACCGGTGGCGGTATTCGGGCACGTCAGGGAATTCGGCGGCCAGTTGCTTCAAGAGGGCGAGCGACTCGTTAAATGCCGCCTCGGCTTCCTTCAACTCGCCGAGGTGGTACCGCATTTTGCCGACTCGAAAATAGCCTTCTTCCCGAATGGATCGACTCTCGGCATCGTCGGCGGTAATGGCGGCGAAGCCCTCGAAGTGCTTGATGATCTTGCGCAGGAACTCCTTGTTTTCCTCCGTCAGCGTCGTGCCGCGGGCCATCTGGTTCTGGACGATGTCATCCGTCAAGGCCCTCAGCGCAGTAAGCGCCCGTTCGCGGGCTTGCTTTTCGGATTCACGAGCCTTGGTCTCGGCGATCAACGCCTTGGCCTTGTCGTCCCGTTCGCGCACCGCCCAGACTAGGCCTGCGGACGTGCCAACAATGCCAGCCAGCAGACAGAGCAGAATGATGCTCGCCGCCAAGACCGGCCCCTTGTTCCGCCGCACGAACTTCTTGAGGCGATAGATGGTCGAAGGCGGACAGGCCAAAACCGCCTCGTCCGCCAAGTAGCGTTGCACATCCATCGCGAAGCCGTTCGCCGTCTCGTAGCGGTGGTTGCGGTCCTTCTCCAGGCACTTCATCACGATCCAATCCAGCTCACCGCGGACCAGCTTGGTCAGCTTGGCCGGCTCCATGTGGCGCTGGGCTGAGATCGACGCCAGTGCCTCGCCCGAATCGCTTAGCCGGGTGCTCGGCTTGGGCGCCTCCTCTTCCCGGATCATGCGCAGGACCTCGCCATACGCCGCCTCCCGCACCCGGTTGTGGCTCAGCGGCGTGCTGCCCGTCAGCAGCTCGTACAAGAGCACGCCCAGCGAGAAGATGTCGCTGCGGGTATCGGCGCCCAGGGCACTCATCTCCGCCTGCTCTGGCGACATGTACTCGAACGTGCCGACCATGGCGCCGTACTGCGTGAACAGCGTCCGCTCGGTAAGCTTTTGTTCGGTAGCCTTGGCCACTCCGAAGTCGATCACCTTGGGCACCGGCTTGCCGTCGTAGAGCGTGATCATGACGTTGGACGGCTTGACGTCGCGGTGGATGATCCCCTTCTGGTGGGCATGCTGGATCGCCTGGCAGACCGGCACGAACAGCTCCAGCCGCTCGCGCGGCGACAGGCGGTTGTCGTCGCAGTACTTGGTGATCGGCACGCCGTGGACCAGCTCCATGACGAAATACGGCCTGCCCGATTCCGTGGCCCCGGCGTCGAAGACACGGGCGATGTTGACGTGGTCCATCATCGCCAGGGCCTGCCGTTCCGCCTCGAAGCGGGCGATGACTTGCCGGCTGTCCATGCCGGGCTTGATGACCTTGAGGGCGACTTTGCGCTGGACGGGGTGCGTCTGCTCCGCCATGAAGACGGTCCCCATGCCGCCTTCGCCGATTTGTTGCAGCAGCTTGTACGGGCCGATGACCGTGCCGGGTCGCTCGGAGATCGCCGGCGCATCGACTGTCGCGAAAAGCGGCGGCCGCGGGTCCTCGTGGAAAGACCCCATCTGCGCCTGGGCGCGCAGCAATTTCTCGACGCTGGCTCGCAGCGCGGCGTCACCCGCGCAGGCCTGATCCAGGAAAACCGGCCACTCTTCGGGCGTGCGCTCAATCGCATCGAGGAAGATTGACTTCGCGCGCGCGGAATAATCGTTCATGATCCTCGCTCCCCGTCATTGCAACCCGCTTCATTAGATCAATGCGGCGTTTGTCCGCCGTTTTTCTCACGACCGAAAAGAAAAATGGAAAAACTCTTGCGGGATTATGCCTTCGCGGCGCCCTGAAGCTCGCTGTGCAGCCACGCGCGTGCGTATTTCCAGTGCCGGTAGGCGGTTGCCGTGGATATGCCAGCGGCTTTCCCCACCTCTTCGACGGTCAGCCCAGCGAAGTAGCGCAGCTCGACCAGTCGCGCGGCGACGGCATCATCGAGGGCCAGTTTGGCGAGGGCGTCGTCGATGGCGAGGAGTTGGTCGGGCGTGACGGTGGTGACTAGATCGATGGCATCGAGGTTGAGTTTTTTGAGCTTGCCGCCGCGCTTGTCACGTTTCTTCTCTCGGGCTCGATCGACGAGAATACGGCGCATCGCCGTCGCGGCGGCGGCGAAAAAGTGACCGCGGCTGCCCCAGTGTTGGTCTCGGCGAGCTGACGCCTCGCCGCTCGCCACCAGACGTAGGTATGCGTCATGCACGAGCGCCGTTGCCTGGAGCGTCTGCCCGGCCGGTTCGCGCGCCATGTAGGACCGGGCCAGCCGCCGCAGCTCGTCGTAGACGAGCGGCAAAAGCTGCTCGGCGGCGAGCGGGTCGCCGTGCTCGATGGCATTCAGAATCTGGGTGACGTCGGCCATAGGCCAAGAGTCTACGGGCGGTGAATCAGACAAGCAAACGGGAAGTGCGACCGAGCGCCGCGGGCTTGCTTGCCGCCGCGACGAGATTCCGGGACAATAAGCTTAGCGACTTTTGTGCGTCCGCGCTTCAATAATTGTGTGGCCATCGCAACGGTACTCTTGACAGCAGGAGTTGCAGCCGTGCCTCGCTACATCGATCCCCACATCCACATGATCTCCCGCGTCACCGACGACTACCAGCGCATGGCCCAATGCGGCTGCGTCGCCGTGAGCGAGCCGGCGTTTTGGGCCGGATTCGACCGCGGGTCGGCGGAAGGGTTTCGCGATTATTTCCGTCACCTCGTCGAATACGAGCCGAAGCGGGCGGCGCAATTCGGCATCAAGCATTACTCGTGGCTGTGCATCAACGCGAAGGAAGCGGAGAATGTCACGCTGTCGCGCGAGGTCATCGCACTTATTCCGGACTACTTGAATCGGCCCAACGTCCTCGGCATTGGCGAAATTGGGCTGAACAAGAACACGAGGAATGAGGCGACGATTTTTCAGGAGCATGTCGATCTGGCGATGAAAACCAATGAGCTGATGCTCATTCACACGCCGCACTTGGAGGACAAGTACAAAGGCACGCGGATGATTATCGACATGCTGAAGGGCGACCGCCGCGTCGATCCGCAGCGGGTGTTGATCGATCACGTCGAAGAGCACACGGTTCGCATTGCCCTCGACAACGGCTTCTGGTGCGGCATGACGCTGTATCCGACGACGAAATGTACGCCGGAACGGGCCGTTGACATCATCGAGATGGTCGGCACGGAGCGCATCATGGCGAACTCGGCGGGGGACTGGGGCAAATCGAATCCGCTTGCGGTGCCGGAGATGATTCAGGAGATGAAACGCCGCGGACATGCCGAGGAGGCGATCCGCAAGGTCGTGTACGAGAATCCGCTGGCGTTCTTCCGGCAGGCGGTGCGGTGGGAGGAAGAGATCCCTGACGGCCGTGCCAAGAGCGTCAGCATGGGGCGCAAGGGGATCGCGATATAGGTGCTTACGATGAAGGGACCGACATTTTCTCCGCTGACCGACAAGGAACGTCAATGGATCGCCCAGCAACTTGAAGCCGCACCGCTTTTTGTGGCGGCAATGGCGCCCGACGACGCCGACAAGCCCGTTACACTAGACGCCTTGGATCGCGCCTTTGCCGCGTGGCTCCCTCAGTCCAGCGGTGACAATACCGACGTAAACTCGACCATCAACGTCGTCGGCATTCACTTCGGTCAATTCCTCGTGGACAATGCCGGCTTTCATTGGACCATTGCCGCTGATGGCCACGGCACTGATCTCGCCGTGCTGGCCCTTCCGGGGCGCGGGGACGTTCTCGTTTATCCGGCCAACTTCGTGGCGAAAAGATGGGAACGTCGCGAAAGCAACTTTCTTGCAACATCGTTCAAGGCCATTCAGAAGCAAGTCCAAGAGGTCGGCGAGCAGTGGCGCGATGCGAAGCCGCGACCGTGGTGGCGATTTTGGACTTAATCGGAACTTTGTCATTCGCATGTATTTCCTGGCCATCGAAACGTCCTGTGACGAAACCGCGGCTGCCGTCTTCACAGAGGAGCCGCGCGTTCTCTCCAATGTCGTCGCCTCGCAAATCGACATTCACCGCAAGTTCGGCGGTGTCGTGCCGGAAGTCGCGGCGCGGGCTCATCTCCAACGGCTGCTTCCGGTGATTGAAGAAGCACTGCAAAAAGCCGATGTAAAGCTCGCGAACATTGGCTGCGTTGCGGTGCATAACACGCCGGGGTTGGTGGGCGCTTTGCTGGTCGGGGTGAGTGCGGCCAAGATGCTGTCGGTGGCGCTTGGCGTGCCGTTGATTGGCGTGAATCACATCGAATCGCACCTCTATGCGTGCCGGCTCGCCGCGGAGCGCGACATCTTTCCGTGCGTCGGCCTCGTGGTCAGCGGCGGGCACACGAGCTTGTTTCTTTGCAAGACCGCGCTCGATTTTGAATTGCTCGGCGCCACGCTTGATGACGCCGCGGGGGAGGCCTTTGATAAGGTCGCCGCCATTCTGGGGCTTGGTTTTCCCGGCGGCCCGGCGGTGGAACGGGAAGCGGCGACGGGGAATCCGTCCGCATTTCGCTTTCCGCGTTCCTTTTTGCGCGACGAGCGGCTCGATTTCAGCTTTAGCGGCTTGAAGACGGCGGTGCTCTACACCGTCAACGGTCAGGATGCCGCCGGGAGTCGAACGCCTCCCAGTGGTCAGCTCCGCGCCGATTTGGCGGCGAGTTTTCAGCAAGCAGTGATCGATGTGTTGGTGGCGAAGTCGCGCCAGGCGCTGCGCATGAGCGGACTCAAACGGCTTGCAGTCGGCGGCGGCGTCGCCGCGAACAAGACGCTCCGTGCGGCGCTGGAAGTGATGGCGCGCGAGGAAAGCGCCGAGTTGTTCGTTCCACCGTTGTCCCTCTGCACGGACAACGCGGCGATGGCGGCGAGCGCCGTGGAAAAGTGGCGCGCCGGCCGATTCGCGTCGCTCGATTTGGATGCGGCGCCGGTCTATGGGTCGTGAACTTGAATGATTCCGCGCGGCGAGTCCCTCTTTTTCGCTCATCTCGGAAGACTTTGCCCGCCGTTCCAATGCGCTTCGTTGTGCTTTTCCTGCGTTGGCGCGTTCGCCAAAACAGGCGCGAAAACTCACCCCGCGGCCGCCAAACGTTCGCGGCAGCGGTTATAGTTCCCGCGGACAACGGGCGTGCGCCCGCCATCAGGAGGATGGCCGGGGCCGTTCGCCCCGGGCTTCACAAAAGAAACACACGCCATGAAAAAGCTATTAGCGGCTGCTTTCCTGAGCCTGATCGCGGCCGGCCTGAGTGGAACGCAGGCCTCCGCGGGTTATCTGCACAACCTCTGTTGCAAGCACTGCTGCTGCGACAAGGGCACGATCACACTGCGTGCGTACAACGCGTTTACGCCGGTCGCCTGCGCCGGCATCGTCACGAACCACTGCGTCAACGTGTACCCTTGCGGCGACGCAGGTCCGTGCTGCAACCAGAACCCGTTCGCGGGTGGCGCCGGCTACGCGGGCGGCGAAGTAATCACGCTGCCGGCCCAGACCGCTCCCGCCCCGCAGCTTCCTGCTACCGGGCCGGGCGGCGGCCGTCCGGCGTTCCCCCCAATGCCGTCCACGACGCCGCCGTCGAATGGCACCGCCTTCCAGATTCAGCCCGGTCAAACGCCGCTCGTCCCCTCGTACGGGGCCGCCAACTACTTCAACGCGAATCGCTAAGCATGAAGAATCGCGAAGACTTTGAAAGCCCACGGGTTGCAGCCCGTGGGCTTTGCTATTTGCCGTCAGCCCACGCCAGCCATAGCGCGGCTTGCGCGTCGCTCGGCATGCGCCAGTCGCCGCGCGGCGACAGGCTCACCGTGCCGACTTTCGGGCCGTCCGGCAGACACGAGCGTTTGAATTGATTGGCGAAAAACCGCTGAATGAAGACGCGCAGCCAGCGGCCGACTTCCTCCTGCGTATAATCCCCGTCGAATTTCGCATGCGCGGCGAGGTACCGTATCTTCTCCGGTGAGGAACCAAAACGCAGGAAGTGGAACAGGAAGAAGTCGTGCAGTTCGTATGGACCGATGACGCTTTCGGTCCGCTGCGTAATGGCGTTGTCTACACCGGGCGGCAAAAGTTCCGGCGAGATTTCCGTCGCCACGATGTCGAGCAGTGTCTTGCGCGCCTCGCCTTCAAATTCTTTTTCCGCGGCCCAGCCAACGAGAAACTTCACCAGCGTCTTTGGGATGCTGACGTTGGGGTTGTACATGCTCATGTGGTCGCCGTTGTAGGTACACCACCCAAGCGCCAACTCCGATAGGTCGCCCGTGCCGATGACGAATCCGCTGTTCATCAGGACGCTGGTCCGCATCCGAGCTTGTACGTTCTCAAAGACGAGGTCCTGACACCTTTCCGCGGGCACCTTCTGCAGCCCAGCGGCGAATTGCTCCACCGACATTCCGGTAAGCTCGATGCCGAACGGGCGATGGCCAAGCGCGCGCATCTCTTCGAGGCAGAGGCCGCGGATATCCACCTCCGATGTCGTCGCGCCAAGATGCCGCATGAGGGCCCGCGCGTTGGCGAGCGTCCGCGGCGTCGTTCCGAAGCCGGGCATGGTAAGCGCGTGAATGCGCTCGCGCGGCACGCGCAGCGCGTCCATCGTTTTGCACGCCACGAGCAACGCGAGCGTGGAATCGAGTCCGCCGGAGACGCCGATTGTTACGCGCGGCTTGCCGATCTGTTCCAGTCGTTTCGCGAGGCCGGCGACCTGATTGTGGAAGATCTCTTCGCAGCGCTCGCGAAGCTGTTCCTGCCCGCGCGGCACGAATGGGTGCGCTTCGACGGAACGAAGTAATCGGCGCGGCGGCCTCGCTTCGCCGAGCGTGAAGAGAATACGCGTGCATTCGCGGCCGCCGCTTACGACCAATTGGGCGTCGCCGAAACTGTTCATGTGCAGACGGTCGGCACGCACCCGTTCGAGATCGATATCAGTGACCAGAAGTGCGTCTTCGCGCTGGAAGCGGCGCGACTCTGCGAGGAGTGAGCCGTTTTCCGCGATTAAGCAATGGCCGCCGAAGACCACGTCGGTCGTCGATTCCCACACACCGCAAGAGCTGTAGACGTACGCCGCCAGACAGCGCCCGGATTGGTTGACGACGAGCTGCTTCCGATATGCCGCTTTCCCGATGACGTCGTTGCTTGCCGAGAGATTGGCCAGCACCGTCGCGCCGCGCAACGCTTGATAGGAGCTCGGCGGAATCGGCACCCAGAGGTCCTCGCAGATTTCGACGCCGACGACGAACCCGTCCACGTCTTCGGCCGCGAAAAGCAGGCCGACCCCGAAAGGAACCGTCTCGCTGTTGAGCACAATTTCGCGGTGGTCGGCGGCGACGCCGGGCGCAAACCAGCGGCGCTCGTAGAACTCCTTGTAGTTTGGAATGAACGACTTCGGCGCCACGCCGAGCACGCGGCCGCGGTGCAAGACCGCCGCGCAGTTGAACATCTGGTCGTCGATCACGAGAGGCAGGCCGACGAGGGCGAGCCCGGAATAGACTGATTTGCTTGCGTCACAAAGCTGTTGAAGGGCACTCCGAGCGCCCCGTTGCAGGGTCGTTTGGTGAAAGAGATCGCCGCACGTGTAGCCGGTCAGGCTCAATTCCGGAAAGACGAGAACCGCAACGCCTTCCTGCTCGGCGCGGGCCATCAAACCAAGGACATGATTCGCGTTGAATTCGCAGTCGGCGACACGCAACTCCGGCGTCGCTGCCGCGACTCGCAGGAAACCGTGATAGAGCACACTACTTCTCCTGGGCCGGTGTGCTTATTCTACCACGATCCATGGTTCTGTGACCCCGACGCGCGGTGCGAGGCCGGACAACATCCATGCGCGCTTTGCCGTCGGGCTCCCAGTCATAGCTCCGAACCGCCGGTCGGTTGCGCACTGCTCGTTGAGACTGCGCCCGATTGCACGATGTGTTGGAAACGGCTCAGGACTGCTCCGATCTGGCGCGTTCGGTTCTAACGCGCGGTCGCGGAAAGAGGACGTTCGGCCACGGCGGCGAGTTGCGACCAGAATTGTTCCAACGGTTCGAGGCACGCCGGGGTTAACTTTTGCCGTGCGTACGCAATGCCCACGTAGAACGACGCGAGGCGCCCGACGTCGCGTTCCAGCGCCGGCATTACTGCCGCTACGCGTTCGGCAAACTCCAGCGGCGTCTCCCCGCGCTGCCGTTCGAGATCCGCTTCACGCGCCCACGCTTGCAGAGCTTCAAAGCTGTAGCGCACCAAGCGCTCCGGCGGCCATCGCCGCGCCGAGCCATCCCGAAACGGATTAGCGTAGGCGGAGAATGGCCGCAAAACGACGGGCTCTTCCGTGGCAGCTGCGTTCGCCTTCCCCGTTCCCGCGCGTCCCCACCAGCCGAACAAGCTCTCCCACAGATCACGGAGGATGCCCAATAGCTGCCGGGCCCATTCGGTGAAATGCGCGAGGTAACGAAGGCCGTTCCACAGGAAACGCAAGGCCAGGTACAAGAGGGCAATCGCGATCGCGATGTACACGATGCAGCGAAACATCTTCGCGAGGAAATCCCACACGGCAGCGAGGGAATTGCTCCGCTCGTTCGCGTCGGGGGGATGCTCCGTCTGGCTAGTATTGCGGTCGCCTACGCGGGAGCCGTTCGCCCCCTGTTGGCGTTTATCGCCTTGTTCCGAGCCGTCTTGGCCGCCGTCGTTCTTCGATTCATCCTTCTTGTCATCGCGCTGCTGGCCGTCCGCTTTGCCGTTGCGGTCGCCATCCTTGCCGCGGTCGCCGGGACCGCGGTCCTTCTCTTGGCCGCGCGCTTGATTGGAGCGTTCGCCGCCACGGTCGCCGCGTTGTCCGCCCTGGTCGCCGCCGGCCTTATCTTTATTTCCTTGTCCTTGGCCCTGCCCGCCGCTCTGTCCCTGCTTATCTCCCTGCCCGCCTTGCTTGCCGGCGCCCTGACCTTGCTGGCTCTTGGGGTCGCCTTGGCCTTGACCCTGTCCCTCCTGGCGATTTCCTGGTGCGTTGCCTTGGTCGTTGGTCTTCCCCGTTCCGCCCCCGCGCCCCTCGCCTTTGCCCGGGCTATCGCCTTTCATCGCGAACCGCGAAGCATCGCGCTCGGGCGAGCCCAGCCGCGTGAACTCGAAAAGAGGATACTCCGCGCTTGGTCGAGGGAGCAGCGCGCCGAGCGTTAACAGGCCGACGATCAGCGCTCCGCCCATCACAAGCCAAACGCCCGTCATCGTTACGGGCATCGTCAGCCGTCGCTGCCGCAGATAACGCCGCAATCCCAGAAAACTCGTCGTCAGCAAGAGGCCAAGGCCGCTCCCGGTGTAGGCGATCATCAGACGGAATGAATACTGCCGGCGGGCGACCTCTTCAACGGGGATGAAAGACTGGAGCAATCCGAAAATCGGCAAGGCCGCCAGCGAGAAATAAACGATCCACACGCCCGGTGCGTGCGGCTTTTTCTGTTCCGCCGCGCGATGGCGCGACAAGCGCTGCCACCACGGAATCAACTTCTCCTTGGAGGGAGGCATGTCCCGCGGCGCGTCAGGAACCGTCGCTTCCGGTTTCGCCTGTTCATCCAGTCCGGCGGCTTCGAGCAACCCCTTGCCGGACGCTTCCGTGTCGTCGTCGATATAGGTGCAATCCCACGTCAGCTTGTAGGCACACCAAATGATGATGCCGATGAGAAAAAGGTTCATGAGCCAGCCGAACTTCGCCGCGAAACTCCCCGGCGGATACTGCACGTAGAGCTGGAGTGCAATCCAGGTCGCGCCGCCGAGCGCCGCCGTGTAAAGACCGGCGCGCTCGGCGATGTCGTCGCGCATGGAGATGCGGGCGACGAGCACCGCGCCGAAGACAAAAAAGGAAAACACCCACCGCAGACGTCCCTCGAAGTCGCCGCCGTAGAGAACCTCGATGAGAAAGAAGACAAGGCTGCCGATCAACACCATCAGCAGCGCGGGGCTGATCGCGATGGCGACATAGTCGGCCAGCGTCTTGCGCGGTTGATTGGCAACCATGATCGCGTTCCCCGTAGCCACGAACCGTCTGCCTACCGTAGTGCCTGTTGCTGGCACAACATCGACAACTCCATTTCGTCGCGCACGTGTCGGACTTCGATGCCCTCGGCAGCGAGGCCGGCGGCCGATGCGGCGAACTGGTCTTCATCCAGTAGAATCAACACCGCCACCACCGCGAAGCCGCGCCGTCGCAACGTGCCGAGCGCAAGAGCCGTGTCCACCGTCGCCCGCGGGAGCACCGCGATAATTGTCGCGTCGTGCGGCATGCGGCTCATTGTTTCCGTCACCAATTGAGCCAGGGTCAGGCCGTCCGTCAACTCCACGCGTGCGAGCGTTTCGCGAATACGCATCAACTGCTCCGCCCCGCGCCGCGTATTGACGGCGATGGGTTGTAACCGCTCGCTCTGTTCCCTCATGCCGGCGTTCGTTCGCGCGGCGGCGCGCGTGCGGTAATCGTGCTCCCAACCTTCGGTGCGAATGCGATCCGCCGCGTCGCGCCCGTTGGACAGGAGCCCGACTTGCTGACCCAGCTCATAAACCGCGTTGGCAAGGGATACCGCCGTTGTCACGGCCAATTCCGAGCGTAGCGGCTCGCCACGGTCCGGATAGCCGGCCTGGTGGAAATCAAGGAGCACGGTCGCTCCCGCCAGCGTTGACGGTTCATAGATTTTGCAGTGAAGCATGCCGGTTCGCGCCGTCGCCCGCCAGTGGACGCGATTCAAAGGATCGCCCGCTTCGTAGGCGCGTACCCCGGCGATGCGCGTCGGGTCTTCATAGAGGCGGTGGCTCAGCCGCACTTCGCCGATGGGCCGCCGCGACGCCAGGTCGTAACCAGGCACCGGCACAATGCGCGGGTAAACCAATATGAAATGCGGCTCCGTCTCAACGCGATAGCGGCGGTGCAGTCCGAACAGGTCGCCGCTTTCCAACACAAGCGGGCCGACTTGATAGTAGCCGCGCATTTTGAACTCAAGGTGATACGGAATCTCGGCGCGGCCGTGGCTGCGCATCATGCGGATTTGCAGCCGCTTGCCTTTCACCTTGAGCCGCGGAAAAACCGCATGGAGCGCCCTGCTGGGCAATAAATCTTCGAGCAATACCCACGGTATCGGCAGCCAGCCGGCGTTGCGGACGTTCAGCGTCACGCTCACGGAGTCGCCAATCTCAGCCGTGCTGCGGTCGCAACGCCGCGTGGCCGAGAGCTTGCCGATCCACACGCGGGCCAGAAACCGGCTGAGGAGCAACAGACCCAGCAGGACGTACATCGCGTACGCCAGCAGCCCGGTTTGCAACACCAACGCCACGCCGAGCAGCAACAGAGCGCCGACGAACCATCTCACTCGAAATAATCCTCGCCATCGGCCTTCGACCGCGTCTTCAGGACGGGGACAGGGGTTTCCGTCAGAATGCTGTTCAACACCGATGCGGCAGTCACTTTGCGCAGCCTGCTCTCCGGCCGCAGGATGAGGCGATGACCGAGCACCGGCATCGTCATGCGTTTGACATCGTCGGGCAGCACAAAATTGCGGCCTTGAATGGCGGCCAACGCTTGCGCCGTGCGAAAGAGCGCGATCGACGCGCGCGGACTGCCGCCAAGATGCACCTCGTCGTGCTGCCGCGTCGCATGTACGATTTCGAGAATGTACTGGCGCACCTTCGAATCGAGGTAAATCTCGCGGATCGCTTGTTGCCCCGCGAGAATCTCGGCGGCCGTCACGACGGCACTCAAGTCGTCAATGGGGTGCCCGAACTGGAGCCGTTCGAGGAGTTTGCCTTCTTCAACGGGGCTCGGGTAGCCAAGACTCAAGCGAATCAAAAAGCGATCGAGTTGGGCCTCCGGAAGAGGAAACGTGCCCTCGTGATCGATGGGATTCTGCGTGGCGACGACGACGAAAGGCGGCTTGAGCTGATAGCCTTGCCCATCCACGGTCACACGCCGTTCGGCCATCGCTTCGAGGAGCGCCGACTGAGTTCGCGGCGTCGCTCGGTTGATTTCATCCGCGAGCACCGTCTGCGCGAAGATCGGACCGGGCCGGAATTCAAATTCGGTGGTCTTTTGGTTATACACCGACACGCCGGTGACGTCGGTCGGCAACAAGTCCGGCGTGCATTGAATACGCTTAAACGTGCAGCCGACGCTCTTCGCCAGCGCGCGGGCTAACATCGTCTTGGCGACACCGGGCACATCTTCCAGAAGAATGTGCCCTTCGCACAGGTACGCAACGAGCGCCAACGTGATCTGCTGCCGCTTGCCGACGATGACCTTTTCCACGTTGGCAATGATCTTGTTTATCGTCGCCGCTACGTCCGACATGCGGGGCTCTTTCTGCGGGAGAACCGGGAAACGAAACGACGGACGAATTATAACCGAAAAAACTAGGTGATGAAAGCAAGGAGAAGTCCGTCGCCGCGGTTTCGGGCTCGGAACGGCCGGCACGGATTTGGCCTAATCTCGTTTGATAAGGACTGCGCCGCGCGCGGCAGGGTCGAAGAAGAGTGCGGGAAACTGCGTGGCGTCATCGTAGAGTGCGCCGGTGAGGTCTGCATTGTCAAGCGACGCACGCGTGAGATCGGCGCCAAGAAGGTTGGCGTGCGCGAGACTGGCGCCGGTCAGATTGGCGCCCGTGAGCGTCGCTTTCTGCAAGTTCGCGCCTTGCAGGCTTGCATCCGTTAGATTGGCGCCCGTCAAATTCGCCGCCCGCAAAAAGGCGTAGAAGAGGTTGGCGGATTCGAGATTACAGCCCGTCAATTGGGCGCCGGCGAGATTGGCCGATTCAAGGTCCGCACGCGCCAAGTCGGCGGCCGCTAGGCTGCACCCCGCCAATTCAGCTTCACGCAGATCGGCCTCGACCAAATTCGCAACCGCCAACTGAGCGCCCGCTAAACGCGCATTGCGCAAGGAGTCCGTCTCGACAAGGAGGAGCAGTTCATTGGTGAACTTGTTCTTGATCTCGATCATCCGCGGCTCGCACGCGATTACATGTAGAGATAGACGTAGCCGCCGAAAATCACGGCCCCAAGGCCTGTCACGCCGGCCAAGCCCCACAACACACTGCGGTTCCGTACCGCCAACGACAATGAGGCGATCGTGACGGCGGCCTGGGCGGCCAACATGCCGTAGAAGAAATTCTTGCTGCGCGAACGATGCCGTTCCGACGTCAAACCGCTGCGGCGCACTTGCAACTCGTAAAGGCCGGCCGACTCTTGATTCGCGCGTGCTTCGCGTGTGTAGCGGCGGGCGTCGTAGTCATCCCGTGCGCCTTGAAAATCCGTGGTCAGTTCGGTGACGGCGATCCGCAAGTTGTCGGCGGTGTTTTCCAGGGCAGCAGCAGCGGTGCTCACGCTCGGCAACTTGTCGCGCTCCGCGGTCGGCACTTCGCTCAGACAATAGCGAACACCATGCGCCGCGCGTTGTAATAGGCTGGCGGCTTCGCCCAGTTTTCGCAGTTGGGCGGCAAGCGGCTCGAACGCGGCGCTGACCGGCTTGTCCGCGTCTTCCGCCGACTTGGCATTGGCTTCGGCAGTGCGAATCGCCTGTTCCAGTGCTGCCTGATTGATTCCCGCGACAATCGGCGCCGACTCTGCCTCGGACTGGCGCTCGCGAACCGCCTTGAGTCCATCCAGGACGCTGGGATCGTCCAGTTTCGTCGGTTCGACCGGCGGCAACGAGCGGCCGTCGAGGTACATCAAGGCCTGCTTGTGCTGATCGGCCGCCAGCAAATTCCGGCACTCCGCGATCGCTTGCTGGGCGTCCTTCTCCTGAGCGGTGGCGTTTCGTATCAAGGCCGCCACGGCAGCCGTCAGCGGCGCATACGTCGGCGCCAGTTGCACGTTCGTGTTGGCGGGCGTGAGCGCCTCGGCAAGTAACCGACCTTGATCGAGGGTCCGGCGATAGAGCGCCGGAACGCGGTCCACCGCTTCTATCAGGCTCGCCTTGTCCAGCGGCGCCGCTTGCCCGCGCGCCCGCGCTTGCTCGACCGCGATCTGCTTCTCCGTGCCCCGAATTCTCTTGGCCTGAAAGAAATTCCACTGATCGCCGGCCTTCGACTGGTTCTGCGCTGCTAACGAGCGGTGATACTGCGAAAGAGTCATTTCGCTCGACGAAAGACCCGCCAACAGCGTCGCGACGATGGTCATGAGGACAGGAGTGGACGTGATGACCTTGTCCCAAGCGGTCCGTGGCGCCTGCTCCGTGGTCGGCAATGCGGTTTTCGTCATGAAGCCCACGAGCAAGACCTCCGTGTACGGTTTATCGTTTAACCGCGACCCAGCGGGGAGCGCGCACGGCAGACGGCCACGCTCCCCGCTGAGTCGCGGTTAAACGCGTCATTGGGCGGCGACCATCTTCTGCAAGTCCCACACGCGGATGCCGTCACCGACGGATACCGCGCGCTTCCCGTCCGGCGATACGGCGACGCCGAGCACCGGCCCCTCGTGTCCCTCGAATTTGCGCAACTGATTGCCGCTCCCAACCTCCCACAGGCGCACCGTCTTATCCTTGCTTCCGGAGAGCGCCCGCTTGCCGTCGGGGAGGAAAACGACGCTCATGACCTGGTCGGTGTGCCCCGAGAATGATCGCACGAATCCCGCCGTCAGTGTGGATAGCGAAAGTGCGTTCTTGGCGGGCGCCGGCTTGCCCGCGGCGGTCGCGGCCGTGCCGCTGCCGGACAAGAACGACGCTCCTTTGGGAGACAACGCGAGGCAAGTCACCGGGTGTTGATGCGGCTTCGTTGGTGGGAGATCGCGCCGCGCCATCATGTCGCGGATGCGCAAGGAACCATCGTCGCACCCGTAGATCATCGCAGCGCCGTCTTCCGTCAGAATCGCGCACGTGATGCCGACCGGGGCGTTCACCGAAGGAATGCTCGTGCCGCCCGCCGGCGACCAGCCATGAACGCTGCCGCGGCCGTCGCGTATTTCGCTGTAGATCACCTGTTTGCTATCGTAAGAGAAGGCAACGCTCGTTAAGGCGACGTCCCGGCCGACGGACAGTGTGCCCAGCCCCGCGAACGTGTCGGCGTCCCAGAGGAAAATGTACCCGGTCTTCTCGCAGGCAACAATCTTCTTGTTATCGCGTGAAAACGCCACCGAACGAATCTCGTCAACCGGGCCGGGAAAAACGTGCAGCTCCTTGCCCGTCTCGGCGTCCCACAAGCGAACGGTTTTGTCACGGCTGCCGGTCACGATGCGCTTACCGTCGCGCGACCACGCGACGGAGGTCACGGGAAGCTTGTGCCCCTCGAAAGGGCCGCGCGTCGTCACGGGGGGCGCGGGTTTGGGCGGGATGGGCGACGGCATGTTGGCGGCGGCGGGAATACGGGCGAGATCCCATAGGCGCAACGTGTTATCGTCGGCACACGACAGAACTTGATCGCCGAGCGGCGTGACAGCGACTGCCCGCACCGGCTGTTTATGGCCGGTAAACTGCCCGAGCGCGCGCCCAGCTTCAAGGTCCCAAAGGCGAACGACGCAGTCGGGATAACTCGTGATGTTGTCGCGGCTCATGTTGATGCCGCTGCCGGTCACGGCTTGTTTGCCGCCGGGCAAAAACGCGACCGCGTTGACCGGCGTCTCCAGCCCGGTGATGCGGCGGACCTCGTTGCCGGTCGGCAGGTCTACAAGCACGAGCGAGCGGTCGAAATTGCCGATCAACGCGCGTTTGCCGTCGGGCGCGATGGCCACGCTCGCGGCCAGCGTGCGCGGCAACTTGAACTCGGGGACCTCGGCCAGCGTTTCTACGTCCCAAAGCGACGCCCGACCATCGAACGGTAGAGATAAGGCCTGGCGGCCGTCCGGCGTAAACACGAGCGCGTGAAGCATCGTCTCGTGGCCCATGAACCGGCGCAGTTCCTGACCGGTCGCCGTGTCCCAGACGCGCACGCCTAAATCGTCATAGACCGTGCGACCGTTCGCCTGCACCACTTTGCCGTCGCGCACCACCGGCGTGCCCCCGCCGGAGAGCGCCAGCCGGCCATCCGGGGTGAGACCAAGACAGCGAATCTCGCTCGTGTGTCCCTTGAGTTGTTGCTTCTCCTGCCCCGTTTCGACATCCCAGACGCGAATCGTGCGGTCGGAGCCGGCGGTCGCGGCGATCCGGCCGTCACGCGAAACGGCGATGAGCCGGACAACGACACGATCACTCGGATAGCGGCGCACGACGCCGCCGGTCGTCAGATCCCAGAGGACGAGGTCGCTGCCGAATCCGGCAAGAGCTCGCTTGCCGTCGGGCAGCACGACACAAGCGCGCAGCAACGTGCGGCCGTCGCCCAGACGCCGTATCTCCCCGGTTGCGAGCGGACCGAGATCGACCGGCGGCACATTCACAATGCGTGGCGGCGGTGGATCGATGTGAACGGGCGGTGGGTCGACACGGGGAGGCGCCGGCGTCACCGTAGTGTCCGGATGTCCGGGCTGCTTCTGCTCGACAAAGACCGGCGCCGGCGCGGTCGGCTCCGGGGGAATCTTCGGCCTATTCGGGCGCGTGAACAGGTAGACGAGCAGCAGAATCCCCGCGAGTGCCGGCAACCCGCCGCCCAGACCCACGAGCAGCCAATAGCGGCGATCGGGAGGCAGCGGCTTGGTTGCTCGTTCGACGCTAGGCGTCCGTGTTGCCACAGCGGTTCGGTCGGTCGCGACGGCCTCCCGGAGCGCTGCCATTCCTTCATCATCGCCCTGCGTGAGCGACTGCCAGTCGGCCTCGGCGTCGGGTACGGCGGCGGTAATGGCGGTCGCCGAGAAATCGCCCCGGCAGAACGGCTCCAGCGATGCCGCCGCCTCGGCGGGAGTTTGGAAGCGATCTTCCGGCCGTTTCGCCAGCAGCTTGCCGACGATCACCCCAACGGCAGGCGGCACGTCGGAGCGCACCTTCTCCGGCGGGACGAGCGGCTCCATCTGGTGCTTGAGCAGGATCTCCGTAAGGGAACCGCCCTGGTACGGCGGCCGGCCGGTGAGGAGAAAATAGAACGTGCAGCCCAGGCTGTAGATGTCGCTGCGAATGTCGGCGTTTTTTGAGTCGAGCGCTTGCTCGGGCGCTAAGTAATCCGGCGTACCAAGCACCGCTCCGTCGTGCGTGACGCCGCTGGTCTGGTTGGCCGTAGCGAGGCGGGCCAGGCCCATGTCGAGAATCTTGACGACGGCGGGCGAACCTGCCGTCACGAGGAGATTTGCCGGCTTGATGTCGCGGTGGACGACGCCACGTTCGTACGCATGCTGTAGTCCGAGCGCCGCTTGGCGGATATAGTCGCACGCCTGAATGACAGGCAGCGGCCCCGACTTCCGCACCAGCCGCGCCAGGTCGATGCCGTCCACGAACTCCATCGCCAGAAAATGTCTGGCGCCGAGCTGTCCCGCGTCGTACGCGAGGACAATGTTCGGGTGGATGAGCTGGGCGGCTGTCTGGGCTTCTTGATAAAAGCGCCGCACCGCGCCTGGATTGGCGAGCTTCTCCTTGCGAATCAGCTTCAACGCCACCGTGCGGTTCATCGGCACGTGGTGCGCCTTGAAGACATTGCCCATGCCGCCTTCGCCGATGCAGTCGAGGACACGGTACGCGCCGAGCACCAGCGCCTTGGCCTTGCCTTGCAAGACTTGACTGATTTGAAAGCGCGTCAGCCAGCGCTTCTGTACAAGAAACTTGGCAAGCAGCTGCGGATCGTCGGCGTCGGCCGCCGGCTCACGCGCCAGCGCGGCGAGTTGCTCCGGCGTGAGCAGGTTGCTCTGCCGGAGCAGATCAAGCAGCCGGACTTGACGCTCGACGGATGCCATGCGCGCGGCCCTGGGGGAAGAAAGAATGGAAACTATCATAGCGGGCGGGAGGCGATGAAGTCTAGCGGCGTGCCACCGCGTTCGGGCTCGCAAGACGATTTATCGAAACAGAGAGGGCCCGGTTTGGTCGGGAAACGTGCCTTCATTTGTAGGAAGACGGTCGGAACGGAAAAACCTTGTGTATCCGTGAAGCGTCATAACATGAGGTAGGAGGTTCGCAAGTGCGTTCGTGTAGCCGAATCGGGTTTTTCTTCTTTTTGCTTGACACAGGTGATGTGCGCGCTGTACTCATCAGGGGTGGCTTCTCTCGCTCTGGTCCAGCGTCGGCTGGCGTAATTGCGAGGGAGAAGCGGCTTGTTGGCGAAAGTGCCCACGGGCCATTCAACGCTGTCTATTGGTCGTCTTACGACCCCGGCGTACCAAATGCGCGCATCTCTCTCCATCCCACGGCTTCGCGAAGGAGTTGCCCCATGAGGCTATGGAGTTGGGCGTATGCTTGGTCACTCAGCATGCCGCAAAAGCGAAAGCGTACCCCCCCCCCCTATCTGGTCGCCGTCTGAAACGGTCTGGGCCGTTGCTGGTTGAGCAGCTCGAAGATCGGACGTTGCTCAGCTGGACGGCACTCGGTCCGGCGCAAATCGGCAACGGCCAGACTCCCGGGAATCAGAACGTCACCGGCAGAATCGCCGCCCTAGCGCAGTCTGCGACGAACAGCAGCACGATTTATGCCGGCACGTCAGGTGGCGGCGTATGGCGCACAGCAAACGGTGGCACGAACTGGACGCAGCTGACGGACACGCAGAACACCCTCACCATCGGGGCGATTGCAGTAACAAAGCTCTCCTCCACCTCTACGAACGACGTGGTTTTCGCGGGTACGGGCGAGGCAAACAACAGCGCGGATAGTTATTACGGAATCGGATTGCTGCGCTCCACCGATAGCGGCGCGAATTGGACGCAGTTGACGGGCCCCAGCAACGCATTCAATCGACGTACCTTTTCGAAGATCATTCTTCAGCCGAGCGCCAGTAACCAAGATATCAATCACTTGACAATCTACGCGGCCGTTAGCGGCAATGGCGCCAACGGGCTCACCGGAAACGGAGGAATCTGGAACTCGACGGATGGCGGAACTACGTGGACAAACACGACTTCGGTGTCGGACGTGTGGTCTGATTTGGTAGTCGATCCGCTGGACGCAAACCATCTTTTTGCCGCAGCCGGCGCTCCTGACAATCCCGGTCTTCACAATGGCGTGTTTCAAACAACCAACGGCGGCGCCAGCTGGAACGGCCTGTCCCTTCCAAACACGATTACGGCTTCTTCGGTGGGTCGGATTTCCCTTGGCATCGCGCCTGGATCAGTCGGGCCTCCGGTTATACCACCGACCCTATTCGTATCGATCGCCAATGCGACGGACTCTACCTTTTACGCCATGTTGCGCACGTCCGACAATGGCACGAATTGGACTACCCTCACGACGAACGTCACCACGACGTCCGCGGACTACTTCAGCGCCCAAGGGGACTACAACAATGTTCTCGCCGTTGACCCCAACAGCAGCACGACAATATATGCCGGCGGCGGCGGACAAATTGTCAACAACGTCGGTGGAAGCATCGTCCTTCGGACGACCGACAATGGAAGCACTTGGACCGACATCAGCCGGGTCTCAAATAACGACAACGGCCCGCACGCTGACGATCACGCAATGGCATTCAATTCCAGCGGCCAACTGCTGCTTGGCACAGACGGAGGCATTTGGCAGCTAAATAGCTCAGGTACGTGGACCGATCTCAACGGCGACCTGCGCGTCGCCGAGTTTGTCGGCATCGCAGCCCGTCCGACAGACAGCACGATTGCCACGGCGGAACGCAGGATAACGGAACCGAAAAGCTCAGTAGCAATGCGTGGAACCTCATCCGGAGCGGGGACGGCGGATTCGTGCGTGTGGATCCAACGACGCCGGCGACGGTCTATCACGAATTCGCCGCGGCGAGGGACGCGAACAACAACCTGGTGAGCGGCTTCCTGGAACGTTCCACGAATAGCGGCACTTCCTGGACAAGCATTTCGTCCAGCACTTCCGGCATCTCCCTCTCCGACGTTTCAAACTTTTATATCCCGTATGTGATGGACCCGGCCACCAGCAGTCATCTGCTCCTCGGCACAAGCCATCTCTACGAAACCACCAACGGCGGGGTTGGTACGAACGCCTGGACACAGTTCAGCCCGCAGCCGTCTCTCGGCACAGGTGCCGTCATCGATGCCATCGGCATCGGCAACGTGCCGGCGTACGGGACCCAGGCGACTTTTAACATCGCTTATATCCTCTCGCTCGGACGAATCTTTGTGTACGCCCCGGACGGCAATGGCAGTTTTAACTGGCGGCAACGCGGGATTCCGGGCGTGACCGACCACCTCGCAGACATAAAGGTCGATCCGCGCAGCGCCAACATCGCGTACGTCGAGCGCGACGCATTTAACGGCTCAAATGGTACGGGCCATGTTTTCCGTACGATCGATGCAGGCCGGACCTGGGTCGACATCACCGGCAGCGTGACGAGCCTCCCGGACATTCCGGCCAACACGGCTGGACTTGACGCGGTGGTCCCGTCGGGCACCCCGCTTGCAGACGCACGCAAGGCGGCCGGCAATCTGTACCCGATCTACGTGGGGAATGACCGGGGTGTCTATACTTCAAGCGACGAGGGCCAGAATTGGAACGTTTTCGATAGTGGATTGCCCAATGTCCGCGACAGCGCTCTGGACTTCAACACAAGCCACTCGACGCTCACGGCCGGCACCTACGGCCGCGGCCTATGGACGGATTCTGCGCCGACGCTCAACAGCACGCAGTCCGGATCGGATGGAACGAACAGTAACGATAAGTTTGTCCGAGCGCTTTACGGGGACTTCCTCTACAAGACCGGCACGACAGCGAGCAACGACCGCGGATATTGGGACGGGCTTCTAGGCAACGGGACTTTAACACCGACTCAGGCGGCAAGCTACATCGTCCGTTCCGCGGGCTCCACGACTGTCATCGTTTCTGCACTTTCTGTGAAATCCTCAGAGCCGACTGCGGCGTCGAACTGAGCTAGGCAAGAGAACGGCTCTCCAGCACGATAGCGGTGCATTACCCCCGCATCGCACCGGAGAGCCAAGGATGGCGACTCAATGTCTGACCCAC
>JBGQKZ010000031.1:0-60446 GCA_041499805.1 Gemmataceae bacterium
CACCACCCCACCTCTCCCCCCCCCCCGCGGGGGGGGGGGGGGGGTTGGTGCAACCAACACCCAGCACCCCCCCACCCCCCCCCCCGCTTCTGGGCACCCGGGCCCCCCCCGCGCCCCCCCCCCCCACTACTCTGCGAAAAAGGCCCACGGACCAAACGTCCGTGGGCCTTGGTGACTTCCTGCGCGATCGGACCCGCCGAGCTTAGCGGCGTCCGCCGCCCGGCAGCAATGGGCTGCTGACGTTGGCGTCCTGCACGGTCCGGCTCAGCGTGTTGAAGTACGCCGACATCGACAATTGGACATAGCGGCGGTCCGCCGAAATCGTGGCTTGGAGCGCCATATCGGCCGTGTTGTTGACGATGGGCGACACGCGCGTCTGATACGTCGTGCGCTCGCCGGGCCGTTCGGTGCGACCCATGTCGTTGCCGACGGTCGCCATCGCGCTGGCCGCGCCGCCGGTGATGCCCGACATGCCGACCACTTCGGGATCAGCCAGACCGCGAAGCTTCAAAAGGACGTCGTCGTTGCCCGATTTCGCCGTCCCCGCCGCGGGCGCCTCATTGGCGCTCGACGGCGGCACGATTGCAAACGTGTTCCGGCGACCGTCCTCCAGCTTCACGTAGACAACATTGTCCTTTTTCAGATCGACCGTGACATTACGGACGACTTCCTGGGGAGTGCCCTGGTGATGGATGATGACGAGGTTTGCCTTGTCACCCAGCGGCTTGCCCCAGACACGTTCCACGGTGATCTTGTATTCACCCGTGAATGCCTCGACCGCGATGTAGGTTTCGGTTTTCTCGCCGAGAGCGTCGCCGAGCAACGTGCCGCCGCCAATCGTCTGCCGATTGAGGCACGAGCAAATGCTGCCGTTCGGCTCCCGCACCTTAAGGTCCAGGTCGGCCTCGCCCTGGTAGACCATTTTGACCACCAGGTCGCGGATCGTCTTTTCCTTCACCGCGGCCATCAGCCGTTCGGCGTCCGTATTGCGGCTGCTTGCCTTCAGCGTCTTGCTAAGCGATTCCAACTCGGTGAGCGCCTGCGTGTGCAGATCCTTGTTCTGGACCGGCCACTCGCGGCCGAGCAGGTTGCCGGCGGCCCATTCCATCGCTTCCCGATCCTGTCCGTTCTTGGCGTATACCAGGGCGTTGGCGTACGCTTGGGCGAGGTTTGGTTCCAACTGGGCCGCCTGCTTGCAGAAGGCGATGGCCCGGTCGTAGTGGTTGTTGTCCTTCATGGCCTGGGCGGCCCTTAGGTAGCCCTGAGCGTCGAGCGGTTCGAGGTCCGCGCGCGACGCTTCGGCGCGTTCGATTTCTTCGGACGATGCCTTGCACTCGCGGAGAGCGACCGCCAGCGCGTCGTACACCCACGGTTGGACCAGAATGCCCTGCCGCAGATCGGCCTTGAGAAACTCGGCCGCGTGCTCGAACTTGCCGAAGTCCGCGAGGAATTCGGCACAGGCGATGATCACTCCCGGATCGTCCACGCCCCGAGCAAGCGCTTCCTGCCACATCGTCTTGGGATCGATATCGGCCTTGGCGACCAGGTCCTTCTTGAGGTTCGCCTTCTTTTCCACGTTGTTCTTCTTCTCGACGTCGCCGCCGACGGCATTCTTCCGCTTGGGGTCGAGCGGCGGTTCGTCGTTACGCGCGAAGCGGTCGCCGCGGTTGCGGTCGGCCGCGCCCATGCCGGCGGCGCCTGGAGGAGCGATGAGGCTGCTGCCCACGCGCGTGTGGATGCGGGAAGTTCCCTTCACCACGAGCGCCCGCGCCGGGGGATAGTAACCGAGGTCGTTGCCTTCCGGATCGCCCGTCGTGTCGTCGGTTTCCTGGCCGGGCTGCTTTTGTCCGACGAGATTGATGCCGCGCAAAGGCGCCCAGTCGCGCGGCGAGCCGATGACTTGCTGGATGAGTTTAATGAGCAAGCCGCTCTGGTTGCCGCCTTGCAGGCCGAACTGTCCGCCGAGGTTGCCGAACTGTCCGAGTTGGCCGCCGCCGACGCCGAGCGGACCGCCGCCGACACCGAGGTTGTTGCCGCCCATGCCGGCGAAGCCCGCGCCGCCGCCGCCGAAGCCGACGCCACCGCCAGCACCGAGGGCGCCAAGACCACCGGCGCCGCCAAGCGCGCCAAGCCCGCCAATGCCGCCGAGCGCGCCGAGGCCGCCAATCCCGCCGAGCGCGCCGAGGCCGCCGATGCCGCCCAGCGCGCCGAGCGCACCGAAGCCGCCGATGCCACCGAGCGCGCCGAGCGGCCCGCTGCCGAACAGGCTGAAACCAGCGCCGGAAATAGACGCGTTCTGCCGCAAGCTTTGCGGGTCAAACGCGTCCGGAATAGGAATCACCAGGTCGGCCACCGGGTAAACGCGCACCGTCTTTTCGGCCCGCGCGAAGGCGCCGGTCGTGATCTCGATGACGTCACGCCGAATGATGTACGTCGCGCCCGAGGGCACCGGAATGCGCGCCAGCACCTTGCGGATCACCGTGGCCAGCGTCACCTCCCTCATTTTCGGGATCGGCTTTTCGGCAATCGGCAAGCTGAGTACGTCGTTGACCATTTCGGCCTTAAACGCCGTCTCGTTCACGTCAACGGTAATGCCGTAGCGATCTTCGAGAGCTTCCTTCGCTTCTTGCAGCGTGGTCTTCGGATCGTCGAAGCCGCCGAAGTTGACTGGCCTGGTCAACAAATCGCGGAGCTGGAGCGTGCGCCGCGGGGCGTCCTCGCCCATGCCGCTCGACTCGTACTTTTCCTTGCGAAGGTCCGTGATTCGCTTCCACGTGGCGGCCGGGGGAAACTCGACCGGCGGCTCATCCGGGAAGGGGATGTGCGACCGTTCAACCGTCGCCATCGCGGCCATCCAGCGCTCTTCACTGAGCCGCTTGACTTCCTCGAACTCACGCAGGTTGTGGGCATAATTGCTGGCCAGCCGCCCTGCGGTTACAGCCGGAGGCACCGGCACGCCGCGCGCCGCATTGTCCTGAGCGATGAACAACGCTTGCTTGGCCGCCTCCTGGAACCGGCCCACCTCCATCAGGTTGTGGAAGACGTGGACGCGCTCCACCGTCTGGTTTTCCATCGCGCGCTGCGCGTCGTCCTGAATCGTCCGCTCGCGCGCGCGGGCGAGTAGTTCCTGCCGCTGCCCGATGTCGAGCTTGATGCGCGCCCCTTGCACATCCACGCTGCGCAGCGAGGTCTCGAGCCGGGCGGCCAGCGCGGCTTTCGTCTTATCGCTAATGTCCGGGTTGTTGCGGATGCCGTCGAGCGTTCGCTTTAGCATTTCATGGGAGCGGTCCGGGTCCTCGCGCAGCAGCGAGGTCGCCTGCCGGATCGCGTCGTTGGTCAGTTCCGTGTTGCGTTGATCCTCGACCTGCTGGCGTTGCCGAGCTTCCTTGAGAATGTCACCGGCTTGAGCCGGCGCCAACGGCGCTGGCGGGATCGCCGGTTCCCCAGGTTGTTGCATCGCCAAGACGATCGTTTCGCGGGTAACCTTCCGCTCTTGACCCTTCTTTTTGTCGGGCGCAACGACGGTATGGACAACGGTCTTGCTCTTAACCAGGTCGCGGAGCTGTTGTCTGGTCAGCTTGCCGTCGCGGAGCTTCTGCACTAGATCGACGCCGGACTTCGCTTCCATGTCGCTCGGGTCGAGCTGCTTGGCTCGCTGGAAGAGCTGCATGGCGGCGTCGAACTTGTCTTCCGACATCGCCCACTCGGCCTGCGCGAGCAGATCGTCGCGGGCGAGCTGATTCTGCTGGAAGGCATGGGCCAAAGCGCGGTCGGCGCGCATCAGCGCCGGCAGGTCCTTCGCTTCTTTCCACTGCTTTACCATGCTGGCGAGGAAGAAGTTATCGACTTCGGGCGAGGATACCTTCTCAATCTCGCTGACGCTCACGTCCTGGCCGGCAATGGCGCCCTCGACCGTGTACCGGACTTCTTCCGCGCCCTGGTAGCGGCCGACCACCAGCGTCGGCGTGTCCGATCGCAGCGGCGGCAGCTTGGTTGGGAAGAACTCGGCAACGTCGCCGGAGAGCTTAAATGCCTTCGGGTAGAGAATGGGGGCCGAAACCGCGGCGTTCAGCTTCTTGACGGTTTCCTCCACGCCGTCCGACAGACCGACGCGGACCACGGCGCCGCCGGTCGCGCTCGAAAAGCCGTGCAGGTTCTTCGCGTCGAAGCGCACACCGAGCGGGATCGGGAAGAAGGCGATCTCGCCCTTCACCATTTCCGCACTGAGGTCCACGCGATCCTTGTCGGTGACTTCCTGGGCCACGCTCATGCCGTCGCCGAGGTAGACGACGACCTGCTGCCGCCCCGGCAGGCCTTCAAACGCCTTGATCGCCTGGCTCAGGCCGTCCTTCAGGTTCACGGCCCCGGCCGGGTATTCCTGCTGGAGGACCTTGACGGCTTCCTGAACGGCGTCCGCCGACTTGAAGCCGCGCGTCAGGTCCTTCGCCGTCATGTTCAGGGTCCAAACGGCGAAGCGGTCGTTCGGACCAGCCTTTTCGACCAGGGCGGCGGTCAGCTTCTTCGCCAGATCGAGCGGTCCCATCGCCTTGCTGGCGGAGGTGTCCACCAAGAGGAGGGTGTCGCGCGGCCGCACGGCGGCTGCGGGAAGGTCCGGCTTCACTTGCAACGCGAACAGGCGGGCGCCGTCCGCCGTTTCGTAGGTGACAACGCCGCCGTGGGCGAACTTGATGTCCGCCAAACCGTCCACGAAATTGTGGTCCGCCTTGGGGGCCGCCGGATGGCTGGCGCTGAGACGGAACGCCTTGTTGTCGTTGGGCTTTGCAGGATCGCCCCACAGAGAGGAGCCCAGGTAAACCGCCGGTAGGGCCAGAACGGCGCTAACGGCAAGGATCCGACGGACTTGGGTCATTGTCCAAACCCCCTCATTCAGCATGAAATGTACGGAACAGCCCTGCCTCGGAGCGGCCGGTGGTCAGTTTGTGAACGTCAACCATTGTAAAGTCAGACGCCTTTTCGCTGCCAGTAGATTTTCTCCAAACCTCCACCGCGTGTGGCGTTGCGCGGCCGCACGGCCCGCAGAGCCGGACTTACCCGCAAAATCGCGGCGCGCCGGAACTTCCTGTCGGAGAGGAACGCAAAAGATACTACGGCTTGCGCCGCGGGGGCGTTGGCGCTCCGTGAACCAATGCGCGGTTGAAGCGGATTGGCTCCCGTCACGCATATGGTAACATACGAGGAAGCGCGTCGGAGACCCGCTATGGCAAAGTCGAAGGCGTCGCACAACGGCAATGGCCGCTTGGAAGATGCGCTGCGAAGCATGCTTCAGGCACGGGCTTCTCTGCTTCAGACCCAAGCGGCGTTCCAAGCCGAGATGGCGGCATTCGGCCACCGCATGGATGATTTCGCGCGGCGCATGGACGAACACGCGCGGCGAATGGATGATTCGGAGCGGATTACCGCGGAGCGTTTTCGTCGCATCGAAGTGATCCTTCTCGACCATAGCCGCGTCCTTGAGAGACTCCCCGAAGCGGTGCGTGAAAAGATCGGCTTCAAACCGCCCCAGTAAACGCCCTCTCAGGGCGCTGCCGGCCGTCGCGGCCGCTGCTTTGCCGACACCGACTTGATAATCATTCGCCGCTCGCACGTCCCGTCGAACCGCACTTTGGCGCGAGCCATCGCCTCCTCGATCAGCGCCCGCACCGCCGGTTTGTCGAGCGTGCCCACGTCTTCGAGGCGGATATTCCGTACTTGCTTGCCGCCGCCCTTCAACAAGCGCTGCGGATCGGGCAACTTCGCGCCTTGCAAAAAACAGAGCGTAACCCAGCGCGGAGCGACGACAATCGAAAAGATCGCATCGGACGGTCGGTCGGTCGGGCTGAAACCGACAACAAGCCAGTTGTAGTTGTCGTACACCATCTCGAAGGCTTCGGGCAGGATCGAGCGCAGCTTGACGATGGCTTCTTCGGCCTGGGCGGCGGTTTCCGGCAGATATTTGGATAGGAAGCGGGCGAATTGCTTTTCGGGGGATTGGGTGCTCGGCATGCGTGTTTCTCCGCGATAAGTGTGATGGGCACAAGGATACCGAAGCTGCGGCACAAACGCTATTACAGAGTTGACACGGCCGCGAAAACGCGTAGAACACGCTCGTATCGTGACCTGTGGTGGAAGGAGGCTAATCATGCTGCTCTCGCGGCTTCTAGCTCTTTCACTTTTGTTAGTAGCGCTCACGGATTTGGCCAGCGCGACTCAGGATGGGAACCGAGCTGACGCCGCGTCTGCGACTCGATGGGAGCAACTGCTGAACTGGTTACCGGAGGACACAGAGACCATCATCGTCGCGCAAGGACCTCTCCAAGTTCCAAAGCGAGATGCCGGGGAGTTTAGCTTCGGCGAATCCGCCCCGCTGTTGCCGGCTGGACCGCTTGTGAGTTTGGAGAATGGGTTGTTGCGCAACGCGCTCCCGTGGCAAAACGTGGTGTGCGCCGTCGAAGGCAGCCGGCGCTTTGTCTCCCCCGGAGGCCTCGGTCTGATGCCCTACCAAGGGTGCCATATCATTGAGTTCGACGCGGCGTGCGACGGCGCTGTCCAAAAGGCGTTTCAAACTTGCCAAACGAAGGCGGAGAAACAGGTTCAGCTTGGCGACGCGGAAGTCGCCGTTTTCACCAAGAAGCACGACAACGACGTGTGGTCCTACTTCGTCTGCCGACCAAAGCCAGGCGTATTGATCTGCGCTACCGACCGGGCGTATCTGGAGGCAACTTTGAAGAGGATCGGTCGGAAATCCGAAAAACGCGCACTCCCAGCGGACTTGCCGGAATGGAAGCACGTTGATCTTAAGGCCCGCGTCTGGGCCGTCCGCCACTACCGCAAGGAATCCGCGCAGAACGACCCTTCTTCGCCGTTGCGATCGAAGGCACCCGCGAACGTGCCCGACCCGGCTGCTGTCGGATTTGTTTTTTGGTATTCGCCCGGCGCCGACAAAGTCGCGCGAGCGCGGTACATTTCAGGCGCAAAGGACGCGGTCAATCTTGCAGCGCAGGGATGGAATTACCCGTCTGAGGGTCTAAGTCCCCAGATTACGCAGGTGGCGCCAGGCGTCGTGGAGATCGTCACGTCGATCTCCGAAGAGAGAACCGGACGAATGTACGCGCTCGTTCTCTTGATGCACCTTGGGCACGGTATTTATCTGTAAGACAAGGCTGGCCCCGGAGCGATCCCCGCCGGCATGGATTCTCCAGCCGGCATCGCGTGGATCGGCTAACATATCGCCATGAGCACCATTGAACTCCGTCGCGAGATCAAGAAGGCCATTGACCAACTCCCTCCCGAGCGGCTGGAGTCGCTCGCCGATTACGTTCGCTTTCTGAATAGGCCGCCGCTCGACCGGCGGCTCGACGTGGCCGAGAAGGCGATCGCGGCGGGCAAGGGCGTCAACTGGCGCGGGGTTCGCTCGGATGTTTGATGTCATCCTCTCGCCCGAGGCGGACGCGTTTTACGCGGGGGCGAATCGCCCCCTGGCGCGGAAGCTGGCCCGCTGCTTCGCGCAGCTCGAACGTGAGCCGCGTCTGCATAATAATATCAAGCGTCTATCCGGCAAGCTCGCCGGCCGGCTTCGATACCGCGTGGGCGACTGGCGAGTGGTCTATCGCATCGATGATGCGGCGAGTCGGGTTCTGGTCCTTGCCGTCGTACACCGGAGCGAGGTGTACGATTAACAGGCAGTCGCACGTCTCTGCCGCTTCCACTGGAGGCCGACATGGCAACCCCTATCTCCCGCCGTTCCTTCACCTTCACCGCCGGCCTCGCCCTGGCCTCCGCAGGAGAACTCATGGCAGCCGACGACCCGCCGAAAGCAGTGCCTCCGCCCGCCGGTCCAACGGAATCGCCGTTCGAGCGCGACTATCCGCCGCCCGGCTTCAAGCCGTCGTGGAAGAAGCAGCAAATCAATCGGCTGCACGTGCAGGACTTCGTCATCTACGCCCATTCCGACCTCGGCATGGTGCAAAAGCTGCTGGCGAAAGAGCCGGCGCTGCTCAATGCGACGATGGACTGGGGCGGCGGCGATTGGGAAACGGGGCTCGGCGGCGCCTCCCACATGGGCCGGCACGACATCGTCGCGTTTCTCCTGGAACACGGCGCCCGCATCGACCTCTTCTGTGCCGCAATGATGGGTCAGCTCGACGTCGTGAAGAGCTTCCTTACCCTTCAGCCGAAACTGATCGACGCGAAAGGCCCGCATGGCTTCACCCTGCACTTCCACGCCCAAGTGGGAGGCAAGGAAGCCGAGCCGGTGCTTGATTACTTGCAGTCGATCAAGAAGGTGGAATTGAAGCCGAACCCGTTCTTGAAGAATCCCGCCAACCCGCCCGCGAAGAAGCCGTAACGAGCTACTGCCGCCCGCGCTTTGCGCGTCGGACGACCGGACATTACGGCGCGCAGGATTGCCCGCTGCTGCCAACGCGCACCACGCGAATCGTCGGCAAACGTTCGCCGCCTTCGATGGGATGCCCCGCGAGTACGACGGCGAGATCGCCTTGTTTGAGTGCGCCGTGTACAAACGCCGCGCGCACGGCCGCTTCGAGCCGATCGTCGCCTGGCGACAGCTGACCGGGAAACGGCACGGGCAACGTCCCCCATACCAAGGCGAGTTGCCGCACGACGTTTTCCGTCGGCGCCGGCGCCACGATCAATGCCCGTGGCCGATGGCGGGCCACGTGCCGCGCCGTGCGGCCCGAATACGTCGGCGTCACGATCGCGTCCGCGACGGTCTCGCGGGCCAGCGTGCAGGTCACGTGCGTGATGTGGTCCTCGATGTCGCCACGCGGCACGAACACGTCCCGGCGGCCGTCGTCGATCAAGTGCTCCTCCGCTTCGCATATGATGCGGTGCATCGCCGCGACCGCCTCCACGGGATAAGCGCCCACGGCGGTCTCGCCGGACAGCATCACCGCGTCGGTGCCGTCGTAGATCGCGTTCGCCACGTCGCTCACTTCCGCGCGCGTCGGCCGCGGATTCTGCCGCATCGAATCGAGCATGTCGGTCGCGGTGATGACCGGTTTGCCGGCCATGCGGGCCAGATTGATGAGCTGTTTTTGAATGCTCGGCACTCGTTCCAGCGGCAGCTCGACGCCGAGATCGCCGCGCGCGACCATGATGCCGTCGAAGGCCTCCACGATCGCTTCCGCGTTCTGCACCGCCTCGGGTCGCTCGATCTTGGCCAAGACCGGCACGTTCAAGGCGTGGCCCTCCGCGGCCGCTCGCAGCTCGGAAGCCGCGGCGGCGCTCCGCACGAACGACATGCCGAGCCAATCTACGCCGGCGGCCGCCGCAATTTCCAGAGCGGCTTCGTCCCGTGGGGTGATCGCGGGAATGGAAAGCGGCGTGTCGGGCAGGTTGATGCCCTTATTCGGCAGCAGCGTGCCGCCGACTTCCACCACGACGACCGCGCGCTCCGGCTCCTTACGAATGACGCGCGCTTGCAAACGGCCGTCATCGAGAAGCAGCCGCTGGTGCGGCGCCATGTCGCGCAACAATTCGGGCTCGGTGAGATGGATGTCCGCCGGGACGTCCAGCGCTCCGGCAACGGTGAATTCCTGTCCCGCGTTCAAGACAAGCGGCCCCGGCAAGAGCGCCCGCAGTTTCGGTCCCGGCAGATCGGCCAGCACCGCGACGGGCCGCGCGAAATTCGCCGCCGCCCGCCGAACACAATGGACGCGGGCGACGTGTTCCTCGCGCGTGCCGTGCGACAGATTGATGCGGGCGACGTCGAGCCCGCTGTCGAGAATAGCTTCCAGCACGCCCGGCCGATCCGTGGCGGGGCCGAGAGTGGCTACGATCCGTGTTCGTCGCACGGCCAGTGTCTCCCTAATCCGGCGGTGGTCCTTCGTCCTTCACCATAGTTACGCCGGGCGAATTTGCGTAGAGTCCCAGCCCGAAAGCAAGAAACTTGGCCATTCCGTTCCCTAACAAGGCCGTATTTGCGAGCTATCGACGTAAGTCCATGCCGCCTCGGGGGAAAAATGGATAACGAACATAACACGCCAATAGGGTAAAAACGGCCAATTTCGCAAGTCGATGTTAGGAATCCGGCTGTCGTATCGGGCTTGCGGCGGCCAGTGTACGCGATTTTTGTTCCCGTCGGCGAAAACCCGATATAATGCGGTAGCTAGCGCCCAAATGCGGATCCGGGGGCGACTTGGCTTCGACCGGGTCACCTGAGGCGCAGGTGGCGTGTCGTGGTTGATCAGTTGGCCACGTAAAAAGCTGATCACACTTTAACTGCTGAACCGCAGTTGGCTCTGGCTGCCTAGAGATAGGCAGCCCCAACGCCGGGAGCTTCGCCTGAGAGGTTCCGGCTTGGTCGTCAAATCAGGCTCGCGGCTGCTTGAGGTCTGCCACTGCCTGCCCTCGCCTCTTCGGGGGAGAGGTCGGGATGGGGCGGGCCGCACCGGAGGCAGTAGCTGCTAAACTTCCTGTCCGGTCCGCTCGACCGGTACCCTGCTTGTTGGGGACCGGCCGGGTCAGAAATAAAGAACAGGCTACACACGTAGAAGCTTACGCTGAAGAACCACGGGACGCGGGTTCAATTCCCGCCGCCTCCACTTTGGGTCCTTTTCGTCCTTGCCCTGGAAAACAGCGGAAATCGCTGGTTTTCCAGGGCTTTTTTGTTCTTCCTGCGGTCCCGCTTCCGTCTCCGCTTGTCCCGCTTCGTCCGCTAAGACATCCCGCCTCAGGCCAAGGTTTGGGCCAAGGGAATTTGACGTACTTTCGACCAGGTAGTGTACACACGAGCACACTCCGGCGCGCGCGTTGCCCCATTGTCGCAGATGAGTTGGGTTCATTCCGACCAAATTCCTAGGAAGCTGGCGGGTGGTTGGGCTTTTGCTATTGAACGGCGGGGTGTATTGTTCGCTAATGAACGAGTCGTTCAATTAGGAACACTGTGTTCTGGGTTGAACCGTGCTGTTCACCCTGGAACACCGTTTTCGGCAATTGACCGTTCCTTAACCTTTTAATCTCCCGGAAGGATCGTCCCGGTGGAAGAGAACGAACTCCGACATTTTGGGACGATCCTCAAGCGAGTCCGCAAGACAGCGGGTTTCAGCCAGGCTCAGCTGGCAAAAACGGCAAGAGTGCCCCGTCTCCGGATCGTTCGCGCAGAGAGTGGCGTGGCGCCTCTCAAACTTAACGAAGCCGTCCAAGTCGCAGCCGCGCTAAAAATCCCCCTCGAAAGACTGGTCAGCGGACGATGGAAGCCTCATACCGATCTCCGCGGAATCGCGGCTGAACTCTTCCAGCTAGGTATTCGGGATTTGGAAATCGCTTCGCCGCGTGTCCCGGGGGCGTTCCGCTGTAACGAAGAAACTCTGGTGCTCGCTTTGAAAGGTGATCGGCCAGAACCCAGGGTAATCGAGGCTATACCATTCATCCTTTGTCTCAATCGCTTCAACGTGCCGTTAACGATTGCTTTCGCGAGATTCCACGATATTCGTGTGCGAACAAGGCTCGCTTGGTTGAGCGAAATTGCCCTGACGATTTCGCGCTCGAGCAGCTTCCCGATGGAAATCGCATCAGAGACACAGCTGGATGCTTTTGTGGAACGCGGAAAGAAGGCCAAAGAGCCCGACAGTCTAGGGCACCCGCGCGAGGGAAAACTGCCGCCACAGTGGGCGCGATGGAATGTGACATACGCGGGCACGCTCACAGACTTCATTCAAAGAACCACGGAAGTTAACCTCGCGTTCCGCCGCTCGACGAGCACGTCCGGAGAGTGAGAATTGAAAGATCGCATCGCCGCATTCTTGACGCACCTTGACACGTTCTTATACGCCCGAGCCAATGGCGACGTGCTCGATTTGTATCACATCGGTGGATCGTCGCTCGTATGGCGGTACGACTCCATCGCAACCACGCAAGACATAGACGTACTTCGCCCAAAGGGAGCTGCGAATCTTCTCCAATTAGCAGAACAGCACTACGGCGAAGGAACATCCAACGCTGAAAAACTCGGCTTCTATCTCGATGTGGTCGAGCCTGCGTTTCCGCCTACGCCGGCCGGTTTTGAAAGCAGGGCCACGCAGTCGGACGGCCCGTGGAAGGCGATACGTGTGTTTCAGCTTGATGCACACGATTTGGCGGTCACGAAACTGTCCAGGTTCCGGCCCAAAGACCGCGACGCCATTCGTTGGCTTTGCGACCGCGGCGCCCTTGACCCGTCAACCTTGGAAGAACGATTCGAGAGCGCATTTCTTTGGTCTACGCCCAAGGATGGTGATGAACTGCGTGACAGAGCGTTTGACAATTTGAAGACGGTGCAAGCATATCTCAGGGGCGAAATCACGGCCATTTAATTCCTCCGTCGCAGCTCTGCCATGTGCGAGCAATGCTCCAATGCACGAGACCTGCGGTCGCTTTAAACAGTCCGGACGAATTGGTTCACATCTCAGCGTCACTTCCGATCATCGCCACGATGCCCCGCCGAATCGCTTCCGGCAGCGGCGTCCAGGCGTCCACCACGCGGGCCAGGTCTGGGTCGTTGTGCGATTCACGGGCCAAGGTTTGCCAAGGGTTCCGGCGTGGTTTCCGCAAGTCCGCGGTCCGCAACGGGCTTATGGAGGGAGGGACGCGCGTTCAATTCCCGCCGCCTCCACTTGATTTTCGGACAGGAAGGGTCGATAATGAAGTTGAACGCTCACGGGCAGGTGCCGTAACCAAACGGCTAATAACTGTCGATTGACCTGTTTCGGACAGGGTTCGGGTAACTCCGGGCTTTGCGTTCCTCGAAACAACGCGGGCCGAATGGTCTTCGGATCATTCGGCTCTTTTTGTTTTCATCGTAAAGCGACCACACCCAAGGATCGCGATGAGACCATCTGGAACCACGTACTGTCACCATCGAGGTGCGCGCCGACGATCATGTCTGCGAGCTGAAGCATTTTGCTTGGTCTGCGTTCGCGCACCCGTTCACTTCAACGGTCATCGACTTGACGACGTGGTTCATGGCCGCGGGTGACGAACGGGCTCAGCGCGTTTTCTTTTCCAACCGACTTAACGCCCGGTCGATCTTGTCCACGGTCGCTACGCTGGGCGGCCTCTTACCACTTTCCGCGCTTTGCAGCGTGGCCAGGCGAATGCCGGCGGCGCGGGCGAGTTCGGCTTGCGTTAGACCGAGCCGGCGGCGGTCGCGGATGATTTTGCGGGCGAGGGAAACACAAAGAGCTTCGACGGCGGGATAAGTGCCCTTCCCATCCAGTTCGGGCATCGGCGGCTCCCACTCATCTGCCTTTTGCAGCAAGCGCTTGTACTCGGGCTCCGGCAGGGCGACCATACGCTCGCCGTTTATGGCGACATGCTGGACTGTGCCGTTCTCGCCCCGGCTCGTTCTCGCGGGAGGGCGGCGCTTAGTCTTCATAGAAGTCTTTCCGATGCCCGATCTTGTCCACAATGATTTCATCGCCTTGGATGCGGAAGCGAATCCGGTAAGCGCCGGTTCGGATCCGATACCATCCGGCGAGGTCGCCGCTCAACGGCTTCGCGCCGCTGACAGCAGGCCAGTTTCGCAACCGCGCCACAATCCTTACGACACGGGCGTGAATGCGCTTGGGCAGCCGAACCGCCTGCTCATCGGCTTCCGCGGTGAGGCGAACGGTTGCCATAGCGTCAGTATCGACGCGGCGGCGGCGGGGGTCAAGGTCGGTCAAACTGTCCTGGCGATGGCTCTTTGAATCGCGTCGCATGTCTCCTCCAGTTTTAGATAACCGGATGATTATGCGACGGACTTGGACGTCGAATCTTGGCCGGAATCAGGCTTTTTTCGGCCTATTTTGGGCGGCAGTCTTTTTCACTTTAGCGGCATTGTTGTAGCGGTAGAATTCCCACGCCAAGCCGGCGTTTCGGACCTTGCGATTGATCCGGCCGAACGTCTTGTTGAGCGGGTTGTCATAAGGCTCGGACCACCCGATCGCTGGATCTGCCGCTACGTCTGCGATGGGACATTCTCCACCGTGCTCGCAAACTAATTCGACGAGACGGCGCTCGATGCCCTTCAAGTTGTTTTTGGCAAAATCGAGTAGAGCCTGGAATTGATTAGTGCTCCCATTCGCGAGCACCGCTCCGCCCGTTGCCGGCGGTTGCTTGGTCACGGGATCGGCAGGCCCGGCGTCTGCATTCGCCACCCGTCGCACTAGGATTGCCAGGTCCCGCAGTTGACGCTCCGTTTCGTGTTCGTTGTCTGAAGCGGCAGGTTGCGGCGGTATGTCCAGCATCCCTCGGTGCGTGAGCCATCGGTAGGCGTTCAGCATTGTCGTGCGGGCCATGCCCAAGCGTGCTTTGACGTACCGCGGATTAGGCTCGCGTTCTGTGTAGCTCGCGATGGAAGACTCCAATCGCTTGGTGATGCGCCAGTATTCCTTCGTCCTTTCCGGGAACGCGACATAATGCCGAAGCCAGTTTTCCAGGTAGTCGGCCAGCTCGTTCAGGTCTTTCGGTTCAACAGCGACAATTCCGATCCAGCCGGGGGTTGGCCCCTGTCGCATGTAAGACTGCGGAAAGCGGACCACCTTCGGTGCGGCTCTTCCCGCGGCCGGCGAGTCTGAATCCGGGGCACTCCCTGGGCCTGACATGATGCAGATTCCTTTCGACGGGCAGCGCCTGCCCAGCGGCCGCGGGAATCTGCGTTCGCCAACCGCCGGGCAGGCCGAGCCGGGGATCAGCCGGGACTGCCGTTGCGCGCATTGTATGCCACGTCAGGCATCGCGTGCTTGCGTGGCGCGTTGGCCGGGTGCGGCGGTGACGTTTGGCGCCAATTGAACCATCTCATAGGCGTACTCGGCGCTATCGGATGTAGATGCAAGGAACACGTCGTCGTTACGCTTGGCGCTCTCTATGACGTGCGCGGAACGCGCTTCTTGGACCTTGGTGGCTTGGTGCGGAAACAGGCCGCAACGCTTCGCGTAGGCCAAGGCTTCCGTCTCTGATTCGGCACGGACGACGATATTCCGGTCTGCGCCCGTCTCAGCGTCGGCACCGACAATCTCGAATTTCATGGCCCGGCCAGCCGTGAAAGGTGAGAAGGGTCATTCGCGGCCTTTCTTCCGTTTCTTGTGGTCCCATCCGCCCAGCGGCATACATTTCGTCATGGCCTCGGGGCTCCACGGATCGAACGGCGGCGATTCAATGAAGAATGGCTGAAGGTTCATCCGAGCGGCCGTGCCTTTCCAAATCATCGCAGTCGTGCAGCGGCATGGATGCTCACCTTTTCTTCTCGCCGCCCACCAAGGCTCGAAAAGTGGATCGTCGCGCTTGAAGTGTTTCGTTCCGCCGAGCCCGCATGTCCGTAATGCCACGTGCTCTACACTGGATCGCCCATCGTCACACGGCATCCATGTGAAGAAAGGGAACGATTCCCACACTTCATCATCGTCTTCGTCCAAGAGAACTGACTTCTTGCCGCACGCCGGACACGCTATTTTCTTCCCCGCTTTCGCTCCGCGACCCTGAACCTCCAGTTGTTCACCGCACCACGGACAAGGAAAGCGGAACACAGCTGACAACCCTCTCGCTATTGCTATGCGGGGATTGTCAGCCGCTCTTGCGGGCCGTGCAAGGAGAAAATTGGTCTTGGGACAAAACCGCTCACATGCTCCCGATCATCGCCAGGATGCCGCGCCGAATCCGTTCCGGCAGCCGCGGCCAGGTCGATCATCGGTCCTGAAAAACGGGCCTGTGCTCCTCTAGGTACGGTGCCAATCGTACCGCTTCGTTGAATGCCTCCAATGCTCGTTTCGTCTGCCCGCTCTTCCGAAATGCGTCCGCGCGACAAAGAAACGCGCGACCAAGGCGGTCTGTCAGTTCGGGATCGAGTTGAACGCCGAGGCTGACTGCTTTCTGCGCGTCAGCGATGAGTTGCTCAGAGTCGTTGGGCAGAAGTGTTACCAATGCTCGCCCCGCGTAGGCCGGTCCGC
Organism: Gemmataceae bacterium; assembly: GCA_041499805.1. Lineage (GTDB taxonomy): Bacteria > Planctomycetota > Planctomycetia > Gemmatales > Gemmataceae > JBGQKZ01. The sequence continues at coordinate 15,924 of JBGQKZ010000031.1, forward strand.
TTTTTGGGTTGTGCTGTATTGCTATGTCGTAAGTAATTCTTGCGCTCGATTGTTCCTTCCCCGCGCGAAACCCGTCAGCGCAAATGAGAGCATATTTCCCAACTTCTTCGGGGGCAACTTTCAAGGTATGCTCCGCGTGGGTGAGATCGCCGATAGCCTCCTTGAACTTGCCCAAGTGTGAGTACGCGACGGCTCGTTCTAGGTAAGCGGCGGAAAAGTCTTCACGCAGTTTGATTGCCTCGGTAAAGTCATCCACCGCCCAAGTGGCGCCGAACTGTTGTTGAAGTTGACAGCGCCCTTTTTTGAGATAGAGGACAGGGTCTTTCCAATTCGCAAGCGGAATTGCGTCGCGGTAACACGATAGGGCCAAGGCGTAGTCTCCACTGGCAAACGCTTTGTCGGCGCGCGCGACCAAGTCGGTCAGTTGTTTGTTAGGAGCAGGTTCACTCCGCTCAGTAACCTTCTGGCCTATTGGCGGCTCTCGGCCCTTTTCGGGGCTCTTGCCGGGACGAAGGAAGACAGCAGCCCCGATTGCGCCGAGCGTACACGCCAATCCGAATCCAAGTAGTAAGAAGAACCACGGTTTGCGACTTGGGGCGTGGCGAGCGCTTTCGACTTCCCGTAGCGGCGGCGCAACCAACGGCGGCCCTGTAGTCGGCAGCGGCACGGTCCTAGGCGGCGCAAGAGGCGCTGGCGGCTCCGCCGTGATCCCGCTCGACACCCGAACTGGCTCCCCGCACTTCGGGCACTTCCCCGTCTTGCCGGCCATTTTGTCTTTGACTCTGAGCGCAGTTCCGCACGTTGGGCAGCTGACGGAGATCATGGGTTATCCCTCTATTGGCGGAGACATCATCTCCCTTCCGTGTCGCAGGGGCAAGTCCCTGTTGCTGTTTCGCCGCCCAGCGCTCTCAGTCGAGCACTTTCGCCCTTGCATGCTGAGCAACTTCGGCTGACAATCGGCGAGCTCCTTTGCTAGAGAATCGCCGATGAATCAACCGAAACCAGAGCTTTGCATCGAATGCGGTCAGCCGCTTCGCGTGCGTTTGAAATGTCGAAAGTGCGGCGACGTGCTCTGCTCAGAAGGTTGCGGGCGGGCACACGTCAAAGGGCACTCGATGATTGGAACGTGCCTGATTGTTGTCGCGTTGCTTGCTGTCAGCGGATTGATTATCGGGACGTTCTTTTACTTCCTGACTCACTGACGATGAAGCGTGTTTTTCCGCGCCCAGTCGTGCGCGATTTGTACCATCCCCTGACGGGTTCCAAGCCGTGTCCTTCATTGCAAAGGCCGTCCACCGCGGGCAAGCCACGTTCCTGCGCGGTACTTGCGGCCGGAAGCCGGGTCCGGCTTACGTCCCGATCATGGCCAGGATGCCGCGCCGGATCGCTTCCGGCAGCCGCGGCCAGGCGTCCACCACGCGGGCCAAGTCCGGGTCTTCTTGCGATTCACGGGCCAAGGTTTGGGCCAAGGGTTCCGGCGTGGTTTCCGCAAGTCCGCAGTCCGCAAAGGGCTTATGGAGAGAGGGACGCGGGTTCAATTCCCGCCGCCTCCACTGAAAAACGGGCCGGCATGCAGACTCGAAAGAGTGAGCCATGCCGGCCCGATTTGCTTTTCAGGCGATTTACGACGCGCCGCCCGCGCGCCGAACAAGCTCGCGAAACTCCTTGCGAACGGACTTGTGCAAGAATCGCGTGAATGACCCATCGAGTTTGTGAATCGCAATCAACTCGACAACGTCGGCGAAATCTTTATGCGTGCGCCGCATGTCGCCCAGGCCGCATGCGAGCTTCGACTGGATCAAATGTGCGAGCGAAAGCACCGGCAGGCCTTCGATCTGCGTTATGTGCGCCGCGTCGCTCGGGCTCGGAAACGTGGCTGACTGGCCGCGGCCTTCGCTTTCACCGGCGATCAGCAGTTGAACGGCCAGTCCCGCGACGGAACGGAATTCCTTCTCTTTGGGAAACCACTGAAATCCCTCGGCCTCAAAAGTGGCGCGAACGCCGGCAGTGTCCTCTGGCCGAACGAGGAGATCGAGATCGACCGTATTGCGCCGGTAGCCGTGGAGACACACCGCGACGCCGCCGACAATGGCGTGGTCAATTCCCTTGCGCGCGAGCAAATCATGAACGCGTTTGGTTAGTTTCCAAAGCGTTTCATTTTCAAGCATCTGAAACGTCCGTTGAGCCGTCGTCGCCGTAGTCATGTTCCCGTTGGCCCTCAGCCCACTCGGCCGACGCATCACGGCGGCGGGGGCAGCTTGCGAATTGTATCAATCGCCAGCATTAAATGATGCGGGTCATCCGTGAGCTGCGTAAACCCAAACTTCAAATAGAACCCCTTCGCCGCGTCATCGATCGCGTCCACTTCCACTGCCCGGATGCCGACGTGCTGCGCGAGCCGCTCGGCACGTCGAAGCGCGTCAATCAAGAGAAGCGAGCCAAGTCCTGAACCTTGAACGGACCGATCAACTGCCAATCGTCCGAGCAACAGGACGGGAACATCGACACGCGGCAGCCCCTTCGCTTGTGGCGGCGACAAGGCGTCGAAGCGGACGTGATGGTTGGAAACGGCATAGTAACCGCGCACAATGTTGTCGCCCGCTCGTACTGCGACGAAAGTGCGAGACAGGTCCTTCCGGTCGAATTGGCCGGCGCGCAGCTTCAGCCAATCGTTGAGCGTCGGCTGCCCGCAATCGAAGGGATCTCGGCTGTGCCGCCGCTCCAAGCGCTCGATGCTCCAGCCGGGCGTGGTCATGAGCGGCCGAAGTGCTTGTTGTAGCGGCGCGCTGCCGCGATCAGGGCCTTGTTTGGCTTGGCGTCGGAGTCGAGCAGAGCGAGGAAGATGTCCCGGTCACGGTTTGACAGCTCCGTCACTTGCGCCGCGCGGACGATTTTCTTGGCAGTGCGTGCCAGCGTTGACACGGCGAAGTCGCTGACCGTCTGTCCCTGTTGGGCCGCCGCTTGCTCGATCGTGTCCTTCAGGTGAGCGGGCAGGCGGAAGTTTAGACGCGCATCGCTCGTTGTCTTGGTAGCCAAAGTCGTGCCCCGTTTTCGGTCTGCTGAAATGATTTCCAATTGCTTTGTACGTCAGCGTGACGTACAGGTCAAGTCATGCCCCCGACGAAGCGATTGTTTTACTTCTCGGACGAAGTCGATCGGCCGGGATCCTGGTAGAGGCCGAGCACGTTTCCCGCGGGATCGCGGAAGCGCGCGGTCACCTCGGGCGCATCCGCGCCGATCGGTTGCACGAGCTGGCCGCCGTGGGCGATGACGGCGTCGATGGTCGCGGCCACGCTGTCCACCATGATGTAGAGGAGCAGGCCCGGTTGCGACGACGGCGGCCGAGCGACCACCCATGTGCCGCTGACTTCGCCGGTCGTGTCGTCGAATGCGATGGAGCCGTCGCCCCGCCGTCTGATTTGCCATCCGAAAACCTTGGAATAGAAGTCGGCCGAACGATGGATGTCAACAGCGGGGATCTCGATGTAGCAAATCTTGCCGTTCGCCAGCGTAGGAGGCATGCGGACTCCTTTAGTTCGTTGCGTTGATTCTAACCGTCGATTCGAGCGAGGCTGCCCGCCGGCTATAGCCCTCACCATTCAAACCGGCTCCGCCCCGGATGCGACCGCGTCGGGCAGCGGAGCGTCGGCTCATGGGACAGGCACTTGCTCACCGGCAGGTCACGGATGTTCCGGATCGAACACTGAAATCCCTTCCGCGCTGGCTACGCCCAGAAGATGCTGGTCCGAGGAGACCAGCAAGTCAACCATCCCACGGCCTTGCAAATCGAGGGCTACGGCCAACTGAAGGGCGTCCAGGGTACGAAGCCTTTGGGCCAAGCCGTGTTGACGGATTAATCGTTCTACATCCTTGAAATGCTGGACTAGCATCCGAACTAACTTCGGTCGCCACTGCGCGACGTCGCTTAGGAAACGCTCACGGAGGACGGTGAACGCAGAGGGCGAAAGAACTCCGCTGCGCACTTTCCCGGCGAAAACCGAGACTGCCTCCACGACGCCGACCCGAGAAATGAAAAGAGTGCGACCGACATCCGCCCAAAGACGATCCACCTAAGCGGACCCAGGTTCCACATGGTAATGCTTGGCCAAGGCGCTGGTGTCCACAAACGAGCCAGGCATTTAATCCTCGTCGCGCTCGGCGGAACAGGCAGCGGTCATCGATCCGGGAATGACGGCCAAAGCCTCACGAACTTCCTCCAGCGTGATGTTCGGATCGCCTTCGGCCCGGCAGTATTCGAGGAACCCTTTGTCCTCCAGCTCAGCCCCACGGTCCGGCCCTTCGTCGATCCGGAGAGAGACGCGCTGCTTTTGGCGTAGTGACAGCGTTTCGAGCGGGCGTAGGACACCGTCTTCAAAAATGGCTTGTATGGCATCTTCCATTGTTAGTTTCCTCCGCCCATTATGCTAGCCAAACGAGGCCAAGGGACCAAGCGCGCCAAGATCGCGTCGATCGCCCCTTGCCGCCTGCTCCGTGCGTTCCGCAAGCGCCCGGTTCACTTCCGCCAACAGCAATGGGAACGCGAATTCACGGCGCGATTCGTCGAACCAGCGGATGAAGTGGCGGCACGCGCCAGGCTGGTCGAGCGTCAAATCGGCACGAGCGCAAACTTCGTTGAAGAAGTCCTCAATCGCCTCCGGCGTCGCCAGCGACAGGCCCTTCCAGCCGGCGAAACCGATCGCACATGCCGTGCTGACCGGAGACCACGGGCCGCTGCCGACCGTGCCGCCGGGACGGAGGCGCGGATCGAAACGGAGCAAGCCGTGGCGCAGGGCCTCAAGGCCTTCGAGCGGCAGTTGCGGGGCGATGCCGTAGCGGAAGACGCGGCGCCAGGGTTCGAGCATGGGAACCTCCGTCCGGGGTCCGGCGGCATGGGACCGCGTAGCATCCTATTCTACCGACCTTACTCCTCCCGGTGGAACCAGTCTATTTGAAAAACCGGCGATTGCTATCGGTTGGGTTTGTGGGATTCGCCCAATTGACCAGTAGACCGCGTTGGGCAATAATGGCCTCGAAGGGAGAATACCATGCCTACCACGCTGCGCACGACCGATGCCAAGGGGCGGCTGACGTTGCCCAAAGCATTTGCCAACGCCACCGTCGTGATTGAGCAACTGAGCGAAACCGAAATACGCATTCGCAAAGCCAAGGTCATCCCAGAAGACGAGCTTCCGTTCGCTGAGGAAACGCGTCCGGCCTTATCGGACGCCGACCGCGACTTGGTTTTGTCGCTGCTGGACAATCCGCCCCGAGCGAACGCCAAGTTGACTCGGGCGGCCGAAAGGTTCAAGAAAAAGTATGGCGGAAACGTGGTTGATTGAGCCGCTCGACGAGCGGCACGAGCGCGAGGCTTTCGACTGCGGCATCGAGTCGCTTAACGAGTTCCTGCACACCCTCGCCGGTCAATACGAGCGGCGGAGAATTGGCCGCACCTACGTGGCGGTTCAACCCGATGAGCTGCACGTATGCGGTTATTACACGCTTGCTTGTAGTTCGCTGCCCGTTCAGCGCGTGAGCCGCGCGTTGGCCCGAAAATTCCCCAAACATGCCGTTCCGACCGGATTGATTGGCCGCCTCGCGGTTGACGCCCGCTCCAAAAGTCAAGGGCTGGGCGAGACGCTTCTTCTCGACGCCCTGCGTCGACTCATCGGGCTTTCAAGTTCTCTCGGATTGGCGCTTGTGGAAGTGCTCGCCCTGGACGAATCGGCGAAAGGGTTTTATGAGCACTACGGATTCGTCGCACTGACCGACAATCCGCTGCACCTCGTGTTGCCGATCAAGAGTGCCGAAAAGCTCTTTCTAAATCGGTGACGAACTATCCGCCAACTTCAACCCACGAACAGTCAGTCCCGATTCGCTACGCCGCCGGCGGACCACGGAGGCTCATGGGGCAAGCCGAGGAAGTTCTGCAACACGCGGCCAAGGTGCGCGGCGGGTTCAACCTCTGACACATAGTACTCATGGTTGGCGTGCCGCATTCTTGTGGCGAGATCCTTCTCGGCGAACAAACGGTGACACGCCGCGACACACTCGTCCGCGCTCGCGAACGGGAGAAAGTGCTTCCCTATCACCAACGGAACCGGCAATTCATTCCGCGGCGGCTCGGCGACGATGCATTGGGAGGCCGCCAGATACTCCGGCAATTTGAATGCTGTCGAATCGTGCAGTCCCCGCGTGTAGATCCCGATCAGATTCCGCTTGCTCATCGCGGTGTAGCGAGTGCGTCTCGACGGGTGAATCGAGACGTCACGCGGGTAACGCGCGAGCGCCAGCGGCGTCGGGACCAGACCGCCCCGGAAGCGCGCCCCGAAAGCGTTTTTCAGCGCGCGGAGGAGCGCGACGCGCTCTTCGTTGATCGCCTCGCTCTCTCCGGGAGCCGCCTCGTGCGCTTCCCAAACGCGCGTTTGAAAAACGATGGTCGGCTCGACGACGGCCGCGGGGCCTTGCTCGAAGGCGCCGATCTTCGGCAGGGCGACATGATGGCGCAGCCGCCGGATGCCGACGATGCCCCGGAACGCAAGTCCTAGCGCCGCGCGCTGGAAAAGTCGGCGCGTGCTCCCAAAAGTCCGGCACGCGTAATTCAATCCGAAGGGCCTTATCTTGCAGAGCAGATTTCCCGGTAGCGCGGCGAGGTCCGGCCCGTGGAAGCTCCGTTTGAAATAGCTGTCGCACCGCTCTAGAACCGCGGTAGCGAATACGTGACTCTGATCGTGGAGATCGATCGCCACGAGCGGCGGCTTGGGGCTGCCCGGAGCGCGCAGCTCTAAACACACGGTGAAGGGGTCGGCCGTCAAATCCCGCTCCCGCAATGCCGGCCGTCGAAACCGCAGCCGCACCACCCCACGCCGAGCCAGCGCATCGAGCCCGGCGTAGACAGCGGAAGCGTGGTATAAATCCTGATCGAGATCAAAGACGAGATCGACAGCGGGCTGCACGCAACGTCCCCTTGCACGAACGACCTGTATCCGTTGCGGCGGGAAAAAAGGCCGTGTTCCTGCGCCGCCGTCGCGCTAGAATACCCAACATCATGCGACCTTGCATTAGTGAAGCGACCACGCTGCCCCGCGCGTTTGCCGACGACGTGGACGCCTACGCCCGCGGCGGCTGCACGGCGATGGAAGTTTGGCTCACCAAGTTAGAGCAGCACCTGGAAAAACACTCCGCCGACGAAACACGCCGACTCCTAGAAACGAAGCAGATGACCCTGGCAGCCGCGTCGTATCAAGGCGGGCTGCTTCTCTCCCAGGGCGAACAACGCCGCGCCCATTTCGACGACTTTCGCCGCCGACTCGATTTGTGTCAACAGTTTGGAATTCCAACGTTGCTTGTGGTGGCGGATTTCGTGGAAACCATCGACGGAACCAGCCTGGAACGAGCCGTTGTTTCGCTCAAGCAGGCGGCGCAATGGGCGGCAGGCTTCGGCGTCCGCCTCGCGCTGGAATTCCGCGGCCGTTCTACCTTTTGCTCGTGTTTGAATACGGCATTGGGACTGATCGCGCAGTGCGACGAGCCCAATGTCGGGGTGAATCTCGACGTGTTTCATTATTACACGGGCCCCAGCAAGTTCGAGGATCTCAAGATGCTCAGCGCGGCGAATCTCGCGTTCGTCCAGGTCTGCGACATCGCCGGCGTGCCGCGTGAATTGGCGACCGACGCCGATCGGGTCCTTCCCGGCGACGGCGATTTCCTCTTGCAGCCGATCATGCAGCAACTTGCGAAAATCGGCTACGACGGCTGGGTGTCGTTGGAATTGATGAACCCGGCCATTTGGCAAATCGATCCTGTCCAGGTCGCGGAAATCGGCGTGGCGTCGGTTAACCGCGTGATCAATGCGAGCAAACCCGTTTGAGGGACTTCGCTGCGGGCGCCTCTTCATAAACGCTTCGCGCAACCTTCCTTGTTCGTGATCGCGGCCGTCGCTACGATTGGCTTTTCGCCGACGCCCAGGGAGTCCGTGCGCATGCACCCGCTGTCGTTTCGCATCCGTTCGCTGTTCGCGGCGCTGGCGCTGACGCTGCTTATGGGCGTTGGCTTCCAAACGGCCAGCCCCTCGGCAGACGATGCGACTGTTGCGCGACGACCGCGCCTGGCCGTGTTGGTGATTTTCGATCAACTGCGCGGCGATTACTTGCAGCGCTGGCAAGCGCAATTTGGCGACGATGGCTTCCGCCGCCTGCTTAAGGACGGCGCATGGTTTCAGAATTGCCATTACCCGTACGCCCACACCGTTACCGCCGCGGGCCACGCCTCGGTCGCGACAGGGTGCGCGCCGGCGGTTCACGGCATCGTCGGGAACGAATGGCTGGATCGCGTCACCGGCGAATCGGTCGGTTGCGTGGAGACGAACCGCTGGCAGCGCGTGCCGCCGCCGGCGCCAGGAATCAAACTCAGCAAAAAGCCCACCGGCGTGTCGCCCGAACGGATGTTGGCGCCCGCGCTCGGAGATGCTCTGAAGGAAGGAACGGGCGGGAGAGGCCGGGTCGTATCGCTCTCTTTCAAGGATCGCTCCGCCGCACTGCCGGCCGGAAAACGACCCGATGCGTGTTACTGGCTCGACGCAACGAGCGGGCTGATGGTCACCTCGACTTATTACCGCGACACCCTGCACCCTTGGGTTGCGGCATTCAACAGAGCCCGGCCGGCGGACCGTTGGTTCGGCAAATCATGGGATCGGCTGCGGCCCGATCTTGACTACGACGCGCTCAGCGGTCCCGACGACGTCAAAGGCGAAGGCATCGGCGCTGCGCAGGGACGGACTTTCCCGCATCCGATGGCGAGCCTCGGGTCGTCGAAAGCGCCGCTTGCTCCGTATTATCTTTCCCTGTACAACTCGCCCTTCGGCAATGAATTGTTGCTGGAAATGGTGAAGCGGGCCATCGACGCGGAGCATCTGGGCGGCAACGACACGCCCGATCTGCTCTGCGTCAGTTTCTCCAGTAATGATCCGATCGGACATATTTGGGGCCCGGATTCGCAGGAAGTGTTCGACGCCACTCTGCGGTCGGACCTCATCATGCGCGACTTGCTCACCTGCCTCGATGCGAAGGTGGGCAAGGGCCGGTACGTGCTGGCACTGACCGCCGACCACGGCATGTGCCCGCTGCCGGAAGTGTCGCAGGCTCAGGGGAAGGAAGCGGTTCGGCTGTCTCCCTCCCTCTTACGAAGCCAGGCCGAGGAATATCTCGCGACGCGGTTTCACAAGCAGGACGCCAAAGCCGTTTTCATCGCGGGCGCCGCCGACGAGGATATTTATTTGAAGCAGTCAACGATTCAGTCGTTGGGTCTCGTCCCCGCGGAGGTGGAGCGCGCGTTGGCGGATTGGTTGAAGCAGCAACCGGGCGTCCTCACGGCGTACACGCGCACGCAATTGCTCGCTGGACTGCCCGCGGACGATGCGCTGGGACAGACGTTGCGCCGCTCGTACTACGCCGAGCGCAGCGGCGACGTTCTTTTCGTTCTGAAGCCGTATCACCTGTGCGTTCCCCTGTTGACCGGGTCCGCCCACGGGTCGCCGCACGCTTACGACACGCACGTGCCGCTCCTCGTCTACGGCGCGGGCGTGCAACCCGGCGTGCGCCAAGAGCGCGTAACGCCGCTTGCGGTTCCCGTCATCTTGTCCCGTGCGTTGGGTATACGACCGCCCGCGCGGGCGCAGGCGGATGTGCCCGATAAACTGTTGCTGCCGCTCGAAAAGCGAGCCGGCGCGCCGCGGCCACGCTGAGCGCGGTCCGACGCTTTCACACCAGCAAAACCACCTCTTGATTGCACGGGCGCCAAACGGACCGTGGAAGTGCGCTTGACACGTCAGACTTTCTGTCTTAGTATCTTGCTCAGACACCAAGTCTGATGCGGAGGGACACCATGGCGCGCATGCCACAGGACGTGACCGACGCCGAGTTAGGCATCCTGCAAGTCTTGTGGGATCAGGGCTCGGCGACGATCCGGCAGTTGACCGACTCGCTCTACCCCAGCGGCGGCACGGCGCATTACGCCACCGTGCAAAAGCTGCTCGAACGGTTGGAACTAAAGGGCTGTGTGGCGCGGGACCGGAGCACGGCGGCGCACACGTTCGTCGCGCGCATCGACCGCACGGCGTTGATCGGCAGGCGGCTCGAAGAAATGGCGGAGAAGCTCTGCGGCGGCTCGCTGACGCCGCTGCTCACCCATCTCGTTCGCGCCCAGCGTCTCTCGGCGCGCGAACGACAGGAACTACGCGACCTCATCGACCGGCTCGATCCAAAATCGACCAAAGGCCAACGGCGCTGAGAGGGGGAGCCGATGGACGCGATCGTACACGTGGCATTGAGCAACGCCCTGGCGGCGACCGTGCTGGCGGTCGTGGCGGCCGCGGTTGGCTATTTTTGCCGGCGGCCGGCGGTGGTACACGGGCTGTGGCTCCTGGTCCTCATTAAACTTGTCACGCCGCCGCTGTTCGACGTTCCGGTGCTCGGCTGGCTGGCCCCGACCGCGCTCGCCGAACGCCCCGCCGCCGACCCCCAGGCGCTCGAGTTGTTTGCCGTCGTGCCGCAAGACCGCGCGGTTGAGGAGGGCGGCCGCTTGCAATACGCCAGCGTGATGCAGCCGCCCGGCGCGTTCATTCCAGATAGGGAACGCGGCGCCGAAACCGTGACCGCACTGACGGCAGAAGAAACCACGTCCACGCAATGGACGTTTCCCACCGTCGAGTGGCAGACCGCGGCTCTGGGCGTCTGGACGGGAGGCGCCTTTTGCTGGTTGCTTCTGATGTGCGTGCGCATCGGACAGTTTCACCAGCTCCTCCGCCACGCGTCGGAAGCGCCGCCGTGGCTCCAACAACGAGCGGTCCGCCTGGCCGCGCGCATGGGGCTGGAACAGTGCCCCGGAGTGTACCTGGTGCCGGGGCGCATCTCGCCCATGCTGTGGTCGTTCGGCGGACCGCCACGCCTGCTGCTGCCCGAGGAGCTGCTCGAGCGCGTCAGCGACGACCAGTTGGCCACGCTGCTTGTGCATGAATTGGCCCACCTGCGCCGCCGGGACAACTGGGTCCGCGGGCTGGAGCTGCTGGTGACGTGCCTCTACTGGTGGCACCCGGTCGTCTGGTGGGCGCGGCGCGAATTGCAGGAAGCGGAGGAACAATGCTGCGACGCCTGGGTCGTGTCGCTGTTGCCGGGGTCGGCGCGCTCGTATGCGACGGCCCTTGTTGAAACCGTGGATTTTCTTTCCGAAGCTCGTCCCGTCCTGCCGCCGGCGGCAAGCGGGCTCGGGCAAGTTCAAGACCTGCGAAGGAGATTGACCATGATTATGCGGGGAACTACACCGAAGGGCCTGTCCTGGCGCGGCGTCCTGGGCGTCTTCTGCCTGGGCGCGTTAATTCTGCCGCTGGTGCCGAGTTGGGCGCGCACCGCTGCGGAGGACGATAAGGTCGCCGACAAAAAGAAAGCGGATCTGAGCAGCTATGAGGCCGACGTCGCCAAGCTGCGCGCTCAACTCGCGGAGGCCGAAGCCAAACTCAGAGCGGCACGCGTCAAAGGCCTTGTGGAAGACAAGAAGGAAAACCTCGAAAAGCGCGCGGTGTTCGTCGTAACGCCGGACGGCACGAAGAAGCAGGAAGTGATTGAACTGATCATGAAGGACGGCGTCATCCAGCAGCGAAGCGGCGTACCGGTCAAGATCATCGAAGGTAAGGTCGACGGAAAGCCGGGTTTCGTCGAGAAACAGGAGTTTATCTTCAAGTCGGTGGATGGCGTGAACGCCGACGACAAGGGTCGCGTCACCATTACGGGTGTCGCGGACGGCAAGCCCGGGCGGTACACGATCATTGCGTCGCCGGACGGCAAGCCAGGCCATCTGGCGATCACCGGCACGGCCGATGTCAAGCCGGGCCAGCTCACCGTCACTTCGACGCCGGACGGCAAAGTGTACGGCTACCGCCTCGCCGGCCCCCAGGACGGCGATGCGCGGATGAAGGCTCTTGAGAAGCGCTTGGACGAGTTGAGCCGCGAAGTGGAGAACTTGCGTCGGGAACTGAAGAAGGACGGCGGCGCAGCTGAACCGGTCCGCGGTCGGATTCGCATTAACGAGTCGGTCAAACCGTAGCGTTGAGTCATTGCAGCTCACGCAAACAAAAAAGCGGCCGGAGCTTTGGCTCCGGTCGCTTTCGCGTTTCTACTGTTCGATGTGCCGATCCGAAGACCCAAGCGGACGAGTTTACTTCTTATCGCCCTTTTTCTCCTGCTTCTTCTCCGGCTTCTTCTCCGCGGCGGGTGCAGCGGCGGCGGCAGCGCCCTCGACGCCCTCCGCCCCTTCGGCCTTCTCTTCCTCCTTGGCCTTCTTCGCCTTCTTGACGACGACCTTGAGGACCTTTACTTTCGGCAAGCCGTATGGACTGCGCCCGGCCGGCCAACGGTCTTCTTCCTGCAGCACCTTGATACGCTCGCCGCGTGTTAGCACGTTGCGAGCGCGAGCCAGTGTGTTCTTGCGACGAAGACTTTTGTCAATGGACATGGCGTTCTGTCTTTGGGGTTTGAAGGCGTGTTTGGCCGCGCGCCGCACAAGCGGTTAAACAGGGATGATAGCGGCTGGTTCAAGACCCGGCAAGGGCGGACAAACGCAGGAACTCTGCAATCAAATCGGCAAGCGGCTCGGCGCGGGCTGCCGCCGTCGATAGCACTTCCCCGTGGTGAATGGGCCCCTCACTCAAGCCCGCCGCGCGATTGGTGATGCACGAAATCGCCGCACATTCCAGCTTGCGGTCATGCCCCGCCCGGATTTCGCGGGCCGTGGACATGCCGACCGCGGCCGCGCCCCAGACGCGCAATGCACGAATTTCGGCGGGTGTCTCATAGGACGGTCCCGTGACACAGGCATAGACGCCTTCGTGCAAGTCGAGCGCAAGATTCTTACCCGCTTGCCGAAGACACTGAAGCAGCCGGGTCGAATACGGCGACGGGCGCGAACCGCAATGCAAAGTTGGTTCGAGCGGTCGCCAACAGTAATCCCGTGTCCATTCGATGTGATCTTGGATGGCCATCAAGCTTCCCGGTGCGAGCGCTTCATGGATGCCGCCCGCGGCGTTGGTCAGGAGCAGCGTTCGGACGCCGAGAAACGCCGCGGTTTCGACCGGCAGCGTCACGCTCCGCCAGGGGCAGCCTTCGTAGAAGTGCAAACGGCCTTCAAAGAGCAGAATGCGGCGACCGGCCCACGTCCCCAAGGTTAAACTGCCGGCGTGCCCGCTCACCGTCGTCGCGGACATTCCCGGCACGTCGGCAAAGGGAATTTGGCACAACGGCGTCACCCGGCGCGCGACAGGGCCCATTCCGGAACCCAACACCAGCGCCACTTCCGGTGGGTTGCCGCGGGCCTGTTCCGCCAAGGCCGTGAAATTCGCCGCTGCCGGCTTGTCGGAAGCATCGTGACGCATCGTTGCTCAGCGCGAGGGGGAATGCGAACGAGTTGCTGCTTTGGAACGCGCGGCCTGAGCGATCAGCTCGGCACACAAATCGCCGCCGAGCAAGCTGGAATTCAGAAGCAAATCATATTGATAGATGTCGCTCGGCTGGCGGTGGAAATGCGTCGAGATAAACTCCGCCCGGCGGCTGTCGCGGCGATGAACCTGATCCGCCGCTTCTCCCGTCGTCAGCCGCAGCCAGTCGCTCATGTAAGCGATGCGGTCGTCGAGCGGCGCCATGATGCGAATGTGCAACGTCGAAGCCGCGGGCAAAATGCAACCGGCGCCACGGCCGATGATCACCGCTTCGCCCTGCGCGCCGAGCGCGAGCACGACGCGGGCCAGGTTGAGAATCGACGGATGCTGGCTCAGGTTCTGTGCATGCAGAAGCACTTCGAGCCGTTCTTCCGCCCAGCGGGCGGCGGCGGGCGACAGGTTGTCGAGCAAGTCGCCGCGGAACGATGCTTCTTGCGAAATGTACTCGAGCAGCTCCTGGTGATAGACCTGCCAGCCGAGTTTCTCTGCGGTCCGGCGAGCGACGGTGCCGCCGCGCGCTCCGGCTTCGCGGCTCACGGCGACCGTCACGCCGAACGGCGGGCCCTGATACTCCGGCCGAACCGCGCGGTCGCCCTGGAAGCCGTGCAGCGGCGAGCCCCGCCCGGCATTCGCGGTCGCCAGCAAGTCGTCGCTCGCCTCGTCTCGCGCTTTCATGTCACGCCACGTCCTGGTATTGCGTGCGGGTGAACACCACCATGCCGACCGCGAGCAAAACAACGGTAAGGCCGATAAGCACCAGTAAAGCAGTCGTCCCATCCACCGGCAAGTAGACGGACGGCTTCTCCGGTTGCACGCCGTATTGGCCCGCCGCGTCGAACATCACGCAGCGCGTGTAAAAACCAAGGCTCACGCGCTTCATGTAACCCGGCATGTTGCCGAGGATCGTTTCCAGGAAAAACGAGTAGCAGATCGCCACGATCGCCGCGCGCCGGAAGCAAGCTCCCATTAAATGATAGAGCGCGCAAAAGGCGATGGTGCCCCACAGCACCGCCGGCCAGTAGAGCCGAAACGCGAGCGCCCCCGGCCAGCCCGCAACGGCACAAATCAGCGCGAAACCGCCGAGCGTTTGCACCAGCGCCCACGGCAACAGTGCGACATACTTCGCCAGGTAGATCGCCGGCCGCGGGATGGGCCGCGTGAGCAGCCAGACCAGGCTGCTCCCCTCCCGCTCCGCCCCGAGCGCTTCGGTGGCGAAGCTCAGGCACCAGATCGGCAGCAAGAAACTCAGAAAAACGGAGAAGACGATCCCCTGCGAGAAAACGACGAGACCGGAATGATCGAGAGCCGCCTGGGCGCTTGCCCAGATTGCTTCGTGTACGCCCGCGGCGGGCGTCGAACCGAGGACGGCGGGCGGTATCTCGGCGACGCGCACGCCGTGCAACGACTCCGCGATCGTCGGTCCGGGGACATTTACGGCGAGCCAGCGCGGCTCCCGGCGGTAGGCCATCGTCCACCGGCCGTTCGCCGTGTTCACCGCCACCGTCGCGACCGTGATGATAAGCAGCCCACGCGCCATCCAAACCATTTGGCGGGCCCGCGCGTGCTGCTGCATCGAAAACCAGACGAGGTAGCACCACATGCGCCACACGGAGGGTGTCGAATCGTGCGCGGGCGCGCCCAAACGAGCCGACGGACCGGACGGGATTGTTTCCCCTTCGATCCGTACACCGCGTTCGTCGATTCTCTGCTCCGTGCTCAACGGCGTGCTCCGAGCAAGTAACTCAGGATTGCCTCCGCCGAATCATCCAGCGTCTCGAGATGGCGGACGTCGTAGGCCTCTTCAAGCACCAGACCCGTGAAGGCGCGAAAGAAGCGGCGCGGATTGCGCGCACGGACCACTAAGGCGTCTTCCGTGCCGAGCTCGACGCCGACAACATCCTCAAGACGAAGCAGATCGCCGGCGAGTTTGCGCGGCTGGTCGCTGTTCACGCGGATCGACAGCGGCTGATCGTCGAGCAGCTCGCGGATCTGCGCCAGCGTCCCGACGGCGGCGATGCGTCCCCGCGCCATGATCGCGACGTGGTCGGTGAGCTTCTCCAGCTCTTCCAGTTCGTGGCTCGAGACGACGAGGCATTTGCCGCGCCGAGCCAGCTCGTGAAACAACGCGACGAACTCCGCCCGGCCGACGGGATCAATGCCGCTCAACGGCTCGTCGAGGACGAGCAGCTCCGGATCGTGGACGAGAGCCTGAGCGAGCTTGATGCGTTGGCGCATCCCCTTGGAGTAACCGCGCAGCCGCGGCTCCGCACGGCCAGCCATGCCGACGAGTTCCAGCACTTCGCCCGTGCGCCGCCGCGCTTCGCCGCGCGGGTAGCCGCACAGTCGCGTCATCGCCTCGACGAACTGCCGGCCGGACATGTCTTCATAGAAACGGTCCACCTCCGGGCAGTAGCCGACGCGGCGCTTGGCGGCGGCGGTGGTCGCGTGCTGGCCGCGGACACGGACCACGCCGAGATCGGGCCGCAGTTGCCCGGTCGCGAGGCGCAGCAACGTGCTCTTACCCGCGCCGTTGGCGCCGACCAGGCCCGTGATGCCGGACCGCAGCTCCAACGTCACCTCGTTCACGCCAATGACGGGTCCGTACCACTTCGAGACATGCTCGAAGAGCAAGAGCGGCGGCGTGCGAGAATCGGGAATCGGGAATCGGGAAACCGGGGCCTTGATCCCAGACTCCCGGTTCCTGATTCCTGAATCCGGATTCGACGCAGCATCTGCTACCGCACGATGTCGACCGCGCGGATCCGCAGGTTCAAGTAGCTCAGGCATATTACGCACGTTATTCCAAGGACCAATGCCGCCAGGTAGACCGGCGGCTGAGGACTCGGGCTGATCGCCCGATGAGGGATTCCCAACAGCCGATTGCCCACGAGATACGCACAGTTCCACAAATCGAGCAGCCGCCAGCGGGCGTCGTAGTGCAGCACATCCACGAGCCCGCGCACTAGCGCCGGCACGAAGAAAAACAGAGCGGTCCACGCCATGGTGAGCGGCACGGTGCGCCGCAGCCAACAGGCGGTCGCCATCAACAACAGGCACCAACACACCGTCAGCACCAGGCCGTATCCAAGAATACCTCCGAGTAAACGAGACTGATCGACGAAATAATCCCACGAATCGAGCAGGCCGTATTGGACGAACAGCGCGATCGCTGGCAGCGTCGTCATCAAATTGATGAACACCGCGACCGCCAGACATTTGCCCAGCAAGTAGTGCCAACGCGACACCGGCTTCGAGAGATAAAAGGGCAAGCTGCCGAATTGGAAGTCGTTGCCCACGACAATCGCGCCAGCCAGGGCGAGGACCACCATTACCATGTAGCCCTGGTACCAGAAATAATTGCGGTACGTTTCGGCGCTGCCGTTCATCTTCAACAGCGATTTGAAGAAATCGACGATGCGCCGAGGGTCTTCCTTGACGCCCATGATGGACACGGTCGATTCGCCGAGCTGCGATTCCGACCAGGCGAGCAGATACTGCCCGAAGAAAAAGAGCAGGAACAGCGAAAGCCCGAGGCCGTAAATGACCCAAAACAGCTTGCGGCGAAACATCATCCACAACGCCACGCGCGCGATCGGCCAAACGCCGGCAAACGGACCGTGAAAGCGGCCTCGCCACGGTCGGTAGTGCAGCAAATCGACGCCCATTTCAGTCAGGAATCAGGAATCGGGAATCAGGAATCAGGCTGCCCGGTTCCTGATTCCCGACTCCCGATTCCTGATTCCTTGCCCCTTTCCGCCAGCACGCGGTGGAACAGCTCTTCCAGGTCCTCGTCGTCGCGCTGTAACCCGCGCAGCAGCACATCGTGGTTGTCGGCCAGGGCGAAAAAAGCACGCGTCACCCAGCCGGGCGGGACGGTCACCGTCCATTCGCCTCGTCCATTGTCTTGGAGCACGTGCGCGCCTTCAAGGCGCAACTCCTCCAGGAACGCCTTCGGGTCGCCCTGGATTTGTAAGCGATAACGATCTTGCCGCCGGGTCCGCAAGTCGGCGACCGTCCCCTGCTTCACGACCTGGCCCTGGTGCAAGATTACGACCGATTCGCACACCCGTTCCACGTCGCCGAGCAGATGCGTCGAAAGCAAGAGCGACTTGCCGTGGTCGCGGCCCATCGCCAGCAGCAGACGGAGCATCGCGTCGCGCCCGGTCGGGTCGAGGCCGCTCGTCGGCTCGTCAAGCAGCAGCACGGGCGGATCGTGAACCAACGCCTGCGCCAACTTGAGCCGCTGTTTCATGCCGGTCGAGTATTCCTCCAACCTGCGATAGCGGGCGTCTTCCAGGTCCAAAGAAGAAAGCACTTCGTGAGCGCGCCGTTGCGCTTGCCGCCGCGGCATGCCGTACAACTCACCGGCGAGAGCCACATACTCGGCGCCTTTCAATCCCGGAATCAAGGCGTCGGCTTCCGGCATGTAGCCGATCGCCCGTCGCCGGTCGGCGCCGGCGTGGGCGAGGTCATAACCGAGCACATGACCCGTTCCCGATGAGAGCGGCAAGAGGCCAAGGAGGATTTTGAGCAACGTCGATTTGCCGGCCCCATTCGGTCCCAGCAGGCCGATGCGTCCCGGCGCGAGCCGCAGTGAAACGTCACGCAAGGCATGGAAGTCGCCGTAGAAGCGATTGACCCGGCAAAGGTCAATGAGTGAGTCCAAGGGCGGCTTTGGTTCATTCATCAAAAAACAAGGATTGAATGGGGGTCGCGCTGACGGGCGTCCGCATTGTAGCGCGGCAGGGCAAGGTCACGTGGTATAGTCGGCGTTTAACCGCACATATTCGTAACCTAGGTCACACGTCCAAAAAATGCAGCGTCCGGAACCGAGCGTGAAGCGTAGGCGCAAGTGAATGTCGCGGTGATTCTTGAGGTAGGCCGATGCCGTCGCGGCATCGAAGAGCTGCGGCGTGCCTTGGTGGTAAAGCAGCAGGTCGCCGACCCAAAGGGACAGGTCCCGTTCTTCAAAACAAACGCCGGCATATCCGGCGGCGGACACGATGCGGCCCCAATTCGGGTCGGCGCCGAAAATCGCGGTCTTGACGAGGGGACTCTCCGCGACCGTTTTTGCGACTTGCCGGGCTTCGTGGTCGTCGCGAAGGCCCTCCACTTCAATCGTCACGAAGTGCGTCGCGCCTTCCGCATCGCCGGCGATCGCCTGCGCAAGATCGGCACACACTTCGGTCACCGCGGCATCGAAGTACACGCGGTCGTCCGCTCCCAGCCGCGGGCCGACGCCGTTTGCAAACAAAAGCAGCGTGTCATTCGTGCTGGTGTGCCCTTCTACCGAAACGCAATTGAACGTTGCACCGGCGGCACGGCGGGCCAGCGCCGCCAGGTCTTCCGGTGCGACGGCGGCGTCGGTAAAGACGAATGCCAACATCGTCGCCATGTTGGGGCCGATCATTGCCGCCCCTTTGGCGAATCCCGTCACCTGCACGGCGGCGCCGGCGACGGAAAGCTCGCGCGTGCTCACCTTGATGTGCGTGTCGGTGGTCAATATGGCGTGTGCCGCCCGCTCAAGAGCCGCCGCCGATGACTCTAGTCGTCCCACGGCGTCGGCAATTCCGGCCTCGATCCGCTCCATCGGCAGATGGCGTCCGATGACGCCCGTCGAGCAAACGAGCATTTGCTCGGCACGACATCCTGCTCGTTCCGCGGCAAGCGCGCTCATCCGGCGTGCGTCGTCGAGCCCGCGCTGGCCGGTACACGCATTCGCGTTGCCGGAACAGATCACGACGCCGCCGGCATCCGGTCGGGGCAGCCGTTCGCGGCATACCTGCACTGGCGCGGCACAGACGCGGTTCTGCGTGAAGACGCCGGCCGCCGCCGCGGGCGTAGCGCTTACGACAAGAGCCAGATCCAGCCGTTCGGGCGGCGAATCCGGCCGCACGCCGCAAGGAACGCCGGCAAAACGATAACCGCGAGCCAGTCGCCATGAGGCAGTGGACATGCCGTCCAGTCTACAACGCTCGCGTCCGTGGACAACCATCGCCGCGCTCGCGGCGTGAAGAAGTTGCAGCGCCATTCGATCTCTGCCAGATTAAGTCAGCCGGAAAGCCTGCATCGTCACACGTTTCGAGGTTAGAGCCATGCTCGCTCCTGTTCTCCTCTCGTGCATCGCCTGGCTGCCGGGCGATGTGGACAGCGCACCCGCGTATGTCTTGGAGTCGCGCGACGTCGGGCGCGTGCGCGCCGTGTTGACGTACGAAATACGTGTGCCGAACTTCAAAGCGAAGGAGTGGATCATTTACGCGGGCCAACTCCCCGAGCTGCCCTCACAAATTCAGGTGCGGAGCAATCTGAAACCTTCCGGCGAGACTTTTCGGGAGCAAAGCCCGCTGCGCCAACAGGTGCTGCGGGCACGCGCGCGCGGTCCGGATTTGACGAAGGGCGTGCCGATCCAAGTGACCTATGAGGCGCTGCTCCGTTCACGAAATCTGCGCCCGTTGCGTTCCGGCGAGAAGCCGCCGGAAGTCACGACCCTGAGCGCCGACGAGCGAAAGAACGCTCTGCTGAAGCTGGGGCTGATCGACTTCGGCGGCGCCGACGTCAAGAAGTGGATGGAGGAGGAGAAACTGCACCGCCAGCCGAACGAAGCGGATGTCGATTTCGCCCGTCGGGTCTTCCTCAAAATCCGCGCGCAGTTTACCTATGAATTCAAAGAGGGGATGGATATTCATCCCGCCGCCGTCTGCCGGGCGCGCAAGTCGGACTGCGGGGGACTGTCGACGCTAATCGTTGCCGTACTGCGCGCCAACGGCGTGCCGGCACGGACGCTCGCCGGCCGCTGGGCGGAATCGGCCAAGCCCGTCGAAAAGGTAGGCGAACTCCCCTATTATCAATGGCATGTCAAAGCGGAGTTCTTCGCCGCGGGCGTCGGTTGGGTCCCCGTCGACATGGCGTCCGCGATTGTGTGGGATAAGTCGAAGGAAGGGCTGGAGCATTTCGGCCACGACCCGGGCGATTTTCTAACCTTCAACATCGATGACACCCTGGAGCTGGATACGATTCACTTTGGCAAAGAAAAGGTCGAGAACTTGCAATCGCCGGTCTACTGGCTCCTCGGCGACGGAAAGTTGGAGCCGACGAAGAAGAAGGAAGACTGGCAGGTGGAAAAACGAAAATGAGCGGCGCCCGGACCACGGGGGCCCACTTCGTTACCAATTCTCGCTCTCGTACGCCATCACCAGCGGCGCCGTCTGTGTCGCCATCCACGACAGGCAACGAGCCCAATTCGTCGTCGAACCCGGCGTTAGGCTGCCGAGCAAGCGGGCGCCCGCGGCGCCGGTCGCGGACGGGATGCTGGCGGGAATGCCGTCGAGCGTCAAGGCGGCGAGCACCGCGCTCGACATCGCCTTATGCGCACCGGCCGGCACGCCCCAGCCGTCGGTTCGTTCCAGGGCCACGCCCGGAAGCTGCTGCTGGAGCAGGTGCCAGAGCAGACCATTCCGCGTCGCGCCCCCCGTAAGCAGCACGCGCTCCGGCGCATATTCCGGGGCGAACCGCCGGAGCGATTCAACCACTGCGTGAGCGACGAAGTGCGTCGCCGTGCAGAGCACGTCGTGCCGCCCCGCATTATTCTCCTTCGCTACCGCAATCACCTCGGTGACAAACTCCTTGCCAAACAGATGCGACGGGAGTGCTTTGGGCGGCCGACGCTGGAAGTACGGCTGCGCAAGCCACTGTTGCAGCAGAAGCTCTAGACAACGACCTTGAACAGCGTGTTTCCCACCCGCGTCGCACGTCTCACGGCCGCCTGTGAAGTGCGCGATGAGGGCATCGAGCAAATCACCGGCCGGGCCGGCCTCGAAGCCGACAACGTCTTGGAAGCGGCCGTTGGCGCGCAGGAACACCACGCGCGAAACGCCGCCCAGGTGGACGACGACGCGATGCTCCGCGGGGTGACGAAAGAGCAGGTAGTCCGCCATCGCGCCGACGGGAACACCCTGACCGGCCGCGGCAAGATCGCGGCCCCGGAAGTCGCTCACCGTTGTGATCCCCGTACGTTCGGCGACCACGGCCGCCATTCCCAAATCGAGCGCCGCGAGAAATCTTCCCTCCGATTCCTGCCAGACGGCTTGACCCGGGCAGCCGATGCACTGCACGCGTTGCAGGCTGAAGCAGGCGCGATCGGCCACTTGCCGCGCCGCCGTCGCCAGTGTCTCGCCGACCAAGCGATGCAGTAGTGCAAATTGCTTGGTTTCACACGGTCCGCCGCACGCAACCCGCCCGAGAACCGCAGGCAGGTCCCGACCATACGGTTGATGCACCGCTTGCAGCAGCCGTATCTGCAAGTCGATGCCGACGCCGGTCGCCTCGACGAGCGCAGCATCCACGCCGTCGCAACTGGAGCCACATGCCAGACCAATAAGCCAGCGGCTAGACATGGGAGGAATCGGGAATTGGGAATCGGCAATCGGGAATCGGGAATCGGGAATCCGGATCGTCTGATTCCTGATTCCCGATTCCTGATTCCTGATTGCTGTCTATGCCGCGACCTGGAGCGGGGAAGCGTTCCGGGCGCAGGCTTGCACGAAGCACTCGAAGAGTTGCGCGTCGAGGGCGGACGCCGTTTCGGATTCTGGGTGCCATTGCACGCCAACGCAGAACCAGTTGGGATCGACGGCTTCAATCGCCTCGATGATGCCATCGGGGGCCCGAGCGCCCACGCGCAAACCGTCGCCGACCTGGCGCACGGCCTGATGGTGCGAGCTGTTCACGCGAATTTCGCCGCCGCCGTAAATCTCCTCCAAGCGCGTATTCGGCTCGATCAGGACGGCGTGGCGGTGCGTGCCGCACTCGGGATCGCGATGCGGCAATGCTCGGGGCAAGTCGGCTGGGATGTGCAAATAGAGGCTGCCGCCCAGCGTGGCGTTGAGTTGCTGCATGCCAAGCGCGATGCCGAGCACGGGAAGCTGCCGATCGATGACACGGCGAACCAAGATGCGATCGTTGTCCTCACGGCGTTCCGCCATCGGCTGCGCAGCCGGGTGGGGCGGTTGGCCGTTTCGCCGCGGGTCCATGTCGAGGCCGCCACTGAGAACAACGCCGTCCAGACGATCCAACAGGGCGTCGATGTCCTGCTCGCGGCCGATCGGCGGCAACACGAGGGGCAAACCGCCGGCCGTCAGCACGGCGTCGAAATAGCCGGCATGGACGCGTCCGTGGGCCCGCGTCACTTTCGACGCCGGCACGAAGTCCGCATTGATGCCGATGATGGGTCGAGTCGCGTTGGCCATCGTCGTCCCTCCTTGGAGACGGGCGCCCAGAGTCGTGAGCCGCGGCCTATGAATGGACGTCCTGCCCAAACCGCCCGTCGGCGCGCGGAGTATACGAGGGGGTGGGAGGCGGAACAAGAGCGACTGAGGGCCAGCGGCGCAACTCCCGTGACGCCGGCGCCGGGTCTGTCTTTTGCGCCACCGGTGATAAGTCAGGGAAGTGAGTCCAACCGGGTAAGCATCGGCACGGCCGCGGAGCCAGGTGGTTCACCGACCGATGACATACCGGTGCGGATCGACTTCCTCGCGTAGAATGCACAGTTCGTGCTTGCTCGGCGACGCGGTCACCGTTGCCGGTTCGCGGAGCCCCATGTCGAAACCGGTGGCGTCGCGGACTTGGTCCCAACCGACGCCGGGGTGCAGGCTGAGGACCTCCATCCGCTTGGTTTGCGCGTGATACCCCATGACGGCCAGGTCGGTGATGACGCAGAAGGGCCCCGTGCCGGGCGGCAGGCCGGCGGCCTCCCGCGCGCCGGGGCCTGCGAGGTAACCGGGCGTCGTCAGAAAGTCGAGCTTTTCGACAAAGCGCCGCCGATCGTGATTGGTGACAACGAGGATACGCCAACAAAGCGACGCCAGGTCGTTCGCTCCGCCGCTCCCCGGAAAGCGGACTTTCGGACGGGAGTAGTCGTGGCCGATCATGGTTGAGTTCAGATTGCCATACGCGTCGATCTGCGCGCCGCCGAGGAACGTGTAATCGACCATGCCGCGCTGGCACGTTTCCATGATGTCGGCCATGCTCGTCGCGAGGACGCCGCGATAGAACGTGCGCGAGTCGCCCACGCTAATTGGCATGGTAGGCAACTGCGGCGCCACGCCACCGGCTTCAAAGAGGATGACGAGGTCGGGTGCATGCGTCCGCTGGGCCAGCATCGCCGCGGCGCACGGCACGCCGGTGCCGACCGCGACCGTGCGCCCGTTCTCCAACAGGCGGGCGGCACAGCAGATCATGAGTTCCATCGCGTTAAAGGACATGATTCATCGTCGGAGTTCAAAGTTCAGCCGTTAGAAGTCGGCACGTAAGTCGGCCTGTTTACACATCG
This sequence comes from Gemmataceae bacterium, assembly GCA_041499805.1. Taxonomy (GTDB): domain Bacteria; phylum Planctomycetota; class Planctomycetia; order Gemmatales; family Gemmataceae; genus JBGQKZ01. The sequence continues at coordinate 39,731 of JBGQKZ010000031.1, forward strand.
TTACGGGTCGAGAAGAAACTCTTGACGTCGCAGTTGCTGCATGCGCGGCAAACCCCCGCAGCGCTGCAAATACTCCGCGAAGTCCCGTACGCCGTAGATATTGTCGTTTAGAAAGCATCGGAACTCGTCGGGGTCGCGTTCGACTTCAAGCCAGCGGCACAGGTGCGCCTCGTCGGAGAAATACTCGTAGGGCATGTTGCCGGGATAGCTGCCGAAGGGCACTTCGCAAACCGCGTCCACGCAAAAGAACGGGATCGACGTGCGCGAGGGGTCGTTGCGTATGTCATCCGCCGGCACCAACCGCTCGCAGGTGACGATGAGCTTCTTGGCCGCGCGAGCCAAATCAAGGTCGGCGACGGTCGTGCCGCGGATACGACAGTTGCCGAAGCGGTCGGCCTCGTGAACGTGAATGGCCGCGACGTCCGGGAAAAGGGCCGGGATCGCCGCAAGGCGCGCCCCCGTGAAAGGACAGGAGATGACACGAGCGGCGCTGTGGCGAAAGGTGTCTGTGCCGAGCAGCGAGCGCGCCGGCAAGAACGGCAGCCCCATCGCGGCGGCCTTCAGGCGCACGGCCAACGTGTAATTCGTCCACTCGGCACACTCCAGCTCGCCCGACTCGATCACGCGGCGCGCGTGCGGGGAAAGACCGCGCGCTTCCAAGCCGACGACATAGGCGATGTCCACGCGGGCCAAGGTCTTGCCGCGCCCCAGGCTGTTGCCGCCGCACAGGATTTGAAAATCGTGCGTCGCGGTGTGACCGGCGAAGCTCAGGTTTTGCTTGCCCTGCCGCACGATTTCATGAACAACCGCCGTCGGAATACGCGCGCAGCCGAAGCCGCCAATCGCCAAGTAGTCGCCGTCCTGCACGAGCCGGGCGACCGCCTCGGCAACGCTCGTAAGTTTGTCGGTAAGAGCACGCGGCTTGGTGGCGAAGAACGCACGCGCGGCGTCCGCGGAAGGATCGTTGAAGAGTGGGCCGTCACCTTGTGGGAGAGAATCCATGAGAGAGGTCAAAATCAGCCAACCCGGATTCCCAATTTCCGCTTCGACTCCCGGCGTCACCGCTCTTCGTAATCCCGCAACAACTGACGGAACCGCGGGTCTTGGCGGACGGAGTCGAGGTCGCGGTCCTCGCGCATGTAGCGGAAGTCGCGATAACCGAGTTCCACCGCCCTGCGCAACGTCTGGAGAGCGTGGTCCGGTTTCTTGAGCAGAGCGTAACTACAGGCAAGATTGTAATGCGCCAGGGAGTCTTTGGGCCGCAGTTGCACCAACCGCTTGTCGATTGTGAGGCCTTCGAGAAACCGGCCTTTGAGCGTAAGCAGGTTGCCCATGACCCGCAGGACGTCGACATAATTTGGATGTTGCCGCAAAATGTTGGCGAAGAAGTTCAATTCGAATTCGAGCTGCGTCTGCTCGGTCGAGCGGGCGACGGCGCCGCTGGCGGTGATCGGTTCAGCGCCCTCGTGCGAATGTTTGCCGTGCTGGGCCATGGTCTCCCCCTGCAGTGTCCGCGGCTGGAAGGCGAACGGCAGTCCCCTTTGGCGCCGTCGCGCCTCCCCAACCTCGTCGTGATTATAACGCGGGGTTCGGAGAGTGCAAAGCACACAAGAGCCTTTCTGTGCCAACAACCTGGAAATGCGCATCAATCGTGTGCCGCGGCGCGGGACGCCGGACGACCATCAACGACGCGGGTTATCGGCTGGCGAGCCAGGAGCTGAATTCCGCGACGGATCGCTCAGCCGTCAAAACGACACAGGCGAGAAACGCTGGCCGCGCTGCTCGCCTGCATTGGATTCAGAACTCGGCGGCCCGACAGGTCACGCCTCGCCCGGCTCTTCTTCCGCTTCCTCTTCGTCCTCGTCGTCATCCTCGTCGAGGTCGTCGTCGTCGTCGAAATCCTCGTCGTCGAGGTCTTCCAAATCGTCGTCCTCGAAATCCTCGTCGTCGTCGAAGTCTTCGTCATCGAAGTCCTCGTCGTCGAGATCGTCCTCTGCATCGTCCTCTTCGTCGTCGTCCTCCTCGTCCTCGTCTTCAATTTCCTCATCTTCTTCGTCCCGGGCGGTGAGCGCCGGCGCCAGGTCCTGCCAATCGGCGGACGGCAGCAGCTCCGCGGCTACCTGATCCACGTCCAGGTCCGGCGGCACGAGCAGAGTACGACCGAGCATCAGAGTGTCCTCAATCAAGGTACCTAGAGAAGGGTGGGGTCGCTTCCTGCACTTCCCCTGTTTATCGGCTCTCGCCTCGCGCGCGAATCGCATCGGAGGCGGTCACTTTTCCGTGCCGGTCGCCGTCCCCGTCGGGGGTTGGCAAGCGTAACCTATCGAGCGTTTGCCCCTAGTCAATGCAGAGGTTGCGAGTTTTTTCCCAGGTCGCGGCGGCCGAGCAATCGACCTTGTCAAGAGATAAACTCCCCCTGGGGAACCAATGACAGAATCTCTCTAGTAAAGTTCCGCCAGCTTGTCAAGCCGACGCAAAAGCCCTCAGTTTTTCAATGTGAAAGTGGTAAGACAGCACGCTCGACACGGCGAAAGCGAGCGCTTCGGCTCTTTCAGTTTCGGATTTGCGCAGCGCGGAATATGCGGCACGCCACGAAAGGGCGTGCCACGAATGCAGGCAGGACCTTTGTGCTACTTGGTAACGTCCACGATCACCTGGCGCGCGATCTTATACGCGGTGCGGAGGGTCGTGGCCCGCGCTTCCATCTGGCCTTCGTTGTAGTACTGCCCGGCCTGGGCCTTCGGGAGTCCCGCGAGTTCCACAGCGATCGGCAACAGGCTCATGAACTCGCGGACCTTTTGCTGCTGGACATTGGCGGCGTCGGCGCTCATGGATCGCTCCTCCTATCGGACGGCGATAATTGGGAAGTGACTCAAGCGTAACGTGCCGGCGGGCTCAGGTAAAGTCCGCGCTTAGGCGTAATCCAGGGAGTCGGAAGCGCGGAGCGCTGGCGCACAAACTCTCTCGTTTGGCGCGTCGGCGCCTCCCATTACAACACGCCCTTCGTTGACGGCACGCCGCTCACGCGCGGGTCCTTTTCAACCGCGCGTCGCAGCGCCCGAGCGGCTGCCTTGAAAACGCCTTCAATGATATGGTGCGTGTTGCGTCCGTAGTGACAGACAACGTGCAAATTGAACACGCCGCTCGACGCAACGGCCCGCCAGAACTCCTCCGCGAGCGGGGCGTTGAACGTGCCCAACGTTTCCGGCGGCACGTCAGCTTTCCAAACGAAAAACGGCCGCCCGCTGAGATCCACCGCGGCCGTGACGAGCGCTTCATCCATCGGCAATGTCGCGCTGCCATAACGCCGGATGCCCGCCTTGTCACCCAACGCCTGCACCAACGCCTGGCCGAGACAGATGCCGACATCTTCCACCGTGTGATGTGCATCCACGTGCAGGTCGCCGTGCGCCTGCACCGTAAGATCCATGAGACTGTGCTTCGCCAGCAGCGCCAGCATGTGGTCGAAAAAGCCGACGCCGGTCGCCAACTCGGGGCGGCCCGAGCCGTCGAGGTCGAGGGCCAGATCGATCTGCGTCTCCGCGGTCTGTCGGTGGATGTGTGCGGTGCGGGACATGGCGACGTTCTTCTCAGGGCTAGTTTTTCGAGGATGAGCCGGGCTGAGAATTGTCGGCGGCCGGCCGGGGCGACTCTGACGTTACCGGCGGTTGCGCCGTTTGTACCGGCTCATCAAGGACCGACCACTCCTCCCCGTGTTCCATGGGGAGGCGGACACCGAAAAGAAGCTCTTCTGCCGTGATGCCCAACTCCTTGGCCCGCGCCTCAAGCGTGTAGTCGCTCATTCGTCACCTCGGGTCCGGAGAACTTCGAGATACCGATGCGCCAGTTCTTGGCCGTCGAATCGCAGCGTCAAGGCGTACCTGCCAGGCGCCGGGAAAACGCATCGCTGGAGTTTGATCTCCACATGCGAATAATGTCCACGGCCGGACTTGGCGAAAAGACGGCCTCTTAACAAATGACTTAAACGACACGCCGGGAGCACTCAACGCGCAGTCAGATCCCTCTCTTCGGTCGGGAATGGCAAAGCGCAAATGAGGGTCGCCCAGCGATCGGACCTCCCGCTTCGGTAAAGGATTTTGCACTCGTTCGGCGAGTTGTCGGAATCGCGCACCAAAATCTCGTGACAATCCTTCGGCAACGCCTTGTAAGCTTCTGCCAAGCTTGGATAACGCCTTTTCATAGCGACCTCCGCGCCCGAAAGATATCCAGATAGCGGTAATCCAACTCCTCGTCGTCAAAAAACAACGACACAAGGTAGCGGCCGGGCGCCTGAAAGATGCACTTCGTGATTCTCAATTCCACGTGAACGCTGAGGCCCTGACCCGGGGGCGCCCACCAGCGACGATAAGCATAGATCTCTTTCTCCGTTTCAAGCCTGATCACGGTTAGCTTCATTGTACCTTCGCCACGGCCACCGTGCAGCGCGGTATACACGGTAAAACCAGCATGCGCCGGGAACCGTGCAATGGTCCGCGCGTGAAAAAGGCCCACAAGTGAAGTCTGTCGGGCCGCAAGGTTGACGTCCAGGCGATCGCAGAACACGAGACTCAGAACACGGGGTGGTTTTTTCATGGTATTGGACGTTACAAGACTCGGCCCAAGTCGTCCAAGAGTTTATCCACTTCTGCATCCGTTCCAACCGAAATCCGCAGCCCGTCCCCATAGCCGTCGTAGTTCATATAGCGGACGAGAATCTTGCGGCGTTTCAGTTCTTCGTAGATCGGTTTGACCGGCCGATCTTTCCGACGGCACCACACGAAATTGGCCTGGCTCGGGCAAACGTCGAATCCGAGCCCGCAGAGCGTTGCCGCCAGCCGTTCCCGTGTCGCCACGATGCGCTCGCGCACGCCTCTCCTATACTCCTGATCTTCGACTGCCGCAGTCGCGGCGACGAGGCTGAGGACGTCGCAGTTGTACGAGTCCTTCACTTTGATGAATTCGCGGATCAGAGCCGGGTCCGCCACCGCGAAACCGAAACGCACGCCGGCAAGCCCGTACGATTTGCTGAGCGAACGTGTCACGATGATTTTCTTGCCGGCGAGGTGTAGGCCGTGAACGTCCGCGAAATCGGCATACGCCTCATCGAGCACTAGCGGGCCGTTGAGTTGCTCGGCAAGGCGCTCGACGGCGGCTGGCGGCGTGGTCGTTCCGGACGGCGAGTTGGGGCTCGTAAGGAACGTCAAGTGGGCATCGCGAAGCGGCCACGCGACCGGCAGTTGCCAGTCTGCCGTGTACGGAACCGTGCCGAACCGCGCGCCTTGCAACTCGGCGAGCGTGCGGTAAAGCACATAGCTGGGCGTGGGCGAGACGACGAGCCCGCCCTGCGGCACGAAGGAACGCGTGATGATCGTCAATACGTCGTCCGAGCCGTTGCCGATGAGGATCGCGTCGGCATCCACGCCGAGCACGCGACCGGCCGTCCGGCGAAACGCCGTGCCGAGCGGGTCGGGGTACTTGCGCAGGCGCTCGCCGGTGATCGCGTCCCGAAGCGCCTCCAGCACGCGGGACGACGGCGGGTACGGGTTCTCGTTGGTGTTCAGCTTGATGAATTCGCCGTCGCGCGGCTGCTCGCCGGGCGTGTAGCCGGCCATTGCCCGAATGTTGGCACGGAGGTATTGCGACATGATGGATTGAGATCGGACGACAAGGGTTAGCCACTCTTCAGCCGGACGTCCACGCTGGCGGCATGGGCCGTGAGCCCTTCCTTGTTCGCCAGCAACCGCACGTCGTCCGCAATGCGTCCCATGCCGGCCTGCGTGAAGCGGATCACGCTCGACCGGCGGAGGAAATCATTTGCGGACAGTCCACTCGTGAAACGCGCCGTTCCTCCCGTTGGCAGGACGTGCGACGGACCGGCAACGTAATCGCCCAGCGCGACCGGCGACCACGGTCCAAGGAAGATCGCACCCGCGTTATCGATGCGCTCGGCGAGTTTATCCGGATCGTGCGTGCAGATGTGCAAATGCTCCGGCGCGAGCCGATTCGTGCAAGCGACCGCCTCGTCCGCCGAACGCGCGAGAACGAGAGCGCCGAAGCTTTCCAGGCTCTCGCGCGCCAGTGCGCCCCGCGCCAACCCCGGGAGCTGCCGACCGACTTCCGCCGTTACCGCGTCGAGCAGCGGTTCGTGCCAGGTCACAAGGATGCTCGCGCCGGGCGCGTGTTCCGCCTGGGCGATGAGATCGGCGGCGAGATAATCGGGCCGGGCCGTTTCATCCGCGAGCACGACCACCTCGCTCGGCCCCGCGATGCAGTCGATCGCGACCTGACCGAACACATGCCGTTTCGCCAGCGCGACGAAAAGATTGCCGGGACCCACGATCATGTCCACCGGCTTGAGACCATCGACGCCAAACGCCAGCGCGGCGACCGCCTGGGCGCCGCCGACGCGATACACTTCCGTCACACCGAGTTCCTGGCAGACGGCAAGCACGTCGCGGTTGTACGCGCCATGCTCGGTCGGCGGCAAGACGACAGCGATCTCTTTGACGCCGGCGGCCTGAGCGGGAACGATCGTCATCAGCAGCGTGGACGGATACGCCGCCGCTCCGCCCGGAACCATGACGCCGACGCGGTGCATCGGCCGGTAGCGGAGCCGCAACTCATGACTGCCGGACATGCTCAACGTCGCGTCGCCGTGCAGGAGGCCGAGCTGGAATGCCAGCACGTTTTGCCGGACGCGGCGGACCGTTTCCAGCAAACTCTTGTCGGCGCCGGTGCGGGCCTCGCTCAACTCGGCTTCACTCACGCGCAGCGTCTCCGCGGTCAGGCGCACCCGATCAAACTGCTCCGTGTAGTGCAGCACCGCGGCCAAGCCGCGCTCGCGGACGTCGGCGCAGATTCGCTCCACGACGCGCGCCGGCGGCAGCGGCTCGCCGAACACTTTTTCGGTAAGCGCGCGACCGCGGGCGGACACGATGTTGCCCTGCGCGCTGAGCTGCTCGCGCAACCGCGCCAACTCCTTGTTGGCGCCGGGCTCGGCGAGACGGATGCGTCGAATGCTCAGCGTGCCCATGGCGTTACTCGGGTCCGTTCCGAGAGGTGGGAAGCGGTTGGTCAACGCTGAACTATACGGAGAGGCCGGGGCGTTTGCAAGAAAGCGAGTCGCGCGGAAATCTGCTTGCTTCGCGACGTAAGACGGAGAAAATGCGACCGTGGGCATCGGTTGCGGGTCGGGGGATTCGCTCATGCGTTTCGATCGCGACGTTTCCATTCCGGTTCAGATGCTGCGTTCGCGTCACAAGCAGGCCGGAATTCTCGTCTTCCTGCTGGCCAGTTGGGGTGCAAGCGTCGCGGCGGATAATCCCGCGGACACCGGCGCGCGGCGCTTCGACGGACTCAAGACACCGATCAGCGCCGTCAAGTTCGCGCCCGACGGCCGCCTCGGCGTCGTCGCCGGCAAGGATGGCACGCTCTGCATCCTCGATACGGAGACGTGCAAGGAAGTCCGCCGTCTGGCCGGTCCCAAGGATGAAGTTGTAAGCCTGGCCTGTTCGAGCGACGGCAAGCACGTTCTCGCCGGGACGAAGGACGGCACGCTCTGGCTTTGGGATGGCGAGGAAGCCAAGGCCCGCGGCAAACTCGAAGGCCACCGCGAACCCGTGCTCAGCCTGACGTTCGTCACGGACGGCAAGCGCTGCCTGTCCGGCGGCAACGATCACACGATGCGCGTTTGGGACATCGAGAAAGGCAAGGAAGTAACCCAGAGCCGGTTCAGCAACAAGACGAACATTTACGCACTCGCCTTCTCGGCGGACGGCAAGCAAGCGCTGACCGGCCACGCCTCCGACGTGCATCTTTGGGACGTGGGCAGCGGCAAGGAACTCGCGAAGTTCAAAGGACACACCGGCCGAGTGCTCAGTATCGCATTCTCACGCGACGGCCGGCTCGGCATTTCCGCGAGCAAAGACAAATCGGTCCGCGTCTGGGACCTCGCCGCCAAACAGGAACGGGTGTGCTTCGAGGGACACAAAGGCGCGGTCCATGCGGTGGCCTTTGCGGCGAACATTCACCACATTGCGTCCGGCAGCGCCGATAAAACGATTCGTCTCTGGGACCTCAATACCGGCAAGTCGGTTCAGACGTTCGAGGGGCACTCCAGCGATGTGACCGCGGTCGCCTTTGCGCCGGATGGTCGGCGATTTATCTCTGGAAGCGCCGACAAGACGGTGCGCGTTTGGGATATGCCGAAATAATCTTTGCCCGCTTCGCCGTCAACGCTTTCCTGCCTGGCGAAGCAACTCGTCGGCCCATGTCGCGTCGTCCCCTTGCAGCGGCGGGTCGAGTGGCTGCCGGTAATTAAGCGTGTGATAGCGGCCGTTGCGGTAGCATTGGTCGATGAGCGGCTGGAGCTGGAGCAGCACATCGGCGTCTTGCTCGCGAAGAGGGATTCGTACCGCGGGAAGCGGCTTCTGCAGCGGGAATGCGTAGTGTTCCCAGAGCTCTGGGCTTTTTGCGCGCCAGATACATGCTTGGTAGGGTGTCCGGCGCGCCGCCGGGATTCGGGCCTCGGGCGCCATGAAGACGCGTTGTCCGGCTCGGAGAAGTTCAATTTCTACGACGTTCACTTTTCCAAGGTGCAGTTCTTCCTGCTTTTGAACGTATTTGTCCTGCCCATCTCCCGGCTGTTTGTTCGACAGGCTCAGAAACTCGACGACCGTTACGACACGGCCCCCGCCGACGTCCAGGATTTCGATGAAAGTCTCCGTTGCAGGCTCGGCCTCTTTCATGTGAATCAGCCAAGGCTCCGCGACTTCCACACCGGGCTCGGCGATTGCAACCGTCCCTCCGGACAAGCCGTGTTCAATGACACGAACGTCTGGATAAACGGTGCGCTTCCAACCTTCGTCCGATTCGACAAATACACGCTCTTCTACGCGCGCGAGCAGTGCGCCGGGCAGTAGATCTTGCAATTGGTCACACGCATAGATCACTAACCGCGAATGAACGTCGCCCCAATGTTCTTCCAAGTAAGGATCCATTCCCGGAAACGGGCTCTTCACGGCGGAACCTCCACGAACGAAGATTGGCTTTCCGTTACGATTCTAACAGACTGCCTTCCAAGCGGGAGACGAAAAGAGCTTTCGGGTACGAAGCGTCAAGAGCTTGTGTGCGATTCTAATCGATCGTCACGATGTCGCCCTGCCCAGGCACCGAAACGTCCGAAAAACCAATCCCGCGTAACGCCGTCGCCAATGCCTCCGCCGCATCCGGCTCCCCGTGTACCAGACGAACCTGCTTCGTCTTCCCGGCGAGTGGTGCAAAATACGCCAGCAAATCGTTTTGGTCGCCGTGGCTCGAAAACCCGCTCATCTGCACGATCTCGGCCCGGACTTGATACCAACCGTCGAGGATGCGCACTTTCGCCTGCTTTTCGACCAATCTTCGGCCGAGCGTATCGGGCGCCTGGAAGCCGACGATCAGCACCGTATTGCGCTCGCCTTCGATATTGTGCTTCAAATGGTGCAGGATGCGACCCGCTTCGCACATGCCGCTGGCCGCGATGATGACGCACGGTTCCTGGCGGCCGTTCAGTCGCTTGCTCTCGTCCGGCGTACGCAGGTATTGAACGCGCGCGCCGCCGAAGAGGTCGGGATCGTCTTCCAACAATTTCGCGGTTTCCTCGTCGAAGCATTCCGGGTGCATGTGGTAGACTTCCGTCGCGCTGGCGGCGAGCGGGCTATCTACGTAGATCGGCAAGTCGGTGAAGCGGCCCTGCTTCATCAACTCGTGCAAGTAGAAGACGACGGTCTGCGTGCGGCCCAAGCTGAAGGCGGGGATGAGCACCTTGCCGCCGCGATTCACCGTGCGCTCGACCAAATCACCAAGGGCGCCGGCGAGCAGATTGACCGGCGGATGCGTGCGGCCGCCATAGGTCGATTCCGAGATGAGCAGATCGCCCGGCGGCACCGGCGCGGGATCGCGCAGAATCGGCTCGCCGCGCCGGCCCACGTCGCCGGTGAAAGTCAGCGTGTGCTCATTCGCTCCGGCCCCTTTCAGCCGCACCGCGGTCATCGCCGAGCCGAGCAGATGGCCCGCGTCCACAAAGCGAATCTCCACACCCGGCAGGATTTCCTTCGGCCGCTCGTAACTTAGCGATTCGCACTGCCGCACCGTTCGGTGGGCATCCTCGCGGGTGTAGAGCGGCTCAATGGGGGGTTGACCGTTACGATGCCGGTTCAGATACGCCGCGTCTTCCTCTTGAATCTTGGCGGCATCGGCGAGCATGACGGCCGCCAGATCGCGCGTGGCCGGCGTACACCAGATCGGTCCGCGAAATCCTTGGCGCACGAGGTTCGGCAAGTTGCCGCAATGGTCGAGATGCGCATGACTGAGGACGACGGCACGAATGTCGGCCGGGTTGAAAGGGAAATGAGTGTTTCGTTGCCGGGCCTCGGAACGCTTGCCCTGAAAGAGTCCGCAATCCAGCAAGAAGCGGACGCCGCCCGCCTCCACGAGGTGCATCGAGCCGGTGACCGTGTGGGCCGCGCCGTAGAAGGTAACCGTCGGTCGGCCGCTGGCAGTCGTTTGCGTTGCCATGCGGCGATTGTACGCGAAAGGATTGGCGCCGACGAATTACGCCAGAAGCTCGGTAACGACGTTGCCGCCGTTCACCGTCGCCCGCTCGTCCCGGCCGTTATAGAGATAGGTCAGCCGTCGATGGTCGAGACCGAGGCAGTGCAGAATCGTGGCGTGAACGTCGTTCACATGCGTGCGGCCTTCCACGGCGTACAGGCCGATGTCATCGGTGGCGCCGTGGACGACGCCGCGTTTAACGCCGCCGCCCGCCAGCCACATGGTAAAACCGTAGGGGTTGTGATCGCGCCCTTTGCCGCTTTCGCTCATCGGCGTGCGGCCGAATTCGCCGCCCCAGATGACGAGCGTGGAATCGAGCAAGCCCCGCCGCTTCAGATCTTTCAGCAGCCCGGTGATCGGTCGATCGCTTTCGCGGCAATAGCGGCTGTGATTGCCTTCAACGTCCGTGTGTGCGTCCCACTTGCTGCCGGAGCCGCAGTAGATTTGCACGAAGCGGACGCCACGCTCCACCAGGCGACGCGCCAGCAGGCAGTTGCGGGCCATGCGCTCGGTTGCCTTTTGGTCAAGACCGTAGAGGCGCTTGGTCGCTGCCGTTTCCTGGGCGAGGTCCACGACGTCCGGCGCCGCCGACTGCATTTTGAAACCAAGTTCGTAGGCGGCGATGCGGGCTTCCAAATCGTCGTCGTCCCGCCGCAGCTCCCGATGACGCCGGTTCAGCTCTTGAACGAAATCGAGCTTGGCCCGCTGGCGTGCGGAATCGTTCGTCCCATGGGAAGCGTTTGGGGGCGCAAGGTGCAACACCGGCGTCGTGCCGTCGCGGAAACGCGTGCCCTGGTAGTTGGCCGGCATAAAGCCGGTGCCCCAGTTGCGGCTGCCGCCGGGCGGATCTTCCGGATAGTCGAGCAGCACGACGTATCCCGGCAGATTGTCGCACACACTTCCCAAACCGTAGAGCGTCCACGCGCCCAGGCACGGTCGGCCGCCAAGCGTGTCGCCCGTGTTCATCTGACAAATGCTGCCGACGTGGTTCAAACCATCGGCCCAGCAGCCATTCAGCACGGCCAGGTCGTCGGCACAGGTTGCGATTTCCGGATACCAATCGCTGACCCACAGGCCAAACTGGCCGTGCCGTTGAAATGTCCGTTTTGACGACAAAAGCGGCGTATACGCGGTTCGGCCCATCGCCGTAACAGGACGTTTGAACGTACCCGGCAGCGGCTTTCCGCCGAGCTTCGTTAACGTCGGCTTGGGGTCGAACAGGTCGATGTGGCTTGGCCCGCCGTCCATGAACAGCCAAATGACGCTCTTTGCTTTTCCGGGAAAGTGCGGCACACTCGGCGCCTGCAGCGCCGACGCGGGCACCGCCGCGGCATCGCGCTCCAGCAGCGAGGCCAGTGCAAGCAGTCCAAACCCGCCGCCCGCGCGCGCAAGAAAGTCGCGGCGCGAAACCGGCGATTCACGATGTCGGATAAGTCCTGCCGGTCCCATTTCAGTCCAAATAAATAAACTCGTTCGCATTCACGAGTGCGTGGCAGAAATCGGCGACCGCTGCATCCCTGCTACCGACTAAGCTCGTTTGCCGGTCGAGGAACTGCACGCCGAGCTGGATTTCCGTCTCGCTTGCCGGCCGGCCCCACGCGGCACGGTATGCTTCGGCCAACAACGCACGTTCATCGCCGCCATGTTGTTTGAGCAGGCTGGCGCTCCAGCGTTGCGTTTCTTCAAGCGTCAACTCACTGTTCACCATCAAGAGCGCCTGCGGCGCCGTGGTCGTGCGCACGCGCCGGGCGCAACTGTTGTGCATGTCCGGCAAATCAAAAGCGTCGAACAGCGGATAACGTAAGTTCCGCTTGGCGAAGACATAGATCGACCGCCGATTCTGATCCTCGGGTCGGGCGTCCGGCTTCCACGCGTAGCTGCCCAGGCCGCCGGGCAATTTGGGCCGGGCGCTCGGGCCGTACATGCGCGGGTTCAAATCGCCGGCGAGTTGCAAAAGCTCGTCCCGAATCGCCTCGCCTTCCATGCGCCGGCGGCGGGCGTGCCAGAGCAGCTTGTTTTCCTTGTCCTTTGCAAGGCGCGGATCGTCGTGTGTGACGACGGACGTTTGCCGAAACGTCGCCGACAGCACCATCATGCGGTGCAGGTACTTGAGGCTCCAGCCGTGTTCGACGAAATCGACAGCGAGCCAATCGAGCAATTCCGGATGCGTCGGCGGCTCGCCCTGCGCTCCGAAATCGTTCGGCGTGGCGACCAGGCCGACGCCAAAGTGCTGCTGCCAAACGCGATTGACGATGACGCGAGCGGTCAACGGATTTTCCGGTCGCGTGAGCCACCGCGCGAGCGCCGCCCGCCGGCCGGTGGTGCGCGTCAGCCCTCCAAGGTCTTTGCGTGCGTCGGAACCTTGGTCGTCGCCGAGGATGACCGGCACGCCCGGCTGCAACACCTCTTTCGGCCGGCGCCAATCGCCGCCGCCGAGCAGATGGACCGGCGGCGCCTGCGGACCGATGTCCGTAAGAACGGCCGCACCGGGCAGCGGCGCCGGTTTCGTCGCCGTCAGTTTCTTTTCAAGCTCCTGATAGCGTTTCTTGTCGTCCTCGGAGAGCTTCGTCGGCGCCGTCTTCTCCTCGCGAACGAGTTGTTTTTCCGCCAGAATGGCAATCTGCACTTGGTACGGCGTGCGCTTCTCCGGCGGCGTCAGCACCGCCTCCTGAATCTCCGGCCGGAATTTCTCCAGCGCGTGCTTCCGCAGCGCTGTCCGCTTTGCGGCCGTCAGTGCGTCCATGTCCGCTCGGATGTCCTTCGTCGCCGACTCCCACTTGGCAAGCTGGTCGTCATACTGGCGTCGTTCGGCGGCGTTGGCGGCGGGCATGTCGTCGCCAGGATTCATCGCCGCGAAATACGCTTGAAGCCGGAAGAAATCCGTCTGTAGAAGCGGGTCGAACTTGTGATCGTGGCAGCGGGCGCAGCCAATCGTTAGCCCGAGAAATGCCAGCCCCGTGACTTCGGTGACATCATCCAAAATCTCTTGCCGCCGCTGCTCTAAGTTCGCGGCGTTGTATTCGTCCGGATAGAGACGGTGCAACCCGGTGGCAATCAGCGCCTGCGGATTGTCCGGCTCAAATTCATCGCCGGCCAGTTGCTGTCGGAGAAAGGCATCGTAAGGAAGGTCTTCGTTGAACGCACGGATGACGTAATCGCGGTATTTGTGCGCATTGGGCCGGTAGTCATCCGCCTTGAAGCCGTCGCTCTCCGCATAGCGAACGAGGTCCAGCCAATACAGCGCCATGCGTTCGCCATAGGCCGGCGACGCGAGCAGGCGATCGACGAGCTTCTCGAAGGCAAGCGGCGACGAATCGACGAGAAATGCCGTCTGCTCCTGCGGCGTGGGCAGCAGACCCGTGAGATCGAATGTGACACGGCGCAGCAGCGTCGCCTTGTCGGCCGCGCCGCTTGGCGTCAGTGCCGCCGATTGAAGTTTTGCGAGAATGAATCGATCGATGGAATTGGCGGCCCAGCCCTCGTCGGCGACCGCTGGCGGCACGCTCTTGTGCGGCGACGTGAACGCCCACGGCTTCGCGCGGGACGGCGCGGGGACCGCTTCCTTCTCCGCGGCGGCGCCGCCCGTGAAAGCTAGAATCCAGAAAGCCACGACGGCGGCGTGACGCATCCGATTTATCCCGTGGCAAGGAACGAGGCGGGCGGGCGACGGCATGACGCTGTCATCTTAAGCGGCCGTTGACCGCCGAGCAAGGCACTCGCCCCCTAAGCCAGCGCTCGCCGCAAATCCTCCTGCAAATCGTCCACGTCTTCAATGCCGACGCTCAACCGCACCAACCCGTCGTCGATGCCGCGTGCCTGCCGAATTTCCGCGGGGATGCTCGCGTGGGTCATCGTCGCCGGATGCCCGATCAGCGATTCCACGCCGCCGAGGCTTTCCGCGAGGCTGAAAAGTTTTGTCCGCGTCAGCATCTTGAGAGCCCCGTCCTTGCCGCCCTTCAAACTAATGCTGATCATGCCGCCGAAGTCGCGCATCTGCTTTTTCGCCACCTCGTGGCCGGGATGGTGGGGGAGGCCGGGATAGTAAACTCGCCGAACCTGCGGCTGCTCGGCCAGCCAATCGGCAAGCTGGCGCGCGTTGGCAGAGTGCCGCTCCATGCGCACGGCGAGCGTCTTGATGCCGCGCAGCGTGAGCCACGCATCAAACGGCCCCGGCACGCCGCCCGCCGCGTTTTGGTAAAACGCGATGGGCTGGAGCAATTCGCGGCTGCCAACCACCGCGCCGCCGACCACGTCGGAATGACCGCCGAGATACTTCGTCGTACTGTGAACGACAAGATCAGCGCCGAGCCGGAGCGGCTGCTGGAGGTAAGGCGAGGCGAAGGTGTTGTCCACCGCCAAGATCGCCCCGGACTTGTGCGTCAACTCCGCAATGGCGGCGATGTCCACGATTTGCAACAGCGGATTCGTCGGCGTTTCGATCCAGACGAGCCGCGTCTTCGGCGTAAGGATCGGCGCGAAGCCCGCAGGCGTCGGGTCTTCGGTATAGCGCGCGACGAGTCCCCACGGCTTGAAAACGCGTTCGAGCAGACGAAACGTGCCGCCGTACAAATCCGCCGCGGCAGCAACTTCGTCGCCCGGTTTCAGAACGGCAAGCACCGCAGTCGTCGCCGCCAGCCCGGACGCGAAGGCCAAGCCGCGCTCGCCCCCTTCCAACGCCGCCAAGCACGTTTCCAGCGCCGCCCGCGTCGGATTGCCGCTGCGCGAGTACTCGTAGCCCTTGTGCTTTCCAGGCGCTTCCTGTGTGTAGGTCGAGGTGGCGTAGATCGGCACCACCGTCGCCCCGGTAGCCGGATCGGCGTCCTGACCGGCGTGGATAGCGAGGGTTGAGAATTGGTAGCGAGACGACT
Source organism: Gemmataceae bacterium (assembly GCA_041499805.1). Taxonomy (GTDB): domain Bacteria; phylum Planctomycetota; class Planctomycetia; order Gemmatales; family Gemmataceae; genus JBGQKZ01. The sequence continues at coordinate 55,192 of JBGQKZ010000031.1, forward strand.
CGGCGGCCATCGGTGTTCCTTTTTTCAACTTCGGGGGAATAGGACGGGTAAGAAACCTCTCCCCCTCATTTGCTCTGCCGCTGCTTATTCCAATACTCAATCAAATCAATGCGCGTCACGATATCGACAACCTGTCCGCTCGACGTCGCCAACACACCCGTATTGCCCGCAAGCAGCAGCCGATACGCCTCGTCAATGTGAACACTGACATCAACCTGCGGCAGCGGCTTGGCCATGATCTCGCCGACCGGGACCTGTCCTGGATCGCGGTTGTCGTGCAGCACGCGGGCCAGCGTCACCTCCTGCACGCTGCCGACGGGCTTGCCGTTCTCCAACACCGGCAGTTGCGAGATGCCGGTTGCTTGCAGTAGGCCGATGGCGTCGGCGGCGGTCGCGTCCGGCTTGATCGTCACAAGCTGCCGTTGGCCGCGGTGGCGGATCAAGTCGCCCAGAGAATGAGCCGGCTGCACGTCCCACAGGAGATTGTTCGCGGCGAGCCAGGCGTCGTCATAGATTTTGCTCAAGTAGTTGCGGCCCGTATCCGCGCACAGGGCGACGACGAGTTGTTCGCCGCTCAGCCGGCGCGCGAAGCGCAAGGCGGCCGCCACCGCGGTGCCGCTGGAGCCGCCGACGAGGATGCCTTCCCGCCGAGCGAGCGCGCGGGCCATGTTGAACGATTCCGCGTCGCCGACGCGCACCCAGTCGTCCACGAGCTGGCTGTTGAATGTCTTCGGCACGAAATCCTCGCCGATGCCTTCCACCTTCCACGGCTGCGGCTTGTCGCCCGACAGCACCGAGCCTTCCGGGTCGGCGCCTACGATCTTTACGTCCGGATTTTGCTCCTTCAGATACTTGGCCACGCCGGATAGCGTGCCGCCGGTGCCGACGCCGGCAACGAACGCCGTGATCCGACCTTCCGTCTGCTCCCAAATCTCACGGCCGGTCGTGCGGTAATGGACCTCCGGATTGGCAAGATTCGTGAACTGATTCGGCCGCCACGCGCCGGGAATCTCGCGCGCCAGCCGGTCGGCGACGCCGTTGTAACTCTCCGGCGAATCGGACGCGACGTTCGTCGCCGTGATGATGACTTCCGCTCCGTACGCCTTGAGCAGCGTGGTCTTCTCGCTGCTCATCTTGTCGGGCAGGACGAAGATGCAGCGGTAACCTTTGACAGCGGCGACCATCGCCAGGCCGATGCCCGTGTTGCCGGCGGTCGCCTCGATGATCGTGCCGCCCGGCCGCAGCCAGCCGCGCCGTTCGGCTTCGTTAATCATCGCCACGGCCACGCGATCCTTGACGCTGCCGCCGGGATTCTGCGACTCGACCTTGACATACACCGGGACCTGAAAGCCCTCGGTGATGCGGCGCAACCGAACAAGCGGCGTCCGGCCGACGGATTGGAGAATGGTTTCTTGCATAATCGGCCCGCAGTCAGCAACCGGGAGAGAATGGCGTCCACTGCGCCTCATTGTTTCGAGGACGGGCCAAAAATGGCAAGGCGAGTCTCGTGAGAGGCGGGTCTGCAAGTCGGATAAGTCCTATGCGACCTATGAGTCCAATCCGACCCTCGATGTCCGCAACCTCCGCCCCGAACCCCCGATTGCTTCCGCCTTCCGATCCGAGTAGGATGGGTGCGGTTCCCCTTACGTCAACCGAGTTCAGGCCCCCAGGGTCAAACCCTGGGCCGTTCGCCGATGCATGAAAGCTGATCGCCGATCATGTCGTTGCCGCCGCAAACCGTCGCACTGCTGGAAGCGGCCCGGGAGCTGGTACACCGGCTGCCCGCGGACGCCGTCTTGCTCCTGACGGAAACCGATCTCGATTGGAACGAAGTCCTGCAACACCTCAACGGCTGCCGCCTCATGGTGGCCATGCAGGATGGCGCGCTCACACGCAAATTGAAGGATCATCACGGCCTGACCGTCCTCGAAATCGACCCTGGCCCGACGCCGACGCAGGAGCGCATGAGCCTTGCCCTGCTCGACGCCGTCGCCCATGAACAGCTGCGCACGGGGGCCGACGTCGTCGTGCTCTATAACGGCATCGACATCGGCGACGACGCCACCGAACAGATCGACAGCCTGAGCGTCCTGCATCTCGGCGAACACCTCGAACGGCTCACCGCGAAGGACCTCCGCCGCCTCGACACGCAGGTGCCCTTGGAGACGCTCCGGGCCGTCGTCGATCTGGCCACCGAAATCGGCCGCGAAGGGCGGGAAGGCAAACCGGTCGGGGCGCTGTTCGTCGTCGGCGACACGCGGAAGGTGCGCGCCTTGTGCCGCTCGGTAAACTACAACCCGTTCCGCGGCTACAGCGAAGCCGAGCGCGACGTTCGCGACCCGCGCGTCCGCGAGCAGTTGAAGGAGATGGCCCAGCTCGACGGCGCCATCCTCATCCGCCGCGACGGCATCATTGAAGCCGGCTGCATGTACATCGACGTGGCCGGCGACGAGGATTTGACGCTCAGCAAAGGCCTGAGCGCCCGCCACTGGGCTGCCGCCGCCGTTAGCCGCAAGACCAACGCCGTCGCTGTCGTCGTCAGCCAATCGTCGGGCACCGTGCGCATCTTCCAGAACGGCGAGGTGGTGTTGCGCATCGAGCCGCTCGCCCGGCCGCTCATTTGGCGCCATTTCCAGATGGAAGCGCAGGACGGCGACGGCGTGTCGAAACCTTCGGTGGCGACGTGATAATTTCTACGCTGGGAGAACCCATGGGGAACGCGCGTCGCAGACTCGTTCGAATCGGCTGTTTGGCCGTATTGTTGGCGCCGGCGTGCCAGCGCCTGAATTACGAGAAGTCTTTTGAAATCGACGCCGATGACGTGCAGGCCGTACTGATCGACCCGCCGCGAAGCGATCAGAAGGTGTCCATCAGCGTATCCGCGACGGGTTCACCGGTGGATGTGTACGTCGTCTTGGAAAAGGACAAGCCCGCGGCAATGAAACGCCTGAAAGACTTTCAAAAGCCGGAGAACACGCTCGCGGCAAAGGAGAAAGTGCAGTCCGACACGCTTGAGGCAACGGTGCCGGCGAAAAGCGGTTTCGTCGTCCTGCTCGCGAACGCGAAAAAGACGGCGCAGGTACAGCTTAAAATCACGGGGAAATAGGGCGGTGGCCCGACGCCGTCGATCACGTTCGCAGCCGCTGCTCAAACCCTTCCAACCCCGCTCGATACGCCTCGCGCCACGCGGCATTCGGCGTGACCGGCTCGCGAAACTTCACCAACGTCGCCACCGCGTCCGACACCGTGAACGGCATGTCATCGCCCTGCTTCCGCCGCAATTGCGTCTCCAGCGCCGCCAGCGCCGTCGCGGCCGCGCCTAACGCGGGACCTTCCGCCGACTGCAATCGTTCCAACGGCCGGTCCAACACGCTCGCGAGGATTTCGCACATCAAATCACTGCGGGCGATGCCGCCGGACACCGTGATGCGCGTGATACTCTGCCCCGCGGCCTCGTGTTCCTTCACGCCGTGCGCGATCAGATAGGCGAGCGCCTCGAGCGCGGCCCGATACTGCCGTCCCTTTTCCGCTGGTTTCTGAGGGTACCATTCCAGGCGCTTGCGCGCGACGCCGAGCGCCGGCTCCGGTGCGATGAACGGCAGGACACCCGCTCCGTCGCAGCCCGCCGGACACGCACGCGCGACACGTTCCAGTTTTCCCCAATTCGGTTTCGTGCCGACGATCTTGTCGAGAAACTGCGCCCCATTGTTGAAGCAGCGCATCCACAGATACGGCCCCCAATTGAGCCGCATGGCGTCGAGGCTGCCGGATTCCGGCAATTGACTCGATGACGAATTGACCACCGCCGAATTGCCGAGGATAACCGCCATCTGCCCGGCGTCAACCGCGCCGCCGCCCGCCAGACCCGCTTGTTGATCGTCGGAGGTGGGGAAAATCAACGGCCGTCGCGTGAGCCCCGCTTCATCGGCAAGCGACGGAGATAGCTCGCCGACCGGGTCGAATTGATCGACGATCCGCGGCAACTGCTGCCAGGCGAGTTCACGATGCTCCTCGTTTTCCAGAGCATCGAGCATCTCCCGGCGCCATTGCCCGGTGCGCAGATCCATGATTCCGGCCGATGCCGCCGCGGAGAGGCTGACCACGTCGAAATTCCCGGTGAGATAGCCCGCGGCCAGCGAGCCGTGCGCGAGGATGCGGTGCGTTCGTTTCCAGTCGGTCTCGGCAAGGTGGTCTTCATCCTTGATGAGATGACTCAGCGAGTAGCGAATCGCCCACGGACCGCCGATCAGCTCCTTGACGCGCTCCTGGCCGCCGAGCCGGGCGAGGCCGCGTTCGTGGTAGTTGGCAAGGCTGTGATCGTTCCAGCAGATGGCTCGGCGAACCTGCACGTGCTCGGCGTCGATGCGGCCTGCCGTGTGATGCGTCGCCGAGATGCCACCGGCCACCCAATGGTCAAGGCGGCCGAGTTCGCGCAGCCGGCCCGCCAGCGCCCGCACGCTCGCCCGCGCCTGGCCCTCCAGCTGCATCAGGTTCAATTCCGCAACGCCGCCTTTGGTCCATAGATCCGTCGGCAAGCGAACTTCGGCCAGCGTGTCGCCGTCCAGCGTGAACGCGAGGCACTTCACGGCGCCGGTGCTGAAGTCCCAGCCCGTGATGATGCTGTCGGGGGCGACGCATCTCAGTTCTTCGGCCACAGCCTACAACTCCTTGGACGCGGTCGCACACGCTTCGGCCTGTCCACTGCGATTCCAGGAGCTTTGTATCGCGCCGGCGGGATCGCCTCAATCCTCGCCTGCCGGCGAACAAGTTCTAGGTTGACGGGAGGAAGAATCTTTTCGCGATCGCCGCGTATCGAAGCTTCGCGCCTTGGGCTGGCTGGACGCGCGGCGAGGGCCGAGGAGCGGCAGAAGTCGAGGTGGGGATACAAGCGCCCTTGCATTCTTCGTGACGATAGTGTACTTTTGATTATGTATCTTTGGCGTGTCGTCAGGGAGCCCATTCCTCACACCCCCATGACTACCGATTGTCGACTCGTGATTGAGTTGTTCGCCAAGCGCGCGAGCGTCTGCGCGAATCACGTCGAGCAACCGGGTTCCCATTTCGGCTCATCTGAGCCACAACTTCATTTTGCCAAAGCACTTAAGTGTCTTAAGTGTAACTTCCCAATAACCCTGGAAAGAGGCGCAGCTGATCGCTCCGTCTGCTTGTATCTTATCAGGGATGGCGAAGGGACTCCCCGCACTTCCGGACATTCCAGTAGAGCAACGAACGCCGTTGGTCGAGGCGCTGCTCGC
>JBGQKZ010000032.1:0-57915 GCA_041499805.1 Gemmataceae bacterium
CAATTGCGCTATTCGATCACGCTCTTCCAAGGTAAGATGATTCGCCATCGCTGGGACTCCATTCCCAAGGAGAAGTTTGCAAGACTCTCTCCCATTGGAATGTCCCAGCGATGTTTTCTCCTACCCCAGTTTTCGAGGCTCGTTTTTTGTGCCTCGATTGCGTTTGAGATTTAAGACCGCCAACGGCATTAACTGGATAGCCAAGACAAAAAACACGTACGCCGGCAGAAGGCGTCCTGCGAGCCCCTCGAGCCCCGTGATCGTGGTGAGGCGGCGCAGCCACTCCGTCGCTCGTTGACCAGCGGCCAGCCAGAGGGTCGCGCCCAGTACCGCACCCAGCGACTCGACGGCGATATCGTTGAGCGAGACCGTCCGCGGTGGAAAGTAGAGCTGCGCGAATTCCATGCCAACACTAAACACGCCACACACAGGCACCGTCACTAGGGCGAAGAGTGCGCTTGCGATGCGCGGTCGATCGACGCCGAACGCGCCCAAGAGCAGAAAACTGAGCGTGGCGAAAAGTACCATACTTACGACCCAGTCGCCGCGTGCCTCTAAGTCGGCTGGGTCCCAGACAGTAATGCGCGCAAACTGCGAGACGGCCTCCGAGAGGTCGAGCGGCTTGAATTGAAGCGGAATGATGCTGCCGTAGATCGTGAGCAGCAAGACGCAAACTGCGAGCCAGCCGTAGTGGGCAGCCGTCAGGGGCGCAAGTACCTTGCGCGATGAGAGCACCAGCCGGTTCAAGGAACGTCTTCCCCCGTTGTGCGAAGCGCTCGCCACGCATGCGATCGTGCGCTCGCAATCAAATTAAGCAGCCAACCCACACACGAGGCGCTGCGGTATCGGAAGGCGGCCACTGGTTGCGGAATGCACACGGATCTGCACAGCCGCACGGTCCACGCGTTACGCGTGCGAACACGCCGCGGCGCCGCGCACGCACGAATGACCGGAATCCAGGGGCCCAGGTGCGAGCGCCAGTACTTCCAAGAAGGGATGCAGACACGTTTCCCACCGATGATGTTCTTCCACATATGCGCGGCCCGCCGTGGACAAACGGCGGCGTAACGCTTGATCATCCCACAGTCGCAGAATGGCCTCGATCCAATCGTTCGCTGCGGATGCGGACAAAAGATGCGTGCCCGGGTCCACATGGAGGCCCGTCAACGCTGGCGGGGACGCCACTGTCGGTTTGCCCATGGCCAGACCTTCGAGAACCTTGTTTTGCACGCCGCGCGCGATGCGTAATGGGACGACGGCGACTCCCGCGCGGGCCATGTGCGGGCGCACGTCGGGCACTTGGCCGACCAGTTCGATTCCCGGCAACTCGGTCAGACGCCGGACTGCGGTCGCTGGCCGACGTCCCACCAGGTAGATGCGGGCGTCAGGACGGCGAAGCACGATGGCCGGCCAGACATTGCGGCAGAACCAATTTATCCCATCCACATTGGGCAAGTAATCGAGGGCGCCGAGAAAAACGCAGCTTCGCTCTGTGCTCACTGCGCTTGGCGCAAAGTAGTCCAAATCCACGCCGTTGGTGATCGCGCGCACGTCACCAGGGGCACAAAACCGACGGTACAGCTCCGCTTCCGCGTCGCCGACCAATGTTACTGCCTGCGCAGCCGAAGGAAGCTGTTGCTCAAGCGCCCGCAGACGGCGACCTTCCAATCGATAGAGCCACGAGCGCGGTCCAGCAGTCTTCGCGGCGTAATCCAGCCATTTCTGGCTATCCACGTCGACCAAATCGATTACCGCAGGCACGTCACGTAGTTCCTGTAAACGCAGATACGAAACCATGCTCGATGCCGAAACGAGCGCGGCATGAAACCGCGTTTCGCGTCCCCACGCACGCACTACCTGAGAAAGTCCCGGCGAGCTAAAGGCCCCTTCGCTGACGGTCCGACCACGTGCGATGCCAGCCGCGGCGCGCCACCAGCGACGCCTGTCGAGAGGGACGATGGTCAAGCGTTCACAGTACGTACGTAGAGCCGCCGTCACGTCGTCCGCGATTGGCTCGTCCGCCAAACAAGCCAAATGGATCGAGGCATGGCGCGCCAGGAAGCGCAGCAGATGAAAGTTTCGGATGCGGTCCCCTTTGTCAGGGGGGTACGGCACCCGATGGACCAGATAAAGAACCGCGGGTCGGAACGACGATACCATCTGGAGGTTTGCTATGCAGGTTGCATTCTTGGGGTCAAAAACTCGGGGTTAATTAGCGATTGATAAACATCTTCCACGTCATCTTCGCTAGGCATCCGAAATACCGTGCGGAGAAACCAGAATGGCACGCCGAACACTTTGAGCGCCGTGCCGAATAGAATGCGCAACTCGAGCCCCGCGTTCTGCCGGAAAATGTAGTAGAGATCGTACGCCAGCTTACGTCGTACGCCCTCCACATCGATGTCAGCCGGAAGTTGGACCTGCGCCAATCCCGTAACACCCGGCCGGACCAGAAGTCGTTGACGATAGCCCGGAATCACTCGCTCAAGCTCGGGAACAAACTCCGGCCGCTCAGGGCGCGGCCCGACGATGCTCATTTCGCCGCGAAGAACGTTCCACAGCTGGGGAAGTTCATCCAAGTGGGTCTTGCGCAAAAAGCCGCCAACAGGAGTAACACGAGGATCGCACGTCGTCGCCCATTGGGCGCCTGATAAGCTCTCGCAACGGTGGCGCATAGTGCGGAGCTTGTAGATCGTGTAGGGCTGTCCGTACTGGCCGACACGCGTTTGCGTGTACAGAACCGGGCCACGGGACGTGAGCTTGATTAGTAGCGCCGCCAAGAACACGAGCGGTGCGGAAACCAGCAATAGAATGAACGCGAAAACAAGTTCCGCAACCATCTTGGATGCAACGTACCAACTCCGCGAAGGACTTACCAAGGCGTCAGCAAAACCTGGCGCCAGCGGCGCATGGTCCGCTCTTTCAATCGTCGTACCATCAAACCGAAGAAGCATGGATAAGGTTACCTTGCAAGGGGGTGGGGCACCGCATTGCAAGCGCAAGTATCACTCTGCAGCGAACAGACACCGATTGAGTTCGGGTATCACTTGTCGCAGGAATTCGAGCGCGGGGTCCGTATCAAGCGGGTCGTCCAACGTGGACAACCCACGAACGACGTACAGCTTGTAAAGCACGCGCTCACGAGCAAAGGTCCAGCGTGGTTTGTCCGCAGCGACCCACGTGCCGGTGGCCGTCCAGGCGTACAGAATTCGTAGGGGCGTGGGCGCGGCGACGTCATTCTTCTGAAACCTGCCAACCCAGAATTCGGCTTCGGGCGTGGTCGAAAGCGCAACTTTCGCAAAAGTGCCGACCTGCTCATAACCCGCGCCGCGGTAACACGCGTCCGGCGTATGCACGGAAACCGGACCGGGGCGCCCGCATACGAGGAGAAGCGAGACAGTGCTGTCAGTCCGAAGATTCCGGTAACTACGCTTCAACATCCCCGACGCTTCGCTCACGCTTAACTCGAGGGCATCGATGGGCTGATCTTGCCCCTCCCACTCACCGATAATCTGCGGCAGCGCCGGCAGCCGAGAGGCCGCGACCTGTGGGCTTTCCGCAAGCGCCCAGCGGTCTGACCAGATACCGTGCGCCAGGCCGGATATCAGCACGACGACCACCAGCGTCGCTGTCGGCAACAACCGTCGGGTCACACTCATCGAGCCATCTCCAGTTGGCCTGCGCTCGAAGCCAGGTACGGATAAGCCGACCCGTATGTCTCGCCCTGTATCCCGTTCACGACCGTGCCGAGCACTCGAACCCCGGCCGCGCCCAGTCGCTGATAGGCCGCATAGACGTTTTGCATGCGACTGACGTTGCAAAGCACCGAAAGCAGCACCGCGTCGGCCCGCTGCCCGAACAGCAGCGGATCCGTAACGGGTAAAACAGGAGACGAGTCCGCGATTATGAATTCGAACTGACCCCTCAATGCGCCCATCAGAGTGTCTAACGTCCCGTTGGTAAGCGCCGGCGCTACCACCTTGTTCCAGTCCCCGGCGGGTATCATCCATAGATCCTTGATCGCGGTCGCCTGCGTAACCTCGGAAAGCTGTTTTTCACCCCGGAGAATCTCGCACACGCCCGGGGCGTGGGCGAGGTCGAACACGCGGTGCGCCGTTGGATTCCGTAAGTCGCCATCAATCAAGAGGGTGCGTCGGCCCACCTTTGCAAGACTGGCGGCGAGGTGGACCGCCAAGGACGTCTTCCCCTCTCCCGATACGGCGCTCGTGATCATGACAACTTGAAGGAACTCCGCTTGGGCCGCCTGAAGCAACATCGTACGGGCGGAGTCGACCGACTCGGTCAAGAGGCTGTGACTGTAAGCGTGGCGCGCGCGACCGAGGCCAACGAAGCGGCGGAAACGCGATGGGTTCGACGAGTCCGGCAAGGCACCGACGAGCATCATCCCCAGCCCTTGCGCAATTTGATCGGCATTACGAACCCGCCGGATCCGAAACTCCAGCCACGCCACGGCGAGCAAGACCAATGCCAACGTGCTAACGCCGGCACCGCCGGCGATCATCATTTGACGTTTCTGATCGTTCACACGCGCCACGACCCCTTCTTCAAGCAAGCGTACCCGAGAGGGGGCCTCAACCTCGAGCTTTAAGGCTTCGTATTCGGTTGAAATCCTCTTCGTAATGTCTTGATACAGCGATAACTCTTCCGCAGCCGCGTCCTGCTTTGCGGCTTCTTTAGTTTTGCCTCTAAGGTCTTGCAACGTAGCGTCCAACTTCGTTTGCTGCTCAGTCGCAAGCGCGACACGATTTTGCAGCGCGGCAATGTTCTTACCCAGCTCATCGCGGCTTTGCTCTTGGAGACGCCGAATGACGTCGGCACGCGTGCTCACGCGCAACGCATCAAGGGACGCTTGAGCCTGCGCAAGTTGTTTCCGATAGTCAGCTATGCCGGGGTCTTTGTCCGGGTGAGCGACGGTGCGGAGGGCGGCGTTGATTTTCTGCTGCCATTGCTCGACGGTGGCGACCAGCTTTTGGACTGGCTCTTGCTTCTCGATGGCGGCGCTGATAATCGGTTCGGGCGGAGGCGATTCGAGAACTTTCTTTTCAGAATTGCGATATAGCTCTAGTTCCACTTTGGCTTTTCGCAATTCCGCCGAATTCTGCAGCTTCTCCCGTTCGGTTGCCTGCAGTTCCAGTTGCAAATAGGCTTGCGTCAGCGCAATGGCACGTGCGTTGATCGCGCCGACTGCATTTGGGTCGGTTCGCTGCGCGTCCTTTAGGTCTTGTAACAACTTCTCAAAATCCCCACGAATTCTAAAGAGGTAATCAAGTCGCTCGCGCCTATCGCCCTGGCTCTTGGTCAAAACCTCCTTCTTGTAAGCCTCCCGGACCGCATCCACTAGTTTGACGAGCTCGTCCGGCTTGTCGCCGCTCAGCGCAATTCGGATCACCTCCGGAGCGACCGTGAAGTCGACCTGTAACTCCTTTTCGAGCCAATCCACGGGGTCAATTTGCTCGCGCAGAAGACTAAGCTGGGCAATTTTTGAATCGCGAAGCGCGCTTTGAAGGACGTTCCGGCTTTTGGCCAGAGCGATTTGCGTGCGCTGATGGTTCGGGATATCGGGCGTACCGTCCCCCGCGTTGAGCACGAATCGTCGTTCGACGGGGACAATCATGAGCGTCCGCGCCGTCAGCTTGGAGGGAGGCGTGAAAAACCATGCCGCGGCCGCCATCACAGCGGCGCAGACGGCGCCGAGCGTAATCGCGAGGAAAAGATGCCGCTGGAGGGCGTTGAGAAGCGCCCAAGCGGTGGGCGGCGATGAGAGGACTGCGGGCGGCGACGTAACAGGCTGGCCTGCGAATCTCGCTGGAGGCGACGGGGATGAACGGCTCGACGCGCCCGCCTGGGCGCCTGCCGGCGTACCGACCGGACCCTTCGGCTGCTGTGAATCGGGCGGCGGTTGCATGTGGTCACCTCGGAGTGTTTGCCGCGTCAGAAGCCCTTGATCAACAGCGTGGCGGCGACGGAGCTTCAAAACGGCTTGGGTCTGTTCGCGAGACCCTGGAGCAACGCGAATTACTGTACACGCGCCGTCTGACGTTGCTTCTTGCGTTGCCGGCCTGTCTCGGCAACGATCGGCACAGTCAGTGGGAGCGGCTGAACCGTTCGGCGCTGAACGAACACGCGCGCCAGCACCCACAACTCCGCGAACAACAAGGCGAGCGCCAGGGGCATCATGAACCAACCGCTCAGATCATGAAAAAACACGTCGGCAGTGTGGTTTTTGCCAGCCTCGTGCAACAGGCCGGTAACCGTGATGCGCGCGATGTTCGCGGCGACGGCAATAAGTGGCGCCGTAACCACAATGGTCAGCTTCTCCCAAAGAGGACGTTTGACCAAGACGGCCACTCCTGTCGCCACGGCGAAGAACAACAGAAGCATCCCAAGGCCGTTGCACGCCTCGACAACACCAATGCGGTGCTCCTTGGCGCTCTCGCTCTCTTCCCCCGAATACTGCTTAATGATCACGATGTTTCCTTCAGCAAACGCCGGCCGACCCAGAGTTTGCAGAGTGTACGTGCTCGCATCGGTGGCGACCTGTTGCAACGGCTGCGAGAGCGCCGTATCGACCCTGTGCGGCAAAGGAATCATGAAGAAGAGGAAGGTAATCGATAGCCAGGACCATCTCAAGGCTCGCCAGCCGCCCATCATCAGAGCGACACTGGCTAAAATTGGCAGTAGCGATAGCTCCTCCAACCAGTCGAAATACAGGTACATTCCCGCCAGCCGCATCGCGACGCCAAGTATGAGAAATGCACCGCCCCACCAGCACGGTTGCAAGGGCCCATCGAGGAAGCGCTCGCGGCGAAGTGCGAGCAACACCAATGCAAAAATCGGGACCATGTAACCGTGCGAGTATTTTGGGTCAGCCCACCATTTGGCGCCCATACTCTCCAGGGCGGGCCAGTATGCCCAGATGACTGCCGCGGCCACCAAGCCCAAGGCCAGTGCTGGCTGTAGTCGAAATCGCCGACCCGCCGGGCTGGCTGGCGGCAACATGGGCGGGGGGGATCCCGCGTCCCCAGCCACCGCGCCGTTAGGTTTGCCATTACTCAACGCCATACCTCGACCGGACTTCTTCAACGGCGTCCTCGCTACGAGCGGTGTGAGCAGAGTACCGATGTTGTAGACAGGCAGGGCGCATCACATAAAGGCTGGCAGCGCGCGGTACCTAGCGACAACCGGACTCAAAGGACACAGGCAGGCAATTCGCCGCGCACGGATTCGGGGCTTACCTCCCCCCCAACTGGCGAAACGCGACCCCATGTTCAGTTTCTGAGAAACGCAAAGTTTGTACCGAGAGACAACTCTTTATCCAACGTCGTGACTCCATGAGCATATCTTGTGTGCAGGTAAGCGGTTGCGATACGCATGATGGGACGAAGTGTGCTGTGCGATCCGACGCGCCGGCATCGCTCAATACCCGAAACTGTTTACAGGCTCGGTTTACACTTTGACAACGGTCTGGTGGAACGGGGAAAGCGTGCCAAGATTGACGGGCGCATTTCGCTAAGAACTCCGTGGAAAAGGACTCAAAGGAAACTGCCGTAAAGCCCGATAAATGGGAATGCAGTAGAAGAAACGCGTTTAGTTGAGCTGACGGTTGCGCCGGCAAGTTGCACAGCGATGGCAACGGGCGGACCAGGAGACGTGTTATGAACGAGGGAAGACGAGCGAAACTGCGGCCGTTGTTTGGCGTGATCGCATCGGTTTGCATTCTCGGCGCCGGGTGCCACTGCGTGCCGCAGCAAAGCGTCGAACATGCGGATTTGCCGAGAGAACTCGCCAAGACTTCGCTTCCCGACTACATCATCGAGCCGCCCGACGTCCTGCTGATCGACGCCATCCGCGTCGTGCCGTTACCTTCCCAAACGGTTCAGCCGCTGGACAAATTGCTAGTTCAGTTCCCTGCTGACCCCACGGCACTAACGGAGAAGGACCTGGACAACCTTTCACGCACCGGGAGAATCGTGAGCGATATCTTCCCCGTTGAGCCGGACGGCACGGTCAACCTGGGCGCCCGATACGGGAAAGTGCGTGTGGCCGGGATGTTGTTTGCCAAGGTGAAGGAAGCCGTGCAGGTGCGTATCGAGCAGGTGACGGCCAAGACGCTGGTTGACACCGGCAAGATCGCCGTTGAACTTGCGGAGTCGCGAGGCACGCAGCAAATCAGGGGCGATCACCTGGTGCGTCAAGACGGGAAAGTGAGCCTCGGTATTTACGGGAGCGTTCGGGTCGCTGGGCTGACGCTGGAACAGGCAAAGGCCACGATTCAGGAGTACCTGTCCCGCTTTCTCCTCGATCCAGAAGTCTCCGTTGACGTGGCCGGCTACAACAGCAAAGTTTACTATATCGTGACGGACGGTGCGGGATATGGCGAGCAAGTGGCGCGCTTTCCGATTACCGGCCAAGAAACCGTGCTCGATGCGCTAAGCCAAATCAACGGCTTGCCGCCCGTGGCCGCCAAGAACCGCGTCTGGATTGCGCGTCCCTGCCCTCCCGAGATGGGTCACGATCAGATTCTGCCGGTGAATTGGAACGCCATCGTTCGTGGTGGCTCGACCGCAACGAATTACCAGGTTTTCCCCGGCGACCGCATCTACGTCGAGGCGCAGCCGCTGCTCACACTGGACATTGCCTTGACCAAGATCATCACACCGATGGAACGTATCTTCGGCGTATCCCTGCTCGGGAACAGCACGGTTCATTCGCTTGCGGGCAGCAACAACGGGTCTGGCACGGGCACTGGAGGCGGGTTCTAGAACGGCTTGCAGGGGCGGTATGGCGATCGTCGATGCGGAAGTCACCAGAATTCCGCCGCCGCCTCTTGCGGAATTCTGATGCCGTCCGCTACGTCCGGTCAAAATGGCGGGTTTTGCGGTCCAGCCGCTCTTAGTCAGCGTCGATTGAGCGCAGGGACGGTTGGTCGGCTAGGATTGTCCGAGAGCGGTTGAAGACGGTCGCTGCTTCTACCTTCATGTTGAAAGTCACTGAGGACCGGAGTGAGTCGTCGCCCCAAGCGCCTGTTCGAGCGCGACATCTTAAGGGAGGTCCGAGCGTCGAAGCACTCTGGCTGGGTCGCGCTACAGAAGAAATGGCGCTTGACAACCACAATCAAGGGTTTACGGTAGAAACGGGTTGATGACGCGCGCTTTGGGTATGCACGCCAAAACCTTGCGGCAAACGGACCACACGGAGTGCGCCCGACGGAGTCTGCAAAAAGCAGGCTGACGCAGATTACAAGGGGGATGAGTCATGCGACGGTTGCTTGTTCTTGCGGCCTTATCTTCGTGTTCTGTGGTTCTCGTCGCCTTTGAACCCGCCTTGGCTCAAGTGCCTCAAACGCCAGTAACCACGCCACCCGTGAGCCCTTATTTGAACCTCCTGAGAAGGGGTAACAGCGCGGCGCTGAATTATTATGGCCTCGTTCGTCCCCAACAGGATTTCCGCAGTTCCATCGGACAACTCCAGCAAACGACCAGTAATCTGCAGGCGAGCCAAGGACAAGTCGTGGACCAGACAACGGGTGTACCGACGACAGGACATCGTGCCAGCTTCCTTAGTCACCGTACTTATTTCCTCAACAATTCCGTCGGCGCAGGCGGGAGTGGCGTCGCAAGCCGAAACGCGGCCGCCGCCACGGGTTTCCGTCCCGGCACCGCATCGAGCTCACCGACAGCGGCGCCAGCGTCTTCATTCGCGACCACGCCTGCGGCGCAGTCTCCAACCACGCGACATTAACGACGCTGGAGCAGCGACGATCGTTCGGACAGGACTTTCAAGGAATCCAAGGGCCGAAGCGGTGGCTTTGAGCGATTGGTTTGCGGGTCCGTGATGCACCGGTACGGACAGTCATCGCCGCTCCTGCGCTAGTCCAGGTCCACGTCCCCTTCCGAAAAACGCCGCTAAATAGCTACGCGCGTTGGCAATTGCGGTGTCCGGCATCTGAAAAGGTCGTTGTCGTCCCTTTCGTTCGCCGCCATCTCTCAAAAGCGCGCATATTGCCCTACGCGCGACGCATCGCTACAGTTCTCGCGTGAGGAGGAAGCGGCTGTGGCGCGCAGCCGTCAACTCCGCTTACGCAGCTCATGGGGATCAAATGAGACGAGTATCACAATCCCCAAATTCCAAATAAATCCTCAGCATGTGGAGGCGAGTGAATGAAATCGCCGCGTTGGATTCCGTTCCGGAGGACGGCGCACGTTAACGGGCGCTGCGCCGACTCAGACTCGTGCAACCGATTTGCCTGCGAGACCGGATTGTCACAGATCTGAGCTCTCCGCCGCCAGTGGCACTTACGACTCGGCATCGTGGAGCGCCGGCAATTCAGATTCTGCCCCGAATCCAGTACCACGGCAGCGCCAGCCATTCGTAGCAAACGGCCGGACATGTTTGTAGAGCCCTTGGGTCCGGCCAAAACATCAGCCTCCCACGGTTTGTTGGAGTGGACAGGTAATGGCAACCGCAACCGACCGCCGCAATGCCCTGTTGGCGGAAGCAGCGTACTGCCCGAACCAGGTGGATCGCATCAGTCACGAGGAGGATGTTGTGAAGCTGGCGGTCATCAAGGATACGTCGGCACGCTAAAGCGTTTTCGTAAGTATCGGTCGACTCGTCTTCCACGATGATATCCGCCGCGTCGATCCCGTGCGCAACAAGGTAGTCACGCATAATGGAGGCGCAAGCCGGCTCGCCGGGTCTGGCCCTGCCGCCACTAACCAGCACGGGGCAGGGCGCGCCGAGTCGATACATTTCGGCGGCGCGCTGGCAGCGACTGCGGGCGTGCGTATCCAAAGTGACGCCGCCCGGCGCATCTTCGTTCGTCTGGATGTCGCTGCCGAGAATCACGATTGCCTGGATATCCTCGGATCGGTCTTCCAGCGGCGGGTAGGACCACTCCAACAGTCCGCGCAAGAAATAAACACATGCCGGCGTCGAAAACAAGACGAGCAGCAGGTACAGCACTGTTACGGCAAGAAGGCGGAGTCGCCCGTCACGCCGTTTGCGCCACAGATTAGCGAGGGCCAATCCCAAGAGAAAGAGCAAGACGGCAAGTGGGTTCGACAAGAGCCAAAAGAAGAGCGCGTGCATGAACAATATCCATTTCACTGCAAGACTTGCTTTTTATTTGATCCGCCGAAATCGTCCGGCAGCGCGCCATGATGATATGCGCGCGAAGGTATGGAAACAAGGACGGGCCCGTTCCGGCCCATCAGTCTGGAAGCACCCGGCGTGCAGCACGACGGGCCGCCGCCAGTGACAACCGCCTGCGCGAGCGGATCAAGTGTCAGCGGGCGCTTAAGACTTTGATTTGAAGCGTCCCGTGACAGCAAGAGCATATTCTGCCTCCAAGCGTGCAAAACATCGCCGGGTACCGGGCGGCGTCGCGTTGTGGATATGCCCCTTCCGGGAGCGGCGCAGGGACAGGAACCGCTAATTGTTGAAGGCGACATTCTGGTTCAACACCAGACGCCGTCGCTCGCCTGCGCGCGACAGTGACGATGTGGGGTGAGGAAATCCTGCAAACCTAGGCCAGGGTGGCGTGATCGATTCACGGCATCGGAAGAGCAAACGTGATGCGCGGAGGCAAGCCGGCTGTGCCAAGGGAGCAAGTTGGGGTGTTGACGTGGCCGTAAGACGCGGTAGACTGCCGTCCAAAGCTGACCGTCGATATGAGCAATTCGTGGAAGAGCAAAAGGAGGTTGGAATGACACGTCGAAACATCGCGGGCATTCTTATTGTCGTGCTGCTCGCTCTCGGTGGGTTTGCGATCGCCCAACAAGAGCGACCGATCGTACCGGCTGGCGCACTGGAGGCCGGATTGTTCACCGTTTCAGCAGCCGGCGAGAGTGCCGTCCTCCTGGAAACGAAATCCGGCAAGACTTGGGTATTGCAACGTTCGGTGGAGGGCGAATCGGCTTGGCTGCCCGCCAAGCGATTGGATTCCGACGACGATATTCTCAACTGGCGGAAAAGGGAGCGCGAAATCGAATTGATCCGGGCGCGGGAAGCGCGGCGCGCTTTGGAGGAAAGTCTGAAGCCCAAGAAATAACGCCCCATTCAGCGACATGGCGAATTCGCTTTTCGCTTTAATCGACGGCTGCGGCGCGCATCGTCCCCGATTCGCGAGGGACACCACGTCCACGGACGATCGCGGTTAGAATGGAAACGCGCGCGAATCGGCGCGTCGATCGCCGAGCAGGTTGCACGTCACAGCCGGACGAGCTCGTCGTCAGTACGGCTGCAGTCTGCACGGCTTGCCAAGTAACCCGGCAGTACGGTTGCATCCCGCGCGCCCGGCGGTGCATCGCAAGCCGTCGAGCGGGCTTAGTTGAACTCGGGGCGCGGGGCCGCTTCCTCGGAGCGTTGAATATCGTACAACCGGCGATACAGTGGACAATTAAAGTACAATTCGTCGTGGCTTCCGAAGTCGACGCATTTTCCTCCGTCCAGTACAAGGAAGCGATCCACCGTGAGAAGATTTGGAAAACGGTGCGTGACGAGAAAGCTCGTCCGGCCTTTCATCAGCTCTTCCATAGCCCATTGCACTTCCGCTTCCCCAATGGCGTCCAGGCTCGATGTGGGCTCGTCGAGCAGGATTATCGAAGCGTCTTTGAGGAAAGCGCGTGCGACGTTGATCCGCTGACTTTGACCACGAGACAACGCGCGGCCGTTGAGCCCGATCACGGTATCGTAGCCAAGCGGCAGGTTCAAGATGTCGTCGTGAATGTAAGCAGCGCGGGCGGCCTTTTCCACTTCCGCCGCGGTCGCGTCGGGCCGACCGCAACGGATGTTTTCGCGGACGGTGGCTGCGAAGAGAAACGGCTCCTGCGTGACGATCGCCACTCTCGAATAGACGTCGGCTAAGCGGAATTGATCGAGCGGTTCCCCGTCAAAAAGAACGGAACCGTGCGTCGGATCGTAAAAGCGCGCGATCAAATTGAGGAGCGTCGATTTCCCCGCGCCCGAAGGGCCCACGATCCCAATCGTTTCGCCGGCTCGAACCTCGAAGGACACCCCATCTAGCACGAGGGCTTTGTCGTACGCGAAGCCGACTCCGTCAAACGCGATCAGTTGCGGCCCGTATGGCAAGGGCAGCGCGTCAGGCTCATCGCGCACCTGCGGCTGCGTGTGCAACAACTCGGTGATGCGATCAACGGACGCCGAGTCGGTTTGCATTTCCATGTACGAAACGTACACGCTGTTGAGCGGTCCCTGAAGCGCACGCGCTGCCATCAAAAACGCGAAGAAGTTAGCCCAGGTGATGCTGCCATTAAGGACTTGGAAGCTGCCGATGACAATCACCGTGACCACTCCAAGACCCGCGAGAGTCTCCAGCATCACTTGGCCGATCGAGCGCAGGCGGACCGCTTCGATCATCTCGTCGAAGAACACGTGGCCCCGCTCGACAGTGATCTGAGCTTCCCGTTCCTCCGCTTGGTACGCCTTCAGTACCCGGATGCCGGATAAGATCTGGAGAATAATATCAAAGAATACATAACCTGTCTTCCGAATCATATAGGACTTGGCACGGACGCGCCGCGCCAACAGGACCACCGGCAACGAGCCGACGGGCAAGACGCACAGCGCCCAGAAAGCCAGTGAGGGACTTAGCCAGAAGGCGGTGCCCAGTAGCCCCAGCGCGAGAACCCCCTCAAACAGGATATTGGCCATCGACCGCACCATGCGGCGAAGCACCGAGATGTCCGTGCGCACTGCCTGGATCAGGTCGCCTGGACTTTGACTGTTGATGAACGGCACCGAGAGCGCGAGCAGGTGCCGGATCAGGCGTTCCATGATCCCCATTTCAAACACTTTGATGATGCGCTGCTGCGTAACCTGGTTGTCATAGTTGAGGAGCGCGCCGACGATGTACGCGCCAAAGAGAAGGACAACCACTATCCAGATGGTCGCCACCGAACCGAAGTGACCGGAAATCCACGAAGCGACCCAGCCGTTGCCGCCGCCCAGCACGTCGGACAGGAACTCCTGTATCAAGTAAATAACGGCCATCGACGCCAAGGTGCGGCCTAGAGACGACGCCACGAACCGCACCAACAAGCGCTTTTCCGACCGGAACACGGACAGGAAATGCTCGACCCCTGGAAGCACGCGCGATACCCAGTTGCTGGCAGCGACGCTCACGTTGTTCTCCTCTTCTCCCTTGTCGACCGCTGGCGCGCATCTCGCGAGCGACCCAAAAAGACTTCGAATCCGTCTCCACTCATCCGTTGCTGGCCCGAGCACGACTGAGACAAACATTCAGCAGCGCGGCCAGGACCTGAACATGCGGCTCCCTAAGGATGGTCGTGTGCCGCCCAGGGACCTCGTACACCTCCACGCCCGCTCGGGTCCACCTACCCCAACTCAGCTCATTATCCCGGGGCCGCCAGTAGGGCTGTTTGCTCACCCGAAAGACGGTGATTCGGCTGGCGATGGTCGGCGGAGCGAAGTCCTTGCCGGGCCAAAGACGCGCTTTCCAGCTCTCGTCCGGGGAGAACCCCCCGTCGGCGACTCGTTGCCGACGGTTAACCCCGAACAGGCCGGCCAACTTCTGGAGAAAGGCCTTGGTCTTCTGACCAACCAGCGCCCACTTCGCGCGGCCACCGCTGCGCAAGAACGAGCGCATTTGGCGCGCGTAATAATGCACGTAGCCGTGAAGGAAGTAGGAAGTCGAGTTCTCCAACGGCCAAGCATCCAACATGACGAGGAGCCCGATTGCTTGTTCCGCCTCGCTCAGTTGACGCGCCATTTCAAATGCGATGTGGGCCCCCTCGCACGTGCCGCCGAGGTAGTAAGGACCCACCGGCTGAATCTTGCGCATCGACGCGATATACTCACCGGCTATGGCCCGGTATTCCGCTCGGGAGTAGATCTCCTGGCGCTTGCCGCCATACTGTGATTGCAAGCCGTACACGGGCTGGTCTGAGCCGAGGTGGCGCGCAAGAAACACGAATCCCAGGGAGTTGACCGTCGGCGCAGCTACACAAAAAAAAGGGGGCTGAGCGCCGCGCGGCTGGATTGGAATGAGGGTATCCCACGCCGTGGCGTCTTGGTCGTGCCGGAGCAACTCTGCCAGTTGCTCCACCGTCGGCGCCCGGAACAGCGCAGCGAGCGGCAGGCTTCTGCCAAACACCTTGGCTATGTGCGTGAAGAGGCGCACCGCGAGAAGGGAGTGCCCGCCCAGTTCAAAGAAGTTATCGCGCACGCCGATGGGAGCTACGCCCAGAACACTTTCCCATAGCAATACCAGCTGCAGTTCCACAGGATCCCGTGGAGCAATCGTCGCGCTCCTTCCGAGGGCACGCTGCACGAGCGGTGCTGGCAATGCGCGACGGTCTATCTTGCCGTTCGGCGTTTTGGGAAGAGCGTCCAACGGGACTATCGTCCGCGGAATCATGTACTCGGGCAAGCGTCCCTGGAGATAACCTTGCAGAGACGGGGCGAGTGTCGTCGTCTCGCCGCTGGCGGGGACGACGTACGCCACGAGACGCTTGTCCCCGGCGAGGTCCTCCCGCGCCAAGACCGCCACTTCACGGACCTCCGGATGCCGGCTTAATTCCGACTCGATTTCCCCGAGTTCAATTCGGAAACCATGCACCTTGACCTGATCGTCCTTCCGTCCCAAGAACTCGATATCACCGTCGCTGCGGAAGCGCGCGCGGTCCCCGGTCTTGTACAGTCGCTGTCCCGGCTGCGCACAATAGGGGTTGGGAATGAACTTCTCGGCCGTTAGTGCCGGCTGATTCAGGTAGCCGCGCGCGAGGCCGACACCGCCCAGGTACAAGTCTCCGGCTACGCCGACGGGAACCGGCTGGAGAGCGCTATCGAGGACATAAGCCTGCGTATTGTCGATGGGGCGGCCGATCGGCAGCTCCACAATCGGCGCCGCCTCTTCTGGGACTTGTTTGGGCTCGTACAGTGTCGCAATGACGGTGGCCTCGGTCGGCCCGTAGGTATTGATCCAACGCACGCGCCCGCCCGCGACTTTCTGCCAGGCCGCGAACGGCGCGGCCTGCGCCTTCTCTCCACCGACGATCACCAGCCGCAAGCGCGGTGGCAAGGATTCGCTGCCACCCGCCAAGTTATGAACCCACTCATGCCAAAATGCAGTCGGCAGATCGAGGACCGAGATCTGGTTTTGGTCGATCCAGCGCAGGAAGTGCGGGCCAACTTGGAGCAACTCTTCTGGGCGCAGCACGACGGCAGCGCCGCCGATCCACGCGGGGAAGATTTCCTCAACCGCGATATCGAAGCTAAGGGAAGCAAATTGTAGAATTCGGTCGTGCGGACCGATGCCGTAGTATTTGAGCGCCGCGAGATTGTGGTTTACCAGGCTTCGGTGACTGATCACGACCCCGCGCGGTCTTCCGGTCGATCCCGAGGTATAGATTACGTACGCGGGATTGTGCGGCGACACGGTGACGGCGGGCGCCTCCGCGCTCTCGGCGGCCACCGCCCGTCCGTCAGAATCGAGGCCGATGAGCGTCGTCTGCTGTCGGGGCAGCTCCTCGCGCAGGGATTGTTGGGTCAGAAGCACCGACACGCCGGCGTCCCGGACCATGAATTCGATGCGGTCTTTCGGATAGCCCGGGTCCAGCGGGAGAAAGGCACCGCCGGCCTTGAGGATCCCGAGAAGACCGACCGCCATTTCGAGCGAGCGTTCCATGCAGATCCCCACTATCGTCTCCGGGCCGACCCCGTGCTTCCGGAGGTAGTGGGCCAATTGATTGGCGCGCGCGCTCAATTCTTCGTACGTCAAGTGTCGGCCCTTGCAGAACACGGCCGGCGCGTCCGGAGTGCGACGCACCTGCTCAGCGATCAGACGGTGGACGCAGGCGTTTTCGGGGCGCTCGACGTAAGTGTCATTCCAAGCGGCCAGGAGCTGTTCCCGCTCGGCGGGCCGCAGCAAGGGCAGGTCGGCGATCCGGCAATCGGGGTTGGCGGCAATCCCCTCTAACATCAGTCGAAAACTCGTCAACATGCGGTCGATCGTGGCGGCGTCATAGAGATCGGTGCTGTATTCGAACGCGACCGCCAGGCCATCGTCCCGGTCGGTGATGCCCACCGTTAAGTCGAATTTCGTGATCCCGCGGTCGATGGCGACGGGACTCGTCGTCAGGCCGGGCAGCGTTGGGACCATCGCGCCAACGTGGCCGACGGAGAACAGCACCTGGAAAATGGGAGAGTAACTCAGGTCGCGTTCCGGCTTCAACTCGACGATGAGCTTCTCAAAAGGGAGATCCTGGTGTTCGTAGGCGGCGAGCGCCATGTGCCGGACGCGGGCGAGCAACTCACGGTAAGTCGGGTTGCCCGAAACGTCCGAGCGCAGGGCCAGCGTGTTGGTGAAGTAACCGATTAAACCTTCCAACTCCGGACGGTTCCGCCCGGCGATCGGGGTGCCGAGCACGATATCTTCTTGACCCGTATAGCGGCAAACGAAAGCATCGAAGGCCGCCAACAGCGTCATGAAAAGGGTCGCCCCCTCCTTCTGTCCGATGGCTTTGAATGCTTCCGCCAACGACTTCGGAAAGACGACGCGCACGAACGACCCGCGAAAGCTCTGCAGGGGAGGGCGCGGCCGGTCGGTGGGCAGCTCCAGCATGGCCGGGGCGCCCGCGAGCTGCTTCTTCCAATAGGCCAGCTGCTTTTCGAGGGCCGCCTCCCCGAACTGTTTGCGTTGCCAGACGGCGAAATCGGCGTACTGGATCGGCAGTTCGGACAGCGGCCAAGGCAAGTCCTGCGTGTAAGCCTGGTAGAGCGCCTTCATTTCTTCGAACAAGACCGACTTCGACCAGCCGTCCGATGCAATGTGGTGCGTACCCAGGTAAAGGACGTGCTCCTCTGGGGCCAGCTTGAGCAAGAGAGCCCGAAACATCAGATCGCGCGCCAGATCAAAGGGGCGTATTGCCTCCTCGGTTACTAGGCGCTGAACCTCCTCGTCCCGAACGGACCCTGGCACGCCACTCAGGTCGATTTGTTTGAGGTTTACCGGCGCGCGCTCTGCGATGACCTGTACGGGCTGACCATCCTGGAGGGCGAACGTAGTGCGCAGCACTTCATGGCGGGTGACGATGGTATCCAGCACGCGCCGCAGGGCCTCGACCTGAAGAGGGCCGCGCACACGCATCGCGCGCGGCACGCTGTAGACGCTCAGATTAGGGTTAAGCTGGTCGAGCAACCACAATAGCTCTTGGGCAAATGAGAGCGGCAGACCGTCGTGCTGCGCGCGCCGCGGAATGACGTCGCGCGCAGGCGCCTTCTGAGCCCGCTGCATCCGCAGCTCCAGAAGTGCATGCTTGGCTGCCGAAAGTTCGGCCACACGGGCCTTGGGGTCGTTACTCCGCTCCTGCACTTCGATCGGTTGAATGCTCATGCTTCTACCATGTTTCTGACTACCGACGCGCCGGTCGGGGAGGTTCACGAGTTACTTACCACACCCTTTGGCGCTCGCCACCGCCACGCGCTCTGCTGCGCTTCATGGGCCGGCTCGACGGGGGCGGCTAGTTCCGCTCCATACGCGCGTACCCGTCGCGCCGACGGCAAGACCTCATCCGTGAATCGCCGGCGGCTACGCGGCCTCCGCCCTCGAACCAGGTCGTACATCCACAGCCAGGGCTCGGCTAACGACCGGACTGTGGCCTCAACCCCGATTCGCATCGGCTCCAGCGCCGGCGTGCGGACGAAGCGCCCCCAGGCATGCTTCCGCGCCGTACCGTAATACTCAGCGGACAGCGCATAGCGAGCCCAGCGCATTCGGAAATCCATGGCCGTGCCCGAAAGCGGCCCAGGCGGAGGGTGGTCGAACGGAAGATTACGCCGCCGATATGCGTCTTGGACCGCTTTCCACGTTGCCAGCCGTTGCTCTTCTCTGCGACTCTTGCTTAAGCTATTGGCGTGCTCGCGAAACCAAAAGAGGATCTCCTGACAATTCGCGAGACGGCCGACTTCGGCGAGACGTAGCCACAGATCGTAGTCCTCCGCCAATTCAAACGCGGCGCGATAGGCGCCGACCGCGAGGAGCGACGCCCGGCGCATAAACGCTGCGGCGTGGCACAGGCCTCCGGGCCGCGCCGAGAGGTGCATCGCCTCAATCTCCTCGTGCGTCGGCGGACAGTTCACGACACGAATCGGCCAGCCCTCCGGATCGATCGCAAGATTCTGACAGCTCACGGCGACACAATCCGGGTGCGCGCGCATGAAAGCAAGCTGTAGCTCCAGTCGCTTGGGAACCGAGATGTCGTCCGAGTCCATGCGGGCGACGAACTCACCTTGGGCATGAGTCAGGCCTTCGTTCAGCGCCGCCACGATGCCGCCGTTTTGCCGGGATATGACGCGAATACGCTTATCGCGTGTGCCGTAATGCTGCAGTAGCTCGCCGGACCCGTCGGTCGATCCGTCATCGACAATGATGAACTCAAAGCCGGCGTAGCTTTGCCGTAGAATACTGTTAATCGCCGGCGCCAGATAGATCTCGGAGTTGTATACCGACATCAAAACCGAGATGACCGGTCGTTCAGCTGGTGGCCGTGTCAGTTTCATGAACTCAAAAACCCTTCGTTCCCAGACCTGCTCTACGAACGCTGCGCCGCCATGCCACACGACGCGAGCTCCGCCTTCGGCGCGCTGTGTGACGAGACCGCAAGAATGTCGCCGACGTTTTGCAGGCTATAACCCCAGCGGTTCACGCGCTTCTCGAAGCGGCGGACGAGCAACGCACGCTTGAGCCGCCCGCGGAAACTCCGCCGCCGCGCTTCCCACGTTTGGAAATACTTGTGGTTCGCATCCTTTACAACCGCCGTGCAGCGATGATTGGGGAGTTGGAGGTACGCAAAAATCTGCGCAAGCTGCTTTGCGGGATCTGCAACAAACTCTTCATACTTCACGATCATCACATTCTTCAGCAATGGACGGTCCGCGTCGAACATCTCATGACAAACGAGCCAATGCTTGACGAGGGAATGTACGCTGGTCCGACTCCATTTCTGGGTGGCCAGGGACGCCGCGATGGGGTGGCGCGTAATGATCACGAAGAAGCAATCCGGAAACAGGGCCTGACAGAACCGCGTCCGCAGCAGCGACGGCGGCGACTTCTCCAGGAGCACGGGTTTGGTCGTGTCCCAATAGCGCTTCCATTCCGAAAGTAGCTTGACCCGGTTTTCGTCCGAAACCAAAGGGGAGCGTTCCGTCAAGCGCGCGGCGGGATGAAATCCGAACCTCCCAGGCCCGCCGTAAGCGCTCGCAGGCAAGAAAACCGTTTGCAGATGCTGGCCCTCGTCTTCCGGAACACCTGTGTCCTTGAAGCCACTGATCAACGGGTGCTCGCTAAGACAATCGTGAAGAATCGAAGTTCCACTTCGGTGCAGACCGGCGACAAAAACGAAGCGGTGTTCCGTCATGATGTTAAACCTCCTTTCGGCGATGCGGTCTGCCAGTATTTCGAGTCCGGTGCTTACGAGCCACGTGTGGCCCTTTGCTGCCAGCTCGAGGCGCCACAATCCGCTTATTGGCCAAAGGTGCTGCCTCCATTCGCGCACACGGGGAGTCTGGGGCCGAGGCGACTCGCCGAGCTGGAGCAGGCCTTCAGGCTTAGCCGAAGAAGCCCGGCACAAAAACCCGAGGTTTTGCACTCCTTCGTCGTCTCGAACCAATACACCGGCCTGCGCCGGACCTTCGCCCGCAGAAGGCCGAGGCTGATGGCAGCCGCCCCCAGCAAGCGTGCCGCGCTTCCGCCCGGCAACCACCCATTGCTGTCCGGTTGGTCGAGGTAAACCGAGACCGCGGCGACCTCGCGCGGATGTTTCGCCCAAAAACGGTAACCTTGCGCGACGAACTCCCCGAGCGCGGGCCAGTAATGCCGCGATTGGCCCCGCGGATAAATCCGTGCGTATCCCTTAAAGTCGTCTCGGCACGGATAACCATGCGCCCGCAAGTAGTTCCCGAGAACCGCCTCGAACACGCGGTTTTCTTCGTCCGACAAGCTTTTTTGCCAGTTCGCGACACGGGTTGGATCAATTGGCATCCCGGCCTTGATCTTGCACCGCTCGTCCGTGCGGTTGACATGCTGGATCGACCGGGAAGTGTCCTGCATGCCCGGTTCATACGTTTCCCCAATGAAATCGCACACTTCGCGCAGTTTCGCCTCGGTTGCAAGCAAGAGATCTTCGTAACGGAGCGTGAGCGCATTCCGGTCCTTTCGGAGGAATTCGCCGCCGATCTCTTCGTAAGCGCGCCACTGCCAGATCGAGTCGATCAGGGAGCTGTGTCCCCACCATTCTTTCTGCAACGACAGGGCCACATCGCGTGGATCGCGCACGATGTGCAGCACCGGCGCAGTGGGGAAAAAGCGGCGTAGGTGCCGGATGCTCAGACAGTGACTCGGTGTTTTCTCGACCCACCGCTTTTTCCCGACCTGGCGCATGAACTGCTCGGTTACTGACGCGAGGATGGCCGGCACGGACGGGTGCCGCACGCGCAGGTCCTGTACGAGGTGCGCGCGGGGAATCCCGTAATTATCGGGAATGGCCTTACCGAGATGGACAACGGAGTAGAGATAATCGACGGCGCCATCCGGCCAGGTTCGCGAATCCGCGAGGGTGTCCGGGTTGATCCCATCGAGCCGATCGAAAAAGCCGGTTTCGGGACCGCAGCTCAAGCGGCTGTGCGCCGCCAACAGGGCGGCCAACAACGTTGTTCCCGAGCGCGGAGCGCCAACCACAAAAATGGGCTTGACGCTGTCGCTGGCGTCAATGACAGTGACCATACGCGTTACCAAAAAAGAATCCAGGATGCGGAACACTTCCGTGCGCTGCTACTCGGGTCGGTGGCCGCAGGCCAGCGCGAGACGGAAACCGCGGAATCCGCCCTGCCTGCCCGCCGCATACAACCGCGGGATCCGCCAGCGGTTGCCGACCGGCGGCCGCGGCGCGAACGAATCAACGAACGAAAACCCCACCTGAAAGCCGGCCCGCGCCACCTCGGCTTCCGCCGACGCCGACGTCGTCATCGGGGTCCCGAATGGGTAGGCGAACGCCTCGGGTGCGGCTCCCGCGTGCCGGGCGATGTCCTCGTAGCAGCCGCGCACCTCATCGTGCAGCAGGTCGGGATCGTCCACGCCGGCAAGGGCGGGATGCGTGCGCGTGTGGCCGCCGAACGCCATCCCTTCCGCCTTCATCTTGCGCACCTCGTCCCAAGACAGCATGAGCGGCCGGTCGACGTGGTCGTTCGGACTGACCCCTGTGGTTTCGCGGAGCACGCCCAGGATTTCTCGAAAACGGTCGTACTTCACCTGCTTGAGGTTGCGGAGGAAGCGAACCACGGCGCCGCCGGGACCGGCCGGCCCGGCGGCGTAGGGAGGGTCGTGCGGCCCAAACGGGGACGTGAATCGTGCCGTTCGGGAAAACTTGAAGCAGCACGCGACCTCATCCGGCCACGGCGCGCCGGTGGTGCCGATCAATCCCGTGATCAAAAAGACACACGCCGGAACGCCTGCCTCGCGTAGGAGCGGCGTCGCAATTTCATAATTGTCCCGGTAACCGTCGTCGAAGGTGACGAGGCCCGGGCGTGGCGGCAGCCGGAGGGGATTTTGGACCGCCGCCACAAATTCGTCCATCGACATCAAGTCGAGGTTGGCCCGCAGGTAACGAAGCTGGCGGGCAAACTCCTCGGGCGTCGCCTCGATGACGCCCGTGTTAAATGGATAGTCGGGCCCGACCGGCGGATGAATCCGATGATAAGCGATGACAGTAAGGTAGCGACACGCACGGCGGCGCACGAACAACTCCCGCGCGGGCGTGCGCACGAGTGCAGCGCGCGTCATGCTTCGCAATTTCGCCGTTACCAGACCCAAATGCAACCTCTCTTCTTTCTCTACAACACGGCCAGCGCACCGCTCCTTGCCGCCGGCGCGGCGCTGGCGGCGCCGTTTCGTCCTGCCCGACCGCCCAGCATTCGCAGCGCCCGGCGTTTCAACCCTCCGTATACCGTGTGCGCCTTGACGCGCCAGGTCGGGTTGACGAGCCGCAGGTGGCGGAATGGTTGATAATCTGTACACAGTCGATGCTTATAGTGGAGCGCACCGGCCAGAAAATCGTACTGCGTGACGCCGCGCTCCAGCAGGCGCTTCATCAACAGCAAGTGCATGGCGGTGCTCGGACTGGCGACCTGCCCCTGGCGGTCATCGCTGCGACCGGATTGGTAGGCGTGGAACTTGTTCCCGACGACGAAGCCCTGAACCACGGCCAAGGTGCCGGTCGCGCCACGGAGCCTTGCCAGCACCGCGAATCCCGTGCCGACAAACTTCTGGCACAAACAGCGGTGAAACGCGGTAAAGCGCTCCGAGGCATAGCACCCGAGCTTACCGAGGGCGGTCCAGTGTTGTTGGTGCAAAGAAACCATTTCGTCGAAGTACGCCTCGGCCTCCGTTTCATTGGCTGCGAACTGTACCACCAAACCGTCCTTGGCTGCCGCCTTCACTTCGGTCCGTGCGTTCCGCCGGGCCTTGTAGGACAGTCGGGTGACGTAGGCGTCAAAGCCATCCGCCAAATCCGCAATCGCATACTGCATCGGCTCGCCAATCGAGACCTCGAGGCCGCACTCGCCCAGGTCGGACACCCACGAGGACAGAGGCGATGTTTCCGCCACGTATGCAAGGCTCAGCAGGTCCCAAGGACCGGCCGCGCCGTCCAGAAGGGCCTTCTGGATGGCGGCCAGGCAACGGGCCGCTTCGCCGGGAGCGTAGAGCAAGTCGAGGTACTCGCCTTCGATCCGATCACCGGGAGCTTCGCCCTGGGAAAGGAAAAGCAGCCGCCGCGGCTCGAGGAATTCATCGCCCCAAGCGTCTCGCCGATAGAGCGGCAGCACGCCGAGCAGTCGCCCGTCGGCGCGCACGGCGAAGATCCTCAATCCTTGCCCACCGAGACCGTAAACCGGACCGTAGAGCCGCCACCATTCGCGCACCCAATCCCAGTGCAAGGGCGGCGACGCCGCCGGACTGGCCGCGAAGAGCCGATGCCATTCCGGCGCCAGGGCGTCCAGCGCCGCCGCTGTCGTAACGATTTCAACAGTCGCCGAAGCGCTCACGCCGGGTTGCCTCGTGTGCGAGTTCTGCGGTCGTCCCGATAGGGAGCAACCGGGTACAGACAGCGGATACGCTTGCTGTCGCGCTCGAAGTACTGGTGAAAGGGCCTGTCGCCGTCTCCGAGCAGCCACCGCTCGACAGACCACGCAAAAGGAGGCCCATGGTTGTAAGCAAATGCAAGGCGCGTCTGGGGTTGGCTGCCGAGCGCGGCGCCACCCGGATCGAGCGGCGCAGGGCGCGCCCGGCCAAGCGATGCTGGCCGTCGCGTGCGAGGCAGCGGGCCGCCTCGCATAAGAACGCCGCCCGGTGCCAACGGTGGGTTCGCAAGCGCTCCCACAGACTTGCGAAACCGGTCGCGGCCCTGTCGGCCGGCAAGGCCGGATGGTCGCACAAACGCTGCTCGGGCCGCGCATAGATCTCGACGTAACGGCGGGCCATCGTCTCGGCCGAAAACCGTTGCCGTACCGCCGCCGCACAGCACGCGGCGAATTCCGCCCCGTGCCCCCCGCGCTGCAGCCAATCCCACACACACTCCGCAACGGATTCGTCCGCGGCGTCCGCGCCATAGAGCATCCCCGTTTGTTCCGGGATGATCGCCTGGCGTAGACCGAATACATCTGGCCCGATCGTCGGCACCCCAGACGCCCCCGCTTCGAGGGCGGCGACTGGCCATCCCTCGTGTCGCGAGGTCATCAGCAACGCCCCGCTACGGGCGGCTAAGTCGCGGTAGAATTCCGGCATTGCCGCGGCGGGAATCCGCTCCCAGCGCTCGAACGGCACCGGACAGCATTCGCTGCTGGAGAAATCCTTCCAGGATGCCCCGTGCGCGTCGGCCACCCAGAGGCGGACGCCTCGCGCCGCCAGCCGCGCCGCGATTCGCGTGAAGCGCGGGAAGTCCTTGCGCTCGTCGGTCGACCGTCCAACCCACGCGACCAGTGGCGGACCGTTCTCAACACGCGCTGGTGGGCGAAAGCGCTGACCGTCCACTCCGTTGGGCACCGTCTCGACCTCCAGGTCCGTCAACGGCTGGTTGAGAGCCGTCATGTCCGCGGAAACCGCCGTGTAGGCGAAGCAATTGCGCCGACTCCACGCATCGGACAAGTCGCCGTGACTGGTCACCACGACACGTAGCCGCGGCCGCACCAAGCCCAGCAGCTCCGCCGTGTGGTCAAAGTTGACGACATGCACCAGGTCGTAGCCGCCGCTCCGCACGACTTCGGCTGCCTTGTGGATTGGCGCCGTATGGACCGGACCGAGGCGCTCAAAGTCCTCCAGTGGACGGTAAAACACCTTTGGGAACCAAAAGCCACATTCCACACCGAGCCCGCGTAGCTCTCGTGCCAGCGTCACCATCCATGACGCGATGCCGTCTTGACAAACGTGCAAACGGTACAGAAGAACCTTCATGCCGCAAACCTCCGCCTTCGCGCTGTCACGATGGTCTGACAACGCGATAGGGCAGGCATGGAAGGGCCCGTTCCAGGCGGGTTCCATGCCTGCCCCTACGATCCGACCGCCTGATCTCAAATCAAGCATCGTGACGAGCGACGAGGTGGATTCGTGGGCCCGGGTCGCTCACGCAGATCCCGCCGGCTCCCCTTGGGTGCGAAACTGCCGGCGGCGGCTCTTTCGCAAACGCCGTACCGCACCGAGAATTCATCCGCTCGCCCCGCCTGTCCGTGTCTCAACTCCTTGCCCGATAAGCTGATTCGCAACGGGCGTCGGGCTCGAAAGGAGCTGTCCACAGACCGGCCGGGTACAGGCTACCCTGCCAGGTGACAGAATCGAACAACAATCTGTTAACCGGGGTTATCAGCACCGATCGACCGTCCGGGGGAGGCGTCTCGTCGTCACTTGCGCGGCGCGCGAACTTCCTCCAGTCGATACACCTTAGCTCCGGTAGGCCCGTCACGCCCGCGAGTGGTCGGAAGGCCACACACTCGCGTAAGGACTGGGCGCGCCCCGCGGCGGCTTCGTGGGCCGCCTCGGGCCGCGCCGCCGCATTGTCCGGTGGCGCGAAGCACGGGAAAGCGAATGAAACAGCTGTTGGCCGCAATCCGAAGCGAATTCCGTTCAAATGAATTCTTGCTCGCTTGTCAGTTGCGTCAAACGGGCGTCCTTTTCGTCTCGGGCGCATCGGGCAAGGTGCCCGGGCGCGCCGTTTCATGAACTTGCGCCGATCACTCACCCGGCTAACCGTCGAGACCGCGCGGGCACCGATCAACCCGCGGACAAACCCCTCGACGCAATCCCATGGGCCTCCGCCGCTTGTGGACTTGGTCCCCCGAGTTCCGCCAGCGCTCGCGCGTCCATCATCTCGCCCATGGCGACGACGATCTTTCGTTCGCCCACGAACGGGTTGCGCGCGTGCGCCGTCATCATGTTGTCCAGAAGGATCAGATCCCCTTCGTGCCACGGAGCGGCGACGCTCGTCTTCCAATAGAGCTCGTTGAGCCGCTTCATCACCGTGTCGCTGATCGGCGTACCGTCGCCAAAGGAGACGCTGCGCGGCAGCTCGTCTTCCTTGAAGAGGCTCAAGAGAGACGTGCGCGTCGCCGCGTCGAGGCACGACACGTGGTGCAGTTGGACTTGGTTGAAGAAAACGCGCTCTCCGGTTTTTGGGTGGTTGACGACCGCCGGGCAGACCTGACCGACGCGCAAGCTATCGTTGGCCCGCCACGCGCACGTCATGCCGCTCTTGTGGCATGCCTCTTCCACTGTAGCTCGGTCGTCCGTGTGAAAGAACTTCTGCCAGCTCACGTCCAGACCGGGGGAGAAATTGCGAATGTACATGACGCCCTTCTTGGCAAACTCTTCCAGCAAGTCCGGGTCGAGTCGTCGGCAGACTTCGCGACAGTCCAACAGGGGCGTTTCTCCGCCCCTTTCTGCCGCCTTGACGCAGAAGAATGCGATCTTCATGGGCCAGCGCGCCATGTGCGAGCTTTCATTGTGGAAGAGGATCGCTTTGTCCGCTGGGTACCAGGTCGACTGGTAGATCTTTCCCGCGACACCTTCGCGCGGCAGGTCCCCATATTCCTCGTACAATTGGCCACAGATCGCCGTCATGACCTTCTCAAAGTCGGCGGGACCGGCGAGATTGAATCCGCGGAACAGGATCGCCCCGTACTTTTGCAGATGTGCCTCGATGGCATCGCGATTGTGGCCGGCCCATTCAACGAGATCGACGTTCTCCACGGCCGGTTGCAACAGCAGCGGCAAGGTCTGGCCGGCAGCCGGCAGCTCTGCTTTCAGCATCTCCGACGCGGTGACGTTGACGGCCTTGCGGCGGATGTCGCGTAAGCCCCGAGGTTTCGGCGTTGCGGTTTGCTCCATGAGTCGTTGGCTCCTTTCACGGTTGGCAAGCAAGTCAAGGGATTTCAGGCGGGTGTCGGGCTGGCCCAGGACCGTGCCCAGGAGTTTTTCCAGCTCGTCCCGCATGCGGTGGATGGTCGCCTCATCAAACAGGTCAGTGTTGTACTCGAAGTAGCCGCCAAAGCCTTCCAGCGCCGACAGCTCCAGGGCCAGGTCGAACTTGGACGTGGCCGTGTCGATGAGCTGGAGTGGCTCGACCCCGAGCCCTGCCAACCGCAACGGCGGCGACGGGGCGGTTTGCACACGAAAATTGACTTGAAACAGCGGATTGCGGCTCGGGTCGCGCGGCGGCCGGAGCGCCTCCACCAGTTTCTCGAACGGCAGGTCGGGGTGGGCATACGCCCCGAGCGTTACTTCGCGGACGCGTTGCAGCAAGGCGCGGTACGTCGGGTCGCCGGAGAGGTCGGTGCGCAAGACCAGGGTGTTGATGAAGAAGCCGACAACTCCTTCCGTTTCGACCCGATTGCGACCGGCAATGGGCGAACCGACGCTGATGTCCTCCTGCGCCGTGTAGCAGTAGAGAAACATCTTGAAGGCGGCCAGGAACGTCATGAACACGGTGACGCCTTCCTGACGGCTGAGCGCCTTGGCGGCGTCGGCCAACGCCGTCGGCAAGGCGAAAAGGTACTTAGCGCCGCGGAAGCTCTGGACCGGCGGCCGCGGCTGATCGATCGGTAGGTCGAGCCGGTGCGCGGCACCGGCTAGCTGACGTTTCCAGTACCCCACCTGCTGCTCGTATACCTCGCCCGAGAGCCACTGCCGTTGCCATAAGGCGAAGTCGGCGTATTGAATGCTCGGCTCGGGCAGACGCGCCGGCCGGCCGAGGAGGTAACCTTCGTAAAGAACAGCCAGCTCCCGGTAGACGATGCCTTTGGACCACGGGTCCCACGCGATATGGTGGGTCATGAGTTGGAAGACGTATTCCTCGTCGGCGAGCCGGTACAGAGTCGGCCGCAGCATCACGTCTCGGGCAAGATCGAATGGAAGCCGGGCTTCCACCTCCAAGAGGCGCTGCAGCTCCGCCTGCCGCTGCGGCCCGGCCAGGCGGCGGAGATCCTTCAACGGCAACTCGACCGGACGCGGCTCGGCAATCACTTGAACCGGGCTGCCTTTGACAACCGCGAAGTTCGTGCGCAGGACTTCGTGCCGCGCGACAATCACCGTGAGCGCTTGGCGAAGCGCGTCTACGTTGAGGGGCCCGCCGAGGCGGACAAGGTTGTTAGGTATGTTGTAAGTCGAGCTACCCGGGGAAAGCTGATCGAGAAACCAGAGACGCTGCTGACAAAAGGAAAGGGGGCACGGCTCGTTCGTGCGCCGGCGCGGAATGCCCGCGTCGCGGGCCGCCGGCGCCTTCTTGCTCATCAGGCGCTTCTCGAGCAGGGCCCGCTGCTCGGGCGACAGGCTGGCGATCCGTTGCTTCAGCGGCTCACTCATCGGCTCAGCCTTGCTCACTTTCCGTCAGCCCCAACACCAGTTCCCCCGCCTCCATCCGATCCAGTTCGTCAAGGAGGCTTGCGACGTCCTCCCCATGCTCGCGCTCCGCCAGCGTCGCGACGACCGATACCGCCAGCTCCGCAACAGTAGCCGCCTCGAACAGGCCGCGTAGGGGCAGTTGCACGTGAAAGCGGCGGCGTACGCGCGACACGACTTGCGTAGCCAGGAGCGAATCGCCCCCGAGCTGGAAGAAATCATCGTGAATGCCAATGGGCTCAATCCCAAGCACCTCCGACCAGATTCCGGCCAAGGCTTCCTCAATCGGCGTTCGCGGCGCCACCGGCGTTGCGGGCAGATTCGGCGTCAGCCCAAGTCGCGCGCGCCGGCGCTGCGCGTGGACCGCGCGAACGATGGCGTCCGCGTCGGCCAACTCTTGCGCGATCCGTACAAGCAGCTGCGAGGGCGCGTCAGGCTCGGCGCCGGCCTCCACAGGGGCGGGCCCGACCGTCGCTCCCTCTTCCGGTGCCGCCTCGCCGGCAAACGTGAGCCCGGTTACCACGCGTGCAGGGAAGCGAAAGGCGCAGCCGTTTGGTTGGTCTTGCCGGAACCGGGCGCCGACGCGCTCCAGGAAGTCGCGGGCCGGCTGGTTTTTTTGCGTTGCGACAAACGGCACATCCACGCGCGCCAAGCCCAGTCCGACGGCTTCCTCGCCGAGTCGCCGCAACAGGGCGTGCTCCACACCACGCCCGAGAACGCGGCAGCTAAGAAGAAAGGTATCAATCTCGACGGCCTCGGCGCCATTACGGTAGAGAAGGACGCCAACCAGGCCGTACTGCCCGAAGCGGTCGCAGACTTCCACGGCAAGACAGCGACCTGTCTCGGCGTCGCGCCATTGGCGAAGTTCGGCCTCGGTCCGACGGATTGTCGTGCAGTTGAACTGGTTCGTTCGCTGAGTTAGCTGGGCCACGCGCGGCAGCGCCTCTGGCCCAGGCTCGAACACGTGGATCTGCAACTCTAGACCGGCTAAGAAGTTCGTCAACGTCGGCGCCGCCCGCCTAAACCTCTCCCGCGCGGCGTTTTGGTGGTACTGGGCGGTCCGTTCGCGGTCCTCCGCGGTCAGGGCCAGGCGGTCAAATGCCCACAGGTGCTGCAGGAACTGCTGGATGCACTCGGCCGGCTGGGGCAGCGGCACCGTCAAGACCGCGGGGCAGTTGGCCTCGACCTCGGCGCATTCCACGGGGTTGTCATCCAGGAACACGAAGCTGTCGAGCCCCAAGCCCAGCTCCTGGGCCAGCGACCGCAGATTGGCCGACTTGGCCTGCCAGTTCATGCGCCAGCCGACGAGGTGCTCGCGCCGGAGCGGCATATCGGGCCGGCTGGCAAACACATCCCACACATCTTCTTCGTTGTTCTTGCTGCACAGACAAACGAGCATTCCGGCCTGCTGCTGGGCCACCAAGAACTCCTGGAACGCCCTCCGGGGCGCATCGATCGTAATTCCCTGCGGGCCGAGCTCGCCGCACACTCCGGCCCACAAGGTCTCGTCGCAGTCGACGGCGATCACCTTGCGGGGCGGGGTCCACAAGGCGCGGAGCCTGCGTGCCAGAAGCGTGGCGAGTGCGGTGAAGTAGGCAGGCGTGTACGGAATGCGGCCGAGCTCCTCGCCAATCGCGTCGTACCAGTCTTGCACGGGGTAGGCGGCGCGGACCTCGTCCGCGCCGACCACGTACAGCCCGGCCTGCCCGACCAGCCGCGCCCGCACGATCGCTTCTGCAGCGCGCAAGACGGGCCCGATTGCGGGATCGTCCGCCAGCAACGGGGATGCGGGGCAGAGCACGACAAGGTGCGGCGTCGCCGAGCGCTCGGCGGCTGCCAGGAGGACGGTGGTAAACTCCTCGGCCGTTCGGCCCAGCGCGTCGCGTAGTTCGTCCGGTTCAGCGTCCTGGGCCGAGCCGCGCCAATCCTCCAGGCGCACGAGGATAACGTTGACGCCCGCCG
Source organism: Gemmataceae bacterium (assembly GCA_041499805.1). GTDB lineage: Bacteria > Planctomycetota > Planctomycetia > Gemmatales > Gemmataceae > JBGQKZ01. Next base: position 30,905 of record JBGQKZ010000032.1, read on the forward strand.
CGTTGCGGGCGAGAAGGCTGCTGGGGTCGAGCAACTGTTGAAAGACCTGGTTGTAGGGGGCGACGACTGCGCGCGCGGGCAGCCGAAGTTCCTGCATCCAAAAGGCCAGCGGGGCCTCTAGCAGGTCGGCCGTGAAGGTCGCGGAGATGGCAATCGTCTGCATCGGCATTGCCCGATCTTGGTCGTCAACGCGCGCGTGCGCTTGGGTTCTTCCTCGCTCGCTGAAATCCGGTAACGCCGCCCTCAGCCTTCGGCCTGCTTTTCCGTTTTCAAGCCGTTGAGGTCTACGGCCTTGCGACGCGCATCCCGGAGACCCCGCCGCGCCGGCCCCGCTCGCTCCGACGGAGCTGACGGCTTCTTGTCCTGGCGAGTACGGATGTCGCGGTACGTGGCCAACTCTCCCAAGGCGCAATCCGGCTGCGACAGGACTTCGCCGAGAAGGGCCTCGTAGTCACGGGCAAACTGTGCGATGGTCGCTTCGGCGAACAAGTCACTACTGTATTCGAAGTAGCTGCCCGACCCCGGCGTTTCGGCAAGCTGCAGCGCAAGGTCGAATTTCGACGTCGCGTTATCGACGAGGTCGAGGGGCCGAACCGTCAGGCCGTTTCGCTCGACAGGCGCCGGCGCGGCGTCGGCTACCCGGAAGTTGACTTGGAACAGCGTCATGCGGCTCAAATCGCGCGGCGGCTGAAGCGCTTCGACCAACTTGTCAAACGGCATCTCTTGGTGTGCATAGGCGCCGAGCGTCACGTCACGCACGCGCGCCATCAGCTCTCGGAAGCTTAGCCGGACCGAGAGGACGGTCCGCAGAACAAGCGTGTTGATAAAGAACCCGATCAGCTGCTCCATTTCGGCACGTGTGCGGCCGGCCGTCGGCGAACCGATACTGATGTCTTCTTGGCCAGCCAGGGCGAACAGGAAGGCCTTAAACGACGCGAGCAGCGTCATGAATAGCGTCGCCCCTTCGCGGCGGCTGAGCGCGCGAACCTCGTCAAGCAGACGCGCGGGCAACACAAACGGGTATTTGGCCCCGCGCAGGCTCTGCACGGGTGGGCGTGGGAAATCGGTCGGTATCTCCAACCGTGTGGCGGCGCCCCCGAGCTGCTGCTTCCAGTAAGTCACCAAACGCTCCCGAGCCTCACCTTGCAAGCATTGGCGCTGCCAGGCGGCAACGTCCGCACACTGGATCGCCAGCGGCGGCAACGGCGACGACTGCCCGACTGCGAAGGCCTCATGTAAGGACGTCAGTTCCTCGACAAGCACGCCGAGCGACCAACCGTCGTAGACAATGTGCGGCAGGGTAAGGAGCAACACGTGCTCCCGCTCGGCCAAGCGAAGCAACTGTGACCGCACGAGCGGTCCGCGGGCCAAGTCGAACGAGTGACGGGCCTCGATGGCCGCGCGACGCCGGACCTCAACCACGCGCTCCCCTGCGTTCAGTCCGCCGAGGTCATCCATCGGCAGCGGCACGGGCGCCGGCGGCAAGATGCGTTGCACTGGCAGACCATTCACCGCGGGGAAGATGGTCCGCAGTGCCTCGTGTCGACGGACGACCTCCGTCAACGCTTGCCCGAGCGCTTCGGGCCGTAGTGGACCGCTCAGCAGCAAGGAGACCGGCACGTTGTATGCGGGGTTACCCGGATTGAGTTGGTCCAGGAACCAAAGTCGCTGCTGGGCAAACGACACCCGCAGGTCGCTACCGCGGGCGACAGCGGCTAAGTCCGGTTCAGCGACGCTGCATTCCGTTTGTCCCCGGCGAGCGATGTGCTCGGCCAGCCCGGCCACCGTCGGCGTTTCAAATACGCTGCGTAAGGGCAATTCCATGCCGAATGCCGTACGCAGCAGGGATACGGCGCGCGTCGCAAGCAGCGAGTGACCGCCTAGTTCGAAGAAGTTGTCCTCGGCACCGACCCGCTCCACCGCCAAGACGTTCTGCCAGATCCGAGCCACCTCTTCTTCGACGGCATTCCGCGGCGGCACGAACGGCCGACCGGCACCGGCGCAGGGCGGCGCGGGGTCAGGCAGACGCCGACGGTCTATCTTCCCATTCGGCGAAAGAGGCAATGCCTCCAACAGCACGAAGGCCGCTGGAATCATGTACTCGGGCAGCCGTTGCCGGATGAACGTCCGCACGTCCGCATCGACCAAGCGCGCCCCGTCGCGGGGGACGATGTAGGCCGCCAAGCGCTGGTCGCCGGCCCGGTCGAGACGGACGGTCACGACGCTGGCGCTCACCGCCGGGTGTTGGTTCAGCGCCGCCTCGATTTCGCCCAGTTCGATGCGGTAGCCGCGGACTTTTACCTGGTTGTCGGTGCGGTCCAGGAACTCGAGGTTGCCGTCGGGCAGCAGGCGCACGCGGTCGCCGGTCCGGTAGAGCCGGGCTCCCGGCGTGCCGCCAAACGGGTCAGGAACGAACCGTTCCGCTGTCAGCCGCGGCCGCCCCAAGTAGCCGCGGGCCACCCCGGCGCCGCCGATGTATAATTCGCCCGGCACGCCGGGCGCGACCGGCTCGAAGCCCGCATCGAGGACGTACAACTGGGTGTTGAAGATCGGCCGACCAATCGGCACCGAACCTGGCAGACGCGTCCCGGCGGGCGCTTGGTAGACGCAACAACCGACCACCGTTTCGGTGGGGCCGTACTCGTTCACCAGCGCGGTCGTCGGTGCATACGTTTGCCAGAACGCGATGTCCTCGCCGCGCAGGTTCTCGCCACCGATGATAAAGGCCCGCGTCCGCCCCGCGGCTTCAGCGGGTGGAATCACTTGGCTCAGCATCTTCAGATGAGCGGGGGTGATCTTCACGAGGCTGTAATTGCCGTCGCTCCGTAGCGTCTCGCACAAGGGCTCGATGCCGTAGCCGTCGGGCACAAGTCGAATCATTCGGCCGGCCAGAAGCGGCGCCCAGAGGCTCGTCACGGTCAGGTCAAACGAAATCGTCGAATGCACCGGCGCTCCCGTTCCCTGCTCCACCGGATAGGCCCGAAGACACCACGTGAGATAGTTTACCAGACCGCCATGCGTGACCACGACGCCCTTGGGGGTGCCGGTGGACCCTGAGGTATAGATGACGTATGCCGGATTCGCCGGCGTGACACCGCTCGACGGCGTAGTCGTGTCCTCGGGGATTGGGGCGTCGCAGACCTCGTCCAAGTAGACGGTACGGACGCCCGCCACGTGTTCTTTCATGAGTCCACGGCGAACCAGCAGCACGGAGGCGCGACTGTCCGCAAGCATGAAGGCCAGGCGTTCCTCGGGATACGTTGGGTCGAGCGGCACGTAGGCGCCACCCGCCTTCAGAACGGCCAGCACGGCGACAACCATCGCAGGGGTCCGCTCCGTACACAGTCCAACGAGCACCTCCGGACCGACGCCGAGGTCGCGCAGGCGGCGCGCCAGTCGGTTGGCGCGGCGGTTGAGTTCACCGTACGTCCGTTGATCCGGCCCGAAGACGACGGCCACGGCGTCGGGATTTTGCGTCGCCTGCGCCTCGAACAGTTCATGCACGCAGCGGTCGCGGGGATAGTCCGACTGCGTGGCATTCCACTCGACGAGCAGCCGGTGCTTTTCCGTCTCGGTCATGAGGGGCAAGGCCGACAGGGGCCGTCCCGGGTTGGCGACGGCCCCTTCGAGCAAGACGCGGAACGACTCCAGCAGGCGACGGATGGTTGCCGCGTCGAACAGGTCGGTGCTGTACTCCAGGTAACCGGCGATCGCTCCATCCGCCTCCCAGGTCGACAGGTACAGGTCGAACTTGGCCGTTCCATTCTCCGGCTCGCTCGTTTCTAATCGCAGGGCGGCGAGTTCGGGGGGGACGCCTGGCGCGTTTTGGTGGACGAACGAGATCTGAAACAGCGGGTTGTAGCTCATGTTCCGGTCGGGCTGCAGTCGTTCCACGAGCAGCTCAAACGGCACATCCTGACGGCTATAGGCCGCCAGTGCGGTCTCACGGACCCTCCGCACCAACTCGGCGAAGGTAGGATCACCGGCGAGGTCGGTGCGCAGAACGACCGTATTGACGAAGAAGCCGACCAAGCCCTCCAGCTCGCTCAAGCGCCGATTCGCGACCGGAGTGCCGACGACGAGGTCCACTTGGCCCGTGTAGCGGTGGAGCACGCCCTTGAAGGCAGCCAGCAGCGTCATGAAGAGGGTCGCCCCCGCCGCCTGGCTAAGCGACTGGAGCCGTCGCGCGATCGGCTCGGGCAGCGCGAATGGTTCACGCGCCCCGCGGTAGCTTTGCATCAGCGGCCGCGGACGGTCCGTAGGCAATTCCAGGACCGCGGGAATGCCCTGAAGTTGTTGCTTCCAATAGTCGAGTTGCTCGTCGAGCACCGGTCCCTGAAGCCACTCTCTTTGCCAGAGCGTGAAGTCCGCATACTGGACAAGTAGCTCCGGCAGAGACGCGTGGCGGCCGCGCAGGAAGGCGGTGTACAGCTGCCCCAATTCACGGAGCAGCACGCCTACCGACCAACCGTCGCTGATGATGTGGTGCAGCACCAGCACGAGCAGGTGGTCCTCGACGTCAAGACGCAGCAAGCGTGCCTGGAACAATGGACCATCGGTGAGTGAAAGGGGGCGGCCGGCGTCCTCCCGCGCCAGGCGTTGGGCCTCAGCTTCCCGCTCCTGAGGGGTTAGATGGCTCAGGTCCGTCAGGACCATTGTCATCGACGCCGCAGGCTTTACGAGCTGGATAGGCTCGCCCTGTGACATGGGAAATACCGTCCGCAGGCCTTCGTGCCGGCGCACTACTTCGTCCAAGGCTCGTTGCACGGCGGTCCGGTCGAGCGACCCGTGGAGCCGCAGCGCGACCGGGATGTTGTAAGTAGGTAAACCCGGATGGAGTTGATCGAGGAACCAAAGCCGCTGCTGCGCAAACGATAGGGGCAATACCGGCGGCCGAACGGCCCGCGGAACGGACGGCAGGGGCATTGCTTCATCGTTTCGGAAGACGGCCGCGATGTGCTGCGCGAGCGCCGCCACGGTGGGCGCCTCAAACAGGGTTCGAAGAGGAAGCTCAACCCCGAACGCGTCGCGCAGCCGTGCGACGACTTGCGTGGCGAGCAACGAGTGGCCGCCGAGGTCGAAGAAGTTGTCAAGCACGCCGACACGCGGCACGCCGAGCACTTTCTGCCAAATGTCAGCGAGCCTGCGCTCGCCGGGGGTTCGCGGGGCCACGCGCTCGCCGCCGAGCTTGGCGCCACCGGTCGCGTCCACCAGCCGCTCGCGGTCGATGTCACCACTCGGGGTCCGAGGCATTTCCGCTACCGGGATAAACTTGCACGAACTCGGCGTCCCGAAGCGATCGGGTATCTCAAGGTATTCGAACGTGGGCACCGGCGTGTCTTCCGGCGCGGCGTAGTACGCTGACAGTTGCTGCAACGTGCGCGGTGAGGACTCCAAGTGCCTCTGAACAAACGGCTTCGTGGCGTCCAGACCGATCAAGGCGAACGCCTCGTCATGGGCCAGCCCGGCGAGTAGCGACTGAATGGCCTGGCTCGATGACAACGCCATGAAGCCGCGGCCGCGAGCCCGGAGCGGCTCCCGGCCGTCTTGCGTCCGGCTCATGCCGATCTCATCCCAAGCGCTCCATGCGAAACAGTAGCTCGGAAGGCCCGCCTGGCTCCTGAATTGCGTAAACGACTCCAGAAAACGGTTCGCCGCCGCGTAGGCGCCAAACATGGCCCCGCCGAAGAAACTCATAACCGACGAGAAGGTAACGAAGAGCGCCTCCGGACGATCCTTGACGAGGTCGGCCAAACACAAAGTCCCAAGTAACTTCGGCCGAAGGACGGCGGCATAGCTTTCAGGCGTCTCGTCCGCCAGCAACCGCTCCTGGTAGACGCCCGCCAGGTGGATTACGCCGTCCACTTCACGCCGCCAGTCTGCTCGGATCCGGTCGACGACGTCGCGCAACCGCACGGCGTCGCAGATGTCCACGCTCGCATAACGCACGTTGCCGAGTTGCTCCAGCGTCCGCAACGCTTGAACCCGCGCGCCGGCCGGACCCGCTAGCGCGTCCCAGCCTTCGCGTGGCGGCAAGGGCGTCCGGCCGAGCAGGAGCAACCGTGCCTGGTAATGCCGCAGGAGGTATTTGGCCAACTCGACGCCGATGCCGCCTAGGCCCCCGCTTATCACGTAGAAGCCGCCCTTCTGAAAGGGCGGCCGCTCCACGGACGAACGGCGCATATCGATCTTGTGCAGGCGCGGTGTCAGACGGCGGCCTGCCCGGTAGGCGATCTCGTTATCCCCTCGATTGTTCAGCTCTTGCAGCAGCCGCGTCGCATTTTCCTCGACATCCGCGACGGGCAGGTCGACGTGCCGGATGTCGAGGCCCGGCATCTCTTGCGAAACCGCCTTGACGAGTCCCAGCAACGGCGTGCGCTCACATGTCAGTCGGTCTCCGGAATGGGCCGCCTGCGTGAAGCTGGAAACGACCAGCACCTGGATCGGGCTGTCGGGCCGCGCGATGTCCGCAAGCGCCTGCGACAACGCCAGCAAGCTGAGCGCACCCTTACGTTGCGCGTCTTCCAAAATACTCGCCGACGCCGGCTCCACGGGAGAATCGCCGTACGTCCAGAGGTGCACAATGGCCGTCGGTGGATTGAAGTCGGCAGCGACCTCGTGCAGCAGCCGGCGATAATCCTCCGGATTTTCCGGGCGGACGCGGTAGTGGCTTATTCCGAGCTTTTCGAACGCTGGCCCCGGCTCCACGTTGACACAATCCGGCAGGTGACGCCCTAAGGCCGCGCCCACGCCGTGCGGATCTCGGAACTGCAGGTAGCAGCCTGCCGGCAAGGACTCGGCAGTCTTGCGCCCCCGCTTCGCCCGCCAGATCGGGCGGAAGAACCAGTCCGGCAGCGTGTTCTCGTTCTCGAGTTCACAGTCGAGTTCCTTGAGCAATTCCCGATAACAACCTGCGAGCAAGGCTTTCTTCATCTGGGTCCGCTGAATCTTGCCACTGGTCGTCTTCAGGAAGTCCTTCTTCGGGATCGGCAGAACGAAAGCCGGACTGATCCCCAGGTTGACCGTGACCGCGGTACGGATTGCGCGGATGATCTCGGCCCGGCCCGCGCATGCGCGCGCCGTCGGCACAAAAAAGATGGCCAGCCCTTCCGTGCCGCTGCTCGGGTCGTCGACCGAACACGCGGCCACAAATGTCGGGGCGACACCTTTCACGGCGTTGACGACGTCTTCGATTTCGTAGCAGTAGAAGTTGGCGCCCCGGACAATGATCATTTCCTTCTCGCGGCCGGTTAGGGTCAGTCGGCCGTGGCGGATAAAACCCAAATCGCCGGAATTGAACCAGCCGTCGCCGACAAAGGCCTCCTTGTTCGCCGCGTCGTTGTTGAGGTAGCCGGGGGTGATGACCGCCCCACGAATCTGGAAACGCCCGATGACACCTTCGGGAACCACGCGGTTCGCCGCGTCGGTAATCCGGATCTCGACGCCCGGGATCGGCGGTCCCAGGTCCACGAATACAACCGAGCGCGCGTCATCGCAGTCGGCCGCCACGAGTACGCCGCCCAACGAGGACTTGAGAACCCGGTGTACCCCGGTCTCCAAATCGAAGTCGTTCTGGTAGGTCATGCACGTGCAGGCTTCCGCCATGCCGAAGGACGGCTGCATCACGCGCGTCCGGACGCCGAAGGGCGCCACCCGCTCCAAAAACTCCCGGACCACCGGCAACGTCACCTGCTCGCCGGCATTCATGAAAAACTTCATGGACGAGAGATCCCACGCCCGGCCGGTGACCTTCGCCAAGGTATCGCTGACGAGCTTGAAGCCGAAGTTGGGCGACCAGCTAAGCGTGACCCGGTTTGCCTCGATGAGGTCCAGCCACCGGAGCGGGTTGGCGAGCACGACCGCGGGGCTGACATGAATCTGGTCGCAGCCTAGGTAAACATCGCGCAGGTGATAAGTCAGGATGGGTACGACGTGGTCCATCGGCAGCCAGTTGAGCGACACGTCGTCGGCCGTGTAGCCGGTGAACCGTTGCGACCCGTGAATATGGCGGATGATGCCGCGGTGGGTCTCCTGGATGCACTTAGGGATGCCGGTGCTTCCCGAGGTCAGCTGATAGAAAACGACGTCGTCCGGCTTGCTCGGGTGGACGTCCGGAGCGACGTCATGTCGGTTAAGCTCCTCCACCGCAAGGAACTTCAGGTCTTTAATATCCAACAATGATTCCAGCGCGCGCAGCGGCGGTAAGAGCTGCTCATTGGTCAAGATCGTGGGACGGCCCAGGAGCTGCCATGTGTTGTAAAGCTTGTTAACGACTGAATTCCGTTCCGTGTAGGAGGGCGCGACGGCCACCGTGACCGGGATTATGCCGCCAAGCACGCAACCCCAGAAGGAAGTGAAATGATCAGGCAGCGAGTCGATCTGGAGGATAACGCAGTCGCCGGGCCTGAGCCCGTGCGCGCGAAGCCCGGACAGAATGGATCGCGCCCGGTCAAGCAGCGCCGGGTAAGTCTGCCGGACTTGAGTACCGTCCGGTAGGACGAAGAGAATGCCCTTTTGAGGACATTGCGCGGCCGTCCGGAACAGGGCCTCGGACAGAGTTTCGGCAGCATCCGCGGGCATGGCGAGAGGGCCACCGTGGCTGTAAGCCATTCGCGGCGAAACGGCCTGATCTCGCGCCGCCGCAGCTGGTAGCGCGTCGGCCATGTCGCTGCCCTCGCTGCCTGCTTTCCAATCCGGCAACAGGTCTGACAAATGGAGCGGCGGGAGGTGTTCGGCACATGGTTCGACGATGACGGCCGTTTCCTCGAACCCGCGGAGACCGGCCAGGTGTTCCTCCCAGCGTCGCGCCAACTCGGCATCAATAACGGGCAATTGCTTTAGCGCAGTCGTGTCGGTTTGCCCTGCATCCGTCAACGGCAACGTGGATACCGGTACGAGCGTGCATGGCGACCATCGCGTCGGCAAGGCCTCACGCAGGTCGGCCGCCAGGCGCTCCGGCACGAAAGGGCCGACCGGCACCAAATAGGCGACCAGTTCCGAGCCTCCTTCCGCGGCGGCGCGCTCCACCACGACGCAGTCGTCCACGGACGGATGCGCCCGCAGCGCCGCCTCCAGGTCGTCAGCGCGTGTTGGACACGCTGGGGTGTCGATGCACATCAGACACTTCCTCGCGCGGTTATTCGGAGGGAGTCCGCGACCGTGCCGGGCGCGGGATGGCGGCTCGGCAAATGCGAAAGGCTACTTCACGTTCATTGCCGTTCCAGCGCCAAGAGACGCTGAACTTCGTCCTCGGAGAGGCTTTCCAACTCCGCGAGTACGTGGTCCATGTCTTCGGCCGCTTGTCCGCCCAACGCGGCGATGGCCTCGGCCAGGCCGGCGACGGTCGGCCGCTCGAAGATGAGCCGCAGCGGCACTTGGACGCTGAGGGCAGCGCTGGCCCGTGAGATCACCTGCGTGGCCATGAGCGAGTGGCCGCCCAAGTCGAAGAAGTTGTCGTGGACGCCGACACGCGCCACGCCCACCACCTCGGCCCAAATCTTCGCGAGCGCGTCTTCGACCGCATTACGCGGCGCGGTGTAGTTCTTGTCGGCGGCCGTGCGCGCCTGTTCGGGGTCGGGCAAGGCCTTGTGGTCTACCTTGCCGTTGGGGGTCAGCGGCAACGCTTGCAGAGTTACGATGGCCGACGGCGTCATGTGGTCGGGCAATCGTTCCTGGAGGAAGGCCTTCAGCTCGTCGGCGCTCACGGTCCGGCCCGGCTGCGGAACCACGTAGGCGACCAGCCGTCGGTCACCGGACTTGTCTTCGCACGGCGTCACGACCGCCTGGCCGACATTCGCATGTTTGCGCATGGCTGCTTCGACTTCGGCGGGTTCGACGCGAAAGCCCCGGATCTTCACCTGCCCGTCAGCCCGGCCTAGGAACTCGACGTTGCCGCCCGGAAGCATGCGTACCACGTCTCCGGTCCGGTAGAGCCGGGCGTCGGGGCGCCCGGAATAAGCGTCGGGCACGAACCGCTCGGCCGTCTGCTCCGGTTGGTTCACGTAGCCCGCCGCCACGCCCGCGCCGCCGATGTACAGCTCGCCCGGCACGCCGACGGGAACCGGTTTCCGGGATCGATCGAGGATGTAGATCTCCGTGTTCGCGATCGGCCGACCCACCGGCACGGTCGCGGCCAGATTGCGCACCACCTCGTTGCCGTCCACGCTGAACGTCAACGATCCGACTGTGGTCTCGGTTGGTCCATAGTGATTGATCACGGCACACTGTCCCAAGTCGCGGACGCGCCGCACCAGGTCCCACGACACCGCTTCACCACCCAGGATAAGAAAGCGCGCCGGCAGGACGCCGCGGCCTTCCGCGGTGGCCAAAAGGGCATTGAGATGAGATGGGGTGATCTTCAGCACGTCAATCGGGTTTCGGGCGACATATCCGGCGAAGCGGCCTGTCTCCATCGAGGTGTCGTAGCTGATCACGTGCAGGCAACCGCCCGAGATCAATGCCGGGAAGACACAAGTGTTGCCCAGGTCGGCGGCCAACGTGGACACGGTTGCGAAATGGAGGCCCGAACCGCTATCTGCGTCATTCAGGCCCAGCCGCGACCTTATGAAATGGGAATAGTTGACCAAATTGCGGTGGCGGACCGCGACCCCTTTGGGGGTGCCGGTGGAGCCGGACGTGTAGATGACGTACACCAAGTCGTCCGGCCCGTTCACGTGTGTCGGGTTCGCAACCGGCTGGTCGTGCCATTGGGCTTGATCGCGATCGATGCACACGATCGAACCGCCGAAGGGAGGCATCTGGGCCAGAATCTTCTCTTGTGTGAGCAGGACAGGCGCCTTTGTTTCGGCGAGCTGATGGGCCAGGCGGGTTTTCGGGTGGTCCGGCAGCAGCGGCACGTACGCGCCCCCGGCCTTGAGGATGGCGAGCAGGCCGATAATCGTCTCGCCCGACCGTTCCAGGCACAGCCCGACCGACACCCCCGGCCCGACGTTGAGCTTGCGCAGGTGGTGCGCAAGCTGATTGGCGCGGGCATTCAACTCGGCATAGGTCCAGCGCCGTCCGTCGAAGGCCAGGGCGGGCCGGCTCGGATTCCGCGCCGCCTGTTCCTCGAACAACTGGTGGATGCACTGGGTACGCGGGTAGTCGGTCGCCGGTTGGTTGAACTCGACCAGCGTCTGCCGCCGCTCGGCGTCGTCCATCAGGTCCACGGCAAGCGCGGCTGCGCTCGGACGCACGAGCAAGCCGCCGAGCAGGCGCTCGAAATAGCGGGCGAAGCGCTCGACGTCCGCTCTGCGGAACAACCGTGCGTCGTAGGACATTTCGGCCTCGGCGTGATCGTCCCCCCAGGTGCAGTGGAGTTGGAGGCTGTACATCCCGAAGCCGCTTACCAAACGCTGGAACGCGTACGAAGTGCCGTTGGCGCTGAACCGTGCTGGTCCGGTCTCGAAGGCGAACCCCACGGGCACGCGGTCCCCCGCTTCGGGCGCGGTGTCGTGCCACTTCCGCACTTGTGCGACTGCCTTGGCCATCTGCCGAACTAGATCGCCAAAGGGCTGGTCCTCGACGTGGAAGCGGATCGGCAGGTCGCGCGCGAAGAGTCCCAGGGCGCCTTCGATTTCCTCGTAGGACCGGCCGTCGTAGCGGATACCGACGACGAAATCTTCTTGCCCGGTGAGCCGCCAGAGCAGGACGTTCCACGCAGCGAGCACGACCGCCTCGGCATCGGCGCCGAGTTCGCGCGCCGCGGCTCCGATGCGGACGAGGGAGTTGGCAGCAATCGGGACGGCGACGCGGGCAGGCGTGAACGCTCCCGTCAACGCCGACCGGGACTGGAGCGGCAGCGCCAGGGCGGGCACGGAGCTCAAATCCTGCTCTTGCCAGTAGCTCCGGCCCGCGTCGTCGCCCCCTGCGTCGGCCAATTCGTTCCGCCATTCGGAGAAGTCCGCATACTGGAGCGGCTGCTCGGGGATCTCCCCGTCCCCCGCGCGCCCCGCGCTGAAGTGGGTCAGCTCGCGAACCAGGCAGCGAAGCGAAGAGCCGTCGGCGACGAGCGACGGCACCGTCAGCAGCAGTAACGGTGGGCCGCCGGTCTGGCGGGCAAGCGTAGCGCGCAGCAACGGCCCCTCTCCCAAGTCGAAGAGACGCCGTTCTTTCTCCAGGAGCTCCTCCAATTCCGCCGCGCAGCGGAGATTGGCGCGTTCCAGGGCAACGGGCTGTGACTCGCGAATCACCTGGAGCGGAAGCTTCATCCCGGCCGGCCTGCGGAAGATCGTCCGCAGGATCTCGTGGCGCTCAACAACCCGTATGAGGGCCTGCGCCAGTGACTCTACGTCCAACTCGCCGTCAATCGCAACCGCGCACTGGGAACAGAGTCCCGGAACCTCTTCCTGCGCGAACCATACCTGCTTTTGCTGCGGAGAGAGCCGGAAGCCGGCTGTGCTTTCATCGTGCATTGTTGGTTACCTTACGCTCTGCAAAGAAGACGCCGCAATCTCAAAGGGAACAGGATTGGTAGTCGGGACGGTCAACGCCCCGGCGCCGGCTAAGGTCGCCCGTCGGAACGTAGCGCGGAGCGTCTCGACTACCCGGTGGACGCTTGGCTCTTCGAGGACACTGGAGCGAGTCGGTTCCGTGCCGCGCACTTCGTGGGTCTTGAGGCACTCGCCCACCAGCTCCCGCCAACCCAGGTCGGGATCCGTGCCCAGGTAGGAGTCTTTATAGAACTGATCGCCACGAAACACGGCCATGCGTCCGGCGTACGACCCCGGGGCATAGCGCTCCTCGGCGCGCGTGTTTACGTCCATGAAGAACACCTCCTGCAAGTCAAGCGGCAACGTGCGCCCGCGCACAAGGTACCAGCGGATCAACAGTCGTTTGACCCCTACCCGGCACAGTCGAGTCGCCTCGCGCAGAACGTGATCCGCGCTCCAGTACAGCCACGCGAGCGGTTTACGCGCGACTCTCCAGATAGAACGCGGTCGCCCCGCGACGCCCTCTTCGGCGCGCACCGCGCTGGCCTGGTTGCGTGCTAGCCCCGCCGCCCGCGCCGGGGAGCGCTTCCGAGCCGCGGGGTTGGGACCGTTGAAGGACACAACCAGAGCCACCTCATGTCCCGCGCGACGCAGTTGCTGGGCCATCTCGTAGGCAACGATCCCGCCGAAGCAATAGCCGCCGACGAGAAAGGGGCCCTGCGCCTGAACTTCTAGCACCGCGCGTGTATAGCAGGCGGCAATCTCCTCGATAGTCCGGTATGGAAAGGCGTCCGCCGGCGCGCCAAGAGACTGCAGACCGTAGACGGGCCGGTCGTCGCCGAGGAGCTGTGCGAGCGTTCGGAAGAGATAGATTCCTCCTTGCCCGCCATGGACACAAAAGAACGGAGTCCCGCTCCCGCCAGGGTGGAGCATCACGCGCGGCGTCCACGCGCTCTTGTCCGGCGGCACTCGGAGGCGCGCCGCAACTTGCTCGATGGTCGGGGCTTCCAGCAGAAGACCCGGCGAGACGTGCTTGCCGAAGATCCGCTGGATGCGCGCGAACACGCGCGCGATGACCAGCGAATGCGCTCCGAGGTCGAAGATGTTGTCCTTAACACCGATGGGCCGGACGCCGAGGACCTCTTCCCACAGTGTTGCCAACTGCTGCTCTAGCGCGTCGCGCGGCGCGACACATTCCTTTTCGAGGTCGCGTCGCCCCGACTCAGGCGCGGGCAGCGCGCGGCGGTCGATCTTGCCGTTTAGGGTGCGGGGCAGAGCGTCCAGGGTCACGAACGCCGAGGGAATCATGTAGTCCGCCAACTTCTGTTGCAAGAAGCGGCGGAGTTCACTCGCGGCCGGCACTCTCTGCGGGTCGGCCACCAGGTAAGCGACCAGGCGCGGGTCACCGACAACGTCTTCACGGGCGAGCACTACGACCTCGCGCACCGCTGGGTGCGCGCCGAGGACGGCTTCAATTTCGCCCAGCTCGATGCGGAAGCCGCGGACCTTGACTTGATGGTCGATCCTGCCCAGGAACTCGATGTTCCCGTCCTGCTGGCACCGTACGAGATCCCCGGTGCGGTACAAGCGCGCTCCGGGCACACGTCCGAACGGGTCTGGGACGAACTTCTCAGCAGTCAGCGCCGGCCGGTTGCGGTAACCCCACGCCACGCCGTCGCCGCCGATCAGAAGCTCTCCGGCCACTCCCGCGGGCACAGGCTGCAGGTTCGCGTCGACCGCGTAGACCTGAGTGTTGGCAATCGGTCGGCCGATTGGCGCTGCGCCCTGCCCCGCCGCGTCGATTCGCTGGAGCGTAGACCAAATGGTCGTCTCGGTTGGGCCGTACATATTCCAGAGCGAGCCACACCGCTTTAGAATCTGTCCGGCCAGCGCTCCGGGCAATGCCTCCCCGCCGCACAACACCTTGAGACGCATCTTCCCCGGCTCCCAGCCGGCGTCGAGCAGAAGTCGCCACGTCGCCGGCGTCGCTTGCATGACATTGGCGCCCGACGTGTTAAGCAGTTCCAGCAGGCGGGCGCCGTCCGCGGCCACCTCCCGGCTGGCCAGCACGATCTTCGCGCCGACCGTGAGCGGCAGGTAGCACTCCAGGCCGGCAATGTCGAACGAGAGCGTTGTGACCGCGAGCAGGGTGTCCTTCGATGTGAGCCCCGGTTGGTGGGCCATCGAGGTCAAAAAGTTGACGGCCGCGCCGTGCGGAATCTGTACTCCCTTGGGCTTGCCCGTTGAGCCGGACGTGTAGATGACATAGGCCAGATCCTGCGGCCGGGCGCCACTCGAGAAATTGGCCGCGTCTTCGCGTGCGATGGCCGGCCGGTCCGAGTCGAGGCAAACGGCGGCGTCGTTCTGCGGAAGCGCACGGGCTCCGGGACGATGCTGACGGACGGTCAGGGACACGCCGGCGTCCTCGATCATGAATTGCAAGCGATCGTACGGATAGCCGGGATCAAGGGGCAGGTAGGCGGCGCCAGATTTGAGGATGCCGAGCAGGGCCACCACCATGTCCGGCGAACGGTCGACCGCGATGCCAACCAGCACGCCCGGCGTGGCGCCACGGCGGGCCAGAAAGCGGGCCAGTTGATTGGCGCGCGCGTTCAGTTCCCGATACGTCAGCTGCATGCCTCCGAAGCGTAACGCGATCGCCTCGGGCGTGCGCTCCACTTGCGCTTCAAATAGCTGGTGAACGCAGACCGTCCTGGCGGACTCTGCTGTGGTCTCGTTCCACTCTTCCGCAACGTGAAACATGCGTGGTTATTCCGTCCAAAGCTACCTTGCGATGACCTGCAGTGTTTCCAGCACTGGAACAGGCCCGCGCAGGTCGTTCCTCAACCATTTTCGCCGCCGAGGCTGCCGCCGGCTCGCACGTGCGGACCGTTTCCGTCGGAAGATACGTCGTTACGCTTCTTTCCGCAGGCTCAGCGGCCGCATGTCTGTCCAAACCTGCTCGATGTACGCCAGGCACTCCTCTCGCCTGCCGCACTTGCCGGCGTCGGCCCAACCCAGAGGATTGGGCCGCTCTGCAAGCCAAATTGAGTACTGTTCCTCGTGATTCATTACGACCTTGTACATCTCGCCTGGCGGCGTTGGCTCGGCGGTCATGATGCCTCCCGCACACGTTTGACAAGGGCGACAGCGCTCCGCCCGTTCCTTATGCCCATTCCCAGCATTGCATCTGCCAGTCCTCCCCTTCGACAGCAACCGCCCCCGCGTAGTCCGCGCCCGGCGTCAAGTCGCGAAGCGACCACCGGCCTGGGTCGACACCGGTCCGCCCCGATTTGAGGAGCCGCGCCGGCTCGCCGGGGCGGAGGGAGACTTCAATCTCGCAGACTGGCAACGCGAATCCGTGCCCATCCGCCTTGATGTAGGCTTCCTTCCGCGTCCAACAACGGAAGAAAGTCCGTACCTTCTCGGCTACCGGTGCGGCAGACAATACGTCTCGTTCCGAACTAGAAAACACGCAGCCGGCCACGTCATCGAGGTCGGGCAGCGGCGTGATGCGCTCGACGTCAACTCCGACATCCCGGTTCGCGGTCACCGCACAAAGTAACAGCTGGTGCGAATGCGACACGTTAAAGTGCAGCGCCCGCCCCATATTTGTCGAAATCGCCGGTTTGCCGCGCTCGCCATAGGTGAACTGCAACGAGGCGGGGGCCAAGCCGAGGTAGCGCCCGATCAACGTCCGCAGCACGCCGCGGCCCGCCCGGAAGGCTTTACCATCCCTCTCGAAGCGATAGGCTTCCGCGCGGCGGCACTCCGCTGCAGAAAGCACCTCCGTGTAGGTATCAACACGCGTGGCCGCTTCGTCGAGCGCTACACGCCAGATGTGGACGACGTCGCTCGTGAGCCTCCAAGCTGTATCATTTGGGCACAAAAAGCCGTCCAAAGCTCGCGGGCTCCTGGCGTCGCACGAATCCAAGTGGACAATTGGGGTACTACACGACGGGAGAGCAACTTACTTGCCAATAGCGGCCTGCTCTGGCTCGCTCAGTGAGCGTGTCAACGCAAAACATTGTGCAAACATGGGTAACACCGATTCACCGTAGAGAAGCTAGCCCTCGCAGGGCGCGATCGAGCATCCGTTCCACCGTTTACACTACACCCCACCTATGTCTCTTCGCGTTGACATCCGCCGCACATTGTGGTGCCGGCCTTCGGACGTGCGGACGCTTCTTCGCGCGATTCCGCAGCCGATTTGACGAAGCCAGCTTCGTCCTCGCTGGGGGTACGCTGATTCGGCACACTGATTGCTCAGCCGTGTGTCTCCCTGCTTCTTCCTACTCACGGCGGAGTCCGCCCGGGGGAGAACTACCTGTGAATGCGTGCCTCACACTGAAAGACGGTGCCGTTTTTCGTGGACGACCCTTCGGCCGGAAGGGCTCGGTCGCCGGCGAAGTCGTCTTTAACACCGGCATGGTCGGATATCCCGAGTGCCTCACCGATCCGTCGTACTCGGGGCAAATCCTCGTCCTCACGTTTCCTTTAATCGGCAATTACGGTGTGCCGGCCGACGAACCCGACCGGTTGAACTCCTTCTTTGAATCGGAACGAATCCGCGTCGCCGGGCTCGTGGTCATGGAGGAATGCACGGAGGCCAGCCACTGGCAAAGCTCCAGCACGCTGGCCGACTGGCTCGCCTTCCAGAAAGTGCCCGGATTGGCCGGAATCGACACGCGTGCCGTGACGCAAAAGTTGCGTACCGCCGGGAGTATGCTCGGCAAGCTCGTTTACGGGGACGACACAATTCCGTTTCGCGATCCGAACCACGAAAACTTGGTGGCGCGGGTGAGCGTCCGGGAACCGGTGCGTTACGGGACCGGCAAGAAACGGGTCGTCGTGGTCGATTGCGGTTGCAAGAACAACATCATCCGCTCGCTGCTCAGGCGCGGCGTCGCCGTCACCGTCGTGCCGTGGGACTGGCCGTTGACCGACGAAGCGTGCGATGGCGTTGTTCTCTCCAATGGACCCGGCGATCCCCAAACGTGCGGAACGACGGTGCGCCACGTGCGCGCGCTACTCGCACGCGAGGTCCCCGTTTTCGGCATTTGTCTGGGAAGCCAGATCCTCGCCCTGGCAGCAGGGGCCGCGACCTACAAACTCAAGTTCGGTCACCGCGGCCAGAATCAGCCGTGCGTCTTGCACGGCACCCAGCGCTGTTTCATTACCTCGCAAAACCACGGCTATGCGGTGGACGAAAAAAGTCTGCCCCCCGATTGGCTCCCGTGGTTCTTCAACGCCAACGATGGGACGAATGAGGGCATCCAGCATCGCTCCAAGCCGTTCCGAGGCGTGCAATTCCATCCGGAAGCGACGCCGGGTCCGTGCGACACCGAGTTTCTCTTTGACGAGTTCGTTGATCTGCTCTCTTGAACTGCTGTCCTCATTCTGGTGGTAGACCAACGATGCCACACGCGTTTCGCAAGGTTCTGATCCTCGGAAGCGCCGCCCTCAAGATCGGTGAAGCGGGGGAATTCGATTACTCGGGGAGCCAGGCGATCAAGGCCCTCAAGGAAGAGCGCATTGAAACGGTCCTGATCAATCCCAATATCGCCACGAACCAAACGTCCGAGCATCTGGCCGATATAATCTACTTGCTCCCCATCGATCCCTACTTCGTGGAGGGGGTCATCCGCAAGGAGCGCCCGGACGGCATCTTCCTCAGTTTCGGCGGGCAAACGGCTCTCAACTGCGGCCTGGAGTTGGCGCGACGGGGATGTCTCGAGGCACACGGCGTCGCCGTCCTGGGCACGTCCGTCGGCACGATCGAAGCGACGGAAAACCGCGAGCTGTTCAAGCAGAAACTGGCCGAAATCGGCGTTCAAGTCCCCCGCAGCGCGTCGGCTGCATCGCGCGGTGAAGCGCAGCGGCTGGCCTCCCAGATCGGCTACCCGGTCATGGTCCGCGCGGGTTTCGCGCTGGGTGGACTCGGCTCGGGCGTGTGCCACGACGAAGGCGCACTGATCGACCAAGTCGATCGCGCCCTGGCTCATTCCAGTCAGGTGCTAATTGAAGAGTCCCTGACTGGATGGAAGGAGATCGAATACGAAGTAGTCCGCGACGTTCACGACAACTGCGTCACCGTCTGCAATATGGAGAATCTTGACCCGCTCGGCATCCATACGGGTGAGAGCATCGTTGTGGCGCCGAGCCAGACATTGACGAACGCCGAATACCACCACCTCCGCCAAATCGCGCTCCGGGTCATTCGGCATCTGGGTATCGTGGGCGAGTGCAACATCCAGTTCGCCCTCGACCCCGGCTCGGACGCCTATCGCGTCATTGAAGTCAATGCGCGGCTGTCGCGGAGCTCCGCATTGGCATCCAAGGCGACCGGCTATCCGTTGGCATTCATCGCCGCCAAGCTCGCGTTGGGGCACAGTCTCCTCGATCTCCGCAATCAAGTGACGCAGACGACGACCTCGTGTTTTGAGCCGGCGCTGGACTACGTCGTGGTGAAAATCCCGCGCTGGGATTTGACCAAATTCCGTAAGGCGAGCCGACACATCGGTTCTAGCATGAAGTCGGTTGGCGAGGTCATGGCCATTGGGCGTAGGTTCGAGGAAGCTCTGCAAAAGGCGCTGCGCATGCTCGAAACGGGCGTTCACGGGTTAATTGGCAACGAGCAGGTAGAGGTCGGCGACGTCGAAGAAGAACTGCGGCATCCAACCGACCAGCGTATCTTCGCTATCCCCGCTGCCCTTGCGGCAGGCTACACGATCGAGCGGATTCATGAGCTGACGCGCATAAACAAATGGTTCTTGCACAAAATCAACAATGTTCTGAAAGTTGCCGACCGACTCCGTCCTTACGCGGGCGGACCGTGTCCGCGCGCCATTCTGCTGGAAGCGAAAGAATTTGGCTTTTCGGACGGTCAAGTTGGTCACCTACTCGGGATGGACGAAGCATCGGCCACCAAAATGCGTTGCGCCTATGGTCTGGCGCCGGTCGTCAAACAGATCGACACCCTGGCCGCGGAGTACCCGGCACAAACTAACTATCTCTATCTCACGTACAATGGCACGAAGTCGGACCTAAAGGGGCCCCTCGACCGGTCGGTGCTGGTGCTCGGCTCCGGCGTGTACCGCATCGGTAGCTCCGTCGAGTTTGACTGGTGCTGCGTCACGGCGGCTCGGACGCTGCGCGCGCTTGGCTATCGGCCGATCATGGTGAATTACAACCCCGAGACCGTGAGCACCGACTACGACGAGTCCGACCGCCTCTATTTCGAGGAGTTAACGCTCGAGACGCTCGCCGAGATCTACGCGAAGGAACAGCCCTTGGGTGTGATCGTCTCGATGGGCGGGCAGACGCCCAACAATCTTGCCGTGAAGCTGCACCAGGCCGGCTTACGAATTCTGGGTACCGCGCCCAGTCGGATCGACCAGGCGGAGAACCGCAGGACGTTTTCCGCACTGCTCGATCGTCTCGGCATCAACCAGCCGGTTTGGGAGGAACTGACCTCGATAGCGGACGCCAAGGCCTTCGCGCGCCGTGTCGGTTATCCGGTCTTGGTCCGTCCCTCGTACGTACTGAGCGGCCAGGCCATGAGCGTCGCCAGCAACGATCACGAGCTGACCCGTTTCCTCAGTAAGGCGGCGGCGGTCTCGCGCGAGTATCCGGTGGTGCTGAGCAAGTTTATTGAGGATGCCAAGGAGATTGAGTTCGACGCCGTCGCCCGCGACGGAGAGATTCTGGCGGACGCCATCTCGGAGCACGTGGAAAACGCCGGCGTCCACTCCGGTGACGCCACCTTGGTCTTTCCTCCGCAGCGGACCTACCTGGAGACATTGCGCCAGGTCCGGGCGATCGGTCGCAAGATTGCGGCCGCGCTGTGCATCACGGGCCCGTTCAACATCCAGTTCATTGCCCGCGACAACTGTGTGCGCGTCATCGAATGCAATCTGCGCGCAGCGCGCAGCTTCCCCTTCATTTCCAAAGTGTGCGGCGTCAATTTCATCGACCTCGCGGTACGAGCCATCCTCGGCGAGCCGGCGCCTAAGGTTGAATCCTCCCCAATGGAGCTGGAGCACGTGGGCGTCAAAGCGCCGCAGTTCTCCTTCACGCGCCTGCAAGGCGCGGATCCGGTTACGGGCGTCGAAATGAGTTCCACCGGCGAGGTCGGCTGCCTGGGTCACGATTTTGAAGAAGCGTTCCTGAAGGCCATGTTATCGGTGGGCTATCGGCTCCCGGTGCGCCGGATTTTGCTCTCTACGGGCCCGTTGAAAAACAAGATCGACTTCACCGCTAACGCCAAGCTGCTTCAGGAAGCCGGAATTACCCTCTTTGCGACACGTGGGACGGCCGCGTTTCTCGCCCAACACGGCGTGCAGGCGGCGGCGGTGCCGTGGCCGCTGGAGCAGGGCGGGCCCGATGTGCTCGAGCTCCTCGCGGCGCGCCAGTTCGATCTCGTGATCAATATCCCAAAGAGCCACGATGAAGAAGAACTCACGAATGACTACTTGATCCGGCGAAAGGCTGTCGATTTCAACGTCCCGTTGATTACTGACCTTCAAGTCGCGAAACGGTTCACCGAGGCCCTAGTCCACAAGTCGCTCGGTGATTTGTTGATCGGGAGCGTGGATGAGTATGTGGTCTCTCGCACACGGCTTTCGGAGCAGCCTGTGTCGCTGCGACTCACCGCAAGTTGATCGCACCGTGACCGACGCTATTTCCCCGATCCGATGCCGGCTTCCATCGCGTAGTCATCTCCGATTTGCAGTGTAAATACGGCAAGTACCCCATCGATGCGGGATCGCGCGCTACGTAGTGGCCTGACTTGATGCCGGACGCCGCGCATGGCAATTCCGAGTTGCGGAGCTCAGCCCCGAAAAGTCTCACGCGTTGAGGAAGGCGCTCAATCAAAGACGGCGAAACAACAGATTCGCCGCCGGCTATGAAGGTCAACAGAAGCTGCGCAAGCACCCCGTCGTTATACAGCCGCAGGTGCGTTTCCAGTACGTCCCTGCCGGCAGCGGCGCGGCCGTGGACGCGGAAGAAAGAGGCCCTGCTCGGCATAACGCCAGATTTGGAAGTAGGTTGACGAATGGGGCGAATACTGGGGCGGTGCGATGCCTGTGGCGTGCGCTGCGAACGGAGGGACCGAAAGCTACTCGCGAACGCGAATGCAACGAAGCAAAGACGACCATGCAATTGCTCTGCGCGTAACGCACCGGTGGCAAGGCGGCGGGCCGGGACCCGGCAAACGATCGAGAACCGTCAACGCGTCTTGACCACGACTGCTCAACCTTGCCCTGCCCCGCCTTCTCGCAATAATGAATGCCGATGCCCGTATCAGGATTTCGCCCGCGAATCACCGT
Source organism: Gemmataceae bacterium (assembly GCA_041499805.1). Classification (GTDB taxonomy): domain Bacteria; phylum Planctomycetota; class Planctomycetia; order Gemmatales; family Gemmataceae; genus JBGQKZ01. The sequence continues at coordinate 52,668 of JBGQKZ010000032.1, forward strand.
GCTTGAACTCACCATGACCGGCCCTAAATCAGGCTCAGGCATCTCCGAATTCACCGATGCAGCTGCGCCACGCCGCGACCTGGACGCTCTCTGGGCCAGAGCAAGCGACCATCACACGCGCCCGTATCGATTCTGCGGGCGCAACTTAAGACTGCGCTGTGATGATGCCGCCTATGCTCACCGCTTCGAAGGGGCGTTTCGTGAGTTCCGCTGGCAGGCTTCGGACCCAGGACCTTCTGCCAGCGAGCTTACTTTCCTTACTCGCCGCACCGGGCCGGATGGCTTCCCCGCCCTCATCGACCGGCGCAATGAGCGCCTACGCGTCTTTGCGTGCGAGGAGGTTTACCCCACCCAGCTCTTTGCGTGTCTAGCCTTTGTGGAACGGCGGATGTTTCCGCTGCAGGACCATTTCATCTTGCATGGGGCGGCGGTGGAACACCAAGGTGCTGTTACGGCGCTCGTCGGGCGGACGCATTCCGGGAAGAGCACGCTCGGGCTGCGATTGGCGTTTGAGCCGGACTTCTCCTTGCTTTCCGACGAGTTCTCTCCGGTTCGGCTTGCGGACGGCGTCGTCGAGCCGTTTCCGCGCAGTTTGGGATTGCGGCAGCATGCTCGCACCTTTCTCGTCCTGCACGGCGCCATCAATGACGATCTTGTTGCGCGTGCGGACGCGGAGATCGACGTGGATCCACATCACGTTCGCGGGCTGCGCATTGGCAGCGGCGGGCCGCTTCGCAATATCGTGATTCTGTCCGGTGAAGGCGTCTCGACGCTCCAGGGCGAACGAAGGCTGCTGGCCCTCCCGTTTGTGAGTCCTTCCGTCCTCGCCGATCTGCGGGCCATCCCTGGAGTGCGCTCCGCCCGACCTGAAGAGCGCGCGGCCGGCTTGGGCACAATGGTAGAGATTGAAGTGGAAAAAGGCATGCACGTGGCGAAGGATTTGATCCGTGTGTGTCGCGACGAGCATAAGATGGAGCGAGTTAGCTTCCTGCCGCCGCATGCAAGCGAGCCCGATTTCACCCGGCCCCCCGTATTGACGTCGGTCGCGCCGCTATGCGGCATCATCGAGACGCTCCGCCACTTGATGAATTACTTGGCGCTGGAAAGCCGCTTCGGCAGCGGCTATCCGCGAATGCTCGATTGCTTGGCCGTTCGTCTGGGAGCCGTGAGGTTCTTCTCGCTCCGACCCGGGCCTCTGGATGACACGACTCAGCTCCTCCGAAAAACCGTGTTTGAAGCGTGAGTGATGTAACTTCCACTCCTGCCCGCGCCAGCGACCGCTCTGCGGCCCAGCAGACTCGATTGGCGGCCGCGGTTATCGTTGCGCGTCTGCGCAGCGGGCACGCGACGGTGCTGCGTGTGCATGGGCTAAGTATGTATCCATTTTTGGTTCCCGGGCAATCCATCCTCGTGGAACCGTGCGGTGCCCGATCGTTGCACCGCGGCGATTTGGTCGCGTTTGAACGTAGCGGGCGAGTGGTCTTGCACCGAGTTCTTTCGGTTCCTGGCGTAGACGGCCGGCTCACGGAGAAGGGGGACAACGCGCGGCGCGCGGAGGTTGTGGACGCAGTCCACGTCATCGGCCGCGCTGTGGCGGTTCTCTCACCCAGACGCATTCCTTTGACGCAGCATCGCTTTGCCGCCGTCGCTGACGGGCTGGCGCGACTGAGCGCCGTGCATGCGTGTCTCCACCAACCTCGTTTTCGGCGCTCCATCTTCGGAAGGCTCCTGGGTTTCGCGTCCACTCTGTTGTTATACTTCACCGCGGCGCTGGCCCGGCCACCCCGCTGACCCCCGAGGTGCGTTGCGACCGACGCTTGCAAGAAACTATTGGCGCCTGTCAAACCAAAATAGAAATGTCCGGTCTTAACAAGGTAGAAATGTCCTCTGTGGCAAGTCAGGCCAAGGAGGGCATGTGCGATGGTAGGCTTCGAAGACCGGATCGCCATGAGTCAGCGCGAGCGGGATGCGTTGAAGGTGTTGCACAGCGTGGTGGACGGCAAACGCAGCCGAGTCGAGGCGGCGCGACTGCTGGACCGAACGCCGCGACAGGTGCGGCGCGTGCTGCCGGCCTTCCAATCGACGCCTGGACGAGGACTTGCGTGCGAAGGTGCTCAAGGTATATCGGGAAGAGTACGCGGATTTTGGGCCGACGTTCGCCAGCGAGAAGTTGGCGGCGCAGGGCATGAAGGTGTCGGCGGAGACGTTGCGACAGTGGCTGTTGGCCGAGGGTTTGTGGGAGCGACAGCGGCGTCGCGACGTGCATCGGAGTCGGCGGCCGCGGCGGCCCTGTTTTGGCGAGTTGATCCAGATGGACACGTCGCTGCATGACTGGCTGGAAGGACGCGGGGCGGAGATGGTGTTGGTGGCGGCGATCGACGATGCGACCAGTCGGATCGAGGCGGGCTTTTATGAGGGCGAAACGGTCGAAGCGTACATGGATATGACCGAGCGTTGGCTGCGGCGTCATGGTCGGCCGCTCGCGTTCTACACCGACAAAGACAGCGTTTTTCAGTGGCAAAGCAAGGGTCGCGCCGCCGCGGGTTTGACGCAATATGGCCGGGCCATGAAGGAATTGGACATCGAGTTGATCCTGGCGCACAGTCCGCAGGCGGATCGAGCGTTTCTTTGGCACCGCTCAGGATCGTTGGGTGAAAGAACTGCGTTTGGCAAAGGTAACGACCCGAGTGGCCGCCAACGAGTTCGTGTAGCGGCAGTTGGTGCCGGAATACAATCGGCGTTTTGCCGTGCGGCCGACCGACGGCGCCGACGCGCATCGGGCCCTGGGACGGCACTTCTGCTTGCCGGCGATCTTGAGCGTGCAGACCCGTCGGGTAGTGACGAATGTCGACACGATTCGCTTCCATAACCGTTGGTATCAGTTGCACAAGTCGGCGTTGCCGGGGCTGCGTAGCGGCCCGGTGATCGTGGAGGAACGTCGCGATGGCACCATGACCATTCGCTTCCAGGAGCGGTGCCTCCCGTACCACGAGATCGACGCCACGGGCAAACCGCGCGACGAACTTGCCGTCGCGTTCGTCGTATCGCCCGAGTCCCGACCACCCCTGGCGGCGGGGTTTGCCGAAGAAATGACCGGTAGCAGGACCGGACATTTCTATACTGGGGCAAAACGGGGACATTTCTATCTTGGTGTGACAAAGTAACCACCGGGGCCTTGCCAGAGGTGCCCTCTTGGGTCACAATAATGGGGGTGTGTCGATTTCCGACTACCGGTCGCGCCGGCAAACGCTAGTCCGGCCGGGCGGCGATCGTTTTTTTGGTGCGGGCAAGAGAGATCTCCGGGACAGAAGGGAGCCTTCCGTGGACAAGCAACCCTACGAACCACCCGTCGTCGAGATCATCACTGCTGAAGAACTCCTCGAGTCCATTGGGATTATCGATTGTGCCGGCAGCGGTGGCGGCGGCGGCGGCAATACTTAACGATGCAACCTAATAGCCGACCACGCCGAAAAGCCTCCGTGGTGCAGCGTGCGCTGGGCACCGAAGGGATGCTGTACGACCCTGAAGGGGACAAGGTCGTCCGTCTCAATGGGACGGCACGCCGCATCTGGGAAATGTGCAGCGGGGAGCGCACGCTCGACGCCATCGCCGCCGCACTTCGGGACGAACTGGTCGTTGAGCCCGGCACGGATGTTCTTAAGGATGTTGCCGACGCAGTGGTGCTTTTTGCGAATGCGGGGCTCCTCGCGGATCGCACTGCTCGCATGCCCGCTCCGTGAGCCCTCCCGGGGGCTTGGCGCTCGATCCTGAGTTCGAGCGTTCGGATACAATGAGGCGGAAAACTCAACAACACGGCGTTCTCTTCATTGTTTCCGAACGCTCTTGCGGCCTTGACGACACTTTCTTCGCTGAGCTGCGGCAGGATCTTCCCGTTTCCCTTCCATGCGGCATGCAAGGCCTTCTGTGACTGCGAACGGCTTCTCCTTCTTAAAGAACCCGAGCGCCGAAGACCAGCTGCTCTTCACTTGCACTCGGCAGCATTTCCGCGAGTCGCATCGCCGCGATCTGGCGACCATTTACGCTAAGCAAGTGATCCGTTGGGAAGCACTGTACAAGACGGCGGTCCACCACGGAGTTGCGCCGCTTGTCTACAGGAACTTGCAGCAGTGCCCTGAGTTGGTCGCTCGGCTTCCGTACACAATTCGCGACAGGTTCATCCAATGCACTCGGAACAATGTCCTTGTTAAGTCGCTTCAGGCCGAGAGAGTCCGCGGCATTTTGCAGTTCTTCGCGCGTCGCTCCGTTCCCGTGCTGTTGCTCAAGGGAACAGCCCTCGATGTCACGGTCTATCAACAACCCTGGTACACGCTATCGGCCGATATCGATTTGACGATCAAATGCCACCAATCAGAATGGCCCGCGGAAGATCGAGAGAGCGTTCACGCTCTGGTTCGCGGGAGGAATCGCTTCGAGCGGCGAACGACTGTCGAATTCGAATGGTTTGGCCATCACGATGTGTCCATGAATGGGCAGGTGCCGGTCGATTTTACGGAAGTTTGGGACCGGGCCAGGCCCATCCGAGTTGACGATCAACTGGCACATGTCATGTGCCCCGAGCACATGCTTCTGGCGGCCTGTATGAATAGTTGCCGCAAGCGTTTTTTTCGACTGAAGGCCTTGTGCGACATTTCCGAAGTCACGTCGGCCCACACGATCGACTGGGAGTACTTCGCGCGCGCCGCCTGCCAGTGGCGCTGCGACATCATTGCCTACACGGCGCTTGGGATCGCGGCGATAACCGTTGGATGTTCGCCGCCGAAATCGCTGCCCGATCAACTCCGCATTTCGCCGTTCCGCCGCCGTGTCATTGAGTTCGTCGGCCAGCGTCAATCCTTCTCAACGCTTGCGACACTGCACCGCCGCTTGGGGAGCGGGTTGTTGCTGCCGTTGGCTGTCCAGTGCTTTCCCCGAGTCGGGAGCCGACTCCTGCGGCGTGGACCGGCAATGGTGCGGTCGGCTCGGTAAAGTCGACAACTGCCAGGTCGGCGTGTTCCTGGCGTACGTTAGCCCAAGTTACTGAGTTACAAGAAAAAAGCGCGATTTTCCGGCTGTTTAGCGACGCAAGTCCTTATTTGGCAATGCGCGCTCCGGCAAATCAGCGTGTAGTGAAGACCTACCCCAAGTTACTGAGTTACAAGAAAAAAGCGCGATTTTCCGGCTGTTTAGCGACGCAAGTCCTTATTTGGCAATGCGCGCTCCGGCAAATCAGCGTGTAGTGAAGACCTAC
>JBGQKZ010000033.1:0-57362 GCA_041499805.1 Gemmataceae bacterium
CATGCAAAAGGGCCGATGCAAGGGGGTAGGTCTTCACTACACGCTGATTTGCCGGAGCGCGCATTGCCAAATAAGGACTTGCGTCGCTAAACAGCCGGAAAATCGCGCTTTTTTCTTGTAACTCAGTAACTTGGGCTAGATCCTCGCTCGCGGACTCGGGCGTGTGTCCGTTCGCGTAATATGTGCTCGCGAATTGTCCCACGGTCATGTTCCGACCGCGGATACTGAGCTGTTTACGCCAAGAACTCGGCCGGTACGCAAGGTGGCACCAAAGCGCAGCTTCTTCGAAGCCGTGCATGTGCGTCTCTAACGCTTCTATGCGTCCGATTGCTTCTTGAAGTTGGTCGCTAAGTCGTTGGATGTCTTGGTCCATACCCGCCCCTTGACTTGGGCCTATTCTACCGCGAGGGTCCGCTAACGCAACCGCTTCCGTCAGCCCGCCAGCGCACGTTTAATGTGCAGCACGAGATTCTTCATTTGAAACCCCTGCTGCGGCTCGATGTCCACGCGCACGCCGCGCTCTCGAAGATTATCACCGACCACCGGGCCGACCACGGCGGTTTTGCAGCGCTCCAGGCCGGAGCGAAGGGTCGCCTCATTATTTGCCTGCCCGGCGAGTTCAAACAAACGATCCACTTGCGGCGAGCTGGTGAAGACAATCACGTCGACCTGCCCGGTCGCCAATCGCTCGATCAAATCGAGAACGCGGCTATCGTCGCTTTTGGGCGCGTAGACGTACGGCAACACGGTTCGCACGGTCGCGCCGGCGGATTTCAGGAACTCGATCAGCGGCGGATTTTCGTCGCTGTAAAGCTGCACGCCAACGGTTCCCCCTTTCAAGTCAATTGTGCGTAACGTCGCGATCACGCCGTCGGTTGTGGGTTGCGCGGCAACTTGCGTCGGCGCCAAACCGATTTCTTTGAGGGCTCGCACGGGCTTCGGGCCGCGCGTCAGAATGTTCGTCTTCCGCAGCGCGTCAACCACTTGCTCCCGGCAGCCGTCGCGCTCGGCGCAACCGACGAGACGACGTAAGCCTTCGCCGGTGAAGAGAACCACCCACGCGAACCGGCCGGCGATCAACTCGTGCAGCCAGGCAAGCACCGGGGCCGGGTCTGGCGCGTCGAGGATGCTGAGCAGCGGACAGCGGAGCGTTGTTGCGCCTTCCTTCTCCAACATCTCCGCCAACTCCTCGAGTTGTCGCCCTTCGGCGAGGGCAATTACCTTGCCCTGCATCGGAAGTGCCATGAGGATCCTCCGGTTACGGCGCCGGCAATGGCATTGGCGGATTCTCGTTGTACTTCGCCATGCCACGGGCCACGAGCCAGTCGGGCAGCCAGCGCATTAGCTTCATAAAAATGGTCGTCTGCCAGGGAAAGTTGTAAACCTTGCGGCCTCGGTGGAGAGCGCGCAGCATTCGACGAGCCGCCGTGTCGGCGTCAAGCAGAAACGGCATTTTGAAGTCGTTCACGGCCGTCATGGGCGTTTTGACGAAACCGGGGCAAATCGTGGTGACGGCGATGCCTCGATCGCGCAAGTGAATCCGCAGACCTTCCATGAACGCGTTGACCGCGGCCTTGGTCGCACAATACACGCCTTCGCCCGGCAACCCTTTGTACGCGGCGAGACTCGATACCGCCGCAATGTGCCCTTTTCGTCGCCGCAGCATTTCCGGCAACACGGCATCTGCCGCATAGAGCACGCCGTTGAAGTTGATGCGCACCATCGCTTCCATGTCGGCTATGTTCATCGGGTCGAGCAGCGTCGGCATGCCAACGCCGGCATTGGCGACGAGCACATCAATCGGGCCGAGCTGTGAACGAACCTGATCGACGGCGGCCAGGATTTGTTGACGATCGCCGACGTCAGCCGGCGCGACCGCAACCGTGCCGCCCGCCTGTCGGATGTCGCTCGCGAGCGCTTCGAGCTGCTCCCGCCGGCGGGCGACGAGCCCAACCTTGCACGCTTCCGCGGCGAGTGCCTTGGCCAATGCCCAGCCGATGCCGCTCGACGCCCCGGTGACGACGGCGACCTGACCGGCGAAGCTCTTCGGCATCTTCGACAACTCCGTTGTGGGCGGTGCATTCCGTGCGGCCGCTGTTCCGTGCTCAGTCTGCGTCCCCGATATGGGAACGGCCGGTTTGCGGTTGGACTCCTCGTCGAGCAGCACGCCCGCCCGCCGGTGCGTGGCATATTTGCAAAGGGCGCCTCTGGCAAGGAGGGCGTCCCTTTGCAACAATTCTTGAAGCCCGATCTTGAACCAGGCATCCATCCTGGCACGGAACCGTTCTCATGTACACCGCACGCGCCTCTTCGCTGGCTTGTTTCCTTTTGAACCTGGCCGCCGTCGCGGGCTTCGCGGCGCCGCTTGCGCCGCCCCCGCCGGAGACGTACGACGTTCGGCTACGGTACCAGATCAACGCATTCCGCAACGAGCGCGTCACCCAGTATTTCGAGATGATCAAGTCGCTCAAGGCGATGGGCTTTCAGATGAAGGACGGCGCCGAGAGCGATCCCGATAACCCTGACGCAAACGAACTGACCGGCACTATTGCCTCGAAAAACGCGCGCCAACTGCTCTCGGAACGGCACGTACGATCCGTCCTGCTCGTTCCCGCGGGCGCGAAGCTGCCGGCCGAAAATGAGTTCGTCCACGTGCAAATGGAGTTGGCGCCGGGCTTGAGCGTGGAACGCGAACGGATGCTCGCCGACGCGACGCGCGTGGTGCTAAAGGCGCTCGGCTTTCGCGAAGCGACCGGCTACGACAACCGCGGGCACACCCGCTTGGTCGGCATGATTCCGGTAAAAAGTCTACCGGCCTCGATCGACGATTTGCGTAAGAACCCGGCGGGCCAAAACCTGGCCGCTCCCTTCGCGACCCAGTGGCCCTTGATTTTTACCGAGGTTCAACCGAGCGTGTCCGCATGGCGCGAGCCCGCCGCCCCGGCAATACCCAAGGGGCAGGAAGACTTGTCCATCACGCCCGACCTGCGCGCCGTGCTGGCGAACCCGGCCGAAGCGTCCAAACCACGGCATCTCGAACTCCTGCTCGCGGTTACCCCGACCGAGGACAATGTCGAATGGCGGCGGCTGTTGAAGCAAGCCGCGCCGGGGCTCCGCGTCGAAGGCCGCGTCGGCCCGCTCGTCGCGGTGCTGGCACGGCCCGACCAGGCGGCCGAATTGGCAAAACTATCGCTCGTCTCCACGGTGCGGCTGCCACGTTCCGCTCGGCCGCAGGCGAACGTCGCCGCTTCGATTGCGGGATTGGAAAAGACGCTGCGCGAGGGCTATCGCGATCGCGCCGTGCGGCTGGCGATCGTGGATAGTGACTTCCGCGGCTGGCAAGAAGCCGTCAAGAGTAAGCAATTGCCGGCGAGCACGAAACTGCTCGACCTGACCGCCGAGCGCAGCCCCGATCTCGTGCCCGAGCCGGCGCCCGCCGATGCTCCAGGCGTCGGGACGCGTACGGCACTTGCCGCCGCGGCAGCCGCCCCGCGCGCCGAGCTGACGTTGATCCGCATCGATCCCGCAGCGCCAGATCAGGTGCTGCTCGTCGCCCGCGCGATCAACGGCGACCGCGTGCAGTCGGAAAGTCTGCTCAATCGCGGCGAGGAGCTGGACACCGCACGCGTGATTCTCAATACGCGGCACGAGGAGTTGAATCAGGAACGAGCCACCGTGCTAGGCGACTTCGCCCACTTTGAAGCGCAGGCCGACAAGTACGCCGATTTGCTCAAGGACAAGAAGGCGATGGCCGAACGGCGGCAGGAGTACTTCAGAAAAAGAGATCAGCTCAACAAGGATGAGCAGGCCCATCAGGCGCGCGTGTCACGCTATTTGAAGCTGTACAACGATATTAACGCCCTTCGCGGCACGCAGGTGGTGGCGTCCGATTTGGTTTGGGACGAAGGCCAGCCCGTGGACGGCGGCAGCGCCCTGAGCCGTTACTTTGACGACCGCCCGTTCCACGCCGCGCTCTGGCTGCAATCCGCCGGCGACACGCGCGGCCAGAACTGGGCGGGCTTGCTCCACGACGCCGATAGCAACGGCGTCCTGGAGTTCGGCCCGACGCCCGTCAAGGACCGCCGCGACCGCTGGACCAACGAACTGAATTTCCTCGGCTGGAAACCGTCGGATGGGACGACCAGCCTCGACCTCCCCGCAAAGACGCGCCTGCGCATCTCGGTGCAATGGCGCGAAGCCCATGATCCGGAGTTCCTGCACAACGGCGAAGACCTTTATCGCCGGCCGCTGGCCCAATTCCGCCTCGTGGTGTTGCGCCAACGTGATCCGTCCGGCCAGAAGATGGCAGCGGATGAGTTCGACGTGATCGCCCGCTCCAGCGGCGTGCCGGAACGACTGGAGAACCAGGTCTCTTCTGGCGTCTATGAGCAGACGGTTGAATTCACCGCCGACGAAGCCGGCCGCTACGCCGTGCGCGTTGAAGCCATCGCCCCCGCCGGCATCCGCCCCCCAGGCGTACCGGCGCTGCCGTTCATGCAGGCGACGGGCGAAGTGCGGCCGCGCGTGTTCGTGCAAACCCTCGCCGGCAACGGCCGGGCCCTATTCCTCGATTATGCGACGGAAGAAAGCCAGCTCGGCGTGCCCGCGGATGCGCGGCGCGTCGTGCCGATTCCGGCGGCGAAGTGAGGCCGATGAGCAAAACGACGCGATCGCCCTCGCTTCGCACGTGTGGCTCCTTATGCGGCTTGTAATGCCGACGGCAATTCGTTCAGCCTGACCGCCTCCCAGCCGGTCGGCATACGTAGCAATTCGCTAATCGCGACATTGCGAATCGGCCCGAAGCGCTTCCAATCCGCCGCGCTATAGCCTGAAAGTAATGTGAACAGCAACACCTTGCACACGACCCCGTGCGCCACGATGACAATGGTCTGGTCCGCGTATTGCGCCACCAGCCGCTCCCACACGGGCAGAACGCGGTCACGAATATCGTTGAATGACTCCGCTCCCTCCGGCGCGTAGCCCGTTTCGCCGGCCATCCAGCGCCGAAGCGTTTCGGGCCAAACGTCGCCGTGATCGAACGCGCTGCCCGCAAGCTTGCCGACGCGACGCTCGTGCAGCGCCGCTTCAACCCGGACGGGCATGCCGCATTCACGGGCGATCGGCGCCGCAGTGGTGCGGGCACGACGCATGCCGGACGAAACCACGGCCTCCGGTTGATACACAACCAACTCGCGCGCGATCAACTCCGCTTGCCGCCGGCCGCGCTCGCTCAAGTCGATGTCCGACTCGGCGCCGTGAAACACGTTCGGATCGGCCGACTCGCCGTGGCGCAGCAACAACACCCGCGTGGGCATGCTCGTCTCCGTCTGTTGATTTCGCGCCGACGAACAGATTGTCACAACCGCCGCGATTGCTCTTCTGCCCGCGAAACCTTCTCGACTAGAATGCAGCCGGTTGGATCGCCCAGGCGCGGAGGGAAGCAATGCGCGGCGTCGGAACGCTCTTGCTACTCTTGTTGCTCGCGGCGTCGGCGTCGGCCGTACCTGCCCGCCTTAGCGGTTCGCCTACGGACGCGGGGCATCTGACCGACAGCGGAGCCGTCGCGTATGCCCGTGACCTCATCTCGATCAGCGAGCAGATTATCCAGCGTTACGTGCGGCCGGTGGCGGAAGCCGATCTTCTCACGGCGGCTTTGATGGGATTGTACGAAGCCGCCAACGTTCCGGTTCCGTTTGATCTGGCGTCCGAGTTGCGCAAGTCGAGCGCGGCACGCCACGAGTTGCTTCACGTCGTGACGGCGCATCGGCTCCGCGTCGGCGACCCGCCCGCCCTGCAAAACGCGAATGCCCTCTTCGTTAGTTGTCGGGCGATGGCGCGCGCACTCGATCCCTATTGCGGCATCGTCACCGGCAACGACCGCCGCGCGGGGGAGGATCATCTCGGCGTGGGTTTGGAATTCGCCGACAAAGCCGGCCGCGGTCCGCTCGTCCTTCGCGCGGTTCTGCCGGGCAGCCCGGCGCAGCGCGTTGGATTGCGGCCGGGCGACAGCGTTTCGCAAATCAACGGGAAATCGACCGACGACATGGCGCCGGAGCCCACGTTGCTTTGGCTGAACGGCATCCGCAGCGACACGGGGACTGTGCTGATCGTGGGTGAAGCCAGTGGCAAGTTTACTCTCGTCGTTCGCCGCGGCGAGCGTGTGCGCACGGTAACGCTGTCCCCCCAGGAATATGTCGCCGAATCGGTTCTCGGCTACCGCCGGCAGCCCGACAACGGCTGGGATTACTTCCTCGACCGGCAGCGCAAAATCGGCTTCCTCCGCATCACGACCCTCGGCCGCGCGACGCCTGAAGAGCTGGAAAAAGCGCTCACGGAGATGCGGAACGCGGGCGCCCGCGGCTTGCTGCTCGATTTGCGTTGGTGTCCGGGCGGCTATCTCGATCCGTCCGTGGCGGCCGCGGAATTGTTCCTCGGCGATGGGATCGTCGCCACACTCAAAAGCCGTTCTGAACCGGAGCGCGTTTACAAGAGCACGACCGAGCAAAAGTTTCTCGACTTCCCGCTCGTCGTGCTCGTGAACGGTGAGACGATGGGCGGCGCGGAGTTGATTGCCGCCTCGCTGCAAGACAACGGCCGCGGCGTCATCGTCGGCCAGCGCACGTTTGGCAAGGCGAGCGTGCAGCGGACCGACATCGTGCTGCGAAATACGAGCGCCTTATTCAAACTAACAACCGGCACATTCGTGCGGCCCTCGGGCAAGGGGTTGCACCGCTTTCCCGACAGCAAGCCGGCGGACGACTGGGGTGTGCGGCCCAACGCCCGCATGGAATTCCGCGTCTCACCGGAGTTGAGCCGGCAATTGAAAGACGGCTGGACGCTGCACGCGCTGCGACCCGGCACGGAGCGCGATGTGCTGCCGTTTGACGATCCGACGAATGATCCGCAGCTGGCTGCGGCCTTGCGGATATTGTCCCAACAGATGCAATGAGTCGCGCGCTTGCGTTCTCCGAGGATTACGCGCTTCCACCAGCCGTATTCAACGGCACGCCAATCTGTCCGATACGGGCGACGAATACGCGCTGGCATTCCGGGCACGTCACCATATCGCGTGCCCGCAGCGCTTCCGCAACGCTCGGTGATTGCCACTCGTGAACCGCCGGAATCTGTGGGACCAACTCGGCATAGAGTCGGAACCACCGCTCGAGCCGTTGCAGAACCGGCTCGGGGTCGACGGCGAACCAGAATCGCTTGTCGCCCAGTACCAGGTCGAAGCCGCCCGGCGCCAGCCCTTTTCTGCTGAGGATCTCGACCGTGCGTGGCCGCTCGCGAAACAAAACGTCTTGCACCACGACGCCGCGACCGCAGAGGAAAATATCCGCCGGGAAAACGCGGCCGCCCGCCGTTCGCAACGACTCGCGCTGCGCGAGCAGCAAATCGGGAAAGCGTGCGAGCAGTTTACCCTCTTCCGGATCAACGGCTAATTCGAATACGGTGCTCGCCGGGCCGCACCGATCCCACGGCCGGCCGGCGCGCAAGGACCAGAGGAGCCGTAGCCAGGCCAAATCGGCGGGCGCCGCCGAGCCGAGCAGCCGACCCAGCGCGGGCGCGCCGCGGCCCGCGTCCACGAGATTGGCGACTTCGAATCCCGCCTCGAACGCGACATCGCACAGCAGCACGCGCAGCCGGGCGCGGCGCTCCGGCGTCCAGATGCGTTCATCCAATTGATCGAGCAATTCGTCCGCGAACGTGAACGGCAGTCGGCCGTCAAAACAACGGCCGATCTGCTTCACCATGAGCGGCACCGCCATTTGACCGGAGCGCGCCGCATCGACGAGGGCGAGCCGGTGGAGCGCCGCCAGATGTCGGGCCGCTCCGGCGGCCACCGCTTTCTCGGTAAGCGCGATCGCCTGCCGCAGCGGGTCGCGGCGCCGCTCGGCATCTCCATCCCGCAGACTACTTTCCGCCAACCCGGCGAGAAAAGCGGAATCGTCCATTGAAAAGCTCGGCTCGTGCAGCCGCGGCGCGAGATAGTGCCACGCGTAATCGACCAGCCGAGCCGCATCGTCCGTGCGTTTCTTCCAATATCGGCGCAACCAAACATAGATGCCCCCCGCCACAAGACTCAAAGCAACAACCGGCCAGAGCGGCGGCATGTCGAAGAGTGGCAGCAAGACGGCGAGGACCAGCGCGAGCAAGACAAACGGCCCGACGAACACGAACGTGGCGCGACGCAACGTGTACTGCCGCTCCGGCTCCGGCAAACGGAGCGATACGCCATGCGGGGTCTCCGCCACGATCAACGGGTGAAAGCCGGACTGATCGATTTCTACGCGGTAGCTGTGGCCCGTGAGCCGTCCGTGGCGAATGCTGAGACCGTGTGGCGGCACTTCATATGGAATCGCCGCCAGCGCGAAGCACGCGGGGCACAGCGAGCGCTTCTGCTGCCGCGCTTCTTCTTGCAATGCCGCTTTGACTTCCTCGCTCTCAATGCCGCGTGACGCGATCAGGCGATGCACGCGCTGCACGCCGCTTTCCGGATCGAGCTGTTGGGCCAGCGTCCGGCAGCGTGTCAGAATCTCCTCGTCTTTACGTTCCCGGTACGCCTCGATCCACTCATCGATCAGCGGCCACGGCTCGCGCACGCGCAGGCCGTCGAGAATCAAGCGATGCTCGTTCCACAAATGCCCGACCATCTCCCGCCGCCGCATTTCCGCCGGACAGCGTGGACAGCGCATCCGCATCTGATCCTGGAGGCGGGATCGCAATTCCTCGACCGCCGGTGCGGGTCCGGACAATACAAGCAAACGCTCGAGTCGCGGGATGGCCTTAACTTTGCTTAACCCCGCAACGAAAGCGCCCGCGATCGCGCGCGCTTCCGCGCTTGCCGCGCCCACGCTCTTGAGTAAGACGACCGCCGTGCTAAGCAATGCGGATTCGGGCAGGCGCGTGTCGAGCAGCAACGGCGTCAACGCGGTTCGGGCGGCGGCATCGGGACCGGAAGGGAGACGGGCCGCTAGTTCCAGCGCCACATGCCGCGCCGCCGCGTCCGGGTTGGCCGCCAGCAAGGTCAGAAGTTTCGGTCCGAACCGGCTCGCCGAGAGGATTTGCGCCAACGCCGGCACGACCTCCGCCCGCTCCTTCGCGTCGAGCGCGTGCAACGCCGAGTCGAACGACGCCGCCAGAAATGCCGCGGCGCGGTCGCCGTGTTCTTCCTGTGCGATGCCTTGCAGCAGTTGCCACGCCTCGGCATCCGGCTCCGCGGTGCAGACGGCGGCGACGAGGGCGACGACCGTTTCGTGCAATGGCCGCCGTTCGCCGCGGAATTGATAAATGTGATGGACGCGCCGGAGATGGTCGTCCGATTCGCCGCGCGGAATCGCCTTACCGCACTCGGAACACGCAACCGGCCGTTCTTGTTGCAGCTCGGTCACATACGCGACGATCGCCGGCTGCAAAGCGCCGAATTGGGGCATCCGGCCGGCGAAGCGCGCTTTTTCGTCGACCGAATCAAGCGGACAAAGCCGATCTACCCAGCGCCGCACCTGCTCTGTCGTCGTACCCTCGCGCGCCAACTCGGCGCACGCATTGGGCAGCAACAGCTCTTGACCAATTTCGCGAACGCGACGTTCTTTGGAACGGAGCAAACCCCGGAAGTGTGCCTGTGCCGGCGCATACCGCCGGAGATTTTGCACAACCCGCGGGACTTCCTGCCAGCGCGCGGCGAAAAGCGCATCGGCCCGGCGACTCAACTCGGTTTCCAGCGCCGCCGTGTAAGCGGGCCCGCCGCCCTCTTCTTGCAACAGCGTGTGCAGGCGTTCATGGGCTTTGTCATCGCCGCGAAACGTCCGGTCCCAGAGCCAAGTCAGCGCTTGGGACCGCGGCAGGAGCATATTGGCCGCTTCGACGTAGCCGTGTTCCCGCTGAAGATGTTCGGGCCGGTCGCGGCCGGGCATGAGTTGGCCGCACGCCGGGCAGACGGCTTGCGCATCGCCTTCCAGGGCTGCGACAGTTCTTCGAAGTGTCGGCTCGGCCATGCGGATAGAAATAGGGAATCAGGGACCGAGAATCTGGTCGGTTGTCCGTCGTCCGTCGTCCGCGGTCGACGGCTCGTCACGCCGGTCGCCGCCGGCAACGGACGACGGACGACGAACCACTGACTGATTGGAATGGGTTTTTCCCCGCGTTGCAAGCCTACAGCCTTTTTCCTATAATCCAAAGTTCACAGCTGGAAAGCGGATAGAGCGTTTCCGCCTCCCGGTTGGCATCCAGGACTGGCGATGTTTGAAGGCATCCAGCGTGGGCTCAGCGACGCCCTGAAGCGACTCCGCGGCCGCGGTCGATTGACCGAGGAGAACATCCGCGAAGGCTTGCAGGCCGTCCGCACCGCGCTTCTTGACGCCGACGTCAACTACACCGTCGCCACGGAATTCATCGCCCGCGTTACCGAGCGATCGCTCGGTCAACAAGTCCTGCGCACGCTCGATCCCAGCGAGCAGATCGTCCGCATCGTCTATGACGAGCTGGTGAAGCTGATGGGTCCGGTCGATCACTCCTTCCACTTCGCGAAGGACCGGCCGACTGTCATCATGCTGTGCGGCTTACAGGGCAGCGGCAAGACGACCACCGCCGGCAAGCTGGCGTTGATGCTGCGCGAACGTGGCCGCAAGCCGCTCCTGGTTGCCGCTGACCTGCAGCGCCCCGCAGCCATCGATCAGCTTCACGTCCTTGGCGAACAGATCAACGTTCCAGTCTACAGCGAACGGCCGTCTGACGGCAAAACCGTGTCGCCGGTCGAAGTGTGTCGTCACGCTCTCGATCACGCCCGCAAGGCGATGCTCGACACGGTGATTCTCGACACCGCCGGCCGCTTGCACATCGACGAAATGCCGATGGACGAGCTGCGGCAAATCGACCGCCTCGCCAAGCCCGACCAGGTTTACCTGGTCACCGACGCGATGACCGGCCAGGACGCCGTCAACAGCAGCAAAGCGTTCAACGACGCCCTCGAATTGAACGGCGTCATCCTCACCAAGCTCGACGGCGACGCCCGCGGCGGCGCGGCCCTTTCCATCAAGGAAGTCACCAAGGTCCCGATCAAGTTCGTCGGCGTCGGCGAAAAGCTGGCCGGCCTCGAAGAGTTCCATCCGGAACGCATGGCCCAACGCATCATGGGCCAGGGCGACTTGATGGGCCTGATCGAAAAGGTCGGCCGCGTCCAACAAGAATTCAGCAAGGAAGAGATAGAAAAGCAGCAGAAGAAGCTGCAAGAAGGCGACTTCACGCTCGACGACTTCCGCAAACAATTCGACCAGATGCGGAAGATGGGGCCGATGAAGGAGGTGATGGCGAGCCTACCCGGTGTCGGCGACATGATTCCCGAAGGCGAAGATCCCGAAGTTGCCTTCCGCCGCATCCAGGGCATGATCGACTCGATGACCAAGGCCGAACGGCGCAACCCCGACATCATCGACATCGGCCGCCGCCGCCGCATCGCCACCGGCGCCGGCGTCGAGGCGCACGAGATCAAGCAGTTTCTCAACCAATTCGACCAGGTTCGCGGCCTGATGCGTCAGATGGTCAAGATGAGCATCTGGGAACGCATCAAAATGGTGTCCGGTCTCGGCAAAGCCGGCGCGTTCCAACCCGGCGCGATGCTCAAGACCAAGGTCGGCACCGGCCACCGGAAGAGCGCCAAGGAACGCGCCGCCGAGCGAAAGAAGAAAAAGAAACGAAGATGATTGTTTAGCCGCCCGTCTCGGACGGGCGCGTACGCCGCGCCCGTCCGAGACGGGCGGCTAAACGAGGGAGCTTTAATTAGGAAAGGTAACCCCGTGGCAGTTCGACTCCGCATGAAAATGATGGGCCGCAAACATCGGCCGTATTTCCGCATCGTCGCCATCGACCACAAGCAACCGCGCGACGGCCGCGTGCTCGAAGAACTCGGCACCTACGACCCGATGATCAAAAACACCGACGAGCGCGTGACGCTCAAGCCGGATCGCTTGAAGTATTGGCTCAGCGTCGGCGCTTTGCCGTCCGAGCGCGTGGCCACGTTCCTGAAGAAATACATGAAGAAGTTTGAGGAGAAGGCGGCCGCCCCTGCGCCGACGGCGTAGTTTAGGAAGCCCGAAGCGCAAAGCGAGGGCATAAGGTGTTTGTCGCAAAGACGCGAAGTTTGCAAAGCTCGCAAAGGGACGTTTGCTCTTGGCGGGCTTTGCGCTTCTTAGCGCCTTTGCGAGAAACGGTTTCAGCCCGCTATTAAAGCTATGCGTTTCGATGTGCTGACCTTGTTCCCTGAGATTTTTCAGGGCTACTTCACACAGAGCATCCTGAAGCTGGCCCTGGAAAAGAAGTTCGTCGAGATCCATCTTTGGAACATGCGCGACTGGGCGAAGGGGAAGCACAAGAGCATCGACGATCGCCCGTTCGGCGGCGGCCCCGGCATGGTCATCATGCCCGAGCCGGTTTTCGATTGTGTGGACGCGGTGCAAAAAGAGGCCCCCGAGCCGGGTCAGCTCGTGATGCTGACCCCGGCCGGCGAACGGCTGACGCAAGCGGTCGTCAAGGAGCTGGCCGACTACAAAAGACTACTGCTGCTCTGCGGCCGTTACGAAGGTTTTGACGAACGCATTCGCCTGGGACTGAAACCGCGCGAGATTTCGATCGGCGACTTCGTCTGCAACGGCGGCGAGGTCCCGGCGATGGTGGTGATCGACACGGTGGTCCGTTACGTGCCGGGCGTGCTGGGCGACCCAGAAAGCGTGACCGAGGAATCGCACAGCGAATCGGGCCGGCTGGAGTATCCGCAATACACCCGCCCGCGCGAGTTCCGCGGCATGGCGGTGCCCGACATCTTGCTCAGCGGCGACCACCAGGCTGTCGCCCGCTGGCGCCACGAACAATCACTGGCCCGGAGTAATCCGGTTCGGAGTGAAATTCAAGCCAAAGAAGGGAAGCGATGACACATGAAAAACAGACTTCTCCAGATCGTGGAAGAATCCGCCAAACGGCCCGATATGGCGAAATTCGAAGTGGGCGACTCAGTCGATGTTCACCAGCGCATCCTCGAAGGGCAAAAGGAGCGCATTCAGATTTACTCCGGTGTCGTCATCGCCAAGAAGGGAACCGGCAGCCGCGAGATGATTACCATCCGCCGCATCGTCCAGGGCGAAGGCGTCGAACGCATCTTCCCGGTGAATTCGCCCAAAGTCGCCAAGATCGAAGTGAAACGCACCGGCCGCGTCCGCCGGGCCAAGCTCTATTACTTGCGTGATCGCGTCGGCAAGGCGACCCGGCTTCGCGAACGCAAAAAGGGCCTTGTGATCGAAGGAGCGGCGCTGGCGGACGCCAAGGCGAAACCGCCGAGCGGGACCGCGACGTAACGCTCGCGCCGCCTCCGTCCCCGGCCTCCCGATTCGCGCCCGCGCTGCGCCGTGCGAGATGGAGTCTTCCAATGTCCCCTACGCAACCTTGGTGGCGCCGCTGGTTCGGCTCCCGCTCGGAGCGCGCCGCCGAGCGTTATCTGCGGGGACTCGGCTACCGCATCGTGAAACGCAACTGGCGCTGCCCGCAAGGTGAGCTGGACCTGATTGCCATCGACGGCCGGTGCGTCGTATTCGTCGAAGTTCGCTCGACCGAAACCGCCGCTAGCGAAAAGCCGGCTGCATCGGTGGACGCCGCGAAACAGCGTCGTTTGACGGACTTGGCTGTCCGCTTCTTACAACAGTATCGATTGCTTGATTACCCCGCCCGATTCGATGTTCTTGCCGTAAGCTGGCCGGAAGACCGCCGTGAGCCCGCGATCGTGCATTACCCGAGTGCTTTCGAGGCTGCGGGCCGCTTTCAAACGTTTTCTTGATCCGACCGGTAAGAAGGAACTTGTGGAACCCGTTTTCCTCGGGAAGACGGGTTTTTTCCGTGATGAGGAATCACCAACCGTGAAATCGGTCGATGAACAACTCGCCTTGATTCGCCGCGGCGCCGATCAGGTCGTGCCGCTTGACGAATTGAAGAAGAAACTGGACCGCAGCGTCCAAAGCGGCAGACCGCTGCGGATCAAATACGGCATCGACCCCACGGGCATCGACGTTCACCTTGGCCACACCGTCCCCCTGAGAAAGTTGCGCCTCTTCCAAGAATTGGGCCACCAGGCGGTACTCATCATCGGCAACTACACCGCCCTCGTCGGCGACCCGAGCGGCCGCGATCAGACGCGTGCTCGCCTGACGCAAGAACAGGTCGAAGCCAATGCGCGCGATTATTTGAAACAGGTCAGCAAGGTCATCGACATCGCGAAGACCGAAGTGACGCACAATGGCGACTGGTTCAGCAAATACCGCTTTCTCGACGTGCTTGCCTTGACGAGCAAAATCACGATGCAACGGATGCTGGAACGCGATGACTTCACGAAGCGGCGCGAGGCGGGCACGCCGATCTATCTGCACGAATGCTTGTATCCGTTGATGCAAGGCCAAGACAGCGTCGAAATCCGCGCCGATGTTGAGTTGGGCGGCAGCGAACAGCTTTTCAGCCTGATGGTCGGCCGCCATCTGCAAGCCGACGCCGGCCAGGAACCGCAGATTTGTCTCACCCTGCCGATCCTCCGCGGCCTCGACGGCGTTCGCCGCATGGGCAAAAGCCTGGGCAACTACATCGGGGTCGGCGAGCCGCCCCAGGTGCAGTTCGACAAGACGATGAGCATTCCCGATGACTTGATGAAGGAATGGTTTGAGCTGCTCACCGACCGGACCGAATCTGAAATCGCAACGCTTGTTGACACGAAGCAGACGCATCCGCTGCAAGCGAAGAAAACGCTCGGCAAGGACATCGTCCGCTTCTACTACGGCGACGCGGCGGCGGAAGCGGCGGGAGCGGAATGGACCAAGCGCTTTTCGCAGCGGCAGGATCCGAGCGAGATTGAAGAGAGAACGATCAGCGCCTCGGAGTTGGTCGATGGTAAAATGTGGGTCTGCAAGTTGCTCGTGCAATTGCAGCTCGCCACGAGCAACAAAGAAGCCGGCCGCCACGTTCAAGGCGGCGCTGTCACGCTCGGTCCCGACCGCGAAAAGGTCACGGACCCGAAAGCGAATGTCGCCGTGACGGACGGCCTGATCGTCCGTGTCGGCAGCCGCCGCATCGTCCGCGTGCGGCTTCCGTGATTCTGGTTTAGCCGCCCGTCTCGGACGGGCGCGTGATCGCTTGTTGGCATCGGCGGCGAGGGAACGTCGTGAACCGGCTAACCGAATCGCTCGCTCACGTCTGCAAGGAACATCTCCTCCGCGAGAAGTGGTTGATCGCGCCGTCGTTGCGGGTCGGCAACCAGTGGGTGTTGGCGCTGACGCGTTCCGGCCAGCCCGCGGTCAATTTGCACGTGCAAGCGCTGAAAGGCCTGGCCCACACGCTGGCGGGCGCGGCGTTGGCCGGCGACGGCCGGCGCGAGCTGACGCCGTTGGCCGGTACGTTGGTGGCCGACTGCATCCTCAAACGGCTGTTGGATCGCGGTGAACTCCCCTACTTCGCGAGTGTGGAACCGAGCGTTGGCTTCGCTCAGGCCGTGTATCGCTCGTGCAACGAGTTGCGGCTCGTCGGGCTAAGTTCCGAGCAACTCAACGCCAAGCATTTCGAGGACACCGCCAAAGGCCGTTCCATCGTGCTGCTTCTGCGGGAATACGAAGCGGCCCTCGCGAACGAGGGCTGGCGCGATTACGCCGACGTGCTGCGGCTCGCCCACGAGTGCGTGTGCCGCGGCGACACGACGTTGGCCGACGATGCTCTGATTCTCGTCCCGGACGATACCGGGTGCGGTGTCCTGGAAGAGGCGCTATTAGAGTGGCTCGGCCCTGAGCGTGTCCGCCGACTGGCGGTCGATGGTCCGCTCGCCGCCGGCAACGGTTCCGCCGCTGACGCTCCGCTCGAAGACGTCTTGCGGGCCGAGACGCAATTGCCGCTCGCTGCCGACGGCAAGAAACCGCTCTTCCAGGCCGTCGGCGAGGTCAATGAAGTCCGCGAAGTGCTGCGCCGCTGTCGTGCCAACGGCATCCGGTTGGACGACGTCGAAATCCTGCACACCGACCGGGCGGCGTATGTGCCGTTGATCTATGAGACGATGGCCGCTCTTGCCGATGGCCACGCCGGCGACGAAGGCGCCGTGCCGGCGACGTTTGTCGAGGGCATTCCCTGCCGCTTCTCCCGTCCCGGCCGCGCACTGCTCCGCTGGCTTGAATGGATGCGGAACGACTATCCGCAAGAGGTCTTCGTGAAAATGGTTCGCGAAGGCCTCCTTAACATCCCCCTAAATGAGTTGTCGTTGAACCATGGCCAGCTCGCGGCGGCGTGTCGGGGGCTGCGCATCGGGTTCGGCCGCGACCGCTATCTGCCGGCCCTCGACGCACGCATCCAGCAGTTGCAGCGTCAGCTTGCCGCGCCGCCCGCCGCCGACGGCGACATCACGTCGCAGCGCGACGCATGGGAACGCCGCCTGCGCGATCTCGGCGCTCTCAAGACGATGACTACGGAGTTGCTCGCAATAAGCCCCGCAGCGGATGCTGCGCCTGCCGACGTGCTTCGCGGCGCGCGCTTGTTCCTCGACCGGCTCGCCCGCCGCGTCGATGAAATCGACAACTACGCCCATGTACGGATGGGGATCGACATCGAAGGCTTGCAGAACGTCTGGCCGCAAGGTGAGCAGCCGTCGGCCTTTGACGTTCGGGATTGGCTGAGCGCCCTCCCCGGCGAAGCGCGCGTCCTGGGCAGCGGCCCGCGCCCCGGCTGCTTGCACGTAGCCCCGCTGCTGAGCGGCGGGCATTCCGGCCGGAAGCAGACCTTCCTCGTTGGCCTCGACGACGGTCGCTTTCCGGGCGCTGGGCTGCCTGATCCGCTTTTGCTCGATGACGAGCGTGCGCGCATCTCCGGCGCTCTTGAAACCGCGACGTTCAAGGCCAAAGCGGAGCAGCGCGCGTTCGTCCGGCTGTTGGCACGGCTGCGCGGCGACGTTGCGTTTAGCTTCTCCTGCCGCAGTCTCAGCGATGATCGCGAGCTGTACCCCAGCCCCGTCCTGCTCGCCCTGTATCGCGTCATGTACGGACAACCGGAGGCGGATCAAAGCAAGTTGCTTCAAAAGCTGACGCCGCCGCCCTCATTCGCTCCGTTAGACGCCGATGCATGCTTGGATGAAAACGACTGGTGGCTCTGGCGGCTGTGTACGTCCGGTGTGGTTCCTGACCGCGACAAGGTGCTGGCCGCGCGCTTTCCGCATTTGGGACGTGGTCGGGAGGCGTGTACGCAACGAGCCAGTGAGGCGTTCACGATCTACGACGGCCGGGTTGAACAAGCCGGCCGCGATCTCGACCCGACGCAGCCGGGTGCCCCGCTCCTGTCCTCGCTTAAGCTCGAACGACTCGGCCGCTGCCCGCTGTCGTTCTTTTTTCAGTACGGTCTCGAAATCAAACCGCCCGACGACATCGCCGTGGATCGCGGCGTCTGGCTCGACCCGCGTGCGCGCGGCGGGCTGACGCATACGGTGTTCGAGCGCTTCTTGCGTGAGTTGGTCGTCGAGGAGCGCGCTCCGGTATACGAGCGGGACGCTCCGCGTTTGACGGCGTTGCTCGAGGAACACGTCGCGGTCTATCGCCGGGAAATCCCGCCGCCCAGCGACGGCGTGTACCACGCGCAGCTCCGCTTGCTGCGTCAGGCGTGCCACATTTTCCTGAAAGAGGAAGAAGAGTATTGCCGCACGCGCGGCTGCCGGCCTATCCACGTCGAAGAACCGTTCGGCATGCCGCGGCGCGGCGACGAGGCGCCGCACCGTTGGCCCGACCCGGTAGCGATTGCGTTGCCGACCGGCGACAAGATTCAACTGTGCGGCCGCATCGACCGCATCGACCTCATCGGCGGCGGCGCGGCGCGGACGTTTGCGGTCTGGGATTACAAGGCCAGTTCGTTTTCCTACAAACAGGACAATCCGTTCCGCGACGGCCGCGTGTTGCAGCCGTATTTGTATCTCACGGTCGTGGGCCACTTGCTAGGCGGCGAGGTCATCTGCTCCGGCTTCTTCTTCCCCGGCACGCGCGATCGCGGCAAACGCATGGCGTGGGGCTCCAAGGAGTTCGGGGAAGGCGGCGACTTGCTGGACCGCCTGTGCGCCTTGCTCCGCGGCGGCGTCTTCCCCGCCACGGACAACGCCGACGATTGCCGTTTTTGCGATTATCAGCCGATCTGCGGCGACGTGGCCACGGTCGCCGCCGGCAGCCGTCGCAAGCTGGGGAATGCCGCGAATACGCTGCTACAGCCGTTCCGCGAGCTGCGGCCCTCGGCCGCGGATGCGACGCCCGAATAAAGTCAAACATGTTTGAGACGCGTCCACGGCTGAAGAATACGTGAAACGTAATGGCGAAAAGCACACCGCCTGCCGCATCCGAATCTCCTCCGCCTTCGCGCGCCGCCCCGCGCCGCGCTGCCCCGACCAATTCGGTTCTGGCCGATCAATCGCAACGCGACGCGATCGCTAACAATCTCGATACCACCATGCTGGTCGAAGCCGCCGCCGGCACGGGCAAGACAACGAGTATGGTGGGACGCATGGTCGCGCTCTTGCGTGAAGGCAAATGTACGGCCGGCCAGCTCGTCGCCGTCACCTTTACCCGGAAAGCCGCCGCCGAGCTGCGGGTGCGCTTTCAAAGCACGCTTGAACAGGCAACGCGCGAGACCACCGGGCCGGGTCAAGGCCGCCTGAAGGCAGCCGTCGCACAGCTCGATCAATGCGTCATCGGCACGATCCACTCGTTCTGCGCCCGACTGTTGCGCGAACGGCCGGTGGAAGCGGGCATTGATCTCGGCTTCAAAGAGTTGGATGAAGACGTCGATCGCCGCTTGCGCGACGCGGCCTGGGATGAACTCGTCGCCCGCCTCCATGCCGTCGGCGACCCGCTACTGGAACAACTCACCGAATTGGGCCTGGAAATCACGCAGCTTGGCGATACGTTTCAGAGATTTGCGCTACATCCCGACGTCGCCGACTGGCCCGCGTCCGCGGGAGAACTTCCCGATTTGCGTCAGATCGCGGAAGCCGTCCGCCAATTCGCCGCGGCAGTCACGGAAGCGTCAGCCGCGTTTCCCGACGACCCCGGCAAGTGTAGCCTGCGGAAGGCGTGCGCCGATTTCTTGCTCCGCGTCCGTCAGGCCGATCTCGGTCGGCCCGTCGCGCTGATGGACGTGCTCACTCTGTTTCGCGGCAAGATGAAGGCGACCTACAAATGGTGGCCCGGCAACAAGGCGCAGGCTGTGCCGGTAGAAGAACGCTGGAACGACTTCGCCGAGAATACCGCGCGGCCCGCGTTGCAAGCCTGGTACGAGCACCGCTACGGCGCCGTCCTGCCGCTGCTGCGCTCGGCCCAGGCGATCTACGACCGCCAGCGGCGTCAGGCGGGCGGTCTCAACTTTCAGGATTTGCTCCTTCGCGCGGCGAGATTGCTGCGCGACAATGCCGGCGTTCGCAAAGCGCTGCGGCGCCGCTTCACGCACTTGCTCGTCGATGAATTTCAGGATACCGATCCCGTTCAGGCGGAGGTGCTCCTGCTGCTGACGGCGGACGATCCGTCGGTCAGCGATTGGCAGAAGTGCAAACCGGTTCCCGGCGCCTTGTTCGTCGTCGGCGATCCGAAGCAGTCGATCTACCGCTTTCGCCGTGCGGACATCGTCACTTACAGCCTGGTGAAGAAAATCGTCGAGAAGAATGGCGCAGTTGTGTCGCTCGAAACCAACTTCCGCACTATTCCGCCGGTGATCGACTGGATCAACGGCGTCTTCGACGCAGTCTTTCCGGAAACGGCGAGCGCTTACCAACCGGAACGAAAATCGCTTCAGGCCGGGCGGTCGGCTGTCGAAACGGGCGATCTGTCTGGAGTGCATGTTTTGTTTCTCCCGAAAGAAAAGGGGAAAAACAAGGGGGAAGTCGCCGGCTTCGAGCCCGAGTTCGTCGCCCATACGATTCGCTCTTGGCTGAACGCCGGTCGGACCATCCCGTTGCCGAAGGATGCCGCACGCAAGGACGCGCGGATCACGCCGGGCGACATATTGATCATCACGCACGGCAAAAAGCGGCTCGCGCTTTATGCCCGCAAGCTCGATGAGCTGGGGATTCCAAATCAGGTCAGCGGCGGCAGCAGTTTTCAATTGGTCGAAGAGCTGCGCTTGTTGTACGACTGCCTGCGCGCCGTCACCGACCCGGATAATACGGTGGCGCTCGTCGCGGTCTTGCGCGGGGCGTTATTTGGCGTCAGCGACCCGGCTCTCTACGCGTTCAAGAAGGCGGGCGGCTGGTTTTCGTTCACCCGGCAGGCGCCGGCGGATCTTGCCCCCGCTTATGCCGCTTTGTTTCACGACGCATTCGAGCGCTTGACGCGCTACGCCTCGTCGTTGCGTCGGTTGCCGCCCCTCGCCGCGCTCGAGAAAATCGTGGCGGACCTGGGTCTGCCGGCGCGTGCCGCGGCGGGCCTCGGCGGCAATATGCGCGCCGGCTGTCTGGCCAAGGCGCTCGAAGCGCTGCGCGCCGTCCCGGCGGACCAGCATTCGCCGATGGATCTCACGGCACATCTCGGACGAATTCTTGAAGAAGATACGGATATTGAAGGCGCGCCGGCGCGCGAGCCGGGCCCCGACGTCGTTCGCCTTATGAATCTACACAAGGCAAAGGGACTGGAAGCCCCGGTTGTCTTTCTCGTCGATCCGATTGGCGCCTACGATCACGGGACGACGCTTCACGTCAATCGCGAGGGAACGCAGCCGTGCGGATACCTGGCCATCGACGGCCCGGCCGCCGGGTCTGGCTCGGGTCCGCGCCTCGCCCAGCCGCCGCGTTGGGCCGAATTTGAGGAAAAAGAGGAGCACTTTCAGGCGGCGGAGAAGGAACGCCTGCTCTACGTCGCGGCGACGCGGGCCGGCGCGCTCCTGGTCATCTCGCAACGCGAGGCGCGCAACAGCGATAACCCATGGAAGTTTTTCGCGGACGCTCTGCAAGGTTGCCCGCGTCTTGCCGATCCGGGCCCGCATGAAGCGCCGTCGGCGCCGGCCACGGCGATTTCGGCGGCCGAGTGCGCGGCGGCGCGCGATCGGGGCCGGGCCGCCTGGGAGGCCGCGCTGAGGCCGAGCTATCGTGTCCTGGCGGCGAAAGCATTCGCCGCCGATGGGAAACGGCCTACGGCCCCGCTCGCGAGCGAGCGGACCGGCGACGCATACGGCACGGAGTGGGGCACGGTGATTCACCTCTTGATGGAAACCGCTGTCCGCCATCCGGAAGCGGACCTCTTGAAACTTGCCCGCGAATCCCTGGCGGAACAAGACGATGTCTTGGTCGCGCGTGCCGAAGAAGCCGTCGCGCTCGTGGAGCGCGTCCGCAGCTCGAAGCTTTGGGAACGGGTCGCGGCAAGTCAGCGCCGCCTTGTGGAAGTCCCGTTTGAAACACTCTGGCCGCTCAATCCGAACGCCGGCGAGCTGCCGACCGTCGTTCGCGGCGTCATCGATCTGATTTTCCGCGAAGCCGATGGTTGGGTAATCGTGGATTACAAGACGCACGCCGCTGCTTCGCACACAAATATCGTTGAAGAATATGGGAACCAGGTGAGGCTTTATACCGACGTATGGTGTACAATAGTCAAGGAGCCGGTGCATGAAGCCGGGCTCTACTTGACCCACGCGGACGAGTATGTGCGAATTGTATAGCAGCGCGATTTGGAATGCGAACCGCCGGCGGGGCGGGCGGGTATAACAATGTGATTACTCAACGCTTCACAGCTGCAGGCCTGGATTTCGCAAGTCTCAATCGTATCGAGAGTTGTAGATCATAAGTTGGGATCGTTGTGCGACAATGATTATAGTTATTTCACTAAAGTATTATGTAGAAGGAGGTTGCGGAACACACGACACCGACAAAAAATCGATTTAGCGGTGGTTAACGGTGGTTATGGGCCGTTATCTCGTGCGTACCGTAGGTCCCGCACGCCGAGCGGCGAATGCTTAGGCCGGTGCTCCGGCACCAGTTTTTTCGAGGTGCAACCGCGCCAGGTTCAGCGCCATGTTCGCCGTCCGGCTTTGAATCTCTTGCCGTGTGCCGAGCCAGTTGTATTGCAACGAGCGCTCGCCACCGTTCCACGCGAGGCCGACAAAGACGAGTCCCACCGGCTTGGTCGGCGTCGCCCCGCCAGGGCCCGCGATGCCCGTCGTGCTGATCGCGAGATCGGTTTTCAAACGCTGCCGGCAGCCGCGGGCCATCGCTTCGGCGACTTGCGAGCTTACGGCTCCGCACTGGGCCAGCATTTCCGCCGGCACGTCGAGCAGCTCTTGTTTGATCCGGTTGTCGTACGCGATGACGCCGCCCATGAAAAAAGCGCTCGCTCCTGGAACCTGGCAGATGCGTTGGGCGACCATGCCGCCGGTCAAGCTCTCCGCGGTGCTGATCGTCAACTTCCGAGCGGCGAGCAGCCGCAGCAACGCGTCGTGCAGCTCTTCTTCCTCCACGCCGTAGACGAGCGTGCCGAGGCGTTCGCGGATGGTTTGCTCCACGGGCCAGATTTGCCGCTCTGCTTCCTCACGAGTCGGAGCGCGGGCGAGAATACGAAGGGAGATGATCGCGTCATGGACGGTAATGCCGACCTCCGGCACGTGGCCGCGCCGGGTCAGGTCTTGCAGTTTTTCTTCCACCGCCGACTCGCCGGCGCCGAAGCAGTTGATCTTGCGGCGCACGATGACGCCGCCGGCCAGGCCGAGCTGTTGCAGCCGCGGCAGCACCTGGTCGTTGAACATGCCGACCATTTCCGACGGCACGCCCGGCATGGCGGCGATCACGGCATTGCCGATCTTCATCCAGATGCCCGGCGCGGTGCCGCGCGGATTGGGCAACGGCTCGGCCCCCGCCGGGAACAACGCCTGTACGCGATTGCGCGCGGGCATCGTGCGCTGGCGGCGCTCGAAGAGTTGGCGAATGAAGTCGAACGATTCCTGATGAAAAATGAGATCCGCGCCCGTCAGGCGCGCGAGCGCCTCCCGCGTCAGATCGTCGAGCGTTGGACCGAGGCCGCCGGTGATCAAGACCAATCCCGCCCGCGCGCTCGCCGTGCGGAAGGCGGCGACACAGTCTTCCAGGTCGTCGGCAAGCGTTGTGTGCCAGCCAACGGGAATACCGCTCTCGGCGAGGCGCTGGCTGAGCCACTGGCTGTTTGTGTCAAGCGTCTGCCCCGAGGTCATTTCGGTGCCGACGGAGATGATTTCCGCTTTGGTCACGGAGATTATTTTACGACGCGAGCCCGCGAACGCCAGCACCGAACATTCTGCGCCGCCGCTCCTAGGTGGTGCCCGGAACGAAAGCGTAAATCGTGGCCCCACCGACTCAGCGCGCCGGGGCAGCCCGGTTCCATTGCGATAGATAGAGCCCGGCACGTTCGCGAATGCGAATATCCATTGCATCGCCGGCCAATTTGACGAGCAACTGCCGGCCTTGGTCGCCGGAGGCACGCAAGTCGGACACGGTGAGCGACTCCAGGCACACACGTCGGGTTTCCGGATTCGGATCTTCGAGACCCTGGATCAGAAACGGCCTACCTTCGCTGCCGAGCACACGCAGCGCTCGGCTGGCCTGCGTTTTTTTCTCCAAGTCGGTCGTTTGCAGGGTCTGCGACCACTGCTCGGCCGTCTTGCCCTGGTAGCGCGGCGCCTTCGTGGACCCGGTTTTGGCGACGGCCTTCCGCCCCTCGGACTGATCCGCCTGCGGCGCGGCGTTGCCGGGCGTTGACGGCACGGCCAGCCGCGGTCCTTCGAAACCACAGCCCGCGAACAGCACGGTGACGCCGGCCAACACGGTCAATGTGCGTTTCATGGTTGGCTTCTCCTTATCGCTGCGTGTGCAGCCGTGACAGAGAGTCGTGACGGAGATCACCCTCATTCGATTGTGCCTCCGCCGGCCGGCCGTTCACAGCGGCGGACTCGCTCCGCGGAACAACGAAACGCCGCCGGAGTTCATTCTTCCGTTAGAATCGGCGCAGCTTATCGTGCCCCGGTCCGGCCGCGGCGCGTGAAGCGCGCTGCGGGCGAAAGTCCTGTTGCTTCCGCCCGGTAAGCGTTTACAACATCCTGCGTAGCCAATCACAATTCTCCGCACGAGGGGGCCTACGCCATGAAGCGTTTGGCAGTCGCCGGTTTGATTTTGATTGCCGCGTGGTCGCCCGTCAGCGCCCAGACGGCAGATGAAAAGAAAACGACAATCGCGTACCTTCAGTCTCTGCAAACGCCGGAGGGCGGTTTTGCGACAGCACGGCCGCCGCGCGACGACAAGACGCCGTTGAAGCCGAGCCTACGCGCGACTTCGTCGGCATTGCGTGCGTTGAAATACTTCGGCGGCGCGGCGCGTGACCGCGCCGCGGCCGCCCGCTTCGTCGCCGCCTGCTACGAGCGTGAAAGCGGCGGCTTCGTGGACCAACCCGGCGGCAAGCCCGACGTGACGACCACGGCGATCGGCGTCCTGGCCGTGGTTGAGTTGAACATGCCGGTTCAAGACTACATGAACGGCGTCTTTCGTTACCTCAGCAAGCAGGTGCAGAGTTTCGACGACATCCGCATCGCCGCCGCCGCCGTCGAAGCGCTTGGCAAAGAACCGACACAAGCGCTGACGTGGCTCGAGCAAGTTCAGAGGATGCAGAATCGCGACGGCACCTACGGCGCCGGCGACGGGAAGGCCCGCGATACCGGCGGCGCCGCCGTCACCGTTCTCCGCCTCGGCGGCAAGGTCAAAACCGACGCTGTTTTGACGGCCCTCCGCATGGGCCCCCGCGGTGACGGCGGCTTCGGCAAAGAAGAAACGCCACGTTCCGATCTCGAGTCCACCTATCGTGTGATGCGCGCGTTTCACATGCTGAAAGGCGCCCCGGAGAACGTCAATCTGGTGCGCGGCTTCGTCAATCGCTGCCGCAATCCCGACGGCGGCTACAGCGTGACGCCCGGACAACCCTCCAGCGTTGCCGGCACGTATTACGCCGCGATTACCCTGTACTGGCTGAGCGAAAAGAACTGACCCTGCGACCGCCGGAATCGCTGCTGTGTGCGTTGTTTTTCCGCGAAAAACAGCGGTTCCGCGCGCCAGCCGTTGCTCTTGACAGCCCCGCGGGAGCGACCTAACGTAAGGGTGCCTTTGGGGAATGGTGTAACGGTAGCACAGCAGACTCTGGATCTGCTTGTCTAGGTTCGAATCCTAGTTCCCCAGCTTCTTTTCTTCGTAGCCATTCACGCACACATTCTCAGTCGTTGATGACAGTGGCGAAGCGTGGCGGAGCGCAGGATCGCCCAGTTCGCGCCGCTCGCGTCGTGCGATCGAACGGTGAGGTTCCTTCCTCGCGTTGGGGATGTTGTTTAGAGAATAGCTTCCTCGTCTGGCTCTTCCGTCACCCTGTTGTCCGCGCTGTGACTTCCCGGCCTTGCCTCCTAAGTAAAGATCGCCTCGACGAGCAACTCCATAAAGTTCTGCCGTTGCTGCGTCCCGTCGCGCGGGCGATGATTCGGCAAAAGGGCTGCTTGATGCGCCGGCGTCGGCTGGGGCAGCCTCTCGTGCGCCGTGCAGCGGGGCCGTGCGTCTTTTTTCACGAAGGCGGCGTCTTGCACAACGTGGGAGGGGGAGTAGCAGGTGCGCGCCAGGCCCTCCGCGTGGTCATCGGAGTTAGAGCAGTTTGTGCGGGAATTCAGTGGAATTCGCTTGGGCGTAACTGCTGGCAGCAAAGCGAAGTCACTCCGGCGCATAAATGCTGCGGCCGCCGTCCACCGGCACGCACGCGCCCGTTATGAAGTCACTGTCGATGAGAAACAGGACCGCCTGCGCGATGTTTTCCGGCCGTCCTTCCTTCTTGACCAGCGTCGCTCGAATCGCTTGCCGGCGCTCTTCCTCCGGCAAGTCGGCCGGCAGCAGGACCGGTCCCGGCAGGATGCAGTTTACGCGGACGCGAGGATTGCGGGTTCCCAACTCGACCGCCAAGCAGCGCGTGAGCGTCGGAATGGCGCCCTTCGACGGAAAATACGCGGCGTAGTCGAGGTAGGGCCGCTCGATCGCCCAATCGCCGATCGTGACGATGCAGCCGCCTTCGGGCTGCCGTACCATCGCGAGTCCGGCTTGCTGGCTGCACAGGAAAGTGCCCAGCGTGTTGATTTCGAATTGGGAACGTACGTCGTCGGCGGTCACGGCCTCCAGCTTTTTGCGCTGCCAGACTGCGGCGCCATTGACGAGCACGTCAATTCGACCGAACTGCGCGAAGATGCCCTTCATCATCGAGTCAATCGCGTGCTCATCGGTGAGATTGGCCTGAAGAGCGATCGCCTCCACGCCACGCCGTCGAAGGTCGGCGACGGTTACGGCCGCGTCGGCCTCGGAAGTGAGATAGTGAATCGCCAGCGCGTAGCCACGTGCCGCGAGCGCTTGTGCCACATGCCAGCCGACACGTTGCTTGCCGCTGCCTGTCACGAGCGCGACTTTGGAACCGGCCATCTTCACCTCACAGACGGCTATGCGGAGATCCAAGACGTATGGTATCAGCTGAGAAGTCCGGATTCGAGTGGCGCGACTAAGACGCCCTGGTCAGTCCGTGATGGAGGTGCGCAGCGCGGCGCCTGCGTGCAAGAAGGGCAAAGTGAGAAAGGGGAGGGAATCGACTATGCGCCGCCGATAGTGGTTGCGAGCGTTGCCAGCGCCTGGCGTTCGATCTGGCGCACGCGTTCGCGTGTGAGGCCCAGTTTTTCGCCGATCTCTTTGAGCGTCAGGGGTTGATCGGTGCCCAGACCATAGCGCAAGCGCAGGACGCATGCTTCGCGCGGGTCGAGCTGATTGAGAAGCCCGAGCACCTGCCGCAGCTCATCGGCGCGGCCGGATACCATATCGGGCGCTGCACGGCCGTCGTCGCTCAACACTTCCTCGAGAGCCGGGCTTTCTTCGCCGCGCTGAACGCCGGCGCTATAAACTCGCAGCGCTTTCTTGACGATCCGCAATTTCTTGGTGGACAGGCCGAGACGCGAAGCGACTTCTTCTTCGCTCGGCGGCCGCCCGAGCTTGTCTTCCAGCTGGGAGACCGCGCGATGCCATTCCGTAACCAGCTGGTGCATGTATGCCGGCAGCCGCACCGATTTCGACGTATTGATGATCGCCCGCCGAATCGACTGTTTAATCCAATACGCCGCGTAGGTGCTGAAACGGACGTTCATCTCGGGATCGAAGGCTTCCACCGCACGCAAGAGCCCGAGGTTGCCCTCGGCGATCAAATCGGAGAGGTCCACGCCTTTGTGCGTGTAACCACGCGCGATGTTTACGACCAGACGAAGGTTGGCCCGAACCATTTCATCGCGGGCCTCGGTGTCGCCTTCCTGTACGCGGGCGGCCAGCTCTTTCTCGCGCGGCGCCGTCAACAGGGAAGTCGCGTCGATTTCGCGGAAATAGCTTTCGAGAGGAGCACGCTGAGTTGCTGAGCCCGTTCGCCGCGTTGCGAGCATGGGGAGAACTCCGTCGGGGGGTGGTGGCGCGGTGGCGAGAGGGCCGGGAGACGCCTCGGAGGAGGCGCTTCAGGCCTTGCAAAAAGGTAGGTTACGATTCGCGCCCATGCAAAGTGAATCGCAAAAAAAAAGGAATCGTCCCGCTTCGTCGCAACGGTGTACATATTTCATCGCTTCGACGGCACACGTCGCGACTGCGTCCGGTCGCTTGACGGCGGACGTAGATCGCGAGAGAATCCGGGCGCATGGCAACTCTCTACACCCACGCCGTAGCCGGGCTGGGCATTGCTCAGCTTTACACGCCTCAGCGACGTACGTGGCTGTATTGGACGCTGGCGGCGGTGTTGCCGGTGCTGCCGGATTGCGATGTCTTCTCGATCGCCGCGTATGGGACGATTCTCGGCCATCGCGGTTTTACGCACTCCTTGCTGTTCGCGTTCTGGCTCGCCTTCCTCGCCGCGAGTCTGACGTTTCGCGCCTTGCGCGCGAACCTCTGGGCGCTGACGGCCGTGTTCTTCGCTGCACTGGCATCACACGGTATTCTCGACGCACTGACAAAAGGGGGCGAGAACATTCCGTTCTTCTGGCCGGCCATGGCGACGCGCTATGGCAACTGGGGACCGATTCCCGTTTCCGATCTGGGCTTCGAACCGCCCGACCCGCGCCGCAGTCGCGCGCTGCGGAGTGAATTGTTGTGGATTTGGCTGCCGACGACGGTTTGGATCGTCGGCATGATCTTGTACCGTCTTGCTCGGCGACGCCGAGCGCCAACAGCGACCAATGACAAGAGCTGATCGAGTGCGGTCGCGGCGAGACGAATTATGGCACACACTTTCGCTTGTGGCGGGCCCGCACCAGCGAAAGCATGTGCCACAACACGCAGACGTGCCACCGCTTGTGCGCTACGGCTTCGCGAACTCGCTGTCGTCAATCTTGTCCACGAACTTGGACTCGAGGACTTCCGCCTCCAAGTACTTCTTGCCGTCGCGATTGACGAGCACTTTCTTGGCGGTTTTGAGGCCGTCGGTCTCGCCGTACTCTTGAATGATTCGCTCTTCGGTTACTTCCTGCATGGTGGTCGAATCGAGAGCGCGGCGCTCCACTTTGCTCACGAGGCCGGTCTCTTTGTCGAAGTAGAAGTTGATATCTTTGTGTCCCTTCGAGGCGATCTTGACGCCGACGGCCGGCTTGTTGTTCACCGTCGTCTCGCCGAGCGCGGACAACTCCAGCGATTTATCGTCGTCGAGAAACAGCATGCGTCCGAGTTTCAAAGCGTACGACGCTTCCTTGAGCTCTTCTTGAAGTTTATCGTCGAGCGGAATGTCCATGTCGTTGCCGCCGGCCTTCACTTTGATGTACGCCTTTTCGCCGTCGAAGACGGAAATGATCGTGACGTCGGTCCCCATGACGCTAAGCTGCACGGTCTCCTTGAACTTGGGGGCCTGGGCCATCATTTCCTGCGTGAACGACAGCGTCATCGGCTGTTCGAGAGTGCCCTTGGTCTTCAGGACCATCCCTTTCAGCTTGGCGAGCTTCTCCTTGCCGCCCATGGCTTTGACGGCCTTTTCAATAATGGCGCGCGGCTCTGCTTGCGCGTGGACCAGGCACGGCAGCGCCAGCAATAGGACGACGCCGGCGAAAAGACGAGAACGCATGTGAAACCTCCCGAATCATTGGATAAGCCACGCGAGGCGCCAACGAGCGCGGGTCGATTCCGTGGCCTAACGGACAAGTCGATGCGGCGCACGGCTTGGGGCGCGCCGTGTTGGTTTGATAAGGCGATCCAACTCTGCAAGGGGAACCGACCACGCGACAACTATTCGGGCGTTCCCAGATTCGGCAACATCTCAGCCGACAGTTTTTTTCGCACCCTTTCGCGGAAGGCCGTCCATTCGGCAGGCGTCCAGAATTCATCCGGCGCGTCGTCCATGATCAGAATCGACGCAATTGCCATCGCGGCAAAGTCACGAACCTCAATTCGCCGGAAAGTGAAGGCGGCGAATGCGCCGTCAAACTTACCACGCTCAGCAGATATGTCTCTAACCGCACCATCGTCGAGGAACGCGGCAAGAAAGGCGAGCCGTCGCCCACGATTTTTGTCGCTGATATAACCGTAACTCATGGGTTCCATCATCTCCATGCGCAGGCCCACGCTGCTGCGTTTGACGACGCGGAGATAGTCGCGCCAAGTACTATCGTCGTCCACTTCCATCACGACATGGCTCATGGCCGCTTCCGGACAATTCCCGTACGAGCCTGCTACGTCGGTCGCCATCCGTTTGAGTACCGGGACGAGTAGTTCAGCGCACTTTTTCCCGTCAATTCTCGCCAAGTTTTGCAGCACACAGCGCCGCTGCTGCAAAGAGCCGCGCTGAGCGAACTCGGACAGCACTTTGACTCGAACATCTTTGGGCAGGCGTGCCCCAGCAACCGCCTCCGCCAACTCAAAAGGGTACGCTTCCGCCGTCGCGTGTTTCAAGAACTCCTCACAGAGCGCCGATAGCGTTTCGGGATATTTGAGCGCCAAAGTCCTCGCGGGAGTCTCACTGACGGATGCGATCTTGTCTCCGTCGCGTCTGAAAACCACCTTGACCAAAAACTCCTGTTCGCTTTGCCCGCGGTTCTTTGCCCACCAGGCGCGCAACTTCGCGACATCCTGCACGCCATCCCAAAAGGGACGCTCCCAACCGGCTAATTCCTGGAGCAAGAGGTTGGCTAACTCCCCAACGCGCCGGATTCGAGCGCGGGCGTTCATGAACGCCGGGTCTTCGTGTGCCGTAATACGCCGGTCGTCGAGCAAGGTGAGCAATTCCGGCACGGCGTCGAGACCGCGAAGGACGAGCTCGCGCGCAGGGGCATCGGCCTCGATTGTTGGGTGTTCGTAGAAGAGTCCAAGATGTCTAAGGTTGCTCGGCTGTCGTGACCAGTCGAGTAGAAGCGCCTCGACCGATCGCGGCGCCGGCGTCTTGGCGCGGATTGTTAGGGAAAGCTCCTCAAAGAGCTGGCTTCGTTCAGGGCTTTTCAGCTTCGGAAACCTGTCGAATAGGTCCTTCATTTGGGCACGGATGTCACTCCAGTCTGCCCGTTCTTCGAGAAGCCCGTGCCGCAAATGGTCGAAGAGACAGCGAGCCAACAACAAAGGAGGATCTTTGAGTTGATCTGAGGCGGGCTCGCCAAACCGGCTATCGCTCCACCATTTCGAGGAAGTGACGCGTTGCCAAATGCGTTGTGCCGTGGCATTATCTCCGCGCGCCACGCACTGTACGAAGCAGACAAAGGCGGATAGGCGGTCAAACGAGACGACGTACCCACCAAGCTTCGATTCCACCTCCTCCGTCGAAAACGCCCGCCAAAGCGGTTCATCACGCTTGTATTTCCGGAGGGTCTGTCGCTCCATTCCTCGAAGGATGACGATGCTTCCATCGGCTTTTTCCTCAAGGAGATAGGCGGGCGAATAGATACCCGGGTCACGACTCGTCGATTGATTGCCGAGAACTGTCCAGCCTTCCGTGTGCGCCAACACCAGCTTTGCGTCCTTGGGTGGCATGGGCACGCGATAGCGGGCCGCAATTTCCGTGAGTGTCTTCGCATCCGGCGGTTCAACGCGCACGACAACGGTCATCGCGAACAGGACTCCCATAAGGCAAGACAGCTGGGTTTTCATGGCTGAAGACCGCCTGACAATGGGTTTACCGTGGCACAAGGTACGTCCCCGCGAGCCGGTCGTGCAGGCCGCGGCGTGGAAACCGCAACGCCACGAAGAGGTAGAGAGCGAGCATGCCCAAGACCGTTGCATGAAGAATGGGAACGAGCCACACGCTTTCCGGAGCGAACAGATCGACCCACCCGACGGCGAGGAACAGCGCGACGACCGGAAGCCACACGAGCATTGCACGCCACACGGATTGCCAGCGCCGGGCAAGGCGGCCGTCGGAGCGGACGAGCGCCAGCGAAGCGATCCGCAGGCTGACGCCGCCACGAAAGACGAAGGCCACCACCAGCCAAGTCAGCGGAAAGAAGCCAACATTGATGGCCACGGAGAGTAGCGCACGCCGCCGTTCACCGACATCACGGTCCGGCGATTCGTTTTGGGCGCGTTCAGCGGCCTTTAGGAGGTCGTCGGTCTTCACGGGCGCAGTTCGATCAATGAGGCCGACGACGACCGGAAAGGCCGGCAAATCGGGCCTCCGCACATCCACCTGGAACTTGTCGCCGGCAACGGGTTCGAGAACGAGGCGTTCGTCGCTGACGCCAATTCGCTGCCGTAGGCAAACCTGGGGTACTTGCATGTAGAAGAACTCCGTCCAACCGAGGGAGTGAAAACATGTCGCCAGTCGTTCGTGGTCCTCCGCTTCCTGGGCCGAAAGCCGCGTGACGAGTCGTTCGACGTCGCCCAGACGGCGCTCGTGAGGGACGCTTTGCAAGAAGCGGGGCCCCAGCTCCTCATCTTGAACGACTTGCCGCAGGACCTGCGAGCGCAAGAGCGCCTGGTCAAGGTGCATGAGTTGCACCGTCGCACCCATTCGACTCCAAACGACCATCGCGAACAGGGCCCCAACTGTGAAGCAAAGTGAAATGCCGACGTGGATGGCGCGAAGCGACGGCGTCACCTCCGTCGGCCGCTCCGCCGTGCTCGCCAAATCATGCTGTAGCTCCGAAAGCTCCTGATAGGCGGGAGCAGCGCCGGTCAGTTTGTCGAGGATGCGACGTGCGTGCAACGGGATCGGCGCACGCACGACCCCGCTAGAAGGACGTTTCCCGCGGTCCAGAGCCAGGCGAGCGACGGCGGCCAAAAAATGCAGCGCGCGTTGCGGAGCGTTTTCCGTCGAAAGCTCGGCCGCAGGCGGGTTGGGCGAAAGCGCCGCGTCCAACAACTGCACGCGCCCCGGCCCCGAGACCCAGACTTGATCGACTTCCAACGTCGCCGGCAGGGTGCCGTCGGCGCAGGCGGCGGCGACTTCACCGGCGAGTCCCTCCAAGAGACAACGCCCCTCCGTCCAAGAGAACGGTCCACCGACCCGCACCGCTTCCGGAAGGGATATGCCCGCGGGCGCGATAAAGGCGTCCCAGCGCCAGTCTTCCGCGACTCCTTCTCCGAGCCAGCGCAGCCGGGTGGACCGAGCGAGATCGGTTCGCTTCGTCGCCAGCGAGGTCTCGGACGCCGGCCGTAGAACCAGCCAGGCACTGCGACCGAGCGATTGCTCTTCTCCCAAAAGCACGCGGCTCGCCGGCTGCCACTGCATGACGCGGCAGACGTTGTACGTGCCAAATTGCGTGGGGAGAACGGCATCTTCCGGCCGGCCGTCCGCAGGCGCCGCGCCGTCCACCGTAGTCTGTTCCGCAGCGTCCATGAGCGCGCGCCAACGGGCGCTGGCCCCGCGGCGGGCGGGGAACGGCAATTGCACGACCCGTGAGCCACTTAGCATTTCGTGAAGCCCGCGATAGCCGTTCCGCGCGCGCATCGTGCTCATCCGCAGCAGGATGCTCGCCACAGACCCGGTAAGCGAAAGGATGCCCAACTGAATTGACGGAGTTATCGTCACCCACGTGTAGAGACAGAGATCGATGACCGATCCCGAAGTCGCCAAGAAGACGAGTGTTCTCACAAACGTCTTGCCCATGCCAAGGCGGCCTTGTCCGTCGGCGGGCAACACACGCAGCCGGACTAGTCGCTTACCGAGCGATGCTCCCCACAACCCCTCGGTGAGCCAGAAATACAAAAACAGCATCGCCAGCGATGCCAGGACGGCAGCCACATTGACTTCGATTGTCTCCTTGGCGGTCACAATGACGATGATTTGGGTAACGATTTGAAGCGGCAACAGATCGAGTAAATACGCGCCGACGCGCAGCCCCAACCCCGCGATCGACAGTTTCCGCGGCAGCAGTGCCGCCAGCGCCTCGCGGAACTCTTCCAGTGACTGGAGGCGCTTTTCCCGCTGCCGCTCCAAGCCGCGCAACACGACTTGCTCCAACGCGGTCGATATCTCCGGCCGCAGCGTGCGCGGCGACGGCGGCGGCTCCGTAACCACGCGCGCGATGACCGAGGCGCCGCTCGCGTGCTGGAACGGCGCCCGGCCGGTCAACAGGTAGTAAAGCGTGGCGGCGAGCGAGTAAATGTCCGTGCGCACGTCGAGCCGCTCGCCTTTGAGCTGCTCCGGCGACGCGAACAGCGGCGTGCCGACGAATGCTCCTGTCCGCGTCAGGTGCATCTGCTCGGAAAGTGAACGTGACAGGCCGAAGTCGCCGATTTTGACCCGGCCGTCGGGTTCCACGTAACAGTTCGCCGGCTTGATGTCGCGATGGATCACGCCGGCGCGGTGTGCTTCTTCCAGTCCTTCGATGATGTCCAGCGTCTTTGCGATTGCGTCGTTCGGCGTCAGCGGGCCGTTTTGCTCCACGAGGTCCTTGAGGGTCGCGCCGCTCATCAGCTCCATGACAATGTACGGCTGTCCGGCCTCTTCGTCGGCGGCGAGCACGAACACGCAACGCGGATGCGCGATGCGGCTGGCGAGGCGCCCTTCCTGCCGAAACCGTTCGAGCGTCGTCGGCGATTCGGCGAAGTTCGGCGAGATGAGTTTCAGCGCGAAACGCCGGCCGCTGGCGTCCGCCGCTTCATAGACGCGGCCCATGCCGCCGGCGCCGAGCAGACGCAACGGGCGGTAGCCGCCAATGCTGCCGGGGAGAGCCGTGCTGACGGTGGCGATCGCGGAGTCTGCGCCCGCTAAGGTCGTTACGCCATTGCGCCGCGCGCCGCGCGGCTGACGCCATTCGTGCGTCGCCCGGCTGATATGGTCTTGATCGGCGAAATAGGCACGTAACTCGTCGGCGATCTCCGGATAGCGCGCGAGAAAAGCCGCAGGCTCGGGTGGTCGGCCGGCGTCCACCGCCTCGAGGTACGCGAGGATCGCCTCATCGACGCGCTCGTCGCGCGTGCTCGATTCCTGGGAATGATTGGTCACGGCTCACCCGCTCGCTTGCCGTCCGAAAGGGGCAGGACTCTTGACATCAGGGGTCCTGTCCCCTATCGGACATCAGGACCCGCAGTTGTCGCGAGCCGCGTTTGAGCAGACCCGCCACGGCCGTCGGACTCCGCCCGATCTGCTCGCTGATCTCTGCGACGGACAGACCCTGACAATGCCGTAGAACGAGGGCCTGCCGCTGCGCTTCCGGAAGCTGCATTAGGACGCCGGCCAAAATCGCGGCCTGCTCGTGCCGGTCGGCTTGCTCGCTCGGCGACGATTGGTCGGCCGCCAGCCAAGCGCCGAGTTGCTCCGCCGACTGGTCGAGCGCCGCTTCCAGCGACCGCTCGCGGGCGACGTCCCGCTTCGCCCGATTCAGATTTTTCACGGCATCCGCCAGCGTTCCGGCCAGCAGGCGCCGCAACCAGGCGAGAAACTGGGGCGTTGACGAGCCGCGGAACATCGGGCGTTGCCGGTGCGCTTCCAGCATCGTCTGCTGCACTACGTCCGAGGCGTCGAGCTTCGCCTGCAAATGCTGCCCCAGCTGCATGCGCGCCAAGAGCAGCAGATAGTTGCGATACTGCTCGACCGCCAGTTCGCGCGGAGGCGATTCCTGGTCCATGACGGCTCTCGACAGGCGCCGGTACGTTGCGTGATTCGCCAACGAGGCAGGATTATTGTACCAGCCCGCCGTGTGCCCGTGCGTGAAAGAGGGGCGGTTATGCCGGCGCGCCGTTTCGCAGCCGCGCTTCTTTTTTTGGGAGGTAGTGACAAACTGAAGCAGACAAAGGAATTGAGGCCCGAACACGCCCTGACGCCCCTCGCGCTTTCTTCATTGCAGGTCGGCAACCGTGGGAGTACACTTTCCGGTGGCCCTCCCGTGTGCCGATCGGACGCCGGCGCCCTCCTGGGGACTCGCAATGTCCACTCCGTCGGAAGAACGCGCCGCGGCCTTGGCCGTGGCTCGTTATGGCGCTGACCGCGATGCCGTGCAGGCGGCCCTGCATGCCGTGCATCAGTCGCAGTCGAAGGGGCAGCGCGCCGAATTGCTGGACATGATGGTGTTCCAGGAACTCCTCACTCCCAATCAGGCGGACGAGCTGAAACACTCCCTTGAAACGACCAATCTCGACGCCAACGCCGTCCCCCGCAACGGAACCTCCAAAAAGCGGGGGCACGATGCCGCGGGCGATCCCTTCACGGAACTGAAACAGCTTGGTGAATACCGCCTGTTGCGACGCCTCGGCGAAGGCGGCATGGGTTCGGTGTACCTGGGCTATCACGCGGGCGCCAATGTGGCGATCAAGGTCCTGCCCGATCAACTCGCGAGCAATCAGTCGTATATTGACCGCTTCTATCGCGAGGCTCGCAGCGGCCTGTTGCTGAATCACACGAACATCGTCCGCTTCATCCACGTGCAGCAGGACGTGGCGACGAGCAAGCATTACCTTGTGATGGAATACGTGGACGGTCCGAGCGCGCACACGTTGCTGAATCGGCACGGCCTGTTGTCGGTCGGGGACGCGGTCCGCATCGCGCTCGACATTGCCCGTGCCCTGGAGCACGCCCATTCCCGTAACATCGTTCACCGCGACATCAAGCCGGATAACATCCTGTTGACGCGGACCGGCGTGGCGAAACTCGCCGATTTGGGCTTGGCAAAGCGCACCGACGAAGCAAGCCACCTTACTGCCGCACGCCAGGGCTTCGGTACGCCCCATTACATGCCGTACGAGCAGGCCGTTAGCGCCCGCCATGCCGACGGGCGCAGCGACATCTATGCCTTGGGGGCCACGCTCTATCATCTGGTGACGGGTGAGTTGCCGTTCAACGGCGACAATCACCTGGAGGTGGTGGAAAAGAAAAATCTGGGCGCCTACACGCCTGCCAATGTGGTCAATGCCGCGATTCCGGACCTGCTCAGCGAAATCCTCGACAAGATGTTGGCCCGCGATCCGCGCGACCGGTATCAGACCGCCAGCGAGCTCATCATCGACTTGCAGCGCTCCCGCCTGGCGGCGCCGGTCCCGAGCTTCGCCGATCTGGATGAAGCGCTTCAGGATCCCGCGGTGCGTGCGCGGTTGACGCACCCTTCCCAGGCGACACGGCCCGACATGGGCATGGTCCCCGACGGCCACAGGTCGAACGAGGCCGCCGCCGAGGTCTGGATCTTGCGCTTTCGCAACCGCGACGGGCACTGGGCCAAGGCTCGGGCGACAACCCGACAACTCATTCAGCGACTGCGCGCGGGTCGGCTGCCGCGGGGCGCGGAGGTCTGCCGTCCAGCGCAGCACGGCTTCCAGCCGCTCGCTGAAGTTGCCGAGTTTCGTTCTTATCTCAAGAACGGCCAACCGCTGCGCCGCGCGGACGCAGGGGGTCATCATCGCAAGACGATAGCAGTAAAGATGGAGAAAAAGGACGCGAAGCGGCCCGCATCCAGCTCGTCAGGAAATGCCGTACGCCGCGACCGCTGGTCGTTTTACGTCGGCTTGGGCGTCGCGCTCGTTCTCGTGCTCGTCAGCCTGGTCGTGGTGTTTGAATTGTTCGTCAAAGGCGCCTCCTGAGGGTCGATCGAGCGCCTTCAGAAAATCATCCCATCACTCGCTCGGCATCCATGTGGCCGCCGGCGTCATGGATCGGCCTGAAGCCGTTTCAATTGATGTCGTCGCTATTATTCGCCCGGGCTCACCGAAAACGCTTTCCACCTCTACCTCTACCCATAGAATAGGGGAGATCATTCTGGAGTCCTGGGTGATGTCGGGCACAGCGCAGGGACAGCATCAGCGAAACGCCAACGGCATCATCCACAACACACGGCCTCGAACGAGGCCAGGGAACGAAGCGAAAAGGAGAATTACATGCTTCGGCGCTGGATTCCGATCCTCAGTGTGGCGGCCGTCGTCTTGGCGTCCGCCGAACCCGCGTCGGCCGCTCTGCGTGATCGTTGGATGAACCGGCGAGGGGGCTACTCCTACGCTCCGGTTTACTCTTACGAAGGCATGCAGACGACGACCGTGATGACGCCCGACTTTGTCCCGATGACCGGCCAACCGGTCTACAGCGGGCCGACGACCCGCCGATTCTTCGGCCGCACCAGTCCTGGCTACTATTCTACTCCGGCCCCAATGGCCGGCACGACAACCACGCAACCCACACAGCCTGGCCGCACGTCGTTCTATGCCGGCGGCGCGCCCAACAACACGGTGGTGCTCAACATCCGGCTGCCCGCCGATGCCGAGCTCCGCATCGAAGGCCAGAAAATGGCGCTCGGCGGCCCGACCCGGCAAGTTTTCTCGCCACCGCTTGATCCGAATCGGGAGTACACCTACGACCTCCAGGCCAAATGGCTGGAGAACGGCAAAGAGGTGAGCAAGACCCGAACGGTCACCTTCAAGCCCGGAAAGGCGTTGGACGTGAACTTCCTCGCGCCCGATGCCCATGAGAAACATACGCCTTGAGCCGTTGGCTCAAGGGTGAGCCGGCCGCCGCGACGCTGAGCGGAGCATGCTGTCCCTGGCCGCTCGGCGTCGCGGCGGTTGGTTTGCATTCCACTACGAATTCTTTGCGTCTGTAAACCAGCTTGGCAAAGCCGTCGGCAACACTTCTATGAATTTGCTGCGCGGCAACACCGGCTCGCATCCCGCCTCTCGCGCCGCCCGCAGCCCGGCGACATCGACGTGAGAACCGTACCCAACAATCCGGGGCAGCGGAGAACAGGTTTCGCGCAACCGACCCATCAAGTCGCCGACGACGAGACCCGGATTGCCTAAGTCCACAAGCACGCACCGCGGCTTCTCCTTTTGGGCGCACTCGACGAGCACATCTGCATTTCGTGCCACCTTGATCGAGATCCCGACCTCGCGCGCCGTGGCCGTGATCCGGCTCGCGAAGATCAAATCGTCCGACAGCAAATAGCCGATGGGTTGGTCCACGTCAAATCGCCTCCGGCCCGCGTTCCCCCGTGCGAATGCGGATGCAGTCATCCAGCGGCAGAATGAATATCTTGCCGTCGCCGATGCGTCCCTCCGGCCCGGTGCGGCCCGCTTCCATGATGGCGTTCACCGTCGGCTCCACGAAGTCCTCGTTGACGGCGATCTGGAGCTGCACCTTGCGCAATAGGTTCACGGTCAGCTCGTGGCCGCGGTACACCTCGGAGTGCCCCTTTTGCCGGCCGAAGCCCTGCACGTCCACGATGGTGAGACGGAAGACCTCGACTTTGTTAAGGGCTTCTTTGACCGCTTCCAATTTGTTGGGCTGGATGACGGCGAGAATGAGCTTCATTTCTTGCGACCTTTCGCCGACAGGTCTTCGAGATGTTCCACGGTGATCGTTTCGCTCTCGGAAACGGCTTCGGAAGAGCCGGTATAGTACCAAGGGCCTTCCGTCGATTGTTCCTTCGCCAGCTTCACAAGCTCGTTCCTACTGGAGGCGTACACGGTGAGGTACATTACGCATTTCTGTTCGCTCGCGGTGACGCCGTGGAGTCGCAGGTTGAAACGCATCTTGCATCGCCCACTCAACTCGTCACGCCAACGCCCAGCCGCTGCAGAGCCATTTCTGCGTCTTTCGCGTCGTAACTACTGGCGACCCCGTGCGCCCGATTGTGCAGTATTTCTCGAACGAAGCCCGAGCGAGGTCGTCCAGCCCTTTTCGCCTGTAGTACTTCCCAAGTCGGAATCTGAGCTTATCAACGGGATAATTCGCGAACCAGATCGTGCAGAACCCCCTCGAACCACTCCTAGCTGTCCGGCACTACAGCTACATCATACTCCGGCGGCACGAGCCACGGAACGGCGGCGTCGAACGGGGTGGTGG
Source organism: Gemmataceae bacterium (assembly GCA_041499805.1). Classification (GTDB taxonomy): domain Bacteria; phylum Planctomycetota; class Planctomycetia; order Gemmatales; family Gemmataceae; genus JBGQKZ01. The sequence goes on from JBGQKZ010000033.1 coordinate 39,246, forward strand.
CGTTGATCGGACCTATCACGATGGATCGGCGAGCCGCGGGCGTCAGCCGGCTGCTCTTTCTCGACGTTCCCCTTGTTATTCCAGTGTCTTGGACCACGCCGTGGGGGTTGTTGGCGGGGTCGTAGACGGCGTTCGCGATACGCTAGAGGGGCATTAACGAGTCTCGTATTTCAATCTCGTTGCAAGCAGCGCGACGGACTGCAACCGGAACTTGCTTTCAAGTTCCTCGTGCAGTTGCCGGAAGAAATCTCGTGGGCGCTCGACTTCTGCCGCGACAACACGGAAGGCGGCAACGGCGTCGCGAAACGTTTGGTCTCCGGCGTGGATATTGCGCTTGTCTTAATGTGCGCCGGATTGTTGTTCGGCGATGACGGCCAACTCGGTCAACTTCGCGGCCGTTACGCCAATCCGCTCGAAGCACTCCGCGACGATGCTGTTCGACGCCGTCAGCAGCGTGATGAGCAAATCCATCGGCGTGATCTGAGGGCGGCTGTGATCGACCGCGCGCGTGTGCGCGTCGCGCAGCAGCCGGATGACGTTGTCGGAAAAGAACTCGCGGTTGAGGACCAGAGTCGGCTCCGCCTCGCCCTCTTCCTGGTGAAACAGCTCTTGGAATTGGCTGAGCAGCTTGGGCAAATCCGCCTTGAGTCGATCGCCCCAGTTCCGGACGCAATGATCGGGCTGTGAAAGCAGCCCCATGAAGACGTGCGGGCTGCGGACGCTGTCCCACCGGGTTTCGCGCGCCAGGCGGAGGGCATCGCGCACCACGGAGAGCGCACAGTCCGTCATCGCGTCCTGCCGGAGCCGCCCACCCGGCAAGAAAATATCATCCGTGGGTTCGCCCGAAGCTGCCATGTGCGAGTTCCTGACCCGGCTCCTCGACCCGTCGCCGATTATGCCGGACGCGGCGCAGCAAAGCAAGGCGGCAGTTTTCGCACGCAAGAACAAGCGGCCAGCGTGAACCGGCCGGAGCAGCCAGGTTCCGTCTTAGCGGCGCCGGCCGGCGCACGCCGGCCGCTCGCCTCGACGCTCGTGTTTACGTCAGCGCCTGATGGCAGGTTTTGCAGCGTCGCTGGTGCAGGCGGATTTGTTTATTGCACTTCGGACAGCGGCGAAAATGGCTGCGATTCTTTTTCTTGTGGGGTCGCGCACGCATCGGTCCGTCTCCTCAGACTATCCCAGCATTCTCGCGGGGTGGGGGTCGGGGTTTGGAATTGATAGTTCTATCGGATCGTGGCGGGGCAAGGCAATGCCAGGGGCACGAGAAATGCCAGCGGTCTCACGCTGTGCGGCTAGATTGCTCAGCCAGCAAGAACCGCCGTAGTACGAAATGCCGCACGGCTCGATACGGCCGGCGCAGCAGCAAGCCGTGCAGGTTTAAGAGCAGGCCCTTGCGATGACTCGCTGCCAGTTCGTCCGGCGTGAAGTCTTCCGGCCGCAAGCGCCGCTGGTTCTTGCGAAGGTGGTACACATCGACCTGCTGCATGTAACGCAGGAAGCGTTCGGCGATTTGTCGAACGCCCGGCAAGCGCGTTTGCGGTCGAATGGCGATCTGGAAGTCGATCAGCCGCGGCCGGCCTGCGTCGGTTCGAAGGATGTTTTCCGGCTTGGCGAGATCGCAATGCGCGATGCCGCGGGCGTGGACGGCGGCGAGCGTTGCGCGAAGCTCAGGGAAAAAGTGAGCGTCCGGTTTCTCGGCGGCGGTTACTTCGCGGAGGCTGCAACCAGGAATGAACTCGCGCACCAGACCCGTGTCGCCGTGCCGCGCGAGTAATCTTGGCACGCCTTGCACGTCGGCCAGCGCGTCATGGAGCTTCGCCTCGCGCCGCGCGAGCCAACGACCGAGCCAAGCCAGCGGAAGGAAGGCGTAGCGATCCTTGTGATAGATCTTGAAGACGACGCGGTCGGGCCCGGTCCCTTCAACCTTGTCGTAGAGCCCGGTCGCGGCGTAGAAGTCGTGTTTGAAGACCTTCACGAGGGAATAGGCGCCGAACTCCAGCCGGATCGTCGCCGGCAGGTCTTGGCCGCGCATACGCTTGTATCGTGTCCAGTCGGCGTCCATGCCGCACCTCGTCGCGCAACGGAAATCGCGGCGAGTCTCATAGACATGAAGTAGAGAATGTGCAAGAGCAGTCGGCGGCCGGTCACGTATGAACGGCGTCGAACATCGCAATGCTCACCGGGCCGAAGACCATTACCGGCAACCACGCGGCGAAGGCCGGCGACAGATACTCATTCGATCCGAGGCTGCGGCAGGTGAAGCAAGCGCCGAAGAATACGGCGCAGATGATGAGGCACAAGCCGGCGCTGACGAAGATATTCCGATTCTGATCCCGGAGGATCACGGAGAGGCCGAGGAAGACGAGAATAATGCCCAGAATCGGCCGCGTCAGACGCATATGGAAAAGGACGGCAATCGGCGCCAGACGGGTCGGATCGGCGCGCTGCAGCTCGGCGTGCAAGCGGCTCGTCGAGGCGAATTGAAACCAGTTTCGCGCCCGCGTCAGCATGTCGAAATCGACCTCGCTGGTGTGCAGGAAATACTTGCCGGGATCGATCATTTCGAGCAACGCCGGGTTGTCCCACTTCGGCAAGTCGGCCGGTTGGGCGCCGGTCAGCAGCCAACCGCCAGTGTGCGGCCCGTCGCCGGGCGGCAGGTAGCGCGCCTCCTTGGCGCCGATCGTGATGAGGTCGCCCGCGACGTCCGGCGGGATGACGCAGTGAAAATCCTTGATGATGCGGTGCTTCCGTGAAGCCCAGCGGCCTTCGAGATGGACACCGTTCGGATCGGCCGCGCCTTGGACTTCAATATCCTTGTCGCCGTCGGGATCGTCGCGCGGCTGGAAAAGGCGGGCGCTGACGCGCGGGATGAGCAGTTCCTGATTGAGCGCGGCGAGGCTGAGCAAAGCGCAGGCGCCAAGCAGCACCGGCGCCACCACACGGCGGGTCGATACGCCGGCGGACAGCAGCGGCAGCAATTCGTTATTTCGCTGCATCCACGCCACCGTGAACATCGCCGCCAGGAGCACGATCGCTTCGCAAATCTGATCGAAGATATACGGCGTGCGATAGCCGTAGTGCAGCAAGACGTGCATGCCGATTTCTTTCAGGCCCGACTTGCGGTGCGTGAAATCGTCGAGGTTCGTGAACAGGTCGACCACGATCCACAGGCTGACCATGCAGGCGAAGAAGCCGACATACGCCTTCAGGTAGCCGCGGACTAACTGGCGGTCGATGTACGTCAGGAACATGTCCGTTGTCCTTCGTCCGTTGTCCTTTGTCCGTCGCCTTGGCGCAGCGCCTAGGACGATGAACTAGGGACCAAGGACCATCGCGCGCTTGCGCACGCCGGGGCGGTACGCGAGGACGTACTGGGCGATGTAATCGTTGGCGGCCTCGCAGGCCCATTCGCCGAAGCCGTTCGCCTTCATTTCCTGCACGGCGGCGGCGGCGTTCCAGCCGTCGTACTCCATGCGGTAGACCGCGACAAGACAGCCGGTGCGGTGCAGCCCGGCCTTGCAGTGGATCAAGACGGGATAGCTCGCCGGATCGTCCATGATCGCCAGGAACTTGTCGATCGCCGCCGGGCGCTGTTCGGGGATTTGGCGGCGTGGAATGAGATCGGGTGGCAAAAAGACGTAGCGGACGCCCATCTGCCGGCACAACTCGCTCTCTTTCAGCACGCGGTGGTTGAAGTAGCTTTGATCGATGTCGGGATCGGGATATTCGTCCTGCGCATTGATCACGGTCCGAATGCCGAATTCCGAGATTGCTTCGGCGAAGCCTTCGACGGTCATTTGGCCGCTGCGATAGACCTTGCCCGGCGACACGACGCGCAGCCGTTTGCCGTGGGTGTAGCTTGCCCGGTAATAGACGAACGGGGCGGCAACCAAAAAGGCGGCGATGACGATTCCCAGCGTCCAGCGGACAAATGCCGGCATGAGCGTCCTGCTCCTGTGGTCCAATACTTCTCCGAATGCCCCTATCGCCGCGGCGCGGCGGGATTGTGACGACTTCAGGGAGAATTAACAAGGGGAGTCCAACCCCGCGGGGCGCGCGGAAATGAGTAGCTTTTGGAAAACCCACGCTCATGGGATCGGACAAAGGAGACGTCCGTTTCTTGGGCGCCACGGCACATGGCGTCCGTAGCGCCGCGTCAAAAAAAAAATGCATTGCTTGCATTGCTCCCCACACACACCCCGGCCCCATTTTGAGGGGGGGGGCAACGAATCCGCACGAGCGTGCTGCGCGGCGAGTCCGCCATCAAATTATTGCCTGCTAACGATTTGTGGCAAAAGCGCCCCGAAGGACGCGAATTCGGCGATACGCCAAGACCGGCTCTTTGTGCCGTATGACCGGTTTTTTGAGGTAACGAATGCAACGAATAAGGGCGTCCACGTCCCATCCTTGACTCGTGTCGGAAAGCAAGCGGCGACGGGCGGCCCGGCAGTGCGCTTGGAAATCGCCTATCCCGCCTCGCCGACCGGGCCGACGGCGGTTTCGGCGGCCTGAATCACTTCCTTGCTCTTGTCGTCCTGAATGAACGCGACAACGCGCAGGTTTTTCAATTCCATCGGCCGCTGGGCATTGGGAAACGGCGCTTGCTTCGCCGCGGCATCGAGATGCTTCGCCAGGTCTTTGCGCAGATCGTCCAGGTTCACCGTCGCGGTCTGCTTGCCGGCCTTGTCGGTCAGTGCGATTCCTTTGGGACCGCCCGGCATGGCGCGCACAACGTGGTGATGGAAACGCATGCCGTTCGTGCCGATGTATTTCACCTGTTCTTCGACGAGCGCCAACCGCAAACGCACTTGCTCACCGGTCTGCTGCAAGTCGGCGACCTCCGCGGCGATGTCGATCGCGTTTCCTTTTTGAACCGCGCGAACCTTGAGCTGGGCCTTCGCCGGCTTCTCCAGGAGCGAATCGATGACCTTGCGATATTCCTGATACTTCTCTTCCGACTCCCCGATGCCGCCCCCATTGGGCGCGTCGGCCTGGCCATTGAAAAAGACCGTGGGCGTTCCCTCGAGGTCCTTGTCATAGTAGCTCTGGCGCGCTTCGGTCTCGGCGTTGGACAACGCATCGGGTCGGGGGACGTGCAAGTGATACTGAAGGAGAATCACGTCCGCCGGCTTGTAGGTTTTGGCCAATGCATCGAACGCGACGTCGGCGGCGACGCACGGCGGGCATTGGGCGCCGGTGAACAGCTCGACGAGCACGCGGCGGTCGCTCTTGCCCTTGCGGCCGGCGAACGCCGCCGTTTTGAACGGCGGCGTCTTGTTAAGGTATTCTTGATCCGCGACCACCTCCAGCTTGGCGACGCGGGTCTCGACTTCTTTGGCCTCGTCCGCCTTGTTGGCTTTCTTCAACGCCTCCGCCAACACGGTTAAGACGCGGGTTTGATCGGCAGCGTCGTCTTTCGCGCCGAGCAATCGCTCGGCTCGGCGAGCGTATTCAACGGCGACGTTGGCGAAGCCGTCCTGCTTGCTCAGCGCCTCCGCGGTGCGGACGGTGATCTCGCGCTGCCAGCGCGGCCCATACGCCTCGGCGGCCCTATATGCTTTGTCGGCCCACCCGCGGACTTCTTCCGGCTTGGCCTTGTTCGCGCCCGCTTGCTGCAGCAAGGCGCCGGCGGCCGTAAAAAACTGCGGGTCGTTGCCCCCCTTGGCGACAATCTCCTTACTTACGTCGAATCTGTTTAACGATTGCACGGTCGTGGGTTCGAGCTGAGCAAGAAACATTTGCCGCTCGCGTGCAAAAGTTCCAAGAATTGGCTTGCCCGCCTCTTTGGGAATTTTGCCTTCAAAGCTGAACGGCTGCCCGCCGATCTTGAGCGCCATTTGCACGCGGTCGCCGTCCACGCGGACTTCTTCGACCGTCACGGGGGGCAACCCGTCGCCCGTCGCGAGCAGCTTTCCTGTCAGCTTACCGTCCTTGCTTTCAATCTTCAGCAACACGAGCGTTTGGTTGCCGTCGAGGACGGTGAGTTTCCAGCTGCCGGCTGGGGCGTCGGCGGCGTCGGCACGAACAACAAGCACCAGCGCGGCGCTCACGACAAGCAACCCGGGTAATCGGAACATTAAGAAGTTCCTTTCGACGCAAAACGGTGAAACGATTGCTCCTGCTACTCTATGCGTCGGCGCCATGTCCGCAAGGCGACGGAGTTCATAAGTCGGAAGCGTTTTCTTTCGCTCATGCGCGTGTTAGAATGGCGACAAAACACAGTCCATGAGGAGCGGGAAGATGAAGAATCAAACTGCGAAATCTCGCAAGAAGAGCGTTCCACGGCGGGGTCTGCTGCCCACGCCGCTCGCCGTTCGCCGGGAAGTAGACGCCTTGCTCAAAGACCGTCCCGCGTCTGAAGCAGCCCGGCGGCGAATCACGGAGGAGCACAAGCTTCGATACTTCTTCGGCGGCCAAGTTGTCGCTTACCGACAAACTTCCCGAGGCGTCGAAGTCTTGGCCGTGGGATACAAAGAGATTCGCGCGCTAAATAAAAGGCTCGCGCCGGAAGAAGTGTGCTTATACACGATCGACTTTCCCGACCATTGGCGATGACCACCATGCTCCGATTTCCGCTACTTGGAAAGCGTCTCTGGCCGACTGGGGACCTAGCGGTCCAATCCCTGTTGCCGTTGTTGGTTCAAAATCGCCACCGTGCCTTCCTGCCGTTCAAGTTTATCGTGGACTCTGGTTCGGGCATCTCGCACGTCTCGTTGGAGTGGGCAAGGGAGTGTGGGGTTATTCACCCAGCAAGTGGGTTCGATTACCGAGTAAATACCGCTGGCGGCCGCGTGCGACAACGACGGCGCTCGGGTTGGCTGACTGCCCGCCTTCCCGATCTTGCCGGTCGCGTCTTTCGTTGGCCGTGTCACTTCATCGAAGACATTGGCACCGTCAAGCCGGTACTTGGGCTTGCGGGTGTACTTAACGACTTACGGCTAACGATGGACGGCGCCTACTCCAACGAGGCGCCCTACGGAAATCTGCTCGTCGAACTCCGCAGCAGCAGTCGCGGCTCGCCGCGGCCTCCGGGTTGACGGGCGACAACCTTCGGCGGCGCCTGCGACGGTTCCGCAACGCAGGGACACCGTGATCCGTTGGTGTCGCTGAAGCGCTGGCTCGACGCCGGGAGCCGCCTCGATCTGGCGACGCCGTGTGATTTTGTTTCCACCGCCAATACCATCGGGGCAATTCGGTGCCGTCCGGTGTTAGATAGGGTGGGCGAGCTGGTCGGCATCAATTTCGACCGCCACCGGCACGGCCCGAACGGAAGTTCGTCTATACCGACGAACAGTCCCGTCACATTGCCGTTCCTTTGCGCGGCGTGCTGGTCGCGCCACTGTCGTTAGAGGATGCCGAGCCGCTCGTCCAGGAACTGCTCGGCCGTTGCTGTTTTGCGCCCGCCTACGGAGTCGCCGCCGCATCGGGGATCACGACATGATACGATTAGGTCTTTGTTCCTTGCTCCTTGTCGTCGGAAGTTCGGCAATCGGCGCCGCGGACAAGGCGCCGGGGCGTACGCCGAAAGAGGCCCTGCAAGCTTTTAACGACCTCATCGGCTCGTGGCGCGGCACGGGCACTCCCGAAGGAACACGAGACAAGCAGCGTGGCTTCTGGACGGAAACGCTCACCTTTGAATGGCGCTTCAAGGGCGATGACGCATCGTTGAAACTGGCGTTCGACAAGAGCAAGAACTTCACCAGCGGCGAGCTACGCTACCTGCGCGAGAACGACGTCTATCAACTCACACTGGAGACGACCGACAACGACACGCGGACCTTTACCGGCGCGCTCAAGGACAAGGTGCTCACCCTGGAACGTGAGGATGACAAGACCAAGGAAACACAGCGCTTCGTCGTGACGCTATTGCACGCCAACCGCTTTCTCTATCGCTACGAAGTGAAGCCGCAGGGCAAGCCGTCGTTCACGAAGCTGTACACCGTCGGGGCGACGAAGGAAGGCGTCCCGTTTGCCGCCGGCAGCGCGGCGCCCGAGTGCGTGGTCAGCGGCGGTCTCGGCACCATCAAAGTGAGCTACAAGGGCAAGGATTACTACGTGTGCTGCAGCGGCTGCCGCGACGCCTTCAAGGAAGAGCCCGAGAAATACATCAAGGAATATGAAGAGCGCCGGAAGGAAAAGAGCAAGCAAGGCGCGCCGCCATAAGACGGTGGGGTGTGTCGTGGACGTCCGCGCTTGTTGGCCGCGTGCGCGGCGGACGGCATGAGTGCTCTCGTCTTGGACGTTTTCAGCCGACTTTTGCCTCACCCGCCGCTTCCATGGGCGTGTGCAGGTGTTGCAGGATTTGCCGCAGGCTCCACCGCTCGATGCCGGGAAACAAGCGCATTTGCACGGCGAGCGTCGCCAGGACGTGTTCCTCGCGGATGAGCGCCATATCACGGGCGATGTGGCCGAACTTCTTCGGGCTGCCCCGGCGGCGCTGGGCTTCCAGAACGCGACGCACGTCGGTGAGCGTCACCAACCGCAAGTCAACGAGAATCTCTCCGAACAGTTTACGCGCAACCATCGGCGCAACCTCTTCGCCTGTTTCGGTGGAAAGGGAACGAACCCGCGTTCCGGGGCAGGTAGACGTGCATGCACGGAGATGCAACTGCCCCGATCTTAGAGGAGCTTGTGACCGCGTGCAAGCGACAAGGGAGCAGGATTGGCGAAATGTCGACCGGGCTTGCCGGAGATAGGGGACAAGACTTGTTTCCGGAATAAACGAGCGCCGCTCGAATCCGTCACGGCGAGACTTCGACTACTTAGCTCGAAACGAGCCGATTGCCGAGCGTGCGAATCTTCTCGATGCTGCCCTGCAAATTGCTCTGGGCGCTCTGCATGGTCGCGATCGCCTTTTCGAACTTGTCGAGGCAATGGTCCAGCTCATGGACCGGAGTATTCGGGTACAGCAGGACGCTGGAGAGTTCCTTGATCGCGGGCTCGATCTGATGTTCGAGAATGTCGAGAAACTGGCGGCCGTGCGCGTCGGATTCGACCGTTGCCTTGTGCAGCGCGCTCAGCACGACGCCTTGCGCATTGGGATCGACGATCCGGTTCGGATCGAGCGTCGCCGATGGCACCGGGGTCTCCGCGGGCGAAGATGGGCTCGCATCGCTCGACATACTCAACTCTTCGGACGCAGTCTCGGTCTGGGCGTTCTGTCCCGACTCCGCCTGCTCCAACCCGTGCAACGCCTTGTCCCAATTCGGCCGCAGCTCCAACGCCGCCTTGTAGTGGGTCATCGCCTGGCCGTACTGCTGCTTCTCCAGATACAGATTGGCGAGGTTGTAATGGGCGTCCACCATGCGCGGATTGACGCGGATCGCCTCGCAGTAGGCCTGGATGGCGAGATCGGTCTGCTTCTTGCGGCGGTAGACGAGGCCCAGGTTGTAAAAGCCCTCGGCCCGGTGCATGTCGAGCTGAATGCCGCGCCGCAAAACGGTGATCGCCTCGTCAAGCTGGTCCAGCAGGTTGTAAATGGCGCCGAGATTGATGTGGGCGACGGCCCGCAGCGGATCGAGCCGCGTGACTTCCTTGAAGTGGTACGCAGCGCTGGGCAGGTCTTTCATCTGGTAACAGACGGTCGCCAAGCCGTGATGCACGTCGGGCACGTCGGCCTTGAGACTGAGCGCCTGCATGTAGAGTTGGCGCGCACGCTCCCAATTGCGCTCCTCAATCGCCTGCTTGGCGTTCTGGCAGATTACTTCAATATTACTGGCGACCATGCGCATTGCCCCCAGCGTACGATGATGGGGCACGGAAGCGAGTCCCCGCCTACTTACCCAAAATGATTATAACCAGGGCGGTGACGGCCTCAACCGCAATTCGAGTCCCGGCGGCCGGCTGGCGTACTTTTTGCGTCGGCTGCGCATGGCGGTCATCGCCGGCGACGCGACTACTCCGGTGTGGAGGGGCATTGAAGTCGTGCGCGACGGCGATCGGTCGGCTCACTGGGCGCCGATCGCGTTTTGGGAATTGATTCCCGAAACGAACGGGGATAAACCGCCGTCAGATCTCGCGTGAGCTATGCCGCCTCCAACAAGGCCGATTGCGCTCGGGATGCACCGCAACGGTGCCCGGTCGTTTCATACCTAAACTTGGGCCGGCACGACAAACGGCGCCCGATACTGCCGCCCGAGCAGCCCATTCGCCTCTTCATCGCCGACGATTTTCTCGGTCGCCGCGTCGAAGCGCAGCGTGCGGCCGACGCGGTAGGCGATGTTGCCAAGGTGGCAGAGCCGGGTGCTCTTGTGGCCTTCCTCGATGTCGGCGTTGGGGCGTTTGCCGGTCTTGATGCAGTCGAGGAAGTTGCGCCAGTGCGGTTTTTCCAGGTCGCCGGCCTTGTCGGCGGCTTCGACGCCGTCGCGGACGTGCCAGCCCTTCTTGTCGAAGACGAGCGTCCCTTTTTCCCCGTAGAGAACGGTACCGAACGGTTCGCCTTCGAAACCGGTTTTCGACCAGATGCGGTGTTCCCAAACGAGCGACGTCGGGAAAAGGGGACCGGAACTCTGAGGAAAAGTTCCAGTCCCCTTTTCCCGGCCGGGGAAGTCGAACGTGGCGATCATGGTGTCGGGGGTTTGTTGGTCGTCGTCGTAGAAAAACTTGCCGCCGCCGCAGGTGATGCGCTCTGGGGCGTCGAGCCCGAGGACCCAGCGGGCGACATCGAGGGCGTGGATGCCGTTGTTGCCCACCTCGCCGGTGCCATAGTCCCAATTCCAGTGCCATTTGTAATGAAAGCGGTTCGGGTTGAAGGCGCGGTCGGGCGCCGGCCCTAGCCAGAGGTTGTAATCGACGCCGGGCGGCACGGGGCCGTCGGGCTTGTGGCCGATACTCGGTCGATTGCCGGCGATCCACGTGCGGGCGAACGGCACCTTGCCGAGCCCGCCCGCGCGGACGAACTCGGCGGCGCTGGCGAAATGCGAACCGCTGCGGCGCTGCGTGCCGACTTGCACGACACGGTCGTATTTGCGGGCGGCTTCAACCATCCGCCTGCCTTCGACGAGGTTGTGCGACACCGGCTTCTCGACGTAGACGTGCTTGCCGTGCTGGCAGGCCCAGATCGTCGCGAGGGCGTGCCAGTGATCTGGTGCGGCGATGGCGACCGCCGTCAAATCCTTGTCTTCGAGCACACGGCGGATGTCCTTTTCGACCTTCGGCGGCTTGCGGCCGCGTGTCTCCAATTCCTTGACGACTGCCGGGATGACACTGTCGTCGGGGTCGCAGATATGGCTGATTTCCACTTCGTCGAAGCCCGCAAAGCCACGGGCCAAATCGCGACCGCGGCCGTTGACGCCCATGATGGCGAGGCGGACGCGCTCGTTGGGTTGGTCGGCGGCGCCGGCGTAGGTCGCGGCGGAGAGGGTCGCAAGGGTCGTGGCGGCGGAGCGGAGGAAGCGACGGCGGTTGACGGCAGGCATGGGAAGCTCCAGCGGGAGGTCAATAACGGCAGCCGCTTAACAGCATAACGCTCGGCACAGCCGCAGCATCGAGAAAAAAACCTTGGTCTTGAACAAAATCCACGGTCGCCTCGAAGAATCGCCGGCAGAGCGATCCAACGGCTCCGCTTGGGTCGGCCGCACAAAGTAACACGGATCGTAGGGCCGGCCGGTACCTTTCGCCACGGTTTTCCAATCCAACTGATTGGTCGAGTCGTCTGGTATAGCGCAGAATGGCGCAACAGGGAAGTTCCGTACCGACTTCTCACGAACGCCCAGGGAATACAGGCCCGACACAAGAAAGAAAAATCCTCCACAGGTGTTCACACAGCCTGCTATAATTCTGCATTCTGCCACTAATTTGAATCAAAGGCGGCTCAACAAGGCGTCCGGAACTCCTTTTGAGACGCACGACCTCTTCGCGTACAGGTAACAGGGGACGTCATGCGCAACTGGTTTCGTCGCTCCAACAGGTCCAGAACGGAAAAAGCTCGCCGGCCGCGCACCTATAAGCCGCGGTTCGAAGGCTTTGAAGAGCGGCTCGTGCTCAACGGGGCGTCGATCGACCCCGTTGGCGTCAATGTGTTGCCGAATGTGCCGGCGAATAAACTGCTGTTCATTCCCGTCACCGGGGCGGATACGGACGGCAAGCCGCTGACCTACACCGTCGCGAGCACCAACAGCGCCGTGGTCGACGCTACCGTTCACACCACGGGCGTGTCGTTCGTAACGATTTCGGTCGCGAATTTCGGCGACATGACGTTTGAGTTGTTCGGCGACATCGCGCCGAACACCGTGGCCACCATTGGCGGGTTGATCAAGTCCGGCTTCTACAACGGCCTGACGTTCCATCGCGTGGTCAAGGGCTTCGTCATTCAGGGAGGCGATCCGTCCGGCAACGGCAGCGGCGGACCCGGCTTCACCTTTGACGACGAGTTCAACACCCAGGCGATTTTCGACGGCACCGGCCAGCTCGCGATGGCCAATTCCGGCCGTGACACGAACGGCTCGCAGTTCTTCATTACCGACGCTTCGCCACGCAATCTTGATTTCCGCCACACCATCTTCGGCCAGTTGATTCGCGGCTTCGACGTATTGAACGCCATCAACAGCGTCGCCGTCGATTCGAACAGCAAGCCGACGACTACGGTGACCATCACGAAGGTGCAGTTCATTTCCGACACCACGGACGCGGTGCTGGAACTGACCGCGCACGGCTCCAGCGGCAGCGCCAACATCACCGTCACCGCGAACGACAACAACGGCGGCACGGCGGTGCAAACCTTCAAGGCGACCATCGTCCCCGATACCGACCCAACGACGGCCAAGCCGATCAACGAGCCGGCGTTCCTCGGCACGCTCCAGAACCTGAGCACGCCGACCGGTCAGCCGATCACGTTCACGGTGCCCGCGACCGACGTAGAGACCGACACACTCACCTTCAATGCGGTGCAGCAAGGAACCTCGCATGGCACCGTGACGGTCAGCGGCAACCAGATCACGTTCACGCCGACCGCCGGTTTCACGGGGCCGGTGCAGCTCCTGGTAAGCGTCGCCGACCCGAGCCAGCTTGGGTCGGTGAACGGCACGGGGCCGGACACGGAATTGATCACCTTGGGTGTCGGGCCGCGGACCATTACTTCGGTTGCGGCCCCCGACGTGGCGGCGACGGAAGGGAGCGCCGCCGCCAACGTCACCGTGGCGACGTTCGTCGATTCCGCCGCGGGCGCCGCGGCGGCCGACTACACCGCCTCCATCAATTGGGGCGACGACCATATCGCCACGGGGACAGTGACGGCCGATCCCAACAACGCCGGGCACTTCATCGTCACCGGCACCAACACGTACAAAGACGCGGGTAAGTTCCCCGTGAAGACGACGATCACGCTGAGTTCCGCGCTTGGCGGCAACGTCGCCGTGGCCACCGGGACCGCCACGGTCGCGGACGTGCCGTTGACCGGCAACCCGCCGGCTCAGCCCCTTGCTGGCACCGCGAATCGGGCCCTCAGCAACGTCACCGTCGCCAGCTTCACCGACGCGAACTCCTTGACCAGCGTGCTGGAATTCACGGCGACAATCAACTGGGGCGACGGCACGACTCCCTCCGCGGGCGCCGTCAGCCTGTCGGGCGGCGTCTTCGTGGTGCAGGGCACGCACACGTATCCCAAGGACAGCAGCGCCCAGACCGGCGGCGTCTTCACGGTAACAACCACGATCGTGGACAACATACCGCCCGGCGAGGGGACCGCCACCCCGATTACGGTCAATACAACCGCCACCATCGCGCCGGCCGCGATCACGGCGACCGGGGTCAACGTCAGTCCGACCGAAGGGACGGCCTTGACCAACACCGTCGTCGCCACGTTTACCGACTCGACCGCCGGCGTGCAGGCTTCGCGCTTCACCGCCAGCATCGCCTGGGGCGACGGCGCCAAGTCGAGCGGCACGGTTACGTTGAATACCAGTACCGGCCGTTTCGACGTCGCCGGCACGCACACGTACGCCGAGGAAGGGAAGTTCACGGTTTCCGTGGCGATCACCGACACCGGCACTCCCTCGGACACCGCCGGGGGGCCCGTCACGACCGTCGCGACGGCCGACGGGATCGATGCGCTGTTCACCCCCGCCGGCCAGAGCTTTAGCGCCCTTCAGGGTATTTCGCTCACGACCGTCGTCGCCTTCTTCTCCGACGCCGACGCCGGCGCCAAGGCGGCCAATTACGTGGCGACGATCCACTGGGGCGACGGCACGACCTCCCTTGGCACGGTCACAGGGCTGGGCAAGGGCGGTTTCCAGATCATGGGCACGCATACCTACGCGCTCAGCGGCGCGTTTGCGGTCAGCACCACGATCACCGAAAACGATAGCGCGAACGATCCGACATTCGTCGCCAACGGCACGGCCAGCGTCGGCGCGACGACGAGCAATTCCCGCTATCTCGACCGGCTGTTCCACGACATCCTGAACCGGGCCCCCAGCGCCGTCGAAACGAATTTCTACTCCTCGCTCCTCGCCAAGGGGACGACGTTCCAGGCCGTCGCCGCTCTGGTCGAACGCAGCATCGAAAACCTCTATCAAGAGGTCAACCGCCTCTACGAGCTGTTCCTGCACCACGAGGGAGACCACGACAGCCTGACAAACTCGGTCATGCACCTGCTGCACGGGCACGATACGCTGGCCATGATCGCCTCGGTGCTGGCCGGCAGCGACTCCTATTTCAGCACGCGCGGCAACAGCACGAACGACGGCTTCATCGACGCCTTGGCCCTGGACCTGTACGGCCACACCATCGACGCGGCCAGCAAGGCGCAGTTCACGCAAATGATTCAAAACGGCAACAGCCGCTCGTACATCGCATCGCTCTTCCAGCAGGCCAGGGAGCATCACCGGGTCGTCAGCGCTCAGGAAACGACAACGTTCTTGAAACGCACGGTTCAGCCGGTCGAGCAGAATCTGGAAATCAATTGGCTCGACAGCGGCGCCACCGCCGACCAACTGGAAATCGCCATGGCCAGCCTGCCGGAGTACATCCTGAAAGCATCGTAGCAGGCGGCCGCAGGAAGACAGGTGCGCCGTCACCCCGATTTGGGCCATACCGCAAAAAGTGGTGACCTCAATGTCCGGTTTTGTCCGGTTTTTCAACCGGACATTTGCCTTTTGTCGTTTTCCTCCATAGGGTTGCGCTGACACTAGCGCTATCTGACCGGACATCTCGACTCGTAAGTTATTCATTACCAGATACTCAAGTGTGTCCGCCTCAAAAAAGAGCCGAAAAACATCAAGCGCTGACAGCCCGACGCGCGGCGTGCTTTTCCTTGCCGTTTCGTGCCGGTTCTTCAACCGGCAATCTTCCACTTGTCGTTTTCTGCCATAGAGTTGCGCTGACACCGGCGCCGTCAGACCGGCAAGGGTGACTTTTGAGCGCTTCATTTTCAGGGACTTCCGTCTTGCCGCCGCAAAAAAGGGTAATAACTTACTTGACTCACACGACCTTAATGCGTAGAATGAGGGCATGGAAAACAACACCGTCCCTCAGACTTTGCTCGAATCCGTCCGCCAGTTTTCGGACCCCGACGCCTGCCTGAATTTCATGATCGAATTGCGCTGGCCGAATGGCGTGATTTGCCCCAATTGTCAGGGCGACAGCCCGCACTTCATTTCAACGCGCAAAATGTGGCGCTGCAACGCCTGCAAGAAGCAATTCTCTGTGAAAGTCGGGACGATTTTCGAGGATTCCCCGCTCGGCTTGGATAAATGGCTCGCGGCAGTTTGGCTGATTACGAACGCTAAGAACGGAATCAGCAGTTATGAGATTCATCGGGCGCTCGGCATCACGCAAAAGAGCGCATGGTTCATGCTTCATCGGGTTCGGCTGGCGATGCAGAGCGGCACCTTTGAAAAGCTGCAAGGCGAAGTCGAGAGCGACGAAACATTCATCGGCGGCAAGGCCCGGAACATGCACGAGGGCAAGCGGAACGCCAAGGGGACGGGCGGGGCCGGCAAGTCCATCGTTCAGGGTTTGCTTGAACGCCATAGTTCGCCGAGCAAGGTGAAGGCGAAGGTCATCCCGAACGCTCGCAAGGGAACGGTGCAAGGCGAGATTCGGGAACACGTCAAGCTTGGCTCGGAAGTATTCACCGATTCGCTGGCGTCCTACGAGGGGTTGAGTCCCGACTACATCCACGACGCCATCAACCATGCGGAAAGCTATGTACGCGGGAAGGTTCACACGAACGGGCTGGAAAACTTTTGGAGCCTTCTCAAGCGGATGATTCGCGGAACCTATGTCAGCATCATGCCGTTCCACTTGCAGCGCTACCTAGATGAAGAAAGCTTCCGGTTCAACGAACGGCTCGGCAATGACGGGCAGCGATTCCTGCGCGTGCTGGCCGGTATTGTCGGACGGCGGCTGACGTGGCGGAAGTTGACGGGCGTCGCGTGAAGGTCGGCAAAATGCCCCCGCGCGTCGCCAAACGCCGGGGGCCGGAACCCGCTGAAGTGGAGCGTGGCTCATGGCTGATTCTACCGAATCGCTACAGGATCGTTACGAGAGATATGCCATGCACGCCGAAGAACTGAGCCAGAAAGAAAAAACGTGGCTTGATGTTGATAAAGTCGGCGCCGATCTCGGGATTTCCCAGCTTGAGAGTAGAAAAGTGGCTGATCTATTGATTGATGCAGGATGGGTCACGCCGCATCCGTCAGAGTTTCCGGAATCGCCAAAGATAAGGATGACAAAGACTGGTTTTGATGAAGTGGCCAAACTCTGCTGGCCGTGGCATCGGCGATGGATCGACAAGAATCGGGCATTGTTCGGCTGGATCGTTGGGATATTGACCGGGGTAGCGGGGGCCGTTGTCGGGGCACTCCTTATTGAGTATTTCAAGCGGCTCTTCTGGCCAGCGCCAGGAAACTAAGGACTCCGCGAGCCTGGTCGGTGCGTGACGTACAAGGGGATGATCGGGAAGTGAATCGGGACAAAAACGCCTCCGGACGTTTGCCGACGTTCGGAGGCCGGAACCCCGCTGCATAGGAGCGAGGCCCATGAGTGATTCTACCGATGAAGCCGGTTGGCCGTGCTGGTATGGGACAGATGCGACCGGGGAGAAGATTCTGCTTGTCAACATGGACGATGGAACGCACTTCGTGCCGCTCTATCGTAACCAGTCCGAAGCCGACGGAGTTATTGCCAACATCCCTGGCTATTGCACTGCCAAGATCGCCACACTCGCTGAACTTGTCGCTTTCTTGGAATTGGTGAAGAAACTCAAGATTGGCAATGTTGGTTTTGTGAAGGATGGAAAGTCGTTGCCGCGAACCGTAAGATCGGTCCTTCTCGACGCCACGATTGCCTTGGAAGAACAAGGCGAAACATGAGCGGATCATTTCCGTTAAAGGAGCCGCCGATTTCACGCGGCCACATTGTTTCCTATACGGCGACCCATGCCGATGGATCGGTTATGACAATCCCGCGCGAGGACGTTAGGAAGACTGTGACTCCCAATCCCGCCCAGCCACCAGCCGAAGCTCCCTTCCAAAACCAGAAGTTCAAAGACTTCATGCGCAAGCTGGTCGCCGTTCCGAAGGCGGAGATCGTTGAGCAAAAGAAGTACCAGCGGAAGAAGGCGCGGCGTGCGAAGCGGAAATGAAAATCGGCGTGGCGAGAGTCTCGCTTTCGGGACAATCGCCAGCGTGTGAGCCAAGTAAGTTATTACCCAAAAAAGAGCCGAGAAACGGCAACCCTCTATGTAGTATACTAAAATATCGTATCGGCGTCAAGAGGGTGGTTGTGTCCTCAGGGACAGGTCGCGAGGCCGATTGAAATACTGCCGACATCCGGCGGATTGCCGGTTTCAACGCAGCTGGAGCCGTTGGTGTTGTCGTACTGGTAGTGCGGTCGATGCGCAGCTTTTCGGTGACGTTGTTCGCAACGGGAGGTCGATGCGACCGCACTCGCGGTGCTTACGCTGCGCGAGTCACACTTCGGGACCGGTTTTGTCGGATGTGACTATGGCGGATAAGGTTACGTAAACTGTCCCCTTTGGTCCCAACGCCACTAACAAATGCAGGTTTACACACTCTCTAAAAGCCTATCCATTAGGTGTTTAAGGTCGCTTCCCATCTTGAGGATTTTCGGTGCTGCGGGCGGTCGATGCGGCTCTCGTGCCGGCCAGGGACGACG
>JBGQKZ010000034.1:0-57051 GCA_041499805.1 Gemmataceae bacterium
CGGGATCAGCGTGGTCACGTCGGTGGTGTTGCCCGGCCACAGCTCGCAGCAGAGTGGCCGGCCGTCGCCGTCGAGCACGGCGCCGACCACCATCTGCCGTAGGTCGGAGCGATGATCCTTGCTGTGGCCATACTGCCCCAGGCTCTCGCCGCCGTGGCCTTCAAAGTAGAGCGACGTCGTATCGAAGAAGACGATTTCGACCGCGCTGAACAGGTCGCGGCGGCGGGCGAACAGGTGCTCCTCGATCAAGTCCTTGGTCGCGCGCGGCACTCGCGGCCATGTGTTCTGTTCGTTCCTGGCCTTGGCGCTGCGCTACGAGTTGCAGGCGCGGCTGAAGGCCAAGGGACGAAGCTTCGAATGGGCCGACGTGGGTAGCGCGCGGGCTCCGCCAACATCTCCTGCCAATGGTTGGCGATGCGTGCGACATACGGATACACAGCCGACGCAGTTGATCCACGACGCCGGGGATTGGCGCGGCGAAATAACGAGACCGACGCCAGTCCTGCTGAAATACGGCCCTGGCGGTTTCAACGCGCTGCACCGCGATTTGCGGGGCGCTGTGTTTTTCCCAATTCAGATGGCCGTGGTGCTCAGCCCGCGCGCGGACGCGACGGACGTGGAAACGTGTGGATTCCAGGGCGGAGAGTTTCTGGTATGCCTGTAGGCGCTCGACATACTCCGCTTTCTCGGGAGCGTACTTGACGGCCTGTGATTGAAGAGCGACCGCTTCGTTGGCGGACCCCTGGCGGAGGCGGAGCGTCGCCAGGTGGGCATAGGGTTCGGCATGGGTTGGCGCGAGGCTGAGCGCGGCGCGGAACGACTCGTCGGCCTCGGCGTCCTTCTGCCGGAGGCCGAGCAGCACGCCTTGATCGTTCCAGACCACCGGGTTGTCCTCCTGAGCCGCGACGGCCCGGCGGATGATCTTCTCGGCAAGGTCGAAGTTGCCCTCGTTAACGGCGTCCCACGCCTGGTCCGCCAGTTTACGAGCGCGTCGTCGGTCTTTCTCTTTCTGTTTCTTGGGATGCATGAGGTCTTCCTTTGAGCGCAGCAGTCGCCAACGCCCCTCTTTCGGGTACGGAGGCCGGGTGCGCGGCATGAATGATGTTTTGTTAGATGCAGAGCATTTCACGATCCGCAAGGGAGCGCGGATTTACGCAAGCAGCGCTCAGAAATGCTCTAACTGAGGAAGACCTGATGGAACATTCGCATAGCAAGAATTGTAAACGAGACGTCGATGCGGGCAATGGCTGTTTTGCCCGCGAACTTTCTGTCGAAGATCGTCCGGCGGAGGCGCGCGTCAGCGGCGGATGAATTCGAGATTCATCCGAATCTATGTTTCTGGCCCTGGACTTTTGTTAAACTGTGCGCGTGACCTTCTCCATCCGAGGTAAATCGCGCTATGACTTTTCCTGTAACGGTGCATCCTTCCAATGGGCACTTCGAAGCCGCGCTTGTCGGCGCGCCGGAAGTGCGCGCGGAAGCTTCAACGCGCGAAGAGGCTCTCGTGGCTCTCGAATCGGCCATTCTTCAGCGGTTGCACCAGGGTGAATTGGTTGCGCTGGAAGTCCCCCGCCGGGGCTTGACCGGGCTGTTTGGAAAATACAAGAACGATCCGACTTTGCGCGAAATCTGCGAGGCCGCCTACCGAGAACGCGACGGCGACGTGGGTGAATGAAAGCGTTCGACACCGACATTCTGACGGAAATCCTCACGGGCAACGCCGCTTACGCAGAGCGGCTCGCAAGTGTTCCCGTCGCCGAGCAGGCGGCGCCGATTATCGTCGTCGAAGAAATCATCCGCGGCCGGCTGAACACCATTCGCCAAGCGCAAGCCGGCAAAGCCCGCGTCTCCATTTGTCAGTAAAGGACGGTTTCATCCAGCGCAGCGCCGTGCCGCCGGCATTCAACAGGCCAAACCAGTTTCTGAACTGGTTCGAAAAGCAAGGCATCCAACTCATTCAGAGTAACAACTGACCCCGAAAACGGGGACGCGGATCAATGTGAATCGGGTTCATCCGTCAATCACCGAACCTGCAGCGCCGCCTTCAAACAACCGTCCAGCCGCGCCGTCATCGCATCGGAGAGCTTGCCGATCACTTTGGTGATACTCGCTTGGGCCACTGTCGAGAGGAACAGGCAGCAGACCACCGAATTCTGGTCTAATCCAGTCGCTTTGCTGTTTGGGGCGGTAATGTCGATAAGAAAGCTCGCCGGGTCCGACGCGGGCGCCAGGTTCTTCGTGATCTCGGCAACGATAAAGTGTTTGAGCCTGGCGTTGTAAACGTCGGCTTGGATGATGACCGCGCGCCGCTTCTTCCCGCGAGTGCCGCCGGCGTGCGGGAAGCGGGTCTTGCGTAGTCGGTCACCTCGTTCGGACTATACGGAGCTGAACCGCCGCCAGCAACGCTTCGACCGACGGCAATTCGAGTTGCCGCTGTCCTTTGAGGAATTCGTGAACCGCGGATTGGGACAGCGTGGGATAATGTGCCCGCGCCAGTTGCCAAAGTCGATAGACCGAGAGATCGAGATGCCGCATTTCGCGGGTCACGGCGTCACGGATGACGCTTTTCTTGGGAGGCAGCGCGCCGCTTGCGCCGCGCTGAAGGCGATGAAACTTCCGCCGTTCCGGGATTTCACGGGTGTCGATGGGACCTTGCATGGCGGCGCGAAGGCGGTCGAGATCCGCGGTGGTGGCAGGCGGAATCTCCTTGGCCGACTTCCGCACCGTCTTAGGAGCCGCCGATTTCTTTGGCATACCTTTTCCTTTCGGCTGGGTTCGCCGCACGGGCGCTGATGATTCTTGTGACCTTGGCGTGCTCGGTCGATCGGTCAGTCCATGCGATGACCAGCACAATGCCGCGGTCGTCCGGGTGTGCCGCGGTGGTCACGTAACGATCCTCGCCAGAGCTGTGCGCTTGGTCGTACTCTTCAACGTGGAATCTCTCCCCCTCGTCGTCCGCGAGCACGAAAGCGGCATCGTCGAATGAGACGCCGTGTTTTCTCAGATTCCTTCGTGCCTTCTCCTCGTCCCACTCGAAGTTCTCGTGCAGCATCACCGCTTGCCTCGCGTTCGCCTGCGTACACTACTACCTTTAACGGAAGCACGCAAGACGGAGTCAAGCACGAAAACGGGGCGGAGCCTAGCATCATACCTCCAGCCCAAACACACCGGGGTTGGCGAAGTTGCCGTAATGGAAGCGGCTGAGAAAGCTGAAACAGGCGATGCCATCAAACCCGGCTGGGTTCGACGGGACGCCTACAACGCGAAGATGCTGGGCGAATCCGAGCGCGGGAAGATGCACGGGAAGGATGTAGGTTGGAAAAGAGCCGGTGTACGCGCCGCCAAGCGTGACGGGTTAATCCGGGTTGCCACCGCAGAGCAGACAGTCGTCTTCGTCCAAAACGAGTTCGAAACTAGAGGTTTGCGAACCTGCGCCCGTATCGGCCAACAAGGATCGGAGCAAGGGTTGACGACCCTGCGCCAGGGTGAGGACAATCTCTACGCACGGCCGACCGCGCCGGAGCGGCCATTGCAAGTGCGGCATCAGCGCAGCCCCCAGATTTCCTCGACGACCGTGTAGTCCCGGCTTGCTTCAACGCAGAAGGTCTTGGTTGGATCAGGCTCAATTTGCCCAAGGCGGCACGCCAGATCATCCAGGTCATCCGCGACGACAACGACTTGGCCATTGGCGATGCCGACGAATTTATTGGCATACGGCGATTGCGGGTTGCTCCTTGCCTCTTCGTTGATTCGACGTGCCAATTCGCGGTTGAGGTCTTTCACGGTGTCGGCGACGGACATGAAATGTTCCTCCTTTGGCTTGCGCCCCACCTGCCGCTATCGTGACGAGGAGAATGGCATGACGCCAAGCCAAGCGGCTGGCTCGACTCGCCAACCGGCGTAGCTGGTCACGCAGCTATGAACCAATCGGAAACACCTCTTCCAGCGGCACTTCCCACTGTCCCAAGCCAACGCTCACCATCGCCACGCCGCGTTTGTGATCGATGCGGACGATGCAGCCCGCTGCGCCCAGCACTCCTCCGGGCTACGTGCCGTCGCGTTTTTTACACCGTCGATGACGCGTCGCAGCAGCGGCCAGCATGCAAGTGGCACGATGAAAAGGAGAGGGAAAATCGACAAGAACATCGCGAGCCCTTGCTCAATCTCGAAAATGCACGCCACGAAATAGCCGGTGAGCGGCCAGATTGAAAACCCAATCGGGAACCCCACTAAAAACAGGCCGATTGTGAAAATCGCTTGGGCAACATTCTTCCGCCGAGGAACGCGCAAGACGGCAGACCAGTCGCTCGTCTGGCGCGCGCGGCGCAACGAGGACGAGTGTACCCAAACTTTCACCTGGTAGCGCATGGCGTAGAAGAGGGTCAACCCTCCCACGAGTCCGGCGAGGAGCAATGTGGATCCGGTCGTGACAAGCGCGACAACGATGGGCGTAACGACCTCATTCGGTAACGGTTTCCCCGGGCGTTGAAGTTCCCGCGGAAACATGCTGATCTCTAGGATGCCGGTGAGAAAGCACGCGACAAGTCCGGCGCGAAACAAGCCGTGCGCCGTGTAGGCGAGAAAGCATGTCTTACCGCGCCCCGCGTCTGGGTCGATGCGGCGGAGCCAGTAGGCAGTGAGGAAATCCTCCCAGCCGAACTTCAAGGAAAGGACCAGGACTCCCAGCGCGGGGCGGGCAGTGAATTCATACACGAGCCATGCGACGCCCAACAGCACGGGCCACGTGAGGGGGATTCTCCAGCGAACGTCGGCGCCGGATTCGTTCATGGCGAAGCCCTACGGGGAAAACAGCGTCTCCACGCGCCGGCGGATTTCCGCCTCGGAGCCCTGGACCTTTCCCTTTTTCAATTCGGCGATCACCTGCTGCTTGAGTTCGTCAACCTTTGCTTCCCCATGCCGACCGCGCCAGGCCGCCACGAATGGTCCGACTTTCTTCGCAACAATCTCGTCCGATCCATTTGGGGACACGCTGGCGCCGAGCATAACCGCGAGCCAAATAGCCGCCGTTGGCACACTACAAGGATCGCTTAGAAACCGCTCGAGAGTCTCCCCGTCACCGGCCAAGGCGGGATTGTTCAACGCCGGCCCGTTCCATTCCGCGATCGGCGTGATCGGCGCGGGGCTCAGGCTGTTGTCATTCACGGTTCACCTCACATGCACAATGCGCTCTTCGACCACATCGCCGCCGAAAAGAAACTGAACCTCATAAACCCCGGGTCGAGGGAAACGGCAGTCCGACAAGCGGAAGACGACCCCGAAAAGCCCGATCGGATCTTTACCTTCAAAGGAAACGGCCAGCGTGCCGGACCGAAAGACTTCCCGGCCAGTTGCTTCATCCTTGCAGACGATGCTTCCTTGACCTGTGCCGCGCCCATCGGTCAGGACCAGGTATACCGTCAGCTTCGGCAGGAACAAAGGGTCGGTCCCGCCTGGCCAGTGAATCAGCGACGTCAATCCGACAATCACAGGCTTACCCGGCCAGCGCGTGTCCTGAAACACATCGTCGCAGAGGATCATCCACCGGGCTTTGGGCGGCAGCACGAAGCTCATGCCGGAACTCGCTCTTTTAACACTCACTATACCGCGGAAGACCGGGCCACGGTAGTTGGCACATCCTTCTCCAATCGATGCTTATGAACCAATCGGAAACACCTCTTCCAGCGGCACTTCCCACTGCCCCAAACCGACGCTCACCATCGCCACGCCGCGTTTGTGATCGACGCGGACGATGCGGCCCGCTTTGTCGAAGCGTTGCACGCGGACCGGGTCGTTCGCTTGCAGCCGTGAGCGGGCTTCGCGGAGGGCGGCGGCTTCGGCTTTTTCGCGTTCGAGCTGTTCGGTGCGTTGGCGGTATTCCTCGCGCTGGCGGTCGGCTTCGTGGGCGGCGAGGAGCGCTTCCTCGCGGGCTTTTTCGGTCTCCTCGCGGAGTTGTTGCAGCCGGGCCATTTCCGGGGCACGGCGTTGCCGGCGGCGGAGGTAATGATGCGCCCGCTGCAGCAAATCGCGCGGCAGCTTAAGGCGGCGCGCGATCTTCAGGGCGTTGCTCATGCCGAATTGACCGATGAGAAGGCGATAGGTCGGCCGCAGCGTTTCCACGTCGAATTCCACGGCGGCGTTTTCGGCTCGTTCGTTGTGGAAGGCGTAGGTCTTCAAATCGCCGAGGTGGGTCGTGACCATCGCCCGGCAGCCGATTTGATCGAGACTGTCGAGAATCGCCCGGCCCAACGCAGCGCCTTCCGTCGGATCGGTGCCGGCGCCCAGCTCGTCG
Source organism: Gemmataceae bacterium (assembly GCA_041499805.1). Lineage (GTDB taxonomy): Bacteria > Planctomycetota > Planctomycetia > Gemmatales > Gemmataceae > JBGQKZ01. The sequence goes on from JBGQKZ010000034.1 coordinate 6,290, forward strand.
AGCAGCACGAGACTTTGCGCATCCGCGGAACGGAGAATGGAAGCGATCCGCGAGATGTGCGAGCTGAAGGTGCTGAGCGATTGTTCCAGGCTCTGCTCGTCGCCAATGTCCGCCAGGATTTGCTGGAAGACCGGCACGTTGCTCCCCTCCCCCGCCGGGATGTGCATGCCGGCTTGAGCCATCAAGCAGAGGAGGCCTGTGGTCTTCAGCGTGACCGTTTTGCCGCCGGTGTTGGGGCCGGTGATGATGAGCAAGTTGAAAGGGGCGCCGAGGCGGACGTCAATGGGAACGACCTGCCGGGGTGGGGGCGTTGAGGATCGAGGATCGAGGATCGACGATGAATTGTCCGACTGACGCCGCGCCGGCTCATTATTGGCGTCCTTCGATCCTCCATCCTCAATCCTCGATCCACGATCCTCGTGGGACACTTCGTTACGGAAAAGATGCTCAAGCACCGGGTGCCGCGCCTGCCGCAGCCACAGGCGGCCGTCGGTGTTCAAGTCGGGGGCGAACATCTGGTAGTCGTGGCTGAAGCGGGCCTTGGCGGCGAGGAGGTCGAGGCGGGCGATAGTTTCGATGGCGATGCTGAGCGGGCGGGCGACCCGGCCGACGTCGCCGCTCAGCCGGCGGAGAATGCGGCGGATTTCGCGCTCCTCTTCCGCTTTCAAGACGGACCGCTCGGCGCTGAGACTGGCGACGCCGGCCGGTTCAATGAAGACCGTTTCGCCGGTGCTGCTCGTCCGGTGGACGACGCCCTGCAATTTGTGCCGATGGTTGACCGCGACCGGCAGCACGTAATGATCGCCGCTGACGGTCGCGTTGGGATAGCGGAGGATGCGGCGCAGCTCGGGATCGCGGAGGAGGCGTTTGATTTGGTTTTGTACGCGCTCATCCACGTCGGCGAGGCGAGTGCGGGCGTGCGCCAATTCCGGACTGGCCATGTCGAGCACGTGGCCGCGGCTGTCGATGCAGCCGGCGATGGCCTTCGCGACGATGCCGAGATCTTCCACCGGCGTCAGTAGCGCGATCAGCCCTTGGAATTGTTCCGGCAGCCGCATGCGGTAGCGGTACATGTTGCCGGTACAGTTCAGCGTGTCGGCGACTTCGAGAAGCTGTTCGGCGGTCAGCATCGAGCCAATCGCGGCCCGGCGCGCGAGGAGACGAACGTCGTGCAAGCCGGTGAATGACGGCGTGACGCCCTGGCCAAGAGCCGCCACCATTTCGGTGACGAGGTTAAGCTCCCCGCGGATTGCCTCTGCGTCGGTCACCGTTTCAACCTGCCGGCAGAGTTCCTTACCGAGCGCGGAAGTGGCGTAGCCGGCCAGCAGGTCGCGGACCTTGGAGAATTCGAGCAGCTCAAGGGTATGTGCGTCCATCACCGTGGAATACATGGATCCGTGGACAAGCGAGCCGTGCCGGCGGTTCGCCCCCTCACCCTACCCTCTCCCTCGCCGCGGGGGAGAGGGTAGGGTGAGGGGGTCTCGTGAATTGTACCGAATTCGTGCCGGCCCATTGCCCCCGCGTGGCGGACGGTTTACCGTATAGCCCGTTGATTCGTGTGGTCGCCCCCGGGGAGTATGTGTTATGAGGTTCGTTGCTCCGCTCTTGCTGGTCGTCGCCGGCATGGCGCACGCGGCCGAGTTGCCCCAGATGAAGTTCAACGATGTGAAAGAAGTCGCGCCCGGCGTCTTTTTCCGCTATTCGTCGATCAGCGCCACCGATCCAAAGGTTCCCTTCGGCGGCAGCAACAACATTTGGGTCGTGTTCAAGGATTATGTCGTCGTCATCGACGCCAACTTCCCGAAGGAAGCGGGCGATGTCATCGAAGCAGTGAAAAAGACGACTGACAAACCGATACGGTACGTCTTGGACACGCACCATCACGGCGACCACGCTTACGGCAACGCCGTATTCGCCAACATTGGAGCAACCGTGATCGCTCAGGCGAATTGCGATCGGCTGCTGCGGACGAATGGAGCGAAGGAGTTTGCCGACGCGGGCCGCGGTGCGGGTGGCCGCAAAGATGTGCGCGAAAGCAGTCTGCAAGTGCCTAACCTCGTGTATGACGACAAGCTGGTGCTTGATGACGGCACGCAGCGGATAGAGTTCCTGTTCCTGGGCCACGCTCATACGCCGGGCGACGGCTTTGCCTATTTGCCGAAGCACAAAATCGTCTGCACCGGCGACGCCTGCGTAAATGGCGCGTTCAATTTCATGGGCCATTCGGACTCGGCGTCGTGGATTCGCGTGTTGGAAAAGTGCCAAAAACTCGACGCGGATTTGGTGTGCCCCGGACATGGTCCCGTCGCCGGCAAGGATCTTTTGGAGAAGCAGAAACGTTACTTCGTCGAGCTGCGCAAGTACGTGCAGAGCGGCATCGATACGAATCAGCCGCTCGCAGACATCGTCAAAGGCATCGACCTGCCGTGGTACAAGGAATGGACCGGCACGAAGCCGGCGGGCGACAACGTCAAACACGTTTACAACGAGCTGACCGGCCAGCTCACGCCGAGCGAGTTTGAAGAGCTGGCCAAGAACGGCGGCCCGTCGCCGAAGGACATGCCGGGCTGGACCAAGCCGAAACGGATCGTGGTGCCGAACTTGATGCCGGCACGGCTGGCGGAACTAAAGCGGGTGGCGCCGGAGGTGGAGTTCATTCCGGTGAAGACCGCTGAAGAGGCGGCGAAGGCAGTGGCGAACGCCGACGCGGTGATTGGCTTCTCTTCGCCCGCTGTCTGGGAAAATGGCAAGCACTTGCGCTGGATTCAATGCGATAACCCCGATGGCGAACGTTCAGCGCCGCCAGGGAAAGCCGTGGTTACGTCCGTACCCGCGTCGTTACAAAAGAAAGACACAGACGGCGGTGACGCGCGCTGGCGGCTGATTCGCGAGAACGTTCGGCGGTTTGCGGCAGGGGAGCCGTTGTTGGCGGTGACAGAAAAGACGAACGGTTCGCAGCGTCAGTAAAGGGCTGTCTGCGCATAGAGCAGTTCCGATAGAATGGAAAGAAGTAGGCCTGTTAAAGGAGAGCTGAACATGAGCGAGAAGAACGGCTCTAACAGTCGCGGCTTCGACCCCCTACCATACTCCGTTACGCGTCTCCATCCTGGCAAGCACATCGTCTTTAGCGAAGACGAGCAACGTGTGATCGGTGTGGGCGAGACTTTAGACGAGGCCTGCGCCCAAGCGGAGGCGTCCGGCGTTAAGGGGTTGTGGCACTTCAGCTACGGCGAAGTACCAGGTGTCTACAACGTTTAGGACGTCGCCGTGCGCATCCCCTATACTCAGGTCGGCCCCGACTTATTCCGGCCGTTACTCCCGGTCATCATTCACAGCACCGCCGCTGCATGGCTTGTTGAAGGATTGCTGGATCCGGGCTCCGATTTGACGCTCCTGCCGCTGCAATGGGCGGCACGCCTCGGAGTTGATTACCAATCGCTTTCGCCCGGCGGCGCCGTGACGTCCGCCACCGGGGAACTCGTGCCGTGGCGCACGTGGCAGTTGGACTTCGATGTGCGCCGGGACATGGAGCGCATTTGCTGGCGGGCCGACGTGGCTGTAACGACTGACAAGATCACACGGCCGCATTGGGGCTTCAAAGGCTTCCTCCAATATTTCCGTGCCGAGTTCGACGGTCCCAATCTCGTCGTTACATTGACGCCGGGCGCGAACCTGCCCACGCCTACACCCAACTAGGGCCATTCCTGCAGGAAACGGATACCGCTCTCATGCTGCCTCTCCGGGACGATTCGCTACCCGCGACGCCTGCCGATCTCGCCGCATCGCTAAAGGAAGGGCTGGCCGCGGTCTTCCAAATGCCGACGACGACCAACCCAGTGCAGGTGAATGCCCCCGCGTATCCCGCGCTTGAACAGCTCCGCATCGACGTGACCGAAGCGGCGATCCGGGCCGACTATCGGCCGGCGCCGGCGAGCGGACCGCGACGGCCCGGCGTGACGGTCGCCCACTTCGAGATCGTCGGCAGGCCGGTGCGCTATGCTCAGGCGCCGATCTTTCTCGAACTTTCCGCCGACGATGCGCGCTTTGAAATCACACACGATGCCAACGGGCGGCCGATTCTCGACCCATCCGACGCCCGCGACGGCAAGTTGAGCGTGCGCGTCGGACAAGCCGATTTACAAGCATTGCTGCTCGCCGCGGCGCGCGCCGCGGCGGCGGCACACAGCGTGAATATCGAAAGCGTGGACGTGCAACTGCGTGGTCGCGGGCCGCGCTCCGCCACGGTGGAGCTGCGCGTCACCGCGAGCAAAAAAGTGTTTCTAGCCCCCGTGCGAGTTATCGTCCGCGGTCAAGGGACGCTCACGATTGATGATCTGCTCCAGGCGACAATCTCCGGCCTCTCATGCCAGGGTGAAGGCATCGTCGGCGCGATGGTCACGGGCATGATTCAGGATGAGTTGAAGCAATGGGAAGGCCGGACGATTCCGCTCACCGCGTTCTCGCTCGGCAGTTTGCGGCTGCGCGATCTGCGGATCGACTGTCAAAATGGGCTCAACCTCGACGCGACCTTCGGTCGTTGAAAGTTGACCACTCGCTCCGCGGGTGGCGGCTCGCGACTCGCGGAGCGAGTCCGCCACTCTCAATTTGTATAACAACCGCATGTCCGCATCTCCCGACGTGTTGATCATCGGCGGCGGCGTCATCGGTTTGACGACGGCGTATTACCTCGCATCGGATAAGGTGCAAGTCGCCGTCGTTGACCAGAGCGATTTCGGCCGTGAGGCGTCGTGGGCGGGCGCCGGCATCATCCCGCCGGGCAGTCCGAAGAATCCGCGCACGCCGTATGACCAACTGCGCGCCGTCAGTAGCCATCTTTTCTTTCGCCTCTCCGAAGAACTGCGGCAGGCGACCGGCGTAGACAACGGCTACCTCTGTTGCGGCGGGCTGGAATACGCCGACGCCGCGGCGACCGGGGGCGCCGAAGAATGGCGGAGCGAGGGCGTAGTGGTCGAGGAATGGAACGCGGCCCAAATCCGCCAGCGCGAGCCCGCCGTGACGCGCGACTGGAACCAAGCTTACTACTTGCCGGAGATGGCCCAAATCCGCAATCCGCGTCACTTGAAGGCTCTTGTCGCCTGGTGCCGGGCACGCAGCGTCGAGTTGCGGTCGGGCTGCCCGGTTTTCGGCTTCGAGAAAACGGGCGAGCGCATCACGGGAGTGAAAACCGCGGCAGGGATTCTGCGCGCGGAGCGCTTTCTGATCGCCGCGGGAGCGTGGAGCGATTCGCTGCTCGAACAAGTTGGCGTGCAGCCGGGCATCCATCCGGTGCGCGGACAGATCGCACTCTTGAATGCGAGCGCGCCGCTGTTCAACCGCATCCTTTTGCACGGCAGCCGCTACCTCGTACCGCGGCCGGACGGACGTATCCTGGTCGGTTCCACGGAAGAGGATGCCGGCTTCGACAAACGGACGACTGCCGAGGCCATCCGCGATCTGCTCAACTTCGCGGTATCGGTTGTACCAGAACTTGCATCGGCGAGCGTCGAGCGCACGTGGGCCGGCCTGCGGCCGGGCAGCCCGGATGGCTTGCCCTACCTGGGCGTTGTGCCCGGCTTCAAGAATCTGTTTGTCGCCGCAGGACACTTCCGTTCCGGACTGCAACTCTCACCAGCGACGGGGTTGGTGATGAAGGAAGTGATTGTCGGGCAGGAGCCGAGCGTGCCGCTAGAACCGTTCCGTTTGGATCGGCCGCGACCAGGCCGCCTCCGCCCGGCATTCCGATCTTGATCGCCGTGCGATAAAATCCGAGCATACCGATTCGCGAAGAGCTAGTTGTATCACCCGGCGAGCGCCCGGCTTCATCTGGCCGGGTCCAGACGTGGTCGCTGCTTGCACTGGCCGGCCGATGCCCCGCTCGCCGACATGAGCTTGATTCATGGACCAACCCGCCACCCGCGCCTTGACGACCCAACTTGCCGACGACCTCGGCTGGCTGGAAGCGCATTGCCGCCGACAGCCCGGCCAGGATTTGCAAGCGGGTTGGCTGCGCCTCGCGGCAGGGCTGGTGCGCAACTGCATCGGGCCGTTGCTCGACGATCAGCCGCCGGCGCCGTTGCACGTGGCGGTCGTTGGCGGCGCCGGGGCGGGCAAGAGCACGGTCGCGAACATGCTCAGCGGCGCCGTCGCAGCCGAGGCCAATCCGCAGGCAGGATTCACGCGCCATCCTATCGCGTACACGAACGCGAACGGCGTGCTGACATGGTCGGGGCATTATGGTTTTCTTGGACCGCTTCAGCGCCTCGCCGAGCCGAGCCCGTCGAGCCTTGACGCGGACGTGTATCAAGTGCGGCGCGTGTCGGCGGACCCGGCGAGCACGAGTTTGTTGCGCGATTTCGTTGTCTGGGATTGCCCCGACATGACGACGTGGGCGGCGGCGGGGTATGTGCCGCGTCTGCTGGAAGTCGCGGCGTTGGCCGATGTCATCGTTTATGTCGCCTCGGACGAGCGCTACAACGATGAGGTGCCGACGCAGTTTCTGCAACTGCTGTTGCAGGTCGGCAAGCCGGTTATCGTTTGCTTGTTGAAGATGAAAGAAGCCGACGCGCCCGCGATGGTCGCTCATTTTAAGAAAGCAGTGCAAGGCAAGCTTCCGGGCGGTGTCGTGTCGGTCCTGACGATTCCGTTCCTATCCGCGGCGGAGTTGGCCGATCCGGTGCGCAACGCGGGTCGGTTCCGCATCCCGCTGCTCAACCAGGTTGGCGTCCTCGGCGAACCGACGGCGGCGGCCCGGACGCGAACGGTACGCGGCGCGATCCGTTATCTCGACCACGCGCAAGAACATTTGCTGTCCGCCGCTCGTGAGGACGTGCGAGCGCTCGAAGACTGGCGGGCGGTGGTGCAAAACGGCCGCGCCGAGTTCGACAATCGCTACCGGCGCGAGTATCTCACGAGCGCGCGCTTCCGAAGATTCGATGAAGCGCTTGTTCGACTGCTCGATATGCTGGAGCTGCCGGGCGTCGGCAAGCTCGTCAGCGGCACGCTTTGGGTGATCCGCACGCCATACCGCTTGGTCAAGGGCTTCTTGAGCCGCGCGTTGAGCAGACCGGACGCGCCGACGATGCCGGAACAGCCGATCCTGGAAGAAGCGCTCTCCGGCTGGCTCGACTTGCTGCGCAAAGAAGCGGCCCGCCGAGCGGATGCACATCTACTCTGGGCGCACATCGAAACGGGGTTCGCCGACGGCTTGGCGCAAGGAGCGCGCGAAAGTTTCGAGCAGTGCTTCCGCGGCTTCCAACTTAGCATGGCCGACGAAGTGGACCGCACCGCCCGCGCTATCTACGAGGATCTGGAGAAGAATCCCGGCCTGCTGAACACGTTGCGCGGCAGCAAATTCGCGATGGACGTGGCGGCGATCACGGCCACGCTCGCGGCCGGCGGCATCAACTGGCACGATTTCATCCTCGTGCCGCTTGCGGCGTCGGTGACGCAGATGCTCGTCGAATTTTTGGGCAAGCAATACGTCGAAAATCAACGGGAGTTGGCCCGCAGCCGGCAGCAGTTGCTGATGGCACAGTACATCTCCGGTCCGATGGAGGAATGGTTGACGAGTTGGCCCACGACCGGCGGGTCGGCGTTCGAGCGGTTGCAACAGGCATTGCGGCGGATTCCGGAGAGCGTGCGGCAATTGGAACGCGCGGTGCGCGGGCGCTTGCAGAATGAAACGAGTTGAATGAGACATGGACAACGGCGGCCGACCGACAGACCAAATTCCGCTGCTGCGGACGCTGGCGCCTGCTTTGCGCAAGCTGGAACATGGTCTGCGCCATTGGCTCGATACCCGTCGCCGCTATCCTTTATCCACCATCACGCACGCCACGCTGGAAGGACTTGCCGTCGATTTGAAGCGACAAGCCGAGGCGCTCGACGTCGATCGGCCGTTGCTCGTCGTCATGCTGATGGGCGGGACCGGCGTCGGCAAATCGACGTTACTCAACGCCCTCGCCGGCGGCAACATCGCCCAGGCATCGTTCACGCGACCGACAACGCGCGACCCGGTTGTCTACTATCACGAATCGATTAAGCCCGACCGTCTCGATCCGTCGTTGCGTCACTGTCGCCTCATTCCGCACGATCGTAAGGAACTGGAGCACAAAATCCTTGTCGATACGCCGGACCTCGACAGCAACGACCTCGCCAACCGCGACAAGCTGCAAGCGGTGCTGCCCGTCGCGGACATCGTGCTCTACGTCGGCTCGCAGGAGAAGTACCACGACCGGCTCGGCTGGGAGTTGTTTCTGCAACAACGCAGGCGACGCGCGTTCGCATTCGTGCTCAACAAGTGGGACCGCTGCCTCGGACCGACGACCGTCACCGGCCTCCGGCCCGATGAGGATTTGCTCCGCGACCTGCAAACGGAGGGTTTTGAGAATCCCCTGCTCTTCCGCACCTGTGCCCAACTCTGGGTGGATCGCGTCAAGAATAACGGCGGCGACATGACGAGGCCGATGGGCGAGCAATTCCAGGACCTTGTCCAATGGCTCGAAATGGGTCTGACGCGCCTTGAGATTGAGGCCATCAAGGCGCGCGGCGTCAGCCAGCTTCTCCACCAACTTCAGGACACGCTGCGCAGCGCCTGCCCGCCGGATTTACACGAACGTGCGGACCAGGTGTGCAATGTGTGGGAGGACATTCTCCGCGAAGAAGCCGCCGCCGACAGCGAAGTGCTTTTGAATACGCTGGAGCCGTACCAGCGCGAGATCGAGCATCACTTCATGGTCGAAGGCCAAAAGCGGTTCCGCGGCCTGATGGCGGGCTATTTGCAGCTCTTCACGCGCATGAAGTACGCCGGGAGCACGCTGCGCGATCGCATTCCGTTTCTGCCGCGAGCGCGGGACGCCGTCAAGACGACGACATCATGGGACCTTTCCGCCTTCACGCGCGCGTGCAGCGATGCGGCGGCGAATCGGCACCTCGACGCGCGCGGCAAGGCGCTGGCCAATCGCCTTCTGGTCACCGCGGACGGCCAGGGCTTTCCGCTGGAACTGCTCGCCGATCCCGTCGAGTCCGCGGTGAAACTGGACTGGCGTCAACGCCATGCCCATGCATTGGTGGAAGTGTTGCACGATGTGGAACAGCAATGGGCCAAGCCCACCGGCACGCGGCGCTGGCTGCAAGTGTTCATTGTGTGGATGGCCAATTGGGTGCCGGCCCTTGCCTTTGTTGCCGCGTTGGTCATGCTTCTCTGGCGCTATTTCGACCCGACCTCGAAGGGTTACAACGTTCAACTTTTGGACGTGTTTTTGCCTTTCGTCATCCTGCTCGTCGTGCTCATTATTCTGCAATTGCTCGTCGCGCTGTTGCTGCCGTTGCGCTGGGGCACGATACGCGGCGAATTCCAGCGCCAACTGGAAGTGCGGCTGCGCAAGGAGTTGGCCGCCGCTTACCTACCGATTCCCGCGGACGTCGCCGAGCTGCTCCGCGAAGAGCGGCGACTCGTCGAGCAAATGCAAAACGAAACGCGGGAAGTCGCCGTCTGGCTGGAAGGACGTGAACAGGCGGCAAGCATCGCGGGGCTGTACGGCAAATGACCGGCAAAGACGCCAAGATCATGCTCGACGCCAAGTGGATTCCCGGGCTCCATCCCGAGACTCCGCTCGACAAGGCCGCGAAAAGGGCATTGGCGGCCCGGCTCGAAGTCATTCACCATTTTCTGCCCCTTGCGATTGACAAATCCGACGACGATCCCGAGTACGTCCACCAACTGCGCGTCGGCACGCGCCGCGCGGCGGCGGCAATTGATATTCTCGCGGCGTGTCTGCCGAGCAAAACGTACAAGAAAGCACGAACACAGGTTCGCCGACTTCGCCAAGCGGCCGGCGAAGCACGCGATTGGGACGTGCTGCTCCTTGAGCTGCTTCAACGCGAGTCCGCGGCCGATGCGCGGCGCCGCGCGGGGCTGGACGTTCTGCTTGGTTATGCGCGCGGCCAGCGCGTAGCAGCGCAAAACGGGCTGGGAGATTCCATCGCCGGCGGACCGGCGTCGTTTGCCGAGTTCATCACGGAAACCGTTGCCGCGGTTCATAAGCCGAAATCGGGTCCCGAAACGCTCGGGGAACTGGCCGGACCGCTGCTCAAGAAACTGAATCAAAGGTTCGCCGACGCGGCCGAACGGGACTTGCGCGACTACGAGCAACTTCACCAGGTTCGCATTGAAGGCAAACGGTTGCGCTATGCGATGGAGATCGTCGCGGACTGCTTCCCGCCGGCATTTCGCGACGAGTTGGTTCCGGCGATCGAGGAAATGCAGGACATCCTTGGTTTCGCGAACGACAGTCATGTGGCAGTCGGCCGGTTGGAAAAGGTTCTGAGATGGCTGCGCCGGCAGGCTCACGACGTGCGGCAACGGTTGCGACCGGGCATCGAACAGGCGCTCAAGTCGCATCGGAGTCGATTGGCGCGGGAGCGCCGGCAGTTCCTTCAATGGCGGCAGCGCTGGCAGGCGGGTGGCGCCAAGAAACTATCCGCGCTCCTCTGCGACGTCGAACCCTCATCTTCATGACGCGCTGCGCGCCGGGCGGGGACTGAGCTTTTGCCCCAGCGCATCCACCAGCGCTTCCAGTACGAGTACGAGTTGCACGAGCCGATCAATCTGCGCGTCGCCTTCAAGACAGCGATCCAGCAGCGCGAGCAGTTGCTCGTGATCGAGCCGCGCGGCGAGCGACTGCACCGCGGGGAGATCGTCGCTTTCGGAATAGCGGGGCGTGCCGCCAACGTTGACGCGCAACGCGTCCTCCAAAACGTCAATCAGCAACCGCAGCATCGCGGCGGCGCGGCGGCGCTTGACGGCGGCATCCTTACCGGCTTCTTCAACAGATTCCGTCCACGTCTTCGCAAGCACCACGCTGTCCAAGCGCGGGTCGATCAGCGCGTCGAGAAGCTTCTGACGGAATGCCCGAAGTTCCGGATCGGACAATGCCTGCGCTTGCCCAAGGCTGCCATCGGCGAGACGAACGAGGCGTTCGCGCACTTTGTCGTCGGCGATGCCTTGAGCGCGCAACAGTTCGTCAACCAGCGCGTCGGAAAGCGGTGCGAAACGAATTACCTGGCAACGCGACAGAATCGTCGGCAATTGCCGTTCGACGCTGGTGCCGATGAGCAGCAGCACCGACCGGGGCGGCGGCTCTTCCAGCGTTTTCAGAAAACAGTTCGCGGATTCGTCATTCAAATCGTCCGCGTCGTCGAGAATCGCGACCTTGCCACGCCCGCGCGCAGGCTTGAGGCTGAATTCCCGGCAAAGCTCCCGCATTACCTCGATCGGCACTTCCACTTTATCTTCGGGCCGCCGCGCGACAAATAGGTCGGGATGGGCGCCGGCATCGACTTGAAGGCAGGCGGGACAACGATCACAGGCGGCGAGGCGACCCGACGGCGAATTCTCGCATAAGAGCGCCTTGGCCAATTCGCCGGCAAACAGCCGCTTGCCGACGCCAGGCGGGCCAGTGAAAAGGTAGGCGTGCGCGAGACGGCCGCGATGGACCGCCCGATCAAACGCTTCAATGAGGCTGTCATGTCCCCGCACGCGCTGCCACGACACGCGCCACCTCTTCTACAACGAGTTGATGCACGGCTTCCACCGCTTGGTCGGCGTCGATCACGCGGATGCGGTCTGGACGCCGCCGCGCTTCCGCAAGGAACCCTTGGCGAACGCGCTCATGATATTCCAGTTCGCGACGCTCCATGCGGTCGGGCGGACGATCCCTTCGGGCCAAGGCTTTCTCGACGGACAAGTCGAACACCAACGTCAAATCCGGTTCCAAATCACCGGTCGCGAAGCGGCCGATCTCCCACAGTTGCTGCGGATTGAGGCCGCCGGCGTGTCCCTGGTAGACGACGTTGGCGAGTAAATAGCGGTCCGCGATGACGGCACACCCGGCATCGAGAGCAGGCCGAATGACCTCCGCGGTAAGTTGGGCGCGGCTGGCCATGAAGAGAAGCGTCTCCGCAGCCATGCTGATGTCGCCGCGATGATGAAGCAAGAGTTCGCGGACGACGCCACCCACGGCCGTGCCGCCTGGATCCACGCATGCGGTGACTTCCCAACGGCGAGCGCGCAGCCAGTCCGCGAGCAATCGGCACTGCGTGGATTTGCCTGTGCCGTCGACACCATCCAAGGAAACAAAAATGCCGTGCGCCATCGGTCATTCAGCAAAGATCGAGCGATTCAACTTTCTGTCTCAAGAACACCAAGAACCTGTCCTGTCTTCAGCGAGTCGTCGATCTGCGCTTGTCTTTCCAATAACCGCCCCGTCACCGGCGCCGGCACGTCAAACGTCGCGCCTGCTACTAGCACTTCGACCAGCCGGTCCCCTTCGTAGACAACGTCGCCCACCTCCGCGAACCACACGCTGAGCACGGCCGGGACAGCGCCGAATTCAGGCAGTAACACTTCCGCTTGCATGAACATGGACCATTTCATCGGCGTGGTAGCTGGAACGCACGAACGGGCCGCTGGCGACATGCTGAAAGCCGAGCGACCGGGCCATTACGGCGAAAGAGTCGAATTCATCGGGCGGCACGTAGCGGACGACCGGAATGTGTTTGAGCGTCGGGGCGAGGTATTGTCCCAACGTCAGCATGTCGCAACCGACCAAGCGGAGATCGGAGAGCACGTCGAGCAATTCTTCGGCGGTCTCGCCGAGCCCGAGCATCAGGCCGCTTTTTGTGATCGTCGCCGGCGATTGCCGTTTGACGTGAGCCAGCAAAGAAAGACTGCGTTGATACTCGGCACGGCCGCGTACTTTCTTGTAAAGCCGCGGCACGGTTTCGGTGTTGTGGTTGAACACTTCCGGCTGCGCCTCCAGCACGCGGTCGATCGCCCGCGTGTCGCCGAGGAAGTCCGGCGTCAACACCTCGACCGCGGCGCCGGTCCGCTGCCGCACCGCGAGAATGCAGCGATAAAAATGATTGGCGCCTCCGTCGGACAAATCGTCGCGGGTGACCGAGGTGATCACGACGTGGTGAAGCGCCAAACGGTACGCGGCCTCCGCGACTCGTTGCGGCTCGTCGCCCTCAAGCGCTTCGGGAGCACCGCGGGGAACGGAGCAAAAGCCGCACGGACGTGTGCAGACGTTCCCCAAGATCATGAATGTCGCAGTCCGTCGCGAATAGCATTCGGGCCGATTGGGACAGCGGGCGTTTTCGCAGACCGTTTCCAGCCGCAATTCGCGTAGCAGCGACTGGGTAAAGAAATTCTCATTGCCGTGCGGCAAGCTGCGTTTGAGCCAGGCCGGTAGGCGGCGGCTCGTTGCTGGAGCATCAAGGATGGGCAGCGACTGCATGATGAAACCCGCAAAAAAGCCCGAGAGAAGAGCACGTCGGCATCCTGCTTCCGTTAGCTTACAGGACGGCCGCGTTTCCGGCACGAAAACGCGGATTCGCCTTGGCACACGGTATGCTTCTTGAGCGCTCCCGTGGGAGCGAGCGGGCGGTTTTTCCCCCGCGCAAGTCCAGTTGAGGCCGCGCTCCTGCTACAGAGCGGCGGTTCATCGGCTGCCCGCTAAGCCATCAACCCGATAGGGAGGACCGGAACATGTTGCGGATTGCGCTGATTTTCCTGGTGATTGCCTTGGTCGCGGCGCTGTTCGGTTTTGTCGGCGTCGCGAGCGTGTCGATGGAAGCCGCGCGCATCTTTTTCTTTGTGTTCATCGTTCTCGCCGTCCTGGCGCTCCTCGGCGGCATGGTCCGACGGCCACCCGTCTAGGCGGCGGTTTCAACCGCCGCGACCACACTGGGATCGCTCAGTGCCAGAGCAAGCCTCGCGTGCGAGCCGGGAGAGCAGGTCCCGGCTCGAGCTCGAGGCTTTGTTTTTTGACGCATTCAACCGCGTGCGGCAAAGCGGGAGCCGCCGCAGACGGCCAGCAAAGGGTTATTCGTGGCAGACCATTCGCAGAACTCTGGATTGCAACGCTTCTTTTTCGCAACCGGCAGCCTCGTGCTCGTCGTGACCGCACTCTACTTTGCCCAAAAAGTAATCATCCCGCTGGCATTGGCGGTCTTGCTGTCCTTTATTCTTACACCGCTTGTCACCGCCTTACAGCGGCGCGGCTTGGGGCGGATGCCGGCGGTGATGCTCGTCTTGCTCCTTACCGGCACGCTGTTCGGATTTCTTGGCTGGGCGATGAGCGCGGAGCTACGCGAACTGGCCAATACGTTGCCGAAACACCGGCACAACATTTCAGAGAAAATTATTCAACTCCGTAGCACGAGCGATGGAGTTATCGGAAAGTTCCTCCAAACCATCCATGACATCACCGAGGACGTGCAGAAGACCGAGGTGGAGGCCGCCGGTCCACCACAACCCGTGGTGATCGCGAATCAATCGAGCGGCCTGTCGTGGTTGTCAATGATTTTTACGCCGCTCACCGAAACGCTCGCAACTATCTTGTTCATCGTCATCCTTGTCATCTTCATGTTGCTGCGGCGGGAGGATATGCGCGATCGAGTGATTCACGTCATCGGTCGCGGCCGGCTGACCGTCACCACGCGCGCCGTGGACGAAGCGGGGCAGCGCATCAGCGGCTATCTTTTGACGCAACTGGTAATCAATTCCGGTTTCGGCGTCGTGCTCACGGTCGGGTTATGGCTCATCGGCGTGCCCTACGCGCCGCTGTGGGGCATTTTGGCAGGGGCGCTGCGTTTCATTCCATACATCGGCATCTGGGTAGCTGCGGGGCTGCCATGTTTGCTGACGCTGGCGGTTTTTCCGGGCTGGCACGAACTGCTGCTCGTCATCGGACTCTTTCTTTTGCTCGAATTCATCACCTTCAATCTCGTCGAGCCCTTGCTCTTCAGCCACAGCACGGGTGTCTCGCCCGTCGCTTTGCTCGTCGCCGCGGTGTTCTGGACTTGGCTGTGGGGGCCGATCGGGCTCGTATTGTCAACGCCCATGACGGTCTGCCTCGCGGTACTGGGCAAGTATGTACCGGCGTTGGGGGTCTTCCACGTGTTGCTGGGCGGTGAGAAGTCGCTTGCTCCGGACGTCAGCTACTACCAGCGCCTGCTGGCGCGCGATGAGGACGAGGCGTCTGACTTGGTGGAAGATTACTTGAGCGATCACTCAGCGGATCAGGTGTATGACGACGTATTGCTGCCGGCGCTGCTTTTGGCCAGGCGCGACGAGGAGCGCGGCGATTTGACCGCCGAGGATAGGGAGACGATCCTGCGTGTCACGAGCGGCGTGCTGGACAACGTAGTCGCGGCGCAGCAGCAAATCCGAATGATTGCTTCCGGCAAGGCGCGCGTGAGCGAAACGGGGGAGCCGGCGCCTGTGCCGCCCCGGGCCTTCCTTCTCGGCTGTCCAGCGCGCGACGAGCTGGACGAAATCACGCTGCGGATGCTCGGCCAACTCCTCGAAGGGGACGCGTGTCACGTCGAAGTCCTATCGCCGCACACACTGACGTCGGAAGTGCTTAAGAAGGTGTCGGATCAGCATCCCGCCGCGGTGTGCGTCGGTTCGCTGCTTCCCGGCGGCTTGGCACAGGCCCGTTATCTGTGCAAACGCCTGCGCGCACAGTCCGAGGACCTCAAAATCGTGGTCGGCCGCTGGGGACAGAAAGAGAATCTCGAAAAGACACAGGAGCGGCTACGCTCGGCCGGCGCGAACTACGTGACGACGTCTCTGCTTGATTGCCGCAATCACGTGCTGCCGCTGATCCAGGTCGCGGCGAATGGGAAATCACTTCCCAAGCGGCCGGCGCCGGAGATGGCGGCCAGTTGAGACGCCAAAAGAGCCGTTCGACCAAACAACAGCGGGGAATCGGCGCAAAGAAAACGCCGGTCGCCTCAACGGGGAGGCAGCCGGCGCTTGAAACGGACTGAGGCGTCGGGTCAATTAATGACGACAAGCGCTGCGGTCGTCGAACGCCGCTTCTGCGACGCGGCCGTCCACCGGCTGGCCGCCAAGCTTACGGGTGGCGCTATCCATGATCTCGGCGAGCTGCGCGCCAGCCGCGGGATACGCCTGCGTCACCCAGTCGCGCGCCAACCCGGCCAGCGTACCAATCGCGAGGGCTTTGACCTTTTCGATCTCGCCCTCGAACTGGTGCGTCAACCGGCTCAACATACTCGGCTGCGTCGCTGCCCGCGGCGTGGCGGACGGCGCGACGGCGGCGCCGTTGCTCATGAGCGGCGGCGAATAGGACGCCTCCGACATCCGACTCGTCATGGTCGCGGTCCGGCGCCCCAAGCCGGGTAGGAAATAGCCCGCGAGAAAACCGGCGGCGACCGAGGCGCCGGTCATCCCCCACGGATGTTGTCGGGTCTGATAGCTCACGTCGAAAGTGCGTTTCACATTTTCAACGGTTTCGTTCACCGTGGAGCGGACGTTTTCGATCGTCTCGTGGACCGTGTCCTTCGCGGATTGCACTGTGCCGCGCACCTGGTCTTCCAGCGTCACCAATTTCTCGGTGATGGAACAACGAGTTTCTTCGATTTCATGACGGATCACGTCTGGTTCTTGATCCATTGCACATTCTCCCTCATAGTCTCCATCGTCTGCCGCGGCACGACGTTGATCCGGCTCGCCTGGGTCTTACCGCTGTAGAACAGGACGGCCCCAGCGATCCCCAGCACGACGCCGACGATGCCGAAGCACGCCCACAGAGGCATGACCGTGAGCCAATTCAGAAAATAGACGACCGCGAAACACACAAGTATGACACTGAGCACGGCGACGCCGGCCGCCGCCGCAAACGCGACGGCGGCCGTCTTCGTTTTCGCCCACTCTTCCTTCACCTCCGCTTTCGCGAGGGCGACCTCCTGGCGGACGAGGTTCTGGACATCGGCGATGATCCCCGATACCAGCTCCGTCACGCGCGGCGTATCTTCCGTGTGGACGTGGTCGGACATGGCTTACCTCCGGGACGATAGAGCCATACCGATCACGCAGCCCAGGGAGAAGCCAACGCACAGGGCGGTGATCGGATTACGGCGGATCACTGCGGTGACGTCCTCCGCAATGCCGCTGAGCCCATGCTCCTGGATGTAGTGCCCGCCCGTTTCGAGCTGGCCGGCCACGGTCTGCGCGGCGGACCCGATCATCCCTTCGCGCGGAGCGGCTTCGCGCAGCGAGCTGCCCCAATTGGAGATACGCTCGCCGACGGAGGAGAAGGCGTCGTCAGTCCGCTCGCCGACGTTGGCGGCGACGTCGCGGGCTTTTTCCGCGACGTTGGACGCCATGTCTTTCGCGCGTTCGGACAGGTTCTGGGCTTGCTCCTTTACCGCGGCGCCGGCTTCGCGGCCCTTTTCAAGGGCTTCTTGACCAAGACGGTTCGCCGTTTGCCCGAACTGCTGGCCCGTTTGCGAGCCGCTCGTCCCCTGGTTCTGGAAGTTACCTTGCGGTTTGCCGGTAGCTGCCATGATGCTACTCCTTACATTGTGGGGCGGCGCCTGTGTGTGGCACGGTCGGGAAACCATGCCACAACTCGCCTTGAGTTGCCCCGTGATGCGATCAAACGTCGAACACCCGCGTGCTCGACCGTTGACGTGCGTTTATCCGAAGGAGCTAGGGAGCAACTGCCGTGCCGCTGTTTTTTTGCCTGGAACGCTCATATCCAAGAGATGGATTGCGAAAAGCGTTGCGCAGCGGTCGGCAGCCCAGCCGCGTTCGAGATGGCGGTTGACGTTGAGCCGGCCGCTTTAGCGCGTCGCAACCACGGAAGCGGCTGGCGAAATTCGCGGCAAGGAAGGGTGATCGAAGAACAGCGCCGGCTCGGCGAAGCCGAACTGCGTGCAGAAGTGTTCCAGTAGACGCTCGCGAACCAGAGCGGGCCGCAGCGGGCCCCGACGTTCGCGCGCAATCGAGGTCATCGGCTCGGCCCGCGCGCCCCCGCAGCGCACGCGGCGGAAAGGCTCCAGGTCCGGATGGATGTTGAGAATGCCGCCGTAATACGTAACCCAGTCCCGCACCGCGACACCCGTGAGCGCAAGCGGCCGCCCGCCGACCCAAAGCCCCGGTTGCTGGCCGCCGCTGGTTGCCGTGACGCCGAAGTCATCCAACACCGCCGCGAACACGGCATGGAGCCGCCGGAGGTATTCCTCCAATCCGAGTTCGAGTCGGTCCAGCGACAGAATCGGGTAGATCACGAGTTGGCCGGGTCCGTGCAGCCAGCAACCGCCGCCGCGATTCACCCAGCGCACCGGCCAGCGCCGCGCGCGCAGGTCTTCCTGGTCGAAAAGAATGTGCGATCGACTCCCCTGCCGGCCCATCGTGAGCAAGGGCGGATGTTCGCAAAGGAGCAGCACCGCCTGCCGGCGCTCGCCCGAGACTTGATAAAGGAGTCGCCGCTGCAACGCCAGCGCAACCTCGAAGTCCACCGCGCCGAGCAGATAGACCTGCAAGCGGTGGTCGGTGACGGCCGGCTCGTGAAGGATCGGCGAAGCCCCCATGCAGATGCGTTCCTCTGACACTGCGCCTGGAAAAATATAGCTCCGTGAACCGAAAAAGCCCTCGAACGACTGTCCCAGGGCTCCATGATTTCACGCGGTCCGTCGAACTCAACCGAGTCACTTTACCAACGAGGAGGAGGCGGAGACAAGCTTCGTAAGCGGTGATTTACGAGAGGTGCGTGGCGCGGGGCGTCGGTACGCCGCTTCCTCGCGGTTGCGCGCCGATCCGCTCCGCGTTCGCCGTCGGCCGGCATGGCGAGCCGTTTTCGCACGCGTAGATGTGCGTAAACGAAGCACCGAGCAACAGGATCTGGGACGAATAGTAGACCCAAACGACAACGATGACGACCGAGCCTGCCGCGCCGAAGGCGGACGCCGTGCTGCTGTAAGCGAAGTACAGCCCGAGCACGTACTTGCCCAGCGCGAACAGCAGTGCAGTCACTGCGGCGCCGATCCACACTTCCGACCAGTCGATGTGAACGTCCGGCAGCACCTTGAAAATCATGGCGAAAAGCAGCGTGATGACGCCGAACGAGACGAGCCAATTGGTCAATTGCCAGAGGAGCGGCCCGCCGGGCAACGACGCCGGGGTCCACCAACGGCTGAGGGCTTCGAGAGCGGTCGTGATAACCATCGAGACGAGCAGCAGGAAACCGACGCCGAGCACCATCGCGAACGAGAGAAACCGATCCTTGATGACGCCGAGAATGCCGCGGCCTTGCCGCGGTCTTACTTTCCAGATGGTGTTGAGCGCATCCTGCAACTGCCCGAACACGCCGGAAGCACCAAAAAAGAGGACGACGATGCCGATGGCGGTGGCGACCACGCCTTGGCCGCTGTTGTGTACATTTTCGAGCATACTCTGGACGCCCTTGGCCGCCGGCTCGCCGAGCGCGTCGCGCATCTGCGCTTCGATAGCGCCACGTGCCGCGTCGGGGCCGAAGATCATACCGGCAATGCCTATGGCAATGATCAGCAAGGGGGCTATGGAAAAGAGGCTGTAATACGCCAAGGCCGCGCCGAGCGTGGGGGCTTTGTCTTCGAGCCACTGGTTGACGGTCTTCTTCAGCAGATCGTAGAGATGTTTCATTTCACAGGCATCCCAAATGGGACGCGGCACGTTGTCGAAGACCTCGACGCAAGCCATGTGCCGGTCCGGTTGCGGCCAGGTGAAGCAAGCAGTACGATTCGGTCGTGACGCCTCCAACCGTCGAGTCCCCATCGATACGAAGCTTCCGGCCGAGCCGCCCTTGGATCGCGCTTGTGTCGCTGGCTCTACTGTACACACTTCTCAACGCGCTGAAGCCGCTCGTGATCGACGACGCCGCGTATTACTACTACGCCGTGCAGGCGGCGGCCAAACCGCTCGATCCTTACGGCTTCACGGTCTTCTGGTGGGAGCGACCGGACCCGGCGAACTATGTCCTGGCGCCGATGGGGCTGCCGTACTGGTGGAGCCTCGGACTGCGGCTCTTCGGCGACCGGCCGTTTCTCTGGAAGCTTTGGCTGTTGCCGTACAGCATATTATTCGTCGCCTCGCTCTATAGCCTGTTCCGGCGGTACACGGGAAAGTACGAAGTGACGCTCGTTGCCTTTACCGTCTTTTCACCCGCATTTCTGCCGAGCTTGAACCTGATGCTCGACGTGCCTGCCATCGCCTTGGGACTAGCAGCGATCGTTGTTTATCTCCGTGCCGCAGACCGCGATTCCTGGCAGCTCGCTTTCGGCGCCGGCATCTTGGCCGGGTTGGCGATGGAGACAAAATACACGGGCTTCCTCACGCCGGCGGCGATGCTGTTGCACGCTGTGATCTATCGCCGTTTTCGCCTTGGGCTGGTCGCGGCGGGAACGGCCGGGCTGCTGTTCACAGCGTGGGAGATGTTTCTCGCCTGGCAGTACGGCGACTCCCATTTTCTCTGGCATGTGCGCGCCAACAAGGACGCTTTGCTGAAAAAAGCGCACCTCATCCTGCCGCTCTTCGGGAACCTCGGCAGCTTGTGCCTCGCCGGGACTCTGCTTGCCCTCGCCGCGCTGCGCTGCCCGCGCTGGCTGCTCCTCGTGGCCGGGATCACGAGCGCGCTCGCCTATGTGACGGTCGCGCTCGTCGGCGGCGTGTTTGAGAGTTGGTTTACGTTTCCGTTATTCGCCGACCCGGGGCAAACGTTTGTCGGCATGTGGTGGTTGGAAGACGGCATCTTTATTCCGCTGGGCGTATTTGTGGGCGGCGTGTGCGCGCTCATGTGTTGGCGACTCTTCTTCCGCCGCGGTTTACAGAGACGCGTGGTGCGGCGTGAGTGGTTGTTCCTCGTTCTGTGGCTCGGCCTGGAGGTCGCCGGCTATTTTGCGCTGACGCCGTTCGCCGCGGTGCGCCGGTTGCTCGGCGTAACCGTGGTCGGCGGTTTGCTCATTGGAACGCTCGCCGCCAGGACGTGCCGGCGACGTCCGGGACTTGTGAGCGGCATCACGGCCTATGGCGTGGTCCTTGGGCTCGGCTTCTATTCCGTCGATCTTCTGGAAGCGTTCGCCGAGAAAAACGCCGCGGAACAGGCGGCGGCATTCATCCACGCGCGCGATGAACGGCCTACGATCTGGTACGTCGGTCACTGGGGATTCCAGCATTATGCGGAGCGCAACGGCATGAAGCCGGTCGTGCCGCGAAGCAATGGGCCCCAACCGGATGACTCCGTCCTTCGCCCCGGCGATTGGATCGTCGTGCCGGATGAAGGCGTCACCCAGCAATCGTTCCGCGTTGATGACGAGCACGCGGAGTTGATGGGCAAATTGGAGCTCAACGATGGCATCCCACTGCGGACAGTCATTTGTTTCTATTCGGGACGCACCGCTGTCACGCATCTCGACGGAGCACGACTCGTCGTGCGCATCTATCGCGTTAAGGACGAACACACGGCACGGTCTCATTGACGGGGAGCCGGAAGCGCCCGCGGGCGAAGGCGGACGCGCTTGTTCGGGTCGGTATCCTGTGACCTTGTCGCGGCCGCTTGCTAGAGACGGTACAATCGGTACGCTTTTGCACGCGACCGGCGATCCGCCGGGCGTCATTCCGGGGTGGCCAACGCCGGCGCGTAAAATAGCCGATTTCATTAGGGATGGAGCGAAAACTCCGAAAACGTCGATTATTTGCGTTTTTTCTGGATTCTGTTGAAGAAGGTGCCAGCCATGCGCCAGTACCACCCGTGGAACATTAGGCGGTTTGGATGGAGCTTAGCAAGCATAGCGGCGCTTGGCGCGGCGGGCGCCGCCAGCGCGGCGCCATTGCCGCCGGACCCCGTTGAGGAATTGAAACAAGCGATCAACAACCGTGAAGGAGAGAAGGTCCTGCAACAGCGCGTCGCGGAACTGCACACGCTGCGCGACTTGAGTCGAGCGCTTGAGTTTGTTCAATTCAGGATGAGTTCGACGACGTTGGAGGCGGCGCGAGCGGACGCCGCGGCGAGCCGAGTGATAGACGCCTTGGCGCGGCGCTTCGGCGAAGCCGCGATCGCGGTACTGGAAAAGGGGACGCCGGACGATCGTGCGGCAGCCGCCAGTCTGGTTGGGGAACTGGCGCCGAAAGCCGGCCAGCCGGAAAGCGCCTCCGTGGTCGTGCGCCGCGCGGTCGCCGCCGTCGTGCGACCCCTGGCTCGCGACGTCGAAGACCACGATGCACACGTTCGCCGAGCGGCCATTTTCGCGCTGGGGAAACTGCCCCCGCTGGACGCGGGTCCGGATGGAACTCCGATTTGGCAGATCATTTTGCCGGCCTTGAAGCGAGCGGCTCGCGTGGGCGACGCGACGCAGCGCCTTGCCGCAAGCGAAGCGCTCGGCAACATGTTTCAAACCACGCAAGGGTCGGTGGCCAATAACGTTCCTCAAGCAGCGCAGTTCCTGGAAGAGTCCTTGCCCGCCGCGGTCGCCGGAATGCAGGATCCCGACCCGAACGTACGGCGGACGAATCTCGACAACTTCCGCAAATCGGTTGTCGCGCTCACTGCTCTCATCGGGCAACTCCCCGCGCTCGCGTCGATCCAAGAGCCGAAACGCCGGCCGGAGGACACGGACGCCATCTTCCAAACCAAGCAGGATAGCTATCGGGCCGACATCGAGAGTGCGCGCCGCGTCGGGCGCCTGACGGAAGCGGTCGCCACGCACGTACCCGCGCTAACCAGGCTTGCAACCGACCCCGACGTCACCATTCGGGTGGCAGTGTTGAAGGCGTTCGCCGAGCTCGCAACGGCGAACAACCAGTGGCACGCCAAACGAGAGGGAGAAGCGCCCGCGCGGTTCGGCGGCTCGTCCACAACGCTGCTCGGCACAGCAAGCGACGACGTGCAGCTCGTCGGCCGCGAAGAAACGGCGCCGCCGGAGATCGACCAACTGCCGAAGGACGCGGTCGGCGCGGCGCTCACGAAACAGCTTCCGGTACTGGCCGCCGCTCTCAGCGATCCGATCGTGCGTGTCCGGCTCGATGCGCTCGACGCGCTGGAGAGTTCCGGGCTCGACTTGAAGCCTGTGGCGCCGGCGCTGACGGTGGCCCTACAGGACCCGGATCGCTTTGTCCGCTGGGCCGCGGCGCGAACGCTCGGCAGAATCGGCGCTCCGGCCGCCGCGCCGGCAGTGCCCGGCATTGCGGCTCTGCTCCGCGACCCGGACCTCGACGTGCGCTCTGCCTCTGCCCAGGCGCTCGAACGCATTGGGCCCGCAGCCAAGGACGCCGTGCCTGCTCTCGGCGCCGCGGTTCACGACGGCGACCCCGAGTTCCGCATTGCCGTTATGCACGCCTTGACGGGCATCGGCACCGACGCGGTGTCTGTGTTACCGGACGTCGCGGGCGAACTGAGCAGTCCTGACGTCCGCGTCCGTCTCGCCGCAGCGGAAACCCTGGGACGCTTCGGCCCGCTCGCCGGCGGCGCTCGTGACGCGCTGCGCGCCGCCATGAACGATCCCGACGCGGGCGTTCGCCGCGCCGCCGAAGAGGCACTGCTTAGTCTTACGGTCTCGCCGTCGAAGTAGCGCCCAGTGGGCAGAAAGCATAAGCCCGCGGACGGTGGTCCGCGGGCTTTTTGCGTTCCTCTACGGGAGTATCACACACGATCCAAATCGACGCGCGCCAGGAAGAGCCGTTGCCGGTCGCCTTTTTGGTAAAGGTCTTCCAACAACGTCGCGGCGCTCGGCGGTACTTTCTTCTGATTCCACTTGCTCACTTGCAAGTTGACGTAGATCGTCACCGGCTTGTCGAAGTCAATCATCCCGCGCGAAAACCACACCGTCGCGTTCTTGACGCCGTGCAGCGTGAGGTTGACGACGTTGCCGTCGCCGATTTTGCCGTACAGCGTGGCGGCGAACGTGTTCGCGTTCCAGCGGGCGGCGTCGTTGAGGTGGCGATCGTAAATCCCGTCGGTGCTCAGCCAGTAGAAGCGGTTGTCGGTGGCCCGCATCGTCTGCATCTCTTCGCCGCGAACGGCGCCGGGATTCTTGCCGAGCTGCGGGAGCGGGAAGGCGCGTTTTTTTCGGCTCATCCAGTCGAACGAGAACCACATCTCGCCGGCGAACCATTCCAGGCCGCGGCCCTTATATTCAACCGACATCGCCGGGTAGCCGCGCGGAATCCACTCGGTGAAGAGCTGGCGAATGTTGTCCCGATGCGTTTCGCCGGCATGATCGCCGTCGACGACGTAAAACGGGAGGTATTGCGCGTTGCGCCAATACGCGTAGCGGGCGAACGGGCCCGGCTGGGCGGACATCGGCAGCACACCGGCGAACTGATCGGGGTGTGACAGCCCGAGATCATACGCCATGTTCCCGCCCTGCCCCACGCCGGCAAGAAAGACGCGATCGGAATCGACCTGATAGCGGCGGCGCAGGTCACGTAGCGATTCGAGCACGGCGGCGTGTTCCTCGGCCGTGTAGCGGTAGTTGCCGGCCACGCCGGTGTCCCATTCGGGCGCGACCAGCAGATAGCCGTTCTGTGCCGCCAGCGGACTCCAGCGCTCCAGAATGGCCTTCGGCTTTTCGTTGGTGGCGTGCAACACACAGAGAACGGGATAAGCCCGCCCGTGGTGATATTCCGGCGGCAATTGCAGCGTGTAGGTCACTTTCTGCTGCGAGGAGAGGCGCAGCGCGTGATCGCGCAGCGCCTTGCCCGCGACCTCCGCCGGCTCCGGCGGCGGCAGCAGCGGGATCATCTGGGCGAGTTCCTCCGCGGAGATCGCGTCCTTCTGCGTCTCATACTCTTGGACAAGTTGTCGGCGGTCCGCGTCGGACTCCGTCTGCTGCTGTTTCAAGACGAACTGGCGCGCCTTCCACAAACGCATGGCCGACTCGACCTTGTCCTCGGACGCACTATTGCCCAGCAACCAGCCGGTAATTGCCAGCGCCAGCAGCTGCTCGCGCGTGTGGACCGGGTTGGCGCCCGCCTGAAGCTGCCGTTCGACCTGCTTTGCCTGTGCAATGAAGGTATCGAGCCGGCCTATGTCGCTTTCGCTGTCACGCAACCGCAAGAAATGATCGAGGCGGATTTCCGCAGCGATCGCCGTGGCCGCGTCGGCGAGAGACCGAGCCTCCGTCGTGTCGTCTAGATCGCAGCTTAACGTACACAACATGCCGCGGGCATATTTGAAGTGCTCATTCGCCGCGTCATATTTCAAACGCAGGGCGCGGACCTGAGCGAGCGACTTGTCGTCGGCGCCGTCCTCGGGAAACTCGGCGAGAAGCTTTTGCGCCAGCGTGTGCTGCCCAACTTCGGCGGCGCGCTTGGCGTCATCCACGAGTTGAAACGCGCGGACTTTGCTCAACATCACTGCTGCGATGTCGGCCTTTTCCTTCTGGGCCGGCCACGCTTTGCGAATTGCCTTGATTTCGTCGGCTGCCGCGTCGTACCAACCGGCCTGCGCCAGAAACTGGAACGCACGTACGCGACGGCTCGCGTTTTCTTCGTCGCTTTTGTCTTTGAGCACGCGGTAATCCTGGTGCAGATCGAGCAAGCGCTGCACGTTCGCCGGACCCAGCTCGCGCGTGTGGTAGCAAAAGCTCCAGTAATAATTCGTCGGCGCCGTCGGCCGCCGCAAAACGTCCATGCGCGCGAAGGTCGGCGAGAGGAAGGACAGATGCTGGGTCACGGCGACTTGCCTGCCGAACGTGCGGAACTGGAAACTGCGGTCCCACTTTTCGTCCCAGTTGCCGATGTCGATCACCTCGCGCAGCGGCGGCAAGGCCGTGGTAAAGTTTGGGGCGATGAATACCGGCATCTTGACTTCAATCTCCGTATTCGCGTTCTTCGCATCGACCTCCTGCACCTGACCGGGACTGAAGTAGAGACGCCGGCAGTCGGCGTCGATCAGGAAAAACCCCTGCGGCATCCAGACTGGCTGCCCATTGTCCACCGTGACGGTGCCTTCGCGCTTGACCTTCCCTTGGAGGACGAAACCGTCCTTGAGAAAGATGAGATCGGCCGCCGCGCTTCCCGCGTACGCGAGAACCGAGAAAATCGCAAGATGGAACGCTGCGAGAGGACGCATGCGAGAGGCCCCTTCCTGGATAGGCAAGTGCGGGTGAGCCCGTGCTCCTTTGCAATTCTCCCTTCCGTGCCCAGTCCGTCAAGTAAAGGTTGAAGCCGGACCGGGTGCGCGGGACAATGATCGTGTCACATCCGCGGGTTGCAACCCGTTTGCCTGCGGCGGAAAAAGGTGTCTGGAACTTTCGATCCGAGTTCCAGACACCTTTTTCCGCGGAGAAGCGAGTTCGGGGGGTGCCATGCCAATCCGATTCCGCTGTGCCTATTGCAATCAATTGATGGGGATCGCCCGCCGTAAATCTGGAACGGTGGTGCGGTGCCCGACTTGCGCGGGACAGGTGGTAGTGCCGCAATCCGACACCGAGCCGGGGCCGAAGCCGGGCTCCGACGCCGACGAGCCGATCTTTGAGCGAAGCGAATTCGCCCAATTGCTCAGCGAAACGGAGGGCAAGCCGCAGGGCGCCGCGGTGGCGACCGGTCGCGCGCCTGGATCGGCCGATCCGCCCGTCGGCGCGTGGGGGACGTTCGCCGAGCCGGCGTATGACAAATTTGATCTGCCGCAAAGCGCGGCAGCGAGGGGCCGCGCGCCGGCCGTGCCGGTTCAGGGCATTTGGATGACGCCGAGAAAGGCCACGCTGCTGACCGTGCTGGCAATTCTGGCATTGGCGCTGGCGTTCGGCGCGGGCTTCTTGACGTGCTATTTGCTCCGGCCCGTTCCGGCGATAACTACAGCACTGCTCACGTCGGTGTTTTAGGGTCGCGCTGCGGAACACAACCGTGCTCGCCGCCTAACAACATTGGGTTTTGGTCACATCAACGATTTCGACGTGTACGAACGCGATCCAGCAGGCGATTGAATCCCGGAACGTCGAACGGCAAGGCGTCAATGTGTGCGACGCGAAAGTTGCCGATACAGACGTGAATCGCTGCGCGTCCCTGGATGACCCACGGGTCGCCGGCGAAACGCGTGTCGAGCGGCGACGGGCAGACCCGGCGAATCGCGACGGTGTCGGTACACCTCAGGCGTGAAGACCGCCACAAGCGCACGCTGGGCGCACAACCCGTGTCCCTCATACCAACCGCCTTTCCGTCGAGGCGGGGACTCCGCAGTTCCGGACGGAGTCCACAGAGGCCGCTTCTCTGCTCCCGCTCGCTGTTCCGTTTGGCGTCAAAGATTATTTGGCGAATCCGGTGCCAACCCCTCCTGCTATCGCCGCGTTCCAGCGTAAAAAGCCAAAAGGCGTTGCGAAACAAGGCCTTGCCGTATGTGAACAGGTTTTGAAATGCGTCCCGAGAAAATGTGAGTCGCAACCGGGATTTGAACACCGTGTTCAATTCCGCCCTCGCTCCGCGTCACATCGAACGAAATGACGAGCCCACGAAGATTTCTCTTGCAACGGAAAGCGAGCAGAGCTAGTGTACTAAGACAATGGTACACTGCGTCCGGTAACCGAAATGCTTCTCGACATCCATCCAGACTCTCCGGTCCCGATCTACGAGCAGATCGTCGCGCAAGTGACCTTCGCTGTCGCGGCCGGCGATCTGGAGACGGGCACGATGATTCCGAGCGTCCGCGATTTGGCGGCACGGCTCGTGGTGCATCCGAACACCGTCGCCCGCGCGTTTCAAGAGCTGGAACGCCGCGGCATCGTAACGCCGAAGCGTGGCCGCGGTATGGAAGTGACGCCCGACGCCCGCAAGCTGTGCATGGAACAACGCCAGGACATTATCCGCAGTCGCATCCGCGACGCGCTCCGCGAGGCCGTGTCGAGCGCGCTCCCGGCGGACGACATTCGACACCTGGTCGAGCAGGAATTGAATCACGTCAATGGTCAACGTCGCGCGAGGGGGAAGGAGTGATGGAATCCGTTATTGAAACACGCGGACTTACCAAATCGTTCCGCGGCAAGATGGCAGTGCGCCGGATGAATCTCGCGGTGCCGAAGGGGGCGATCTTCGCTTTCCTCGGCGACAACGGGGCCGGCAAAAGCACCACAATCAAAATGCTCACCGGTCTGCTCCGGCCCGACGCCGGTCAGGCCCGCATCCTCGGCCAAGACTGCTGGATCGGCGCCGCCCGATTACGGCAACGCGTCGGCTACGTTCCGGAGAAGCCGAAGTTTTACGACTGGATGAGCGTCGCCGAAATCGGCTGGTTCACGTCCGGCTTCCACGCCGCCGGTTTCATGCCGCGCTACAACGACCTGATTCACCACTTCGATCTCGACCCGAAAGCGAAATTGCAGAATCTATCGAAGGGCCAATACTCAAAAGTCGCCCTTGCGTTGGCCCTCGCGGCCGATCCCGACGTGCTGATCCTCGACGAGCCGACATCCGGCCTCGATCTGCTGGTGCGGCGCGAGTTCCTCTCCAGCATGGTCGAGATGGCGGGCGAAGGCCGGACCATCCTCATCTCGAGCCATCAAATCGCCGAAGTGGAGCGCATCGCGAGTCACGTCGCCTTCATGGCGGACGGCAGGTTGATCCTGTCCGCGACGATGGACGAATTGCGCTCACGGGTCGTGCGCTTCCGTCTTCGGTACGTGGAGGAGCCGCCGGACGCAGGCATGCTCGGCGTCGTGCTGCAACGGAATGGTCTTGGCAAGATGTGGGAAGCTGTCATTCAGGACCCGAATCCCGTGGCGGTCGAAAAACTGCGCTTCGCCGAAGGCATTCATGACTTCGAGGAAGCGCCGCTTGCCCTGGAAGAAGCCTACTGCGCCCTGCTGACGCGGAAGGAGGTGGGCTGGTGATCGGCACGCTCTGTTGGAAGGAATATCGCGAGCACCGCACCATCTGGCTGGCGATGGCGGTATTGACGCTTGGCCCGCTCTACGCCCTGGTAGCGCTCTATGCGCCGCAGGGTTCCGCGTCGGCCGATACGGACAAACTTACAGCCATGGCTCTTTTTGCCGTGGGCATGGTCGCGGTCTATGGGCTGGTGTGCGGCGCGACGATGTTCGCCGGCGAAAAAGAAGCGAACACGCAGACGTTTATCGATGCGCTCACCGGCCGCCGGTCGCGCGTGTGGTGGACAAAAGTGTTTATGGGCTTCGTGCTGACGCTGGCCGAGGCGGTGCTCGTCATGGCCCTTGTTCTCGTGTGGGACATCGGCCGGGTTTCCAGTCCGCTCCTGGTCGCCGAGTATTGGTATGTGGCTCTGCCGGTGATCGCGTTGACCTTTTATGGCTGGGGCCTGTTCACGTCGTCGTTCATGAACAACGCGCTGCCGGCGGCCGGCGTCGCCGCGCTGTTTGTGGTCGCGAGTTGGCTGCCGAGCGGCATCATTTTTGTCATCACGGGGCTGAATCCGCTCGTAAGTCAGATTGTGATCGGCCTCATGATGGGCCTGTTTTCGCGGACGGTGTTTTGTAAGGACGACGCCGGCCGTCTCAGCACCGTGGGTTGGTCGTGGGACAGGGAGAAACGCAAGAAGAACGTTGCCGACTTCAACCGCGACGGTGTCGCGGCGAATGCGGTCGCCGTCGCCGCCCGGGTTGTCGTTGCCGCGCCGCCGATGCGGGTGCCGCTCGGCTATCGCACGCTCATCTGGCTCTCGTGGCTGCAAGGGCGCGGCACGTTTTGGACACTCATGGTGGTCGGCCTTTTCTTCGGCTTCCTCACGCCGGTCGTGGGCATTCTCGCGTGGCCGTTCATCACTCTGCTGGTCGGCGTGACGTGCGGTGGGATGGTGTTCGCGCCCGAGGCGGCGAGCGGCAGCTACAAGTTCCTCGGCGACCAACGGGTGCCGCCCGGCCGCGTGTGGCTGGCCAAAGTTGGTACGTGGGCCGTGTTGGCGGGCATCGTTTGTCTCGCCGTACTCATTGGCATGGCGCTGCAGATTCTCGTACAGGTCGCCAAAAGCGGGGGCGCACCGCAAATCGGACAGCAGATCGCCCGGCGCGCGGATGTCTTGTCGCCGGAGTCGCGGCCCGCGTTCATCATCGGCGTGCTCGTATTCTTCGCCATGTGGCTGCCGTACGGATTTAGCGTCAGCCAGTTCTTCACGCTCGTGATGAAGAAGACGGCGGTGGCCGTGCTCCTGTCGCTGGCTGTGAGCGTGCTGCTCGCCGTCGTCTGGGTTCCGGCGCTGGTCAACGGCGGGTTGAGCATTTGGCAGGTGCTGTTCGTGCCGGCGCTGCTCCTCTTCGCCTGCCGTGCCGTGATGTGGGCATGGATGAGCGAACGGCTCAAAACCTGGCGGTCGATTGCGTTCCTCATCGGCTGCTGGCAATTGATCGTTCTGTGGATCGCCGGCAGCATGGCGTGGCGTGTTTACGAAGTTCCCGAAGTCGGCGAGCCATTTGACGTGAAAGCCTATCTCGCCAGCGTGCCCGTGGACAACGAAGCGGGTTTGCTCGTGCGTCAGGCCGGGGCGCGCGTCCAAGAACTGCAACGGCACGTCGACGCCGCGGCCAGTGTCGTTGACGACCGCATCCGTCGCGCCCGCGAATTACGGGAGAATGCGCAACGGCGCGTGCCGCTTCAACCGCCGGCGCCCGATCCAATCCGCGACGTGCGCCAGCCGCCCCCCGACGTGCCGATTCCAGACCTGGCCGCGATCGAGAAACTGCGCAGCCCGAATACCGCGTCAAATTCTGCCATCGCCTTGCAAGCTTACAACGACGGTCTCCGTACTGTTCTGGCAATGGGCTGGCCCGCCGAGTCGCCGGCCTGGGAACCATGGCTCAATTATTCCTGCAACGCGGATTGGATCGACATGCTGCGGCAAGCGGCCGACAAGCCGCTCGGCATCATCGAGAACCCGCGCGCCCTGACGTTGAGTTCCAACCAAGTGAACTTCCTCGCAGTCAGACAGTGCGCCTTGCTCTTGGCGGCGCGGGCGTTGCAATTGCAAGCACGCGGGCGAGACGGCGAAGCGCTCGAACACATCGCCTTGATCTTCACCGTCGCGCGCAACGCGCGCAACTACCCCACCGAACAAACTCTGTTGAGTGCGGTCGCCGCTGAAAACAACGCGCTGCAAGCGCTCGACCAATGGCTCGTGCGCGTGGGCAATCGTCCCGAGCTGGTGCGGCAGGCGCTCGAAATGCTGAATCGGCACGAAAGGGAATTGCCGCCGTTCACAGATCTGCTGAAGACCGAGTATGTGCTTCTGAAAGGCGCCCTCGACGATCCGACGTTCTTGCAGCGCCAGCTCAATCTGCGGGCGCCGTTAAATCAGGCGGTGGGCGGCGACTTGATCACGACCGGACGCGAGATGCCGTGGGAGAAGATGCGCAGCGAGCGCATCTTCAACGCCGTGGAGGCGGGCGAATTTCGCGCCGCCGAGCGCGATTACCGAGAGACTCTCCGTGAAGTCGTGAACATCCTCCGGACCCCGGACGAGTCACGTCCGAGCCTCCGACATCCACTCTCGCCGACCAACTGGCAAGCCGCGGCGTCAGGACCGGATGCCGCGCTCACGCGCGAGCGCTTGCACGATCTGGTAAGCCGTTCGTGGCTGCTTCTCCTACTCGATAACTTCGCCGTCGACCAATTTCGCCGCGCCGATATCGCGGCTCTGTGCCGGCTGCGCGCGGAACGCCTGAAAGTGGCCTTGTTCCTCTATCAAATGGAGAACGGCACACGGGCCGATCGTTTGGACCAGCTTGTCCCGCGCTATCTGGCGGAACTCCCGCTCGACCCGTTCAGCGGCAATACGTTCGGCTACCGCGTTTCGGGCGAGGAGGAGATCCCGGTATTTCCCAAAACGGGCCTGCCGGACGAGGATGCCCCCTTAACCGTTCCCGCGGGCCACGGCATCCTTTGGAGCGTCGGTTTCGACCTCGCCGACCAAGGCGGCATGCGTCACACACGCCCGGACCGGTTGGGCATTGGCACCGATCCGGTCACATGGCTGCGCGAAGAGGTGGATTGGGTTTTCGTGGTGCCGGCGGTGGCGAAGAAATGATATCGCCGTGAGAATTCCGACTTGCTGATGTCATCGGACGTTGCAAATGCGCTTTAGCGCAGCAGCTCGTCCCAGCTTTCAGCGGCATGCACGTGATCGATGAACTCCTCCAATTGGCCAACGTCGGCGAGCGCTTGCACGCGCGCGAGCATCTGCGCGTCCGGCGTGCCTAGATGCTTTTGGCCCAAGCGAATAAGCGCTTCTCGCAACCCTTCAAGTTTGCCGATGTCCCGTCCTTTATTCAGAATCGCTTGGTACGTGCTTGATTCGCTCATGTCTATGACCCCCTCCAATAATTTGTCGCTCACCTCCGCGGTGTATCGCAAGCCCATTAAAACATACGTGCTTGCCCACAACGTTGCAGCGTAGGGCCGCGCAACTTCGAGATCAATCCGTTGCTTCATCGCTTGAATTACGGAGGACACGTCGGTGCCGGCAAGCGCGGCCAATGGCGCCAGCGGCAGGATCCCAATCCCGCCTTGTAGGATCGATTCGACTGGCTGCTCCCAAATCCGCACAACTTTGCAGCGGAATTCCAGATACCGGCTGCCATCTGGAAGTAGGCACTCTAGAGGCCGCGCCAAATCCGCCGCGTCCGCGTCACGGTGCAAGAGCACGAGCGTGCTTAGAACGGGCAATTGGTTGAATCGTTCGCTCAAAAGGACATTATATCGCAAAACTCGCCGCAACAGCCCCGCGTCGTATTGTGCTTGCAGTTCCAGGTGCATGACCCACGGCACCGGCGCTTTGATATGAAACACCCGGTCCGCCTGCGTGCTGATCGTGGAGAGATCCGCGTCCACCACCTCCACTTCGTCCGCGAACGGCAGGCCGAAACTCCGAATCCAGTCAAGGGGGTATGCATTGACCAGCTGTTTTACCGTGGCATCGTAGGGCTTAGCCATGCAGAGCGCTCCCGACCTTGCTGGACAGCGCGTTGACGGCCTGCTCGATGACTTCGATCCCTGCCATCGCTCCGACTCCGACGTCGCCGCATGCTAACTTCTTGCTCTGCGGCGCAACGATCCGCAGCGCCGGACAGCATTGGTTGATCCACTCGATCAACGCCTCACGATCCAACTCAAGCGGCGGATCACGTCGTGCGGCGTCAAGGGCAAGTTGCCGCAAGTGCCGTACGGTCAGCGGATGCTCCCACATCAACGTGTTCATCGCCGGCGCGAGCACGACCGGTCGAGCCGGGTCCCAGGCTCGCCAAACGCACGTCAAACAATTATCGGAAAGCCCGTTCGCTAACTTCGCGAGCGTGTTGGCATCGAGCGGGGCGATGAGGAACAAATCCGCCCAGCGGCGCAATTCGATGTGCAAAACCGGCTCGTCGCGCTGCCAACGCCGGCCGGCTTCGCGTCCCGGCCATTCGTCTTCGTCCAAAATCACGACCTGCGGATTCCGCTGCGCTTGGGACGGGTCGAGCGCTACGGGATCGAAGAAATACACCGCGGCCCGAGTGGCCACAACTTTGACGCGGTGCCCCGCCTGCGTCAGCGCGGCGCAAAGCTCCGGTGTGCGGATCGCGGCCACAGAGCCGGTGACGCCCAGAAGAACGTTAGCCATGAGGCTGCTCCGAGTGCAAGCGTTCCACTTCGTCGAATAAGATTCCTGGCAATTCGTCGCGACTTACGCGCCGGTAAGCCTTGGCGAACGGACCGATATACGCCCACGCGCCGGCCCCTTCGAGCGTGTTGGCGACCATGAGATTGGCGGCGGACTGGCGGCGGGAGCGCTCGGCCACTTCGATCAATTGATCGTCAGCGATACTCACTTCCAATTTGAATTTGACCAGCACGCCGCGGAAGCCCCACGCGGTTCGCACTTTGTCCACCAGTTTCGGCGCTCGCACCAACCGCAGCCAGAGCTCCGGCTCGTCACTCTTCACTTTGCCGGCCGTGCGGTCCACCAGCGTCGGGTTGTCGTCGCACCGCCAGGTAGCGCTTGCCGCGTCAAAACGCGTGCCCGGTGCGGGCGCATAGACGCCGGCGGAGAGGTAATCGCTGACCGCCGCACTGTGAATGACAACGTCCACGCCGCCGCCTTGCAAACTTCGACCCAGGGCGGCGTCGAGATCGTCAAAAGTCCGATAAGGTTCGACGGCCCAACGTGCCGTCCCCAAAGTGAGGTTCGGCGCCTGCTCCTTCACCACGTTCGGATGCGACGTGACCAAGCGCAGGGTGTGACCGCGCTCATAACCGTGCAAAGCCAGTCGCGTTCCGGTACGGCCGGTGAAAATGTTCGTGAGGCAGCGAACGCGGTCGATGAAGACCTGTGTGTTGCCGGCGGTGACGAGGACGTTCATAGAAATGCCACGAAAGACACGAAAAAGAACGCGATCGCGCGATCCACATCTGCTGCTTCATTCTACAGTGAGCAGCTCGATTTCGTGTTTTTCGTGTATTGGGTGCTTGATTTCCCGTCAACGAGGGAAATGCGGGCCCTCGCTTCGGACGCTGTCGAGCTGATCGAGATGCTTTAGCAGTGATTCGTCGAGTTCCGGGAGCACCGCCGCCAACCGCGGTTGCAGCGGTCCGGGAGTAGGATTCGTGCGAAGCTGTTGCAAGTACGCGAGCAGCACCGCCTTCGCCTCCGGCGACTCGTGCAACATGAGATGGACCCACGCCCATGATTCGCGGTACTCCGCAGGCTTCATCTGATCGACCTGGCGGAACTGCTCCAAGCGGGCCAGGTTCGGTTCGAACGGACCGTTGACGCTGCGGCGGAGTTGCTCCAGATGTTGATAGTTGGTGCCGTTGCGTTCGGGCGGCAATTCGTAACATTCGGCCAAACCTTCGTCGAGCCAGAGCGGCACATCTTTCAGCACGCAATGGAGCAGCGCGTGCGTCAACTCGTGTCGCAAATCCTCCTGCACGCGGTCGCCCCAATACGTGTAGACGAACAAATCTTCCGCGCCGCCGACCGTGCGCGGCTGCGCGACGAAGAACGCCCGTCGCGGCGGCAAGTCGGGATAGCGTGCGCGCATGTAGCGGTCATAGCGCTCGCGATCCTCGAAGAGGAACACCTGGACGAGCGTATGCGAGGGGGGGAGTTGCAGGTCCTTGTAGAGTTGCTCGCGGAGTTGACCGAGCTCCTGGAACAGCGGCGTGTCGCGCTGCACTTCGAAGTCGGAAAGAAAGACAAACTGCGAGATGCGCATCGCGCACTTGCCGGGCGGCAGCGGTCCCTGCTCTTTGTCGGTCCGGACGAGCTTGTCCGACGACAGCGGCGCGAACTTGAGCGTATTGCAGCCGGCAAGGCCCACGCAGACGGACAGGGCCACCGCCCAACCAAGTTGCCGCCGCGTGGTCATCGTGCCTGTGGCCCTTGCTCCTTTGCCGACGGGAAGTGCCCCAAGGGGCGGGGGATTCTACGCGGCGCGCCTGAAATAAACCAGCCGAATCCGGATCAATTCGTTCCTTGACGCTCGCCGCTCTTACGCCAACGGTCGGCCGCTTCGCTGGTTGCGCGCGATCTTTGCGTTCGTCGCAACGGCGATCTCGTGCCACCAACGCTTACAGCTGTGGCGCCCGAACAGTCCCCATTGCAGATAGGTGCGCAAGAAGCGCAGCTTGTCTGTTCGCGTAAACTGCGGGTCGTGGCAAAAGCTGGTGTGCAAGCGAGCCAAGTTTTGCACGCGACGCCGGCGCGAGAGGCGGCGGCATCGTCTCATGCCGACAAGATCAATTAGCCAAACATTGATCGCGGTTTCGAGACTCTGTGGCTGCGGTGTTGCCGAATCCTGCGTATTGGGCACTGAGTGGCGAGTGCCAGTCGCTTGACGCGGTCCAACTCCTACAAGAAGGTTTGCGGCTTTCAAATCACGTTGCGATAACTGCCGGGAGTGCAATTCCCGCACGAGCACCGCGACCCGGTCAACGAGGCGACGGACACGAACACGGCGCTCCGCGGCAGGCACAGTGGCAAGATCGTTGACGTAGCGGCGCAGATCCACGGCGTCGGAAATCTTTTCGGTGAGCAGGTAGCCTTCGCAAGCCAGGCCGTTGACGCGGCGGTGGAAAACGGCAAGCGGGCGAGCGGTCGGCAGGCAGCGTTCGCGCAGGCCGTGGCCAAAGACCCACGAGCGCAGCGCCGCGGATCGGCGGAAGAGCGAAGTCCACGGGTCGCGCCACGAAGTCACACGAAACCGTTTGTAAACGACCGCGCGCGGTTCACCATTTATGACGACGCTAAACTCGGCGACGGTCGAGCTACGCGAATTCTTCAGCAACTTTACGCCGGGCAGATGAAACAAGGCATCCGGGTCGGCGAGGAACGGAGCGAGCGTCTCCGCATCCAAATCCGGAACTGCGTGGCCAATGACGCCGCGCGAGCGCACGCGGCGATAGTGCCGGTTGTTTTCCAAGCAACGGCGATCGCGACTGCGCCAGAATGCGAGGTTGGAGAGCCAGGTGCGGCGCTCCAGATCACGCCCCAATAGATCCAGCGTGTACCGGCCGTGCCCCGTGGGCACGTGCAGCCGCGCCGAACTGTACGCGTGCCAAAAGCGCAACCGATCCGCACGACCGACGCGCATGGTAAACCAACGGTTCAACATCACGAGGTTTGCACGGCTCGCAGGCCAACCGAGCGGGCCGCCGAGCGTCACCGCGTGCAAGTCGATGAGATAAAGCGAGGGCAGATCGGCCGCGTCGTAATGGAGCAGCAGATTGCCCGGATGAAAATCGTTATGCAGGATTCCCGCGTCGTGCAGGCGGGCGACCATTTCAGCGGCGGCGCGAGCCAAACGGACGCGCATCCGCGCCCGCCGTTTCGGCGTCCACGTCGGCAGGGTTCGCTCGATGAAATCGCTGAGCGGGATCACTTCGTCGAGGGCCTGGGTGATGAGGAAGCTGTCGGCGGGACCGCGTGCCACGCATTCGCCGACCGCCAAGGGCGTCGCGGTAGGCACGCCGCGCGCGGCGACGGCCAGCGCGCGGTCGAATTCCATCCGCGCCTTGCTCGGCCGCACCAGCTCGCGGAGCCAAGCGCGCGCGTCGTGCAGACGGTAGTGTTTCAGGAAAAAGGAGCAACCGGCGAGCATGACGCGGTAGACCGTCCGGTGCGGCCCGTGCTTGACGACGCGTGCCGTGCCGTCTTTAAGCCACGAGGACAAACGCAGCCCGTTCTGCCCGAAAAGCAGCTCGCGCAACTCCGGGCGGAACTGCCAACGGACGCCGGCGGCCGTCATTTCCACAAAGCTCGCGCGTCCGTCGCTCACGCTGCCTGCCTTCTTGTCTCTAAGCCGGCGAGGAGTTCCAACCACCGGCGCGCGCCGGCCGCCACACGGTAACCCTCCTCGACGCGCCGTCGCCCTGCCTGTCCCATTCGCCGCCGCAAACTGGGATCGCCGGCAAGTCGCGCGATGGCATCAATCCATTGGCTGTCCGTTTCGGCCAGGAAACCCGTCTCGCCGTGCCGCACCAGCTCCGCTTGCACGCCGACGGGGTTGGCGACGACCGGCAGCCCGGCGGCCATGTATTGCAGCACCTTCAGCCCGCACTTGCCGCGGCTCCAGTCGTCGTCGGGCAGCCAGCTCACGCCGATGTCGGCAGCGGCGATGTCCTGCGCCTCACGGCTCTCCGACCACGGACATTCGATTACCGGCAAATGGCGGAGCTTCAGGAAACGATCGCAAACGAGTTTCAGACGCACCGCGGCGCACTGATCGCCGATCCGTTCCAACAAAGGGCGAATGCGCTCGAGCCCCTGGAGCGTGCTCGACGAGCCAACCCATACGAGTTCTACCCCCTCGGTGCGCACCTGTTGGGCGACGGGATAGCGCACGACATCCACGCAGGTCGGAATAAGGTGGATGCGCTCCGACTTCAACCAGCAAGTCGCTTGATCGCGCAACCAGGAATTCCCCGCAATGGCGCCGTCCACGGTCTTCAGCATCGCGCCGAAGCGATGCCGGCGGTTGACGCTACGGAGGCCCTTCGCCGCGTAGGAATCGCGCGAGAAGACGGCGTCATCGAAATCGAAAAGAAGACGCCGGCTCGCGCGGCGCAGCAAATAGAGTTGCCAGGCCGGCAACAAGCGGCGTTGCACGATGACGACGTCGGCGTTGTGCAATTCCCGGCTGAGCCGCAAACGCGACCACCAGGCGCGTGGCCACGGGCGCAATTCGAGTGTGTGGCCGGCGCCTTCGAGAAAGGGCCGGAACGCCGCGAGCCGATAGCGGCAGCAGACGTGTTCAGGGCTTTCGACGAGCGCGGTCAGACGCACGGGCCGTCCTCCATGACAGCACGGCGGTTCTCGGAACCGCCGCTCAACCGTCAATCGCGGCGCGACATGGCGCGGCGGATTTCGCGGTCGGCTTCGGCCTTCCGTTTCGAATCGCGCTTGTCGTGCAGTTGTTTGCCACGGGCGACGGCGATCTCCACCTTCGCCTTGCCTTCCTTGAAATACAACCGTAATGGCACCAACGTGAAGCCGCGTTGCGCTGCCTTGCCGGCGAACTTCTCGATTTCATTGCGGTGCAGCAGCAATTTCCGCGGCCGTTTCGGCTTGTGGTTCATGCGATTGCCCATCGCATATTCCGGGATGTCGCTGCCGAGCAGCCATACTTCGCGATCCTCGATCTTGGCGTAGGCGTCCTCCAAACTGGCGGTCCCGTCGCGCAAGCTCTTCACCTCTGTGCCGGTCAGCACGATGCCGCACTCCATGCGGTCGAGCACTTCGTACTCGTGGAACGCCCGCTTGTTGCGGCAGATGATTTTCAGGCCGTCTTCGTCTTTTTTCTGGGTGCGCGCCATGATGGTTCGTCCGCAAGTTTCCGCAGGCCCGCATCGTAGCAAAAGCAGCCTTCCACGAAAACAGGAACACCGGGAGAACAGTTTTTGTGACCCTTCGTAAGTAGGAAATAGGCGCGCGAAAACCGAAGAATCCGTGGCCGCTTTTATCCTCTTTGCGCGGCAACGCCTTTCCCATGCATCGGCCGCAAGCACTTTATTCCCAAGTATTTGCCACGAAAAATGAGAAGCGGGAATTTCTAAATAGTGAAACGATGCGTTTTCTCCGTAGTGTCCTTTATTTCGGTGCATTTCAAGCCGAACGCGCGGGTTGGCGCTTATTGCAGCTGCGGCCAGGACGACGCTCCCGAAGCCGCTTCGCGCGCCCACCAAGCCGGGATCGCCGTTCCTCTGTGACCAACCGGCCGTTGTTTCTTGCGGCGATTGGACGATCCTCTTAAGAT
The DNA here is from genome assembly GCA_041499805.1 of Gemmataceae bacterium. GTDB lineage: Bacteria > Planctomycetota > Planctomycetia > Gemmatales > Gemmataceae > JBGQKZ01. The sequence goes on from JBGQKZ010000034.1 coordinate 45,323, forward strand.
GACTGGCGAACCCGCCCTTGCACGAATCGCTCCCCGCCTGAAGAACTCATGACGCCGCATTGGCCTGGTCTCCTGATCGGATTGCATTTGGTCGCCGCGAGCGCCGCGTGCGCGCAGCCGGTCAGCTTTCGCAACGACGTCATGGCGGTCCTCTCCAAGTCCGGTTGCAATGCGGGGACGTGCCACGGCAATTTGAACGGCAAGAACGGCTTCAAACTTTCCCTCCGCGGCGACGATCCGGCATTCGATTACCTGGCGCTGACCCGCGACATGCTTGGCCGGCGTGTTGATACGCAGAACGCCGCCGAGAGTCTTGTGCTCCAAAAGGCGACGACCGCCGTGCCCCATGAAGGAGGCAAGCGCTTCGCCGTCGGCTCGCCGGAATATGCGCTGATGCGTCGCTGGATTCAACAGGGCTTGCCGTTGGATCCCGCCGGGGCCCCGGTGCTTACGCGGATCGAGGTGACGCCGCGCGAACAGTTTCTCATTGAACCCGCCGATCGTGTGCAGCTACGCGTCGTGGCAAGATTCTCGGACGGTTCCACACGCGACGTGACGCGCCTGGCGGTCTTTGAGACCTCGAATCAGATCGTCGCGGTGAACGCCGACGGCGAAGTACGGCGGGAACAAATGGGCGAGACGGCGATCCTCGTCCGCTACCTGAATCAGCGCGTGCCGGTGACGCTGGCCTTTGTGCCGGATCGACCGGGATTCGTTTGGCCCAATCCGCCGGAAGCGAATTACATCGATCATCACGTCTTCGCCAAGCTCCGAGCATTGCGAACGGCGCCGTCGCCGATCTGTTCGGACAGTGTATTCCTGCGCCGCGCGTATCTCGGCGTTCTCGGCGTCCTGCCGACCGCGGCGGAGGCACGGCGTTTTCTGCAAGACTCCCGTGCGGACAAACGGTCAAGCCTCATCGACGCGCTGCTCGAACGCCCGGAGTTCGCCGATTTCTGGGCGCTGAAATGGTCGGACGTGCTCCGCAGCGAAGAAAAAACGCTCGACCGCAAGGGCGTGCAAGCGTTTCACGAGTGGATTCGGCAGTGCATCTTGATCGGCAAACCGCTCAACGAGTTCGCGCGCGCGCTGATCGCCGGCCGCGGCAGCACCTACGCCGAGCCGGCCGCGAACTTCTATCGTGCGCTGCGCGATCCGCAAACACGGGCCGAGGCGACGGCACAGGTCTTCCTCGGCATCCGCCTGCAATGCGCGAAGTGCCACAATCACCCATTCGACCGCTGGACGCAGGACGATTACCACAGCCTGGCTGCCGTTTTTGCCCGTGTGCAGTATCGCATCGTAGAGAACAACCGCCGCGATCGGCTCGACACGCACGAATTCGACGGCGACCAGATCGTGTGGACCGACCGTGTCAGCGAATGGAAGAACCCGCAGACCGGCAAGACGCAACCGCCGCGGCTGCTCGACAGCGCACGCCCGCTCGCGGGTGACGCGGACCGCTTGCAGGCCCTGGCCGACTGGGTCGCGGCGCCGAATAACCCATTCTTCGCCCGCGCCCAGGCGAACCGCGTTTGGTTTCATTTGCTGGGTCGCGGCATCGTCGAGCCGAACGACGATTTCCGCGCTTCGAATCCGCCGTCGAACGCTCCGTTGCTGGCGGCTTTGGCGGAAGATTTCACGTCGCATCATTTCGATTTGCGGCAACTGATCCGCACGATCATGAACTCGCGGACCTATCAAACCGCCGCCTTGCCGAACGACACCAACCGCGACGATGAAGCGAACTTCTCGCACGCCCTCGTCCGGCCGTTGCAGGCGGAACAACTGCTCGACGCCGTGTCTCAAGTTCTCGGCGTGCCGGCAAAGTTCAACGGCTACCCGCTCGGCCTCCGCGCCGGGCAGCTTCCCGGCGTCCGGCCCCCGAGCCGGCGGGGCGTGCAGGCAACCGACGGCGAACGCTTTCTCAAATCGTTCGGCAAACCGGATCGGCTCCTCTCCTGCGACTGCGAACGCTCCGACGATCCGACGCTGGGTCAGGCCTTTCAACTGTTGACCGGAGAGTTGTTGCAGCAGATGTTGACCGAGAAGGAGAACCGCATGGGGAAGCTCATTGCGGCGGGACGAAACGACCATGAAATTGTCGAAGAGTTCTACTTGGCGGCGTTGAGCCGCATGCCGAGCGCCGCGGAACGAAAGGCGGCGTTGGGCTACCTTGCGAACGCAAAAGAGCGGCGCGCGGGGCTCGAAGACGTGGTGTGGGGACTGGTGAATGCGAAGGAGTTCCTGCTGCGGCGGTAGACAGCGAACCGCGATATAATCGGCGCTGTCGGCTACTGCAAGGGAGGACAAGACGATGCAGATCACCGTGCTGGTAGAACCGCTGAATGGCAACGGGTACCGGGCGAGCAGCAACACTCCCGTCGGCCTGATTGCGGAAGGAAGCACGCGCGAACAGGCGCTTGACAGTTTGCGGGAACTGATTAAGCAACGCCTGGCCAACGGCGCAGAGCTGACGCAAGTAGAAGTTGGGCCGCCGCCCGAGCCTGCATGGAAGAAATTCCAGAGCGACCTCGGCATGGATGACCCGCTCTTCAAGGATTGGCAAGCCGCCGTAGAGGAATATCGTCGCCAGCGCGATGTAGAAGATGGCATCCCATGAGCGTATTCGCCCTTGATACGGACACAGCGACGCTGTTGCGGCATCGTCACCCCGTCGTGGAGGCGAACGTGCTGGCCCATGCAGGCCATACCGTCGCCATCACAGTAATCACCGTTGAGGAGATGCTCTCCGGCTGGTACGCCGTGCTACGGCAAGCGAAGCAACCAGCAAGGTTGGCGCACGCGTACGACGAACTCGCGAAGAGCACGCGATTTCTCGGCGGTTTGGAAATCCTGGCGTTCCCGCTTGGGGCAATCGTCCGCTATCAAAAGTTGGTGGCACTACGGTTAAGAATTGGTACGAGTGATCTCCGCATTGCCGCCATCGCCCTGGAAAACAACGCAACGTTGGTGACGCGCAATCGGCGCGATTTTCAGCGTGTTCCTGGTCTCGTGATTGAAGATTGGTCCGTTTGATCTTGCCTGTCGCTCCGGAGACGTGTTCATGGTCCTCTGGTCGTGGACCAAGGCGCCGCCCGGGAAGAAGGAACCTGAGCGGTCCTTTGTCGTGTGGGCGGGGCGGGGCTTTCCGTTATAATCGGGGCTGAGAACTTACGAATCCTGGATGGTTCGCGGGAGACCGCCGATGGCACGAGCAAGCACATTATCGGCTCGCGTCGCAACGCTGGAGAGGGAAGTTGCGCGACTGCGTCGGCTGGTTGAGCCGACGCCGGCACAACGGAACGGCAAGGGGCGACGCCCGCGACCGGCGGAGTCCGGCGCCGGTCCGCACCCGTTCTCCGGTTGGGCGGGTTGGTTGCGCGACGACCCGATGTTCGACGCGTGGCAAGAAGCCATTGCGGCGTACCGCCGAGAGCGCGACGCCGACGAGGATGCGCCGTGAGCCTGTTCGTCATCGATACCGACACGCTCTCGCTCTACGAGCGCGATCATGAGAGGGTAAAGGCGCGCATCGACGCGAAGCCGGCGCCGAAAGTCGCCATCGCGGTGATCACCGTTGAAGAGCAGCTTTCTGGGTGTGTATTCGTTGCTTCGGCAATCAAAGCGCAAAGCGGAGGTCGCGAACGCCTACCGGCGCCTTGGTGAGACGGTACACTTTCTCGCCCGGTGGGAAATCCTTGCCTATTCCGAGAGCGAAATGGCGCGTTGCGACGATCTCAAGGCGAAAAAGATACGAATCAGCGCCTCCGACCTCCGCATCGCCGCCATCGCCCTGGAAAACAACGCAACATTGGTGACGCGCAACCGGCGTGATTTTCAGCGTGTGCCGGGACTTTTGATCGAAGATTGGGCCGTTTGATCCCACACGCTTCCGGAGAGTTTCCCATGGGCCTTTGGTCGTGGATCAAATCGCTGTTCGGCAAGAAGGACGCGGAGCGGCCGATGGTCTCGCTCGTCCTGTTGCTGAATGAGCCGCGCTATCTCGACGCGGACATGCTGACGCAAATCGTCAACCGCACTTTCGACGTCGATTTAGGCGCGGGCGGGGACGAGGCCGTGGAATTCATCATCGGCGAAGCGCCTGTGTTCATTTTGCAGCTCCGTCAGGGCACGTTCAACGTCCTCAGTTTTCCGAAGCCCTACTTCGACGATGTGCAAGCCGCCGCCAAGGGCGTGAAGGAGCTGCGTCTGCGCAAGGTGATCCAGGAACACCAGGCGTGGCTGTCGGTGGACTTACTTGGCCAGGTAGGAGAGACCGAAGAAGACCCATATCGCGTCATCGGCAAGCTGCTTGCGGCGCTGGCCCCGGAGGACACGCTCGCTCTGCTCTGGCCGACCGGGCAGCAGCTGCGTGTTTGGGACGCTCAAGTCGAGGAGGGTTTACGTCAGGACAAGCCGCTGGGCGTGTTCGAGTCCATGTCGATGGTTCCGGTGGTGGAGGTGTAGGACGACGATCCGCGCATGAAAGCCGCGGTCGAAGAGGCGCAACGCCGCTGGCCGGAGTTTGTCGCCGCCTTCGCCCGCCGCGCGCCGGAACAAACCTTCGGCGTCAAAGTGCCCATCACGGACGGGAAAACCACGGAGTTCATCTGGGTTTCGGTGACGAGCCTGGAAGACGACCGCATCTGCGGCAAGATCGACAATGACCCGGTGGACTTGACCAACGTGAAGCACGGCAGCCGCGTGCGCGTGAAGCAGCGCAAGCTGAACGACTGGGCCTACATGGTCGGCGACGAGATGATCGGCGGGTTTACGGTGAAGGTGCTGCAAGATTTGCAGCGCCGGGCGGATGAGTAGCGACCATGCGTCGCCTTCGCGCTTTCGGCAGCGAACGACTTGCCGCTATAATCGCGACCGAGAACTCGCGAATCGCCGAACGCTTCGCAGGAGACATACCGATGGCAATAGCAAACACATTGGCGGCTCGCGTCGCCACACTGGAGAAAGAGCTTGCTCGACTGCGTCGCCTGGTTGAACCGGCTGCCCGTTCGGGAAACCGCGTGCCCCGTCCGCCACGCAGGAAAAAGACGCCTTCAGCAGAAGAGGCGTGGCTGCGGATGGGAGGCATTTTCAAAGATGATCCACTCTTCGACCGATGGCAGCAGGCTATCGCCGACTACCGACGGGAAGTTGAAGAGGATCCGAATCGGCCATGAGCCTCCACGTGTTAGATACGGACATACTGTCTCTTTATCAGCACGAGCACTCGGTCGTGAAACGGCGCGTCGAAGAGTACGTCCAGCGCGGCGAGCTGGCGATTACCGTCATCAGCGTTGAGGAACAGTTGCGCGGCTGGTACACGCTCGTTCGGCAGGCACGCGGGCCGGCGGAGCGGGCGGACGCCTAAGAACGACTCGCGCGGTGCGTCAGCCTGCTCGCGGGAGTGCCGATTCTGTCGTTCACGCAACCAGCGATCACACGCTATACCTACCTCAAAGCTCAAAAGCTCGGCGTCAAGAAAATGGACCTCTCAATCGCCGCCATCGTGCTGGAAAACAACGCGACGTTGGTGACGCGCAATCGGCGCGATTTTCAACGGGTGCCGGGACTGACCATTGAGAACTGGGCGGTATGACAAAAGCACAAATGGAAATCACTGAACAAGCCGCGCCTCTCCGGACGGCGCATTTGCAGCGCTGGATTGTTTACGTCGCCACCGCGGTATTCGTCGCGGCGGCGGTTCTTTTCGTCTACTTCACGCGTGATTCGCCTTACAGGGATCTCGTGTTGCTCCTAGGATTGTGGGGTTTCCTTGCAATCTACCTTTGGATCATTGCGCCGATTCGTGGCCGCTTTCTCCTTTGGTTTGCACGACCCTTGCGAAGCAAGAAGTTTGAACCAGACGATTCCGTCCCGGCTCATATTTCGAAGCGGATTCAACGCATCACCGCTGATTTGAATGAAGTGGGTTTTTCGCGCGTCGTTAGTTATCGAACCGATGGCGGGACGGGCAATTTTACACACTTCTCGGCCGAGTTCGAAAACGTGCGGGAGCGCTGCCTTGCTGGAATGGCCGTCTCCTGTCGTGGCCACCCGCTCGAACCAGTAGGCACCGTTGGACTCGTTTTTCAAACATCCTTCCGGGACGGCAGCAAAGTGGGAACCCTAAATCAGGAAATGCCCGGCTCGCTGTTTCCCGAGGAACCGTCCTGCCTGGCCGTTGAACTACCAATGCCGGACCCGGAAATGCAATTTCAAGTCCATGCTGCGGTCGTGCGGCGACACGCGGCCACCGAAGATCGGATCGCGGTACCGACCGACCCAATCGCCTATCGCCAGGCTCAGGACGAGGAAAACTATGCTCGACTCATGGACGCTGGCTACCTCTTTTACGACGCACGCGATGATGTGTACCGCCCCACGTGGAAGGCGGCTATACTGATGTGTTGGAAGAACCAATGGCCGGTCGGTGCTATCCGCCGATCGCGCAAGAGGCGGCGGACAGCGGCGCTTCTCAAGGAACTGGAGGCCGCTGGAGAACTCACCTGGAACTTCACTCCGTAGCCCGCTACGTTGTCCGCGATGAATGCTCAAAATAGCTCGACAGCCTGCGACGGCTTCCACCGCGGTGGGCCAACGCGCCGCCATCTCCTCCAAATCGGCGCCCTCGGCCTAGCCGGACTGTCGCTCCCCCGATTCCTCCGCGCCGCCGAATCGAGCACGCGCAAGGCAAAAGCCAAAGCCGTCATCTTCCTCCATCAATTCGGCGGGCCAAGTCAGACCGACACGTTCGACATGAAGCCGAACGCGCCGGAGGCGATTCGCGGCGAGTTGAAGCCGATTGCGTCGAAAGTGCCCGGCGTGCAAGTCTGCCATCTGCTGCCGGGCATGGCCCAAGTGATGGATAAGGTCACGGTGGTGCGCAGCGTCAACCACCGGATGAAGAACCACAATTCGGCGACGTATTACAGCCTCACCGGGCATGCGCCGCCGCTCGACGACATTCGGCTGCGCGATACGCTCGACTTGTTTCCCGCGTACGGCGCCATCGTGGAACGGTTGGCGCCCGCGAAGGGCGGCATGCCGACGTTTGTCAGCTATCCGCACATTCTGCGCGACGGATCGTTGACGCCGGGGCAGCACGCGAGCTTTCTCGGCAAGGCGTGCGATCCGCTGTTCATCCATGAAGACCCGAACAGCCCCGACTTCCGCATGCCGGAGCTGAAACTGCCTTCCGGGCTGTCGCTCGATCGGCTGGAGAACCGGCGGGAGGTGTTGCGGCTGATCGATCGGCAATCGGAGTTGCTCGAATTCTCGGCGACCGCGAAAGGGATCGATCAATCGTATGACAAAGCGCTGTCGATGCTCACCTCGCCGCGGGTGAAGCAAGCGTTCGACCTGTCGAAAGAGCCGGACGCCTTGCGGGACAAATATGGGCGGACAACCTATGGCCAAAGCTGCTTGCTCGCGCGTCGTCTCGTCGAGGCGGGCGCGAAGTTCATCAACGTCTACTTCGCGGAAAGCATCGGCGGACGCAAGAACAACGGCGGCTGGGACACGCACGGATTTGACAACAACCCGATGTATCCCATCTTGAAGGAATACCTCATTCCGATCACCGATCAGGCGCTGCCGACGCTGCTTCAAGATTTGGATAGCCGCGGGTTGCTCGACGAAACGCTGGTCGTCTGGATGGGCGAATTCGGACGGTCGCCGCGCATCAACAACATGGCGGGGCGCGATCATTGGCCGCAGTGCTACACGGCGTTGCTGGCGGGCGGCGGCGTCAAACGCGGCTCTGTGTTCGGTTCGTCGGATAAGATCGGCGCTTATCCCGCCAGCGATCCGGTGCGGCCGGACGACATCGCCGCGACCATGTTCGCCTTGCTCGGCATTGATCCGCACTTCGAAGTACACGACGCTTTGAATAAGCCGCTGCAAATCGCGCAGGGCGAAGTGATTACCGGCGTGTTGTCCTGAGACGGGTCCCCGCGCTCCGCGAGCGGGATCGCCACTCGCAGAGCGAGCGGTCCACTCTGGCTACTCACCTTGACGCGCCCCTGCTTCCAGCTATAGTCCCGTCCTTCCGTTCGCACAAAGACGTGCCGCTTGCACCAAAGCCGACGGGTTGTACGCCGTGGGCTTTACGGAGACGCACCATGCCGGACAACACGACGACAATCGCCGCGCTCAAGGAAACCGTGCGGCAATTTGCGGCGGAGCGGGAGTGGGAACGCTTCCACAGCCCGAAGAATTTGAGCATGGGGCTGGCCGCGGAAGCGGGCGAGTTGCTCGAGCACTTTCTTTGGGTGGACTGCGAGGAATCCAGGCAAGTGGTGCGCGACCCGGCGAAATTGGGGGAAGTGGCTGACGAGGTCGCGGACATCGCCGTGTACGTTTTGAACCTGAGCGTGACGCTGGGCATCGACTTGAGCGAGGCGATTCTGGCGAAGATCAAGAAGAACGCGGTGAAGTATCCCGCGGAGAAGTACCGCGGCCGGTATTCTGCGAAGTGACCAGCGGATTCGCGACCGTGCTTGAGTACGTGCAATGGTGCGAAGCGCGTTAGAACGACGGAGGGCGGGAATCGTGCGCGGTGGCAGGAAGCGACTGGCGCTGCTGGCGGCGGGCGCGGGACTTCTTGGGTCCTTGGGTCGTATGGCGGCGCAGCCGGAGGCGACGCCGCCGGGTTATGTCGTGCCGTCGGCGCCGGGCGACGCGGGGCGCAAGGTGATCGCCCGGTCGCAGCCGGCGACGCCGCCATTGACTGCGCAAACGTCCGTGACGCCATCGGTCGAGCCGCAACCGCCGCCCGTGGCGCCGCCGATCTCGCCGACAGCGCCGTCGCCCGCTGCGACGCCGCCCGCACTGCCCGCGGACGCTCCGTTACTACAGCTGCCGGCGACGAATGCAGTGGCCGCTCCCCCAACGGAACCACAACCGCCCGTGACGTCGGCGATGTCGGCCGCGGCTGCGAAGCGCTTCGCGGCGCCGACGCCGGCGGAAACCGCGACCGTGCCGCCGGCACTCGCGCGCGAAATGGTCGCGCCGCCGGCCGTGGCGCTGCCTCTCGTACCGCCGCCGGCCGCGGCGCCGGTGCGAAAGACCCCGCCTGGCGACTCAGTGCCGCCGATACCGCCCGCGCCGCGCGCCGCGCCCCTGGCGCGATCCGCACTCTGTCTTGAGAAGACCGGCCCGACAAGCGCCCGCGCCGGCGAGACCGTGCATTACGAAATCACCGTGCGCAACACCACCGCCGAGGCGCTCGCCGGCGTGCTTGTCAGCGAGCTGTTGCCCGAAGGCGTGGCAGTCGTGCGAACCGATCCCGCGGCGCTCGGAGAATATGAAGCGCCCTTGCCGGCCTGGGCGCCGACCGTGGATGGTCGCGTTCAGCCCGCCGCTCCGGGGCAGGCCGTCGTTTGGGAGATAGGCCGCCTGGAGTCTGGCGCGGAACGCCGCTTGCGGATCGAGCTGCGACCAAGCCGTCCGGGCGACTTTACATCCACCACGACCGCCAGTTTCCTCGCCATCCAAAGCGTGAACACGCGTGTCGCCGCGGCGCCGGGTCTGGCGTTGAAAGTAACCGCGCCGGCGACCAAGTCGATCGGCGAGAAAGTGGACTTCCAACTGGAAGTGACCAACGCGAGTGCGACGCCGGCCGTTAACGTCGTGCTTAACGTCCGACTGCCCGCGAACTTGGAACATCCGGCCGGCACCGAGATCGAAGCGGACCTCGGCACGCTGGCGGCGGGCGGCGTAAGAAAAGTCAAGCTTTCGGCCGTGGCGGCGAAGGCGGGTCCCGCGTTGATTATCACGACGGCGACCGCGGCAAGTGGAGCACGAGCACAGTTTCAGACCAGCGTGGACGTGCGTGAGCCGGATGGAAGTGCGTCCCTTCGGCCCAAATGAACCAACAGATCAACATCCGTGAATAGTAAACTTTTTGCAAAGAAATGAATTGCGAAGCCGGCGGCGGGTCGGTATGCTGCGTAACTTCTTCCAGGTCCACTCCGACCAGCCCGTCAACGAGACACCGGCCACGAAGGCCGCGACCAGGGGAAGGGAATCCCCGATTTTCAATTTCGGCAGCGCTGTCTCGCACCAAGCCAAGCTAGTTCCAATGAGTCCTATGGGACCTATCGTCTCGGCGGCGGTAGGTGGTATTGAGCGTTACGGGGGGCATTGCTAACATCCGGCGGTGGTTGGGACGCTTCGGAACAGGGCGTCCACGCCCAAATACCCCGCCGACCTGTCTTTCAGTGTCGTAGCCGATCCTGAACGGGACGCATGCGGAAGCGTGGCGGCCCCCCACGGAAGGGGACCTTGCGCGCCGCGAGAGGGGGAGGAGGCCGTATGAGCACCGGTCGCACGGAAAAGGAGCAGGTCCGCGTGCATATCCGCTGGATGATTCGTCGGGACATGCCCGAGGTTTTGCAAACGGAACAGCAAAGCTTCGAATACTCCTGGACGGAAGAAGATTTCCTCCGCTGCCTGCGCCAGCGTAACTGCATCGGCATGGTCGCCGAGCAGGGCGAAAAGGTCGTGGGCTTCATGATTTATGAGCTTCACAAGAACAAGCTGCACATCCTCAATTTCGCCGTCCACCCCAGTTGCCGGCGTTACGGCGTCGGCACGCAGATGGTCGCGAAACTGATCAGCAAGCTGTCGAGCCATCGGCGGACGCGGATCACGCTGGAAGTGCGTGAGACCAATTTGTACGCCCAGCTTTTCTTCCGCGCGGAAGGCTTCAAGGCGGTGCGCGTGCTGCGCAGCTACTATGACGACAGCGGCGAGGACGCATTCCTCATGAACTACCGCCTCGTGGACGACGTGAGCGAGGACGGCGAGGAAAGCGTCAACCGGATCGCGCAGTACGAAGAGAACTGAATCGACGTCCTTCGACAATCTTGAACCCTCTCGTTTTCGCCGCGCACCCGCAGCGAAAACGAGAGGGTTTTTCGTTTGCGCAGGTTTTGGCTTGCCTGCCGATTATTCCGCGCGTAAGCTCGAAGGCTCATCGTCCCAGACACCATCGAGGGATTTACACCATGACACGCACGTTCTTCGCACTCGCGCTTGCTCTGTTGCTGGTCGGGCCGGCGTTCGCCGAGCCGGAAAAATCGACGGACCGCTCTACGCTCAAGACGGACACGCAACGGCTCGACGACTTGCAACGGCAGCTCACCGAGCTGCAAGCGAAGCTAACCGCATCGCTGGACACGCTGAAGGATGAGGTGAAGGAGCTGCGCCGCGACACGAATGCGACTTTGACCGCGCAAACGGTCCTGTCGGAGTTGAAAGCGCTGAAAGAACAAATGGCGGCGATGCAAAAGGAAATGCTGGCGCTCCGCGTGCCGGCGCCGGCCGTTCCGGGCGGTCCCGAGTCGCGCACGTCGCTGTTCGTACCGACGCCGCCGACCGCCGGCATGGGACGGGTCGTTCTGAAGAACACATTTCCCGACCGCGTGACGGTCGTCGCCAATGGGCGTCCGTTTCCGCTCGATCCGGGCGCTGCGTGGACGCTGGAACCCCAGCCGGCGGGCAGCTTCACGTATGAAGTCCTCGGCGGACCGACCGGGCTCGTGCAGCCGCGCAGGACGACGTCGCTTGCGCCGGGCGAGACGCTGACGATAAACGTGTACGAGCGGTAAGTTCGGAGTACGCCCCGAGAGTGGTGGGGGTGCGGGGGGGAAACAACCAAAAACCCCCCGCCCCCCGCGCAGATAGCCCGACCCCCAAACGCATGAAATTCACCAACCCCCCAC
>JBGQKZ010000035.1:0-56756 GCA_041499805.1 Gemmataceae bacterium
CATGGCCGGGCCTCCGTGCGGGTTTGCAGACTTCGTCAGCTGCAAGATTATCCGCAGGAGGCCCTCTCGACTATGGATCCCAGGGCTGCAAGGCCCTGCAATCACAGCGGTTACGCTAGAGCGGACGGGCGGTTACGCCCCAAATGTTACGCCGAACGAATCGGCATCCCTCAGGGACTTTCTCAATCGGCCCTTTTGGGAGTGGACAGTTAGTCTTGTACTAGCGCCGAGATTTCGGCGCTGATAACCGCTTGCCAGATAAAGCCTTAGGTTTGCGGTCAAGCACTGAGTCTGGAGCATCCAATTATCCACTCTTGTTCACTGCGATGTTCAGTGAATTTGAGAAAGTCCCATCCCTCATTCGATCGGATTCGTTGCACCCCCTCAAAATGGGACCAGCCGTGTGTGTGGGGTGCAATGCAAGCAATCCATTTTTAGACCCCCGGTACGATCAGGAATGATCCGAGTAGCTTCCCGAGAAGCGGTCAGGTCGCTATCACTCTGGACCTCTCAATCGTTGTCGGGATGCAGATCGAGCGACCGTGCGCCGATGCGGGCCAGGAAGCGCACCTTCTGTTCTGCGGTCAATTCCTTCGTGAAACGTCCCTTCGCCGCATCCACCCAGCGCAGCGGCCTTTTGCGGTAATCCGTCACGACGCGGGTCAACACCGGGCCGGCGTACTCCAACGCCGCGCGGATGCTCGCTTCCAGGTTTTCCGTGCAGTTAATCTCCTGATACGCCACTCCGAGCCCTTGTGCCATCGCCCGGTAGTCGAGGTTGGCCAGAATGGTCGCCGTCGTCCGCAGATACGCCGGCTTCTGCAATGCCTGCATGTAGTGATAGGCGTGATCGTCGAGCACAAAAAACTTCACCGGCAGGCATTCGCGCGCGGCTGTTGAAATCTCCATGCCGCCCATGAGAAAGCAGCCGTCGCCGACGATGGCGATGGTCTGCCGCCCCGGATGGACACGCTGTGCCCCGAGCGCTGCGCCGATCGACCACCCCATCGCCTGGTTGTCGGTCGGATTGAAGAAGGTGCGCGGCTGCGTCACGGTGAACGCTTCGGCCGCCCAGAATTCCGACGCGGAGACGTCCATGAACACGAGGGCGTCGGTGCAGGCGCAGCGCCGCAGGGCCAGATAAAACGCCATCGGGTCGGCGCCGCACTGGGCGTAGAGGCGCTGGTGTTTCCGAAACTCCTCCGTTTTCAACTCCTGAATTCGCTTCGCCAGCCTTGCATCGCACGGCCGGCGGACCGCGTCCGCATGGGCGAGACAGCGATCGATAAACAGGCCGGCGTCGGCGTTGACGCAGACCGACGTCTTCATGATCCGACCCAGATTATCCGGGTTGGCGTCAACGTGAATCAGGTACCGATGTTGCGGCAGTGAGTAAAACGCGGTGGATACCTCGCTGAAGCGCACGCCGAGCGCCAGCACGAGATCGACCGATTTGAAAATGTGCTCGGCCGTCTCGGTGCCTTGCGGTCCGTAGCCCCAACCAACTGCCAGTGGATGCGTCTCGTTGATGGCGCCTTTGCCGCAAATGCTCGTCGCCACGGGCGCCTGCAATGTCCCCGCCAACGCGGTCAGGTTCGCGCTGAAATCCATACAGCCAAGACCTGCATAGATGCCGACGCGCAGATCGCGCTTCGAGAGCAGGCAAAGCGCCTGCTGGAACGCCCCCTCATCGAACAGAACCTCCAGCGGACCCGGCGGCGGCACGTGGAAGCGCTGCGTTTCGATGAGCAGGTTGTACGGGATGACGACAGCCGTCGGCCCCGGTTCGCCGGTCGCGGCGAGGGCAAAGGCCTGCTGGATCGCGCACGGAATCTCCGCGACGTGCTGCACCTCGCAGACACTCTTGCAAATCGGTCGGAGCAGGGCGGCTTGCGGCAGCTCGTGGACCTGAAACGGCCGGTACTTGTCGCCACGGGCCACGTCGCCGACGATGCAAACGACCGGAATGCTATCAAGCCGCGCTTCGCCTAAACCGGTCAGCGCGTTCGTCAGACCGGGACCGGGGACGATGCAGAGCACGCCCGGCCGGCCGGTACTGCGTGCGTACCCATCCGCGCCCGTCGCGGCCGCTTGCTCATGCGTAACGAGCTGATACGGGAGATGCTTCGACTTCATCGTATCCCACAGCTCGTTCTCCTGTGCCCCTGGGATGCCGAAAACACAGGCAGTGCCAAGTTGAAGGAGAGTTTCCACGACAGCCTGTGCCCCGGTCAAATGCCCGGTGACCCAGCCGTCCGCGTGCTGCCGACCATGAGCCTCAGCCGGCGCATCGGGGAGGACGGCCACCGCTCCCGCGGCGGCCACGGTCTTCATCAGGTCGCGGCGCGAGAGAGGCGGCATGGTGGTCACTGCCTTTCGGATGAATTCCTCTTGCGGAACATCGGCGCGCAATCGGGCTATTTCGGATATCGGGACGACTGCCGCATTTTCTTTACTCTGCGTCGAACTCGTATCCTGTTATTTCATTGCCGAAGTTGGCTACTTTGCCACAATGGCCTGCGTGGGGACCCCAGAATACGTCTTTGGAGGATCGAACGATGCGATGGCTCGGCGCGGCTCTCGTGGTGGTGTTCGCCACGGCTCTTCTGGCGGAGGACCGGAAGACTCAAGCGTTACGCTTCAGCAAGAACGACATCGGCAAGCTGCCGGCAGGCTGGAAGGCGGCGCAGACCGGTAAGGGCGAGGGCAGCATCTGGAAGATCGTGGCGGACGACACGGCCCCATCGAAAAGCGGCGTGGCTTTGGCACAAACCGCCGAAAGCCCCAACGCTCTCTTCAACATCTGCGTCGCGGAGGGCACGAGCTTCGCCGACGTGGAGGTGATGGTGGCGTTCAAGGCCCTCAAGGGCAAGAACGATCAGGGCGGCGGCTTCGTCTGGCGCTATCAGGACGCCAACAATTACTACATCTGCCGCATGAACCCGCTCGAGGACAACTACCGCGTGTACAAGGTCATCGACGGCAAGCGCATTCAGTTGCAGACGAAGGAAGAGCTCAAAGTTCCGGTCGGCGAATGGCACACGCTGAAAGTCAAGATGCAGGGCGACCGCATCGAGTGCTTCTTGGACGGCAAGAGAGAGCTGGACGTCAAGGACGCGACCATTTCCAAAGGGGGGAAGGTCGGGCTCTGGTCGAAGTCCGATGCACAGACGGAGTTCGATGATTTCCGCGTCGGCGGCAAGTGATTTGCACCCTGGTGAGTGGTGAGTGGTCAGTCGTGAGTGGTCCAGAATACCGCACACCACTCACCAGCGACCGTTATCGGCAACATCCGCGTGAGGAGACCCGTCATGAAAAACGCCACGACATTTATCGCGCTCGCAGCCCTTCTCGCCGGCGGCCTCGCCTTCGCCTGGTTAAAGGCGGCGGAACCCAACCCGCATCGGCTCGACCCTGACCGCATCGGAGCCGCCGCCGGGACCAAGGCGACGACCGCTCCGGACGGCGTCGTACGCGTCGCCTGGCCGCGCAATGACGTGCCCGTCCGAGTGGACGGCATGCCGCTGAAGCCGTTCGCCGGCCTCGGCACGTGGGCCGCGTTCACGGCAGCGCCCCACGGCGCGATGGTGATGGGCGACACCGTCGTCTTCCAGGACGAGGTAGCGCCCGCGATGGACGCTGCCTTTGCCGGAGGGCTGGAAGTGACCGGCCTGCACAACCATTTCTTCTTCGACGAGCCGAAGGTCTATTTCATGCACATCGGCGGGCAGGGCGACCCCGAGAAACTAGCCGCCGCCGTCAGCGGCGTTTGGGACGCGATCAAAAAGGTGCGTGCCGACCACGCGACGCCCGCCGCCCGTTTCGCTGGCGACGTGCCGCGCGAAGGCAAGATCAACGCGGCTTCGATTGAAGCGATTCTCGGACACAAGTCGGAAATGCAGGCGGGCGTGGTGAAGGTGACCATTGCGCGCGAGGGGAAGATGCACAACGTCGCCGTGAGCGGCTCGATGGGCTTAACAACGTGGGCCGCGTTCTCCGGCAGCGATGAGCTTGCCGCCGTGGACGGCGACTTCATTATGACGGCTGCCGAGGCGCAACCGGTGCTGCGGGCGCTGCGCAAGGCCGGCATCAACATTGTCGCGCTGCACAACCACATGATTGGCGAGCAGCCCGCGTTCTACTTCACGCACTTCTGGGGCAAAGGGCCGGCACAGGAACTGGCCAAGGGCGTCAAGTCCGCGCTCGGTGCGCAAAAGGTCGCCGCCCCAGGAAGCGGAACACATTGATTCGCCTTGCGTGAAAAACAGTTTTGCTTCGGGAGGCAAAGAACTATGAAGTGGATCACTCGAGAGAGGGTGAAAGTCGACCGAGTAGCCTGTCCTTGGCTCATCAGAAAGTTCATCGATCCGCAAGCCGAGTTCCTCTTTGTGCCGGAGGATAAGGTGATGGAAGCGGCGGAGCGTGAAGGCGCAACGCCGTTTGATGTAAAGGGAGTCGAGTTCGGGCATCACGGCAAGGAGTGCTCATTCGATGCGTTCGTGAGAAAGCACCAACTCGACGGCGATCCGGCCATCGTCCTGTTGGCCAAGATCGTCAACGGCGCCGATACCGACAACACGCTCTGGAACCAGCCGGAGGCAGCGGGCTTGAACGCCGTTGCCGAAGGGTTCCGGCACCTTGGCCATAAGAACGACCAAGAGGTCATCGCGGCCGAGTCGATTGTGTACGACGCCCTGTATGCCTACTGCCAGGAGATGGTTCGGCGGGGCAAGCCGGAGGGCCAATTCCGCTGAGAATTGCTCCCTCGGTTGGAGGGCCTAGTCGAAATCATTCAAAAAGGCGATGTTCGCATGGCATTTCGTCGCGCCCTGCTCAGCGACGTGGCGCTGCTGTTCACGACGCGCGTCCTGCGGCTCTTCGCGTATGGCGCGATCTCTCTGGTCCTGGTTCTTTACTTGTCTGGCCTCGGCTTGAGCGGGGAGCGCATCGGCGTACTGCTGACGATGACGTTGGCGGGCGACACGGTGCTGTCGCTGCTCATCACGACCGCCGCCGATCGAATCGGTCGCAAGCGGATGCTGATTGCGGGCGCCGGGCTGATGATCCTGGGCGGCGCCGTTTTCGCACTCACCGGCGACTTCATCCTGCTGCTAGTAGCCGCGACCCTCGGTGTCATTAGTCCGAGCGGCAACGAAGTCGGTCCTTTCCTGGCGATTGAACAGGCGGCGCTCGCAGAGATTGTGTCGCCAAAGGAGAGAACCGGGGTGTTCGCCTGGTACCAATTGGCGGGCTCGCTCGCAACCGCAGCCGGTTCGCTGTTGTGCGGTTGGGCCGCCCGCTTGCTGGAAGACCGCGGCTGGGAAGAACTCGCCAGTATCCGTCCGATTTTCTTTCTCTACGCCGGCATCGGAATGGTTCTGGGCGTGCTCTTCGTCATGCTCTCGCCCGCGGCGGAAGCGCCGCTGCTCTCGCGTGAAGGGAGCGCATCCTTCACTCGAAGAATTCTTGGGCTGCACAAGTCACGCGGCGTCGTATTCAGGCTCTCGGCCCTGTTTGCCCTCGATGCCTTTGCCGGCGGCTTTGTGCTCCAGAGCGTCATCGCGTTCTGGTTCCACGTCCGCTTCGGGGCAGATGCCGCGCAGTTGGGCGAAATCTTCTTCGCCGCGAACGTTCTCGCCGGATTCTCCGCGCTGGCTGCGGCAGCGTTGGCGCGGCGCATCGGGCTGGTGAATACGATGGTCTTCACTCATGTGCCGTCAAATATGCTGCTCATCTTGGTGCCGCTTATGCCGACGCTGGAGTTGGCGATCACTGCATTGCTGCTGCGGTTTGCCATCTCGCAGATGGACGTGCCGGCGCGCCAGTCGTTTACGGCTGCGGTCGTCCTCCCCGACGAGCGTGCCGCCGCCGCGGGAATCACCGGAGTGGCACGGACGACTGGAGCGGCGCTGTCACCTGTCCTTGCCGGCTATTTTCTAAGCAGTGTGTCCTTGCTTAGTCTTCCGTTCATCATCGCGGGCGTGTCAAAGCTCGCTTACGACGGCCTGCTGTACAAGGCATTTCGAGGATTGAAACCTCCGGAAGAAACGAACGAGAGCACCCGCTAGGGACGCATCCTGGAAAACTGATCTCTTTAGAGAAGCCCGCCTGCGGAACGGCGCGAAGCAGCCGCCTGCTTTTCCTGTGCCGTGCGTGCAAGGTCTGCCGATAGGAAGGAATAAGCGTTTGGGCAGCCGCACAGAGGGTCTGGGATGCTCCGTACTCGCGGGCTTTGGGCAAGCGCCATGTCGCTCGGCGTGTCAGGCTGGCTATGCGCTCAGCAACCGCCGGCGGTGACGATGACCACGCCCGAAGCGCCTGCGGGGTTGTCGGTCCCCGGACCACAAGTCCATGACCAGCCGTTGCCGATCAATCTGCCGACGGCGTTGCAATTGGCCGGCGTACGCCCGCTCGACATCGCTGCCGCCTCCGCACGGATTCGGGCCGCGGCGGCCGAGTTGGAGCGCGCCAAGGTCCTGTGGTTGCCGACGCTGTACCTTGGCGGCGACTACGCGCGGCACGATGGCCGGCTGCAAGACGTGGCAGGGAACTTTTTCGACACCAGCAAGAGTTCTCTGATGGCGGGCGCCGGGCCGAGCGCGGTGTTCGCGCTCAGCGATGCACTATTTGCTCCGCTCGCCGCACGCCAAACCGTTCGTGCCCGCGAGGCGGCTTTGCAAACCGCCCGCAACGACAGCCTGCTCGCGGTGGCGGAGGCATATTTCGACGTTCAGCAAGCCCGCGGTGAATTGGCAGGCGATCTTGACGCGGCGCGCCGGGCCGACGAGGTGGTGCGCCAAGCCGGTGCTCTGGCCCAGGCGGGAACGGTCTCGCCGGTTGAAGTCGTGCGGGCACGCACCGAAGTCGCGCGGCGACGCCAGGTCGTGCAGGCCGCACGCGAACGCTGGCGAACGGCGAGTGCCGACTTGGCGCGGCTGCTACGCCTGGGAGCGGCCGATCTCGTGGAGCCCGAGGAGCCGCCGCAGCTCCTCGTCACGCTCGTTCGGCTGGAGCGGCCGGTGGATGACCTGATCCCCGTCGCGCTCATGAACCGGCCGGAGCTGGCCGAGCAACAGGCCCTGGTGCGGGCGACTCTTGAACGGTTGAAACAGGAGAAAATGCGGCCTCTTGTCCCCAGCATTCTTCTCCGCGGCAACGCGACCAATCCGGCCGGCGCCCTGGCGGCGGGCGCCTTTGGCGGCGGGCGGAACGATCAAATTAGCCAATTCGGGGCTCGGAACGACCTCGACTTGCAGGTGCTCTGGGAGCTGCAAAACCTCGGCCTGGGCAACCGCGCACGCGTCCGCCAACAACGCGCAGAGCACGAATTGTCTTTGGTAGAGCTTATGCGGACACAGGACCGGGTGGCGGCGGAGGTCGTGCAGGCCTTCGCGCAAGCACAATCGGCGGCAACTCGGCTCGGTGACGCCGAGAGTGAAGTAAAAGACGCGGTCGAGTCCGCGGCGAAGAACCTGCAAGGCCTCACGGAAACCGGCGCCACGCCCCCCTCGGCCCGCACGCTGGCGCTGCTCGTTCGCCCGCAGGAAGTAGTCGCGTCGGTGCAGGCGCTGGCGCAGGCGTATGGGGATTATTACGGCACCGTCGGCGACTACAACCGCGCACAGTTCCGCCTTTATCGTGCCCTGGGGCAGCCGGCCCAGTTCGTGACGGACGGCGGCGTCCGGTGTCCGCTGTCCAGCGGCAGCCCTTGACGGCGCGGTACCCCACATCCACCGCTAAAAAACTGCGCGTGCGGCACGGCTACGCTCGGCGCGCGCCAAACGCATGTCGAGTTGTCCGCCACAGAGAGTTGCCAATCCCGAGAGCCTGTCGGCCGCGAACCATTTGGATTTACTTGTGGCGCACCGAACGGGCCGGTATTATGTCGGAAGCCGACATCGAGAGAAAAACATCATGGCCCACGATCCGGTGACGCGGCACTTTTTCAATGGCTTCATTCGTTTACACATTCTGTACCACGCCGCCAAGGAGCCGACTTACGGCGCGGAGATCACAGAAGAACTCATCCGCCACGGCTATCGGCTTAGTCAGGGCACCCTGTACCCAACTCTTCACTTGCTCGAGCAGCTCGGCTACTTGCGCAGCGAAAACAAGGTCGTGCATGGCAAGAGGCGAAAGAACTACCGGGCTACCGCCGCAGGAAAGAGAATCCTGACGGAAGCACGGGAGAAGCTCACGGAGCTGGTCGCCGAGGTCATCGAGGATCACGACGAGCCATTCCGAGCCATTAAAGAGAAGCGGAAACAACGGAATTCGCCGACCTACAGGAGGACGCGTCATGACAAGCAACCGTAGAGGCTTCCTACTCTCCGCTGCCACCGTTGGCATGGCCGGAGCGATGCCGTTCGGAGGAACGGTCCGCGGCCAGGGCAAAGACAAGCCCGAGGAGGAAGTCGGCGCTACTGAGGATCTCATGCGGGAACACGGCGTGCTCAATCGCGTGCTTCTCGTCTACCAGGAGGGACTGCGCCGGCTTCGGGGGAAGGAGGCGGTCGGCCCGGAGATCTTCCACAAAACGGCGTCACTGGTCCGGAAGTTTGTCGAGGATTACCATGAGAAGCTCGAAGAGAACTTTCTTTTCCCCGAGTTCGAGAAGCAGAAGAAGCTGACCGATCTGGTCAAGGTGCTGCGCGAGCAACACCAGGCCGGCCGCTTCGTTACCGACATCGTCCTTCGCAATGCGACGGGTGAACGGTTCGGCAATGCCGCTAACCGTGACGAGCTGGTCCGGGCTGTGGAAGCGTTCATTCGCATGTATCGCCCGCACGAAGCTCGCGAGGATACGGTGCTTTTCCCGGCCTTTCGCAAGATCGTGACGCCTCAGAAGCTCAAAGACCTGGGTGAGCAGTTCGAGAAGGAAGAAGACCGACTCTTCGGCGACGAGGGCTTCGAGAAAACCGTGGACCAAGTTGCCGCCATCGAAAAACAGCTTGGCATCTATGACCTGGCGCAGTTTACGCCCAAGCATTGACACGCGTCTTTTTCAATGAACGATCCGCCATGGAACGGAGGCGCCGCTGGCTCCGTCGTGGCGTGGTTGGAAGCGATCCCGATGAACCCGATTATCTTCGCACTGCGCCGGCCGTACACGATCATGGTCGCGGTTCTCAGCGTAGCGCTGGCAGCGGGCCTCGCGTTGACCCGCATGCCGATCGACATCTTCCCCGATCTGAACACGCCCGTCATCTACGTGGCCCAACCCTACGGCGGCATGGACGCACAGCAGATGGAAGGGTTCCTGACGTACTACTACGAGTACCATTTCCTCTACATCCGCGGCATCCATCACGTCGAGTCGAAGAACATTCAGGGCGTGGCGCTGACGAAGCTCTATTTCCACCCCGGCACGGACATGGCCCAGGCGCTGGCGGAGACGGTCAACTACGCGAACCGGGCGCGTTCCTTCATGCCGCCGGGAACGGTGCCGCCGTTCATCATGCGTTTCGACGCCGGCAGCGTACCGGTCGGCTATCTCGTTTTTCGCAGCGACACGCGCAGCATCGGCGAGATTCAGGATCAGGCGATCAACTTCGTGCGCCCCATGTTCGCAAGTTTGCCCGGTGTGTCGGCGCCGCCGCCGTTCGGCGGCAATCAGCGCACCGTTCTCGTCCACGCCAACCCGGACCGGCTCCGGGCGTACAACATGTCGCCCGACGAGGTCGTCAACGCGATCCTCACGGGAAACGTCATCACGCCGTCGGGCAACGTGACGATCGGCGACCAGGCGCCCATTGTGCCGGTCAATTCCGTCGTCACCGATCCGAAGGAGCTGGAGAAGATCGTCATCCGCCCCGGCGTGTCGCCGACCGTTTACGTGCGCGACATCGGCTGGGTCGAGGTAGGGACCGACGTGCCGACCGGTTACGGCCTCGTGAACGGCAAACGCTCCGTCTACATCCTCGTCACCAAGCGCGCCGATGCATCCACCCTCGACGTGGTTCGCGAGGTGAAGAAAAACCTGCCACGGATGCAGGCGGCGATCCACGACGACATTGAAGTGCGTTTCGAATTCGATCAGTCGCCGTTCGTCACGCGGGCGATGTGGGGCGTTGGCATCGAAGGACTGCTCGGCGCTCTGTTGACCGGGCTCATGGTCGTGCTATTCCTGCGCGATTGGCGCAGCGTGCTGGTCGTGGTGCTTAACATTCCGCTCGCTTTACTGGGGGCCATCGTCGCACTTTGGCTTACCGGGCAGACTGTCAACTTGATGACGCTGGGCGGCTTGGCTCTGGCGGTGGGCATCCTCGTGGATGAAGCGACGGTCGAAGTTGAAAACATTCATACGCAGATGGACAGGAGCGATTCCATTGCGCGAGCCGTCCGGCTCGGCAATGCGGAAACCGCGGTGCCGCGGCTGCTGGCGATGCTGTGCATTCTGGCCGTGTTCCTGCCGTCGTTTTTCATGCAAGGGGCGGCAAAGGCGCTCTTCGTGCCGCTGTCGCTCGCGGTCGGCTTCGCGATGGTCACGTCCTATCTGCTTTCGAGCACCTTTGTGCCGGTGCTCTCTGTGTGGTTGTTGCGACATTACCAACAGGCCCACGGTCGTTCCACGGGTTTCTTCGCACGCTTTCGACGCGCCTACGTGGGTCTGCTGCGGGGCGTTCTGCGTATTCGCTGGTTCCTGGTCGCCGGCTATGCGGCCGCGACCATGCTGTTCGTTGTCTGGTGGTTCGTAGACCATCCCGGCGTCGGCACCGAAATCTTCCCCACCGTCGATTCCGGTCAGTTTCTGCTCCGCCTCCGCGCGCCGGACGGTACGCCGCTCGAACATACCGAAGCGATGGCGAAGGACGTGCTCAACGCCATTGCCGACGACGTGGGCAAGGAGAACGTCGACATCACCGTCAGCCTCGTCGGCACGGCGTCGTACAACTATCCGATCAACAGCATTTTTCTCTGGACCGCGGGGCCGCAGGAGGCGGTGCTGCGCGTCGGGCTGAAACGCAGCGCCGGCGTTCGCATCGAGGATTTGAAGGAACGCTTGCGGCACACACTGCCCCAAGTCGTGCGCAAGCAGCCACCGGCCTTGAAAGACGTGAAACTCTCCTTCGAGGCCGGCGACATCGTCGGCCAGGTCATGAGTTTCGGCTCGCCGACGCCGATCGAGGTGACGGTCAGCGGTAAGAACTTCGCCGACAACCGCGCCTATGCCGCCAACCTCCGCACGGCGCTGGAAAAGATCGCCTCGTTGCGCGATCTCCATTACGGTCAGTCGCTCGATTATCCAACGCTGCGTGTGGACGTGAATCGCGAGAAGGCGGGGCTCAGCGGCGTGACGGTCGCGGATGTGGGCAAGGCGCTCGCCCCCGCCACTCTTTCGAGTCGATTCGTCGCGCCGAATTACTGGCGCGATCCGAAAAGCGGCATCGCCTTTCAAGTGCAGCTCGACCTACCCCCGGCGGCCATGAACTCCAAGGAAGCCGTCGCCATGGTGCCGATCAAGCGCACATCGCAAGGGCAACTTCTTGTCCGCGACGTGGCCGATCTACGCGAAAGCACCATGCCCGGAGAGGACGACCGCTACAACGGCATTCCGCTGCTCAGTTTGACGGCGAACGTGTACGGCGAGGATCTCGGCCGGGTCGCCGACCGCGTGCAGGCGGCGATTGCCGCCGCCGGCGCCGCGCCGCGCGGCGTCGCGGTCGACATCAGGGGCCAGATTCCGCCCATGCGTCTGATGTTTCAAGGCCTGGGTGTTGGTCTGGGCTTGGCGGTGGTCGTGATTTTCCTTCTGCTCACCGGCTACTTCCAATCGGTGAAGCTGGCTTTTCTCGTAATCGCGACGGCGCCCGCGGTCCTCGCCGGCGTGGTCGCCGCGCTGGTCGTCACGCACACGACGCTGAACATCCAGTCGTTCATGGGCGCCATCATGGCGATCGGCGTCGCGGTCGCGAACGCCATCCTGCTTGTCACGTTCGCGGAAAAGGCGCGCACCGAAGGCAACGACGCGCGCACCGCCGCCTTGGACGGCGCGCAGCATCGTCTGCGGCCGATCCTCATGACGAGCTGCGCCATGATCGCCGGCATGTTTCCCATGGCCCTTGGGTTGGGCGAAGGCGGCGAACAAACCGCGCCGCTCGGCCGGGCCGTCATCGGTGGACTTGCGGTCGCCACGTTGACGACCCTGCTCTTGTTGCCCGCGCTGTTCGCCGTCGTGCAGGGTCGCAGCCGGGCCACATCGGTCTCCCTTGATCCCGACGACCCCGCCAGCCGGCATTTCGAGTCGAACGGTACGCCGGAGGCACGCGACGGGGCGCCAACGAAAAGCAACCGCGTGCAGCTTGAAACGGGAGGCGCCACGTGAAGCAAATACCGACTCGTTTTGAGGCTTTTGTGGGCCGGTTGGCGTTCGTCGCGCTTCTCTTGATTGCCGGCTGCCAGCAAGGGGCGAGCACTCCGCCGGAACCGGCGAAACCCGCGGCAACTTCCGCGGCGTCGCCGAAGCTCGTGAGGCCGACGCGCGGCACGGTACAGCGAATCATCGAGCAGCCTGGGCAAGTCGAACCGTTCCAGCAGACCCCTGTCCACGCCAAGATCGCCGGTTTCGTCCAGAAGGTACACGTGGACATCGGCGACCGCGTGAAAAAAGGCGCCGTCCTTGCCGAGCTATGGGTCCCGGAGATGGTGGAGGAAGTCACGCGAAAACGAGCGCTCGTCGAGCAAGCGAAGGCGGAGATCGAGCAGGCGAAGAAGAGCGCCAGCGCCGCCGCCGCCAACGTGGAGAGCGCCAGCGCGAAAGTCAACGAAGCGAAGTCCAGCCGACAACGGGCCGACGCCGAGTTGGAACGCGCGCGCTCACAGTACGAACGGCTCCGCAACAAGGCGAGCGCCGTCATCACGCAGGAAGTGATCGACGAAGCGCGGCTCGGGTTCGAGGCGGCAAAAGCCAATGTGGCGGAGGTGGAGGCGAAGGTAAAATCCGCCGAAGCGCTCCATTTGGAAGCGGAGGCGAAGCGCGACAAGGCGACCGCCGACATTGCCGTGGCCGACGCGCACCACGCGGTAGCCGAAGCCGAACGCGATACCGCCCAGGTTATGCTGAACTACGCGACAATTCCTGCTCCCTTCGACGGCGTCATCAGCCAGCGCAACGTAGACGAGGGGCATTTCCTTCAGCCAACTGCCGGCAAGGCCGAGCCGTTGTTCATCGTCGCGCAAACCGATCCCGTGCGCGTCTTTGTGCAGACGCCGGAAATGGACGCGGAGTCGATCCGCGACAACGACGGCGCGCGGATTCGCATACCGGCCCTCAAGGGGCGAGAGATCGCGGGCAAGGTGACGCGCTCCACGTTCGTGCTTGACTCCCGAGCACGCACGCTGCGAACCGAAATTGACCTGGAAAACCGCGATGGGACATTGCGCCCGGGTATGTACGTCGCCGCCGCGCTCTCGCCGAAGCGCGACAACGTATGGACCTTGCCCGCCAGCGCCGTCTCGATGCAAGCCGACCCGCCGTTCTGCTTTCGCGTCGAGAACGGCAAGGCGGTGCGCACGCCGTTGCTGCTGGGCCTTGTCGGCAGCGACAAGGTGGAGGTGCTGAAGAAGAAAGTCGGCGATATCTGGGAAGGCGTCACGGGCAACGAGGAAATCGCCGCCAGCGCGGCGGGTGTCAGCGACGGCCAAGCGATCGGGCGTGAATAGACTTCGGAGCCCGACGCGCGCGTCTGTTTTCAAAGTCTTTCTCGCAAAGGCGCCAAGATGGCAAAGATCGCGAAGATTTGGAATCGCTTGGCGAACTTGGCCTGCTCTGCGCCTTTGCGAGAATCCTCTGCTTGACTCTAATCTTCGAACTTCGTGCCGGTTGCGGTGATGCCGGCGGAAGCGGTGCTCACTTCGCGGATGCGTTTTTCCTTCACTTCCTTGTCGAGTCGCGCGATCAGCTCGGCGAGGGACAGAGCGCCGAGATCGCCTTCCACGCGGTCGCGGACGGCGACCGTATTGGCGGTCTGCTCCTTATCGCCGACGACGAGCATGTACGGAATCTTGTCCAGCTGCGCGTCGCGAATCTTGTGGCCGATGCGTTCGGGCCGGTAATCGCCTTCTACGCGGTAGCCGACGGACTTCAACTCGCGCTCGACCTTGCGGCCGTAATCGTTGAAGCGTTCGCCGACCGGCAGCACGCGCACCTGTTCCGGCGCGAGCCAAAGCGGGAAGGCGCCGGCGAAATGTTCGATGAGGATGCCGCAGAACCGCTCCATCGAGCCGAACGGAGCGCGGTGAATCATCACCGGCCGGTGGGCGTGGTTGTCGGCGCCGATGTATTCCAATCCGAAGCGTTCCGGCAGATTGTAGTCGAGCTGTACCGTGCCAAGCTGCCACTCGCGGCCGATGCAGTCGCGGACGACGAAATCGACCTTCGGGCCGTAAAACGCGGCCTCGCCCGGCTCCAGCGTGTATTTCGTTCCCACATTCTTGACGGTCTCTTTCAAAACGGCCTCGGCCTTGTCCCAGTTCTCCACGCTGCCGATGTATTTGTCGCTCTTCGGATCGCGCAGGCTTACGCGGACACGGTAATCGGTTAGACCGAGGCTTTTCAGGACGAAGACCGTCATGTCGAGATTATTGACGAACTCCGCTTCCACCTGTTCCGGCGTGACGAACAGGTGGGCGTCGTCTTGCGTGAAGCCGCGGACGCGCGTCATGCCGTTCAACTCGCCAGTTTGCTCGAAGCGGTAGACCGTGCCAAACTCGGCGAGGCGCACGGGAAGATCTCGGTAGCTGCGCGGCTCGGCCTTGTAGATCTGGATGTGGTGCGGACAGTTCATCGGCTTGACGAGATAGCCTTCTTGCCGTTCGAGCCACTCCTTGAGCGCGGCGAGCTTCGCCGCGTTATTCCCGGCTTTGCGGTAGGCGGCGAGCAGCTCCGGCAGGCCTTCCGTTTCCTGGATCACTTGGTCCGCCGCTTGTTCCAGCCTGCCGCTAACGACGGCGGCGTCTATCAGTTCGACGAACGATTTCTCCATGTCCGGCGCGAGCTGATTCTTGCCGAGTAGATTGGTCCAGGTGTCAATCGTCTGGCCGAGGGGGTGCAGAAACAGCGGTGGATATTGGGAATCGCGGTAATAAGGGAAGTGGCCGCTCGTGCGATACAGTTCCAGCCGGCCAATGTGCGGCGTGTAAACCGGCTGGTAACCGCGCTTCATCAACTCCTCTTTGATGAAGGTTTCGAGCAGACCGCGGACGATGGCCCCCTTCGGCATCCAGAGAATAAGACCGCTGCCCGCCATCGGGCTGATGGTAAACAGCTTCAGCTGCTTGCCGAGCACGCGGTGGTCCCGCTTCTTTGCTTCTTCCAGGTGCTGCAAGTAGGCGTCGATGTCTTTTTGGGAGAAAAACGCGGTGCCCTTCAGGCGTTGCAGCTGCTTGCGGCTGGAGTCATTTTTCCAATAAGCCCCGGCGATGCTAAGGAGCTTGAACGCGCCGATGCGGCCGGCGTGCGGAATATGCGGTCCCCGGCACAGGTCGATGAACTCGCCCTGGCGATAAAAGCTTAACGCGGGGAACTGCTTCAAATTGTCGTCGATGTGTTCAACCTTGTAGCCCTGCCCGATGTCGGCGACGAGGGCACGCGCTTCGGCCGTCGGGCGCTCGAAGCGCTCGAACGGCTCGGCGTCCTTGACGATCTTCCGCATTTCCTCTTCGATCCGCGGAAAATCCTCTTCGCGAATCGGCGTCGGCGAGTCGATGTCGTAATAGAAGCCGTCCTCGAGCGCCGGACCAAACGCCAACTGGACGCCGGGGAACAGCCGCATCACGGCGCGGGCCATCACGTGGGCGCTGCTATGGCGCAACACGTCGAGCGCTTCGCGATCCTTGTCGGTCAGGATTTGCAAACGGATTTCGCCATTGCCGGCGGGCAACTCGCGATCCAAATCGAGAATTGCATCGTTGACCTTCGCCGCCACGGCTGCCTGGGCCAGCCGCTTGCCAATCTTTTCCGCCACGTCGCGGACACGGCTGCCTTCGGGGAACTCCTTGGTCGAACCGTCGGGTAAGCGCACAGTCAGCATGACGCGATCACTCCTCTAAAGTCGAACGTGGTCCGCCCCTACAACGGGCGCACCCTGAGTTGGAGACGGCGATTGCGAACGCGGTTCGCCTCTTCGCGCATTATCCTAGCATTTGGTCGAAAGTGGGACGACGGGGATTGGGGTGCGCGCGAAAACCCAGAGGATTTGACCTCTGGGTTTGCAAGTTGTGCCGGACGAACTACCGCCGAAGCGTCGGCGGGTACTTCTGCATGAGGGCAAAGGCCGCGTCACGCCGTGAATCGACTTGCGTGCGGTTCACCCAGTAATCCATCTCGCGAGCGTTTGGATCGCGTCCGACCCAGTCGCGGAAGAGTTGCCCGACGAACTTATCCGGTGCGCCGCCGGCTCGATCGTAGTATTCGTCACTACCGACGATACTCGCCAGCACCAGATCAGGCGGATTCCCGGCGCGCAGCGAGTCGGTCCACGTGATTAGACCCGACTGATCGGGCTCGCGTCCGAGATACTGCCGATACCACTGGCGGACGATCGCGTTTGGATTGAGCTGCTGCGGCGCCGGCGGTGGGGGCTGAGCGACGCTAACGGAACAAGCCAAGAGCCCGGCGAACAGGCTCGCAAGAAGGGTACGACGATTCATGGCGGCCTCCTCTTTGTCGAATAGCTGATCGGCGTAATTGGTTCCGTCGTTAGCCTATGCAAAGCGAGTGCCGGGCCTCGGTCGAGGCCGAGGTGGGCGACGAGATTATTTTACGTGCCGCTTCTCGTACTCAAGCCGTGGACCAACCCTTGGTGCGTGGTGCGCGTTGTCGGAGACATCGGACGCCGCGGGCGCATCGGCGCTGCTTAAGTACAAGCAGTGGAACGAAACCACTTAGAATTGCGAGGGGACAGCAGTAGTGGAAATGTGAGCACGTGCTCAGGGGCAGCGTGCGAAGCGCGGGGACAACCGGCGGCTGTTAATGTCGAGCGCCTCTAGGATTTCGTGGATGGGCTCGAAGGGGAGGCCGGTGTCGATCGACCAGACGATCACGTCGAGGTTTTCTTGGCCTTTGATCAACCGATTGAGGATTTGATTGAGGAGATTCGTCTTGTCGCAGAAGCGTTTTTGCAGAAGGCCGAAGTCGCGGCCTTCCAGCTCGTAGTAGAACGTCTCGCCTTGCAGGTGTTTCAGCCAGCGAGACCTCAGGAAGCCGTTCCAATGTTCCTGGACCCAGCACTGGATACACGCCTCGCCCAGATCGCGGCCGGCTCGCTCGCTTTCGATCCACTTATGTCGGAGGGCTTCCTGCTCCCCTTCGGCGTGCAGACTGCATTTTTCCATCGATTCCAACCCTCGGACCGCCATTCCTCCCTCCCGGCATCGATGCCGTACGTCTATGATGTTTGGCGACAACGCCGATAATATCCTAATATTCTTGCCGAAAGAGTGCAAGTCGGCTCGTCACGGTCAGCATACTATTCCTGCTCGACAAGGCGATCTACCAGCGGTAAAGCAATGCGGCCGTAACCGGTTTCGCAGTCGTGCCCCGGCGGACCGAGGTCGATGGCCGACTTTTGTAGACGAGTGCGCAGCTGAGCCGCGGTCCACTCGGGATGGCGGCACCACGCGAGGGCGGCGAGGGCGGTCGCTTGCGGCGCTGCCGCCGACGTGCCGCCGAACGCCTTTTCGCGCCACGCGCTCGGGAACGGCACCGGAGCGACGAAATCGGGCTTCGGTTGTGCGGAATTCGGCCCGCACGAGCTGTAGTCCATCCGCTGATCATTCGCGTTCACCGCGCCAACCGCGATAACTTCAGGACCGTCCGCGGGGAAGCAGATGCTGCCTTTCACGCTGGCACAGTCGAGTCCGGCGCCGAGCGCGATCAAGTGGAACGCATTCGCCTTGCCCTGACGTAACCGAACTTCCGCTTCATACGTGTGCTTGGCTTCAGGGGTGAAACGCACCACGGTCGAGAGTCGATCGCTGTCGCGCGCGGCCGAATGCCAATTCTTGTTCGCTTCCACGTCGTGAACACACAAGTCGTAATCAGCGCCGGGCGGCGCGGTGAGTTCGACCGACACTGCGTCCTTGCCCCAGGGCAACAGCCGGTTGTCGCGGACGCCGGGCCGCCATTCGTGGCAGCCGTCGGTCCCCGCGTGAAACGGGCCGCTCCAGGTTCGCTGGGCGGTATTGCCCGCGCTGGCGAAGAGGAGCGCGCCGCCGGGATGATCGCCGTCGCCCAGCAGTTTGGCAAGCGCCGCATGGACAGGGCCGCCGCCTTCGCCGTCGCTCCAGCTCGGCATAATGCAGGAGCAGGAGATGAGTCGCGCACCTTGCGCGCGTGCCCAACGGACGGCGTCAAGAAACGTTTGCGGCTCCTCCGCTTCCCAATTGGCGAACAACAGCTCGGCCGAGGGGGCGAGCGCGTGAATTACTTCGCCGCACAAGATGCCGTGCTGGCTGTCCTTTGCTTCGAGATTGCCGTCCCGGCGAAAGGAACGGCTGGTGATTTCTGCCGGCAGATCTTTGCCAAGGTGGTCACGGTAACCGCGAAATCCGGAATCGAGGACGGCGATCTTCAGATGCTGGCCGAGGAAACCGTCGCGCTGCCAGGCGTCGACGCCGAGTCGCTTGAAATGCGCCTGCTGCACGCCGGCCGGCCGCACGCTCGCGTTTTCACAATTCTCGCTCTTCTCGGCGGTCAGCGGCTCGCGCATTCCCGGCGCGGACGGCGCAAGCGTCGCGAACGGCAAAACGAGGCTGAAAAGGAGTGAGAACAGGGACGCCCCGCGGCAGCGAGGAAACGAGGAAGGCCGAATCATGATGAGCGCTTCGCTGGGTGCAAATCGGGGAGAAACGGCGATAGCAAATCGTACCGCGGGCAACGGCGCCAGGCAAGTTGCGGAGCATCGTCGCCGGTGTTTGATTCGCTCCCAAGCGCCCCGCCGGCATCACACCGCTTAAGGTCGGCTTGATCCGCAGGCCCAAACATGGCGACAATTGCCTGGCCAAGGACGGTGGCTCTCAGGGACCGGGCGCGCAGAGAGCGCCCCGGCCGCACCGCGAATCAAGGAGGCACTCATGTTCTACGTTCGCGCGGTGGCAGTCGTGTGTCTGATCGGCGCGATGAGTTTCAGCGCTGCGCCGGACGCCCCCCGGCGGAATGTCTATGTAGGCAGCGGCTTGAGCGAGGAAAGCCTCGTCGTCGTCACGGCGGCAATCGCGGCCGGCGATCCCGACGCCGTGATCTTGCTGGACACGCCGGAAGCGCAACACGAAAGCCAGCGATTCCTTCAGGCTTACAAGCCGCGGGTTGTCATCCCCGTCGGACACGTACCAAAGTGGCTGAAAGATCAACACGGCATTCCTACGGCTGCCGCAATGGAGTTGATAGAAGGGAAGCCTTTCGCGCTATGGAGCGCGCTCTTGCCGAACGCGGATCGTGTCGTGGTTTGTCCAAGCTCGCCGCGCGAGACACTGCTGCAAGCGGCCTGCCTTGCGGGGACGCTCCAAGCGCCGCTCTATCTCACGAGCGGCGGCGCGGATCGCGACGGACTACGGCAGTTCCTTGCCGCGCATAAGCCGCTCGAAGTCTTGGCCGTCGGCGCAGCGGATGAATTGCTCGCGGGTCGGTCCGGAGTTACGGCGCTCGCGGATACCGAAGCCGTCCAACGAGCGCACCGGCAACGGCTGGCGAAGCAGGGCGCGATCACCACGCTCGTTCTTGCAAATCCAAGCGACACCGCGGACGGCATGGGGGGCATGTCGTCGCTGGCGCCGTGGTTCGCCTTGCAAAAACACGGCGCGCTGCTCCTCGCCCGCGAAAGCAGCGGCCTGGCAACCGACGCGGTTCGCGCAGCGTTGCAAGAGCCGGCCCTAAAGCGCGCGGATGCGCTGCTCATCGCCGCCACGCTGAAAGCGATTCCGCCGGAAACGCGGCCCAACCCGGTGCCGGGGAAAGATCCCCACATCGAAATGGAACCGTACACACCGGCGGGCAACGACCCATTCACGCTGGCGACGGGCCGGTTGTTCCATGCCGATCGCAACGTGCCTCTTCTGCAAATCGCCCGCGCGCGTTTGCTGCCCGCCTCTCCGGCGCCGCGCAAAGCGTTGGTTGCAAGCAATCCGGGCGGCGGATTGCCGCTTCTGGAAACGTTTTCGCGGAACACCGCCAAGGAGCTGCGCAACGCCGGTTATGAGTTGACGGCCCGCTTTGAGGATGAGGTGACGAAGGAAGAAGTTCGCCAGGCAGTTCCCGAAGCGGACATCTTCTTATGGGAAGGCCATCACAGGACGCTCGTGGAAGATTTCGGCTTGCCGCATTGGAAGGAGCCGCTACGGCCGTCGCTCGTGTTCCTGCAAAGCTGTCTCGCACTGAACGAGCCGGAGGCAGCGCCGCTTCTGCAACGCGGCGCGCTCGCGGTCATCGGCTCGTCTACACGCACCTATTCCGGTTCAGGCGGCGCGCTTACGCTGGCGTTCTTTGACACGCTGCTCTACGACGACCAGAGCCTCGGCGGCAGTCTGCGGCATGCGAAGAACTATTTGCTGGCATACTCGCTGCTCAAGGAAAAGCGGCTCGGCGAAGGGGCCAAATTGCGCGGCGCCAACGTGCGTTCGTCGTGGGCGTTCACCCTGTGGGGGGACCCGACGCAGGTGTTGCCTCGGCCGGCGCGGCCGGCGGATGGGCTCGCCCCGGTGCAGCATGAAGTCCGAAACAAGCACCTGACCATCACACTGCCCGAGCAAGCCTATTCGCGGGTTTCGACGACGAAGTATCAGGCCCAGATGCGGCCCAACGCGCGGCTTGCGGGCTTGCTGACTAAGGATGATGAGGACGAATCGCACCTCGTGCCGTTCGTCTTTGTCGAATTCGCGGTTCCGGATGCGCCCGACGGCAAGACGCTTGTGCTACATTCCAAGCTGTCGGCCAAGAGTTGGGTGTCCATCTGGGACGCTCGGCGCAAGGCCGGCTTTGTGCTCATCACGCCGCGGACGCAGGAAAAGGAGCTGCGCTTCCGCATCGACTGGGATTAAGTTAGTTGCAGCGCACCCGCGGATGTGCCAAACTTTAGCGCACTTCTCCTTTCTTCCTCACCGCGGGGTGCTACCGTGATTTGCATCTCCATCAACCAGGAATCGCGCCGCTTCGCGCTTGTGGACATGCTGAATGCGGCGAAGCAGTGCGACCTGCTGGAAATCCGGCTCGACCGTTTCGATAAGGACCCGAATGTCGGCGAATTGCTGGCCGCGAAGCCGAAGCCGGTCATCATGAGCTGCCGCCGACCGCGCGACGGCGGGTCGTGGGCGGGAACGGAAGAAGAACGCCTCACGCTGCTGCGGCAGTGCATCATCGGCAAGGCGGATTACGTCGAAATCGAGCTGGATGTCGCCGACCAGATTCGCAAGTTCCCGCCCGCGAAGCGCGTCATCGCGTACACGAACCTGCACGAGACGCCCGCTGACATCGTGGAGATCTACGCCCAGGCCCAGACAAAAAACCCCGACGTCATCAAGCTGACGACCGTGGCCAACACGCCGGAGGAGGCATGGCCGCTCGTGCAAATCCTCGCCAAACCGCCGGTGCCGACCGTTGTCGTCGGGCTCGGCAAGCCGGGCGTGATGCTGACGGTGCTTGGCAAAAAGATCGGCGCGCCGTGGGCCTACGCGGCCCTTGAACGCGGCATGGAGGCGTATCCCGGGCAGCCGACCGTTCACGACCTGGAAACCGTTTACCACTTCCGCGCCATTGAGCGCTCGACGCGACTCATCGGCGTGTCGGGATTCGAGGAGCGCGACCAAGCGATTGTCGCGGGTCTGAACGCGGCGTTCGCGCATCTGAATCTGCCGACCCGTTGCTGGCCGCTGGCAATCGGCAATTTGCGGTTGTTTCGCAAGGTGCTCGACGCCGTCAAGCTCGCGGGCGTGGTTGTCGATGAACCCCATCAGCGGGCCATTCTCGACATCGCCACCGAGCAGGAGCCCGCCGCGCAGCAGGCAATGGCCGCCGATCTGATCTTGCACAAGAACGACAAGTGGCACGGCTACTACACGCGCGGCAAGGCCGCGATCACGGCGCTTGAAGCCGCGCTGAAGGCCAAGAACAAGTCTCTCCAAGGCCGCATCGTCGTGGTTGTCGGCCTCAATCCGACGGCGCGGATGCTCGCCCCTCACCTTGTGCAGCAAGGGGCTTCTCTCATCGTCGCCAGCCACGACAAGAAAGGCGCCCAGCAGTTCGCCCAGGAGCTCGCTTGCCGCCACGTGCAGTTCGAGGCGCTCTATAGCACGATTCACGACGTGCTGATTGTCTGCGACGAGGAAAAGGAGCAGTTTAAGGGCCGCTCCGGCGAGGCGGGCATTCATCCGGGCTACTTGAAGGCGGGCATGACGGTCCTCGATCTTACCGCCGATGGAACAAGTTCCGCGCTACTGCGGGAAGCGCGAGCGCGCGGCTGTCAGACCGTGGGGCCGCGCGAGCTCCTTCTCGGTCAACTCGCGTTACAGGCACGGCTCATCACCGGCAAGGAGATCGACATCGCGGTGTTCGCTGCGCGGTTGCCGGTCGTCGATGCCGAAGAAGAAGCGCCAGTTTAGATCATTTCCCTACCCCCGACCGGGCGACGGGAGACACCCCGTTCTCCACCGGAATCCACCGCTTTCTCGCGTTTCAACAAAGCGGTGGTTGGTTGCAAGTTATTATCGCTAAATGTGTTGCGCAATAGGAACCTCCACCACCGGGGGGACCGGCGGTGGTGGCCGGTACTGCTGAGTTCGAGTCAGGCCGAACATCGGAGCCGTCAAATTGGGAAAGATGGGGCGTGTTGCTGGATTTCTGCCGCGGCAAAACCTAGTGTTGTTCCGACATCGGCCGCGAACCAAGCGCGAAAACTCTGCGGCACGCTTACTGCTCTTGCAACTGTCCGACCGCGATAGCGAGGTCAAGCATGGGCAAGACTCTAGTTCTATATTTCAGCCTGACATTCCTCTCCGCGACCCTTGGGTTCACGCTTGTCGATCTGAACGGCGACCAGGTTGAGTATTGGGTGGACCGGCTCGAAACGAGCGACCCGATAGGCCGCGAAGAAGCCGCTCACCACTTGGGGCAGCTTGGGGCGTCGGCGCGCGATGCCGTACCGGCTCTTGCGAAAGCCAAGAAACACGACAGCAGCGAGTACGTCCGCCGGGCCGCGGCCGATGCGCTACAGCACGTCCAAGTGTCCGCTGGCCCGGCGGCGCCGCGCTAATTCGGAGTTTCGGCATCGCCGTCGGTCAGACGGAAGCTTTCTACAACGCCGCGCACTACGCTACGCACTTCCGCCGGCGCCTCGTCCTTGCCGAAGACCATGAAAACAAAAAACGCCTTTGGCGTTTGTACCAGCCAGTGGTACGAATGATGGACGCCGTGAGGACCGTCGCCCCGCTGAGCGATCATTCGCGCTTGATAGGGACCCACGCAGCATATGGAAAGACCTTCCATGCTAGCGGGCGCGAAAGCCGCCCGCTACAATCGGCCGCCATGCAAGCACTCTACAAACGCATTCGGGCGTCGGTAAATCGCCGGCGGCTCGTGGAAACCGCCGTGCGGCTCATCGAAGTGCCCAGCAAGACCGGGCTTGCGGGCGCGGCCTGTGATCGGCTCGCCGAACTTCTGGAATCGGACGGGTTCGTCGTAGAACGGCCGCACGGCGGTCATCCGGCGGCGCCGGCCGTGGTCGTGCGCCTGGAGAGCGGCAAGCCGGGGTACACGCTGCAATTCAACGGTCATCTCGATACGGTCCATCTGCCATTCGTGCCGCCGCACGTCGATGGCGACCGGATCACGGGCAGCGGCGCTTCGGATATGAAAGGCGGCACGGCGGCGGCGGTGGAAGCGCTGCGGGTGCTGCGTGAACACAAGCTGCTTACGGGCGGGCGCGTGCTCTTCACCGCACACGATCTGCACGAGGCGCCGTGGGGTTTCGGACAACAGCTGGATGCGCTGATCGCCGGCGGCATCGTGGGGGACGCGGTCCTTTTGCCGGAACCGCTCTGCGACTGTCTGCCGGTGGCCGGACGCGGCTCGGCGACGTGGAAAGTGACGATCCGCCGTCCGGGGTCGCCGGTCCACGAGGTGATGCGACCCGACGAGCCAAGCGTGATCGCCGCCGGTGCGGAATTGGCCCAGCGTCTCGAACGGCTCGAGGCGACGCTGAGGAAGAAAACCGATCCCATCGCGGGGCCGGAAAGCGTTTTCATCGGACAGATGCACAGCGGCGAAATCTACAACCAGTATGCGCAAGAATGCGGGCTCGAAGGCACGCGCCGTTGGTTGCCGGGGGTTGCGCGGGCGGACGTGGAGGACGAATTCCGCCAACTCTTGTCGGGACTGGAGCGCGACACCGGCACGGCGGTTACTGCGGAGTTCCGCTTCATCCGCGATGCGTTCCGCTTGGACGTTGAGCATCCGTTCGTGGGCGTGTTTCAGCAAGCCTACGTTGCCGCGATGGGCGTCGAGTTGCCGCACGGACCGAAGCGATTTGTCGATGATGGCAATAGCTTTTGGGGGATGAAGGGCGTGCCGGCGATCACGCATGGGCCGCGCGCCGGGGGGCAGCATACCGTCAACGAGTGGGTGTCGATTGACGATTTGGTGCGCGTCGCCGAGGTGTACGCGCTGACGGCGGTTAGTTATTGCGGTCGTTGAGCCAGCGCGTGCGGCGAAAAGTCGTTCAGCGTGAAAGCAACCGCCCTACGTCGAGCTGATAACAGCTTGTATTTCCATTGCCGGTGAACAGCGAGCGCCCGTCGGGCGAGAAGAGGATCGCCTTGATCTGCGTGTCCAACTCCGTTTGGCCAACGCAATCTCCCGTGGCGACGTCCCAGAAGCGAATCGTGCGGTCGTCGCTGCCGGTGGCGAGGCGGCGGCCGTCGGGACTGAACGCGACGCAGGTGACGGCGTCGTCGTGGCCGAGCAGCTCGATCATGAGTTGGCGGTCTTCGAGATCGTAAACGCACGCCGAGCGGGCGAGCGTGGCGACGGCGAGGAAGCGGCCCGTCGGGTCGAACACAGCGGCGGTGACGCCGCCGCCGAAGGTGGCGACCTCGCAGCGGTCCGCGATGTCCCAAACGGAAACGCCGCCGTCGGAGCCGCCGGTCGCCAGCCAGTCGATG
The DNA here is from genome assembly GCA_041499805.1 of Gemmataceae bacterium. Classification (GTDB taxonomy): domain Bacteria; phylum Planctomycetota; class Planctomycetia; order Gemmatales; family Gemmataceae; genus JBGQKZ01. The sequence goes on from JBGQKZ010000035.1 coordinate 25,147, forward strand.
CCGCCGGTCGCCAGCAGGCGGCCACTCGGATGAAAGGCGACCGTTTCGATGGTGCAGCCGTCGATCGCGTCCGGGATGAGCAGGCACGGCTCGCCGCGTTTTAGGTCCCAAATCCAGACCGATTCGGCGGCGGCGCTGGCCGACGCCAGCAGCTTGGAATCGGCGCTAAAGGCGAGCGCGCTGACCGGGTGATTCGCCCCCTCGAGCAGCACCGACCGCAGGCCGGTGCCTGCGTCCCAGAGACGGATGTGACCGTCGGCCCCGCCTCCCGCCAACTGCCGGCCGTCGGGGCTGTAGGCAAGGGCGTGCAAGGCGCCGGGCTCGCCAACCTGCAGAATCGGCTCCGCCTTGGTCGTGTCCCAGACCTGGAGTGCCTTCTCCCCGGCCGTCGTCGCGAGCCGGGTTCCATCGGGCGACAAAGCCAGACGAACCGCCGGCGACTGCGACTCCGGAATCGGCAATCGCGCATCGGGCCGCTCCGACGGATTCCTGGTTTCTGCCGGGTGCCCCTCCCAGGCACGCACGTAAAGGACGCGATCTTCCGCGCCGGAGGCGACGAGCTTGCTGTCGGAACTGAAGCTGAGACAACGGATTTCGCCGCCGTGACCGCGGAGTACGGCTAACGTGCGCAGCGTACTCGTGTCCCATACGTGGACGGAGCGGGTGGAATCGGCACAGGCCAGCAGCCGGCCGTCGCGGCTTAGCGCCAGCGCGGTCACTTGCCCGGAATGGCTATTGAGCAGCATGACCGGTTGGAAAGTGTTTGCGTCCCAGACGCGCACCGTCGCGTCCCACCCAGCCGAGTAAACGCGATGCCCTTGCGGATGCCAGGCGAGGGCCGGAACGCGGTCGTTGTGCCCGGCCAGCATGGCAACCAACTCCCCGTCCGACATGCGCCACAAGCAAATGAGCTTTTCTTCACCCGCCGAGGCGACCTGCGTGCCGTCGGGATGGAAAGCGATGGCGCTGACGGGCCGCGGATGGCCGGCAATTTCGAGCAGCAATTCGCCGCCAGCCGGGTTCCACAAGCGGACGCCGCCGTCGTCATGGCCGGTCGCAAGGCGTTTGCCGTCGTTGCTGAAGGCAAGCGCCGTGACCCACGAAGGTTGCGAAAACGTTTGCAGCAGTTGACCGTCGGCAACGTCCCATAACGACACTTCGTCATTGGCCGAGGCGAGCAGGCGGCCGTCCGGACTGACGGCCCACAGTGTTTCCAGTTCGCTGAGAAACGTCCATTCGCGCTGCCGACCGGTCTCCGGGTCCCACAGGCGCAGGACGCCGGGTTCTTCGATCGACCAGAGCCCGCCGTCCGGCGCGAACGCCAGGCCGACGGGCGTGCCGTCGGTGCGGAAGGGAACGGCGCCGAAGACGCGGTGGATCGGAGAAGCAGCAGCGGCCGAAGGGTGGTTTCCAAGCGGCGAGGGGGCAGTCGTTGGACCCATGAGGCGTTTCTCTTGGCTACAAGGGGGACAGGACGAACGGGCAGCGACGGTCCGGCGATCTCCGAGTAAACACGGGGAGCCGCCAGCCAAGCGCGCAGGCAGGCTTTGATCGTCGCGGCGTCAGCTTTGACCACGAAGTAAATTTTACAACATGATTTGAGTTCGTGCGCTTCCGGTACAGCTTCCCGAGGGACGCCGAGGGGCGCCGGTCGAGCGGAAGATGCCATTCACGCCGGGCGCGACGGACGGGTAAGTGGCGACATTCCTATACTTACGGCATCGAATCTCGTGTCCGGTCAGTTTCGTGCCACGGCTTATACGCAAGCCGTGCCCACGGTGGTGCCCCGTGTGCCATGAGTGAATTTAGTTACATTGATTGGCTCCGCAAGCGAACGCCGGCCGACCCGCGCGTCCTGATTGGCCCAGGAGACGACACGGCGGCGCTGCGCCTGACGCCCGGAGCGCCGTGCCTCGTTACCACCGACATGCTCTTGGACGGAAGCTGCTTTCTGCTGAATGAAGCAGGACCCCGTCGGGTGGGCCGGAAGGCGATGGCGGTCAACCTGAGCGACATCGCCGCGATGGCCGGTAGGCCAGTGGCGGCGGTCGTCAGCGTGGGGCTGCCCCGCGCCGGCGGTCGGGCTTTGGGGGAGGAGCTTTATCTCGGCCTCCGCGACGTGGCCGATGCCTTTGACACGGCGCTCGTCGGCGGCGACACCAATAGCTGGGACGGGCGGCTCGTCGTTTCCGTCACGGTCCTCGGCGAAGCGACGGCGAAAGGAGCAGTGCGCCGCCGCGGCGCGCGACCGGGCGATTGGCTGTTCGTCACGGGGCCGCTGGGCGGCAGCATCCTCGGCCATCATCTTGATTTCACGCCGCGTGTGCGCGAAGCGTTGCAACTCCATGAGGCCGTCGCTCTGCACGCGATGATTGATGTCAGCGACGGCCTGGCCGCCGATCTGTGGCACATTTGCGAGGAGAGCGGCTGCGGAGCCGTGCTGCGCGCTGAGGCGATTCCCATCGCCGATGCAGCACGGCGACTAGCCGATGGCCGCTCTCCGTTGGAACATGCGCTGCACGACGGCGAGGATTTCGAGCTGGTGTTCGCCGTGTCCGCCGAGGACGGCCGCCGCTTGCTCGCCACGCAGCCGGTGGGCGGTGTCCGCCTAACTGTAATTGGTGAGTGCATGGAAAGCGGGTTGTGGTTGGAGGAGGATGGGCGTCGCCGGCCGCTTGAACCGCGGGGATATGAGCATCAATTTGCGTGAGCGACGAAGAATGCGCTCGTCAAGCGACTGAGCTGGTCGCGAAGGCTCTCCTCTCGCGCATTGACTAAGATTCCGTTTCCCGGACGCGCACGCTTCCGCGGGAATGGCAGCCGTTCAAGCTTCGGGGCCGGAGGATAATCTCGACATCGACCTCAAGGGCATTGAGTATGGCGAGGAGACGGTCGGCGGAATAGCCCGTGTAGCGGCCATTCATGAGTTTGGAAACATCGGGCTGACTGATGCCCAGCCGGGCGCCCGCCTGGACCTGTGTTAGCCTGAGCGTTCTGATTCGCCTGGCGATCTGGGTCGTCAGCGCGGCCTTGACCTGGAGGTCTTCTGCATCGTTGAAACCAAGGTCCGCGAAGACATTCCCGCTTCCGCGCGTGACCGGAATGGCGGCGGCCCGATCGATCATGCTTCCCTTTCGCGTAGCCATTGCTGGTAGTCCTCCTCGGCTCTCTGCAAGCGCGCGTCGATCACGTCGATCACGTGTTTCGGCGTCTTGATGCCGTGTTTCGATTTTTTCTTGAAACAATGGAGCACGTAGATCGCTGCGGCAAAGCGCACCGTGTAGACGCTACGGTACGTGTCGCCGCGGTGGTTCTCGACGATCTCCAACACCCCGGCGCCCCGGAAACCTCGAAGTGGTCTCGCGGACGCATGCTTGTCGCCGGTCTGGGCTGCTTGCAAGGCGAAGCCGATGTCACGCCGAACATGCTTTGGAAACTCCTTCAAGTCTTCCCGACTGCTGCCGATCCAATGCACCGGTTTTACGTCGGCTTCCCGGCCTGGCGGGCTCATAGTAAATCTACCATACTCCCGGGTTTGGATGCAATTACGTCGGTGCAGAGAATGAGCCCGAACGCGGCGGCTTTTGCGCTCACCGAGTGCATCTGTTTTTGGTTATGAATCCGCAAGCCCTCATCGAGGCCCAGACCGGGAGACAATCATTTTAGGGGGGCGAGCTTTGTGGCCTTGCTCTGGCAGACCGCGTATTCAACCCCTCCGCCGCGTATTCAAGCGTTGTCTTCCTCCTGATCCTCTCCGTACACATAGCCGCACATTTTGCACGTCAGCACGTGCTGGCACTCGGGACACGCGATTTCCATATCCGGTTGATAGGCGCCCAGGTGGGTTTCGCTTTGATTTGGGCGGAACGGTTGCCCACACGACTTGCACACGAGCGGTTGCTCGCAGAAGCTGCATTTCATCACTGCACCCTCCCGAAGGCATTCGACCAACGCGTTTTCGCTGGCACGTGAAAAACGGTCGCTCTCGGAAAATGGGCGCTCACAACGCTTCCAGGCTAACCGCGTCGTGGCGGGGCTGAAAGAGGAATACGGCACGAGCAGGCCGATCGCGCCGGCGCAAAGTCCACGGCTGCGGCCGTTCGATGGCGCCGAGGTGCGACTTGACGGCGCTCCGGGTACAAATCGTCCCGTGAAAGGTAGGCGCGGGGCGGGAAAACGTATTAGACTTAAGTGCTTCCTCGCCTGTTCCACTGCCCTCAGTTTTCGCGCCCGGCCCTTGCTGCCAAATTCGGTCGCCTGGGGGACAGGAGTCCTTCGCCGCCATGAGCCCGCTCTTGCAATCCATGCTGGTGCAAGGCGCCGGGGGCCTTTGCCTCGTTCTGATCTGCTGCGCCCTCTACGTTTACCGCCGCCGCACCTATTTCCTCTACTGGACGCTGGCGTGGCTTTGCTTCAGCGAATGGCTGCTGCTCGGCGTCGCGCGCATGTATTGGAAAGACGCTTTGCTCACAGCGCCGAGTTTTCGCGCTTTCCTGCAAGATGTGTCGGTGTGCGGCGTTTGGCTGCACATGGCGCTGTGGGGTTTGGGCATTGCGGTGTTCTGGCGCGGCAGCGCCGTCGGTGCGCGCTGGGTGGCGGCCAGTCTCGCCGCGGCGATTCTTGTCGGCATCTTCCTGAGCCGACTCACCACCGCGTGGGCGGCGGACACCACGGGAGCTGCCGCTTTCCGGAGGCTGGCGGATTCGACGTGCCTGGCGCTTGTCTACGGGGCGAGCAGTGTTCTCTTTATCGCGGCGTACCGTCGGTTGGGAATAGACGAGACGCGTCGTCCGGCAGCGCTTGGCCGCATGCCGGCCTCGGATCGGCCTGGATCGCCGCGCGCCTTCGGCGTTTTGCTTCTGGCGGCGCTCTTCGCCGCTTACGCGTTCGAGCAATGTTTTTACAGTGCAGTTGCCTTGGGCCTGGCGCACGTGGATCGGTCGAACTTTCTCTCGTACATCGACTTCATTCTCCAGGCGTTGATTGCCGTCGGCATGGTGCTGGTGCTTCTCGATGAAGAGCAGAGCGTACTGCACGAGGCGTTGCGGCGGCTCGGCGAATCGGAGGATCGTTTTCGGATCATCTTCGAGCACAGCGGCGTGGGGATGGCCCTGCTCGGCGCCGACGGCCGCTTTGTGCAAGTCAACCCCGCGCTCGGCAACCTGCTTGGCTACGCACCGGACGAGCTCCACAGTCGAAACCTGACGGCGCTCGGACATCCGGCCGACGCGACGCGCATCATTCAAAACGGCGTGCAGCCGGGGAACGGTGCGACCAACTACGAGCGGGAAAAACGCTACCTGCGCAAAGACGGCAGCACGCTTTGGGCGCGCGTTTCGCGCGTGCCGGTCAACGACGAAGCCGGCCGCCTGCGCTATCTTGTCGGCGTTCTCGTAGATATCACCGAGCGGCACGCGGCGGAAGAGGCCCTGCGCCACGAGCGCGATTTTACGCGCCAGGTCCTGGAAACGGCCGGCGCGCTGATCGTGGTGCTGGACCCGCAGGGCAAGGTCGTTCGCTTCAACGGCAAGTGCTCCGCCGTTACTGGTTACACCGAAGGCGAAGTGTGCGGCCGACTGATGTGGGACGTGCTACTGCCGCCGGCGCACGTCGAGCGCGTCAAGCAAGCTTTTCAACAAGCGCCCGCCGGGCCGCTGCCTACCGCATTTGAGATTCCGTGGCTGACGAAGCGCGGTGAAGAACGCCTCATCTCGTGGCGCATTTCCACGGCGCGCGACGAGCAGGGGCGGCTGCGCTACGTTATCGTTTCCGGACTGGATGTCACCGAACAGCGTTCGTTGGAGGAACAGCTCCGCCAAACGCAGAAGATGGAAATGCTCGGCCGACTCGTCGGCGGGATCGCTCACGACTTCAACAACCAGCTCACCGTCATTCTTGGCAATCTGCAAATGCTGACCGATCGGCTGGCGAAGGACGCTCTCCAGACGCCGAGCGTGCCGCCGGCGTTTTCGCTGACGGGCGCCTTGGCCGACGCGGCGAATGCCGCGCAGCGCTGCGCCGACATGACGCGGGCGCTGCTCATGTTCAGTTCGCGCCACGTGCTGGCCATGCACCCGCTCGACCCGAACAAGCTGGTGACCGAAGCGGTGCGCGTGCTGGAGCGGCTGCTGCCCGCGGGTATCCAACTTGAACTCGACCTGGCGGCTGGACTTGGTCCGGTCAAGGGCGACCGCACGCAGTTGCAACAGGCGCTCATCAACCTCACGCTCAATGCGCGCGACGCCATGCCGGACGGCGGCACGCTTAGGCTGGAAACCGGCCGGCGCCGCTTCGACCCAGGCGGCCGATTGCCGTCGGATTTGCGGCCGGGCGACTTCGTTGAGTTGGCCGTTCGCGACACCGGTTTCGGCATGACGCCGGACATCCAGGCACGCCTGTTTGAACCGTTTTTCACGACGAAAGAGACCGGGAAGGGAACCGGCCTAGGTCTCGCAATGGTGTTCGGCATCATCCGCGCTCACGACGGTTGGATCGACGTTCAGAGCGAGCCGGGCCGTGGCAGCACATTCCGGATTTGCTTGCCGCTCCTGCCTGCCGCCAACTGGCCCACCGAGCCTGAACCCCTGGCCTCGGTCCCAACCCAACTGCCGCCAGCACCTGCGGACGATACGCACACCGTGCTGGTAGTCGATGACGAGGATCTCGTGCGCGGACTGGCGCGGGCCGTTCTCCTGCAAGGCGGCTTCCGGGTACTTGCCGCGGCCGATGGTAAGGAGGCGTTGAAGCTCTTCGACAACCAGGCCGAGGAAATCAGCGTCGTGCTGCTCGATTACACCATGCCGGGCATGAACGGATTGGAAGTGCTGCAAGGACTTCGACAACGGGACCCGCATGTGCGCGTGATTTTCTCGAGCGGCTATGCGATGGATAGCGACGCCAATCGCCTCCTCGAGGCCGGCGCCAAGGCGTTCGTACCAAAACCGTATCGACCGGCGGACTTGTTGCGTGCGGTGCGCGACGTGCTGCGTATGGCGCCGGTGTGACGCCGGCCGCAGCAGCTCGATCATGCCTTCTGCAATTCTTCCATCACGATTCGTTGCACGACCTCCATTTTCGCCAGCCCCTTCGTCTCGCGCATGACAGCGCCCTTGATGGCGTCGGCGGCCTTGACCTTCCCCTTCCTGAAATCGGCGACCGCTTTTGGATTGGCGGCAAGCGCGCGGCGCACGATCTCGACGAGCTGGCCTTCATCGGCGACCACTTTGAACCCAAGGTCGTTGATCGCTTGTTCGGCCGATGCGCCGGTTTCCAGCATGCGCACATAGACCTCGCGGGCACGCTGGGCGTTGAGCCCGGATTCCTTCTTGTGGCGGATCAGGCCCGCCAGCCCGGCGGCGGGAATGGGAAAGTCACGAATGGTAATCTTTCGTTCATTGAGCCTTTGCAGCACCTGGTTCGTGAGCCAGTTGCTCGCCTCCTTGGCATCGCCGCTGTCGCGCGCAACCTGTTCAAAGTAAGCCGCAAAGGCTCGGCCTTGCTGTGTAATGACACCGGCGTCATACTCGGTGAGGCCGTGCTGCTCTTGTAGCCGCACCCGCAGCACGGCCGGCAATTCGCCGAGGTCGCCGCGCACGCGCTCGAGCCAGGCGGCGTCCACCTGCACCGGCACGAGATCGGGGTCGGGGAAGTAGCGATAGTCGGACGCTTCTTCCTTCCGCCGTTGAATGACGGTCACGCCACGATTCTCATCCCAGCCCGCCGTCGCCTTGGGCGCCTCGCCGAGCCGCTTGCCCGTGCGTTGAAACTCCTCGTACTGCCGCTGGGCTTCGTAACGAATAGCCCGTTCGACGGCGCGGAAGCTATTCAGGTTCTTGATCTCGACAATGGGCGTGGCGGCAAGCGAGCCGTCTGTTTGGGCGATGTGGATGTTGACGTTCGCATCGCAGCGCAGACTGCCCTCCTGCATTTCGCAATCCGAGACTTCGATCTCGCGCAGGAGCAAACGAATCTCTTCAAGATAAGCCTTCGCTTCCTCCGCGCTGGCGAGATCGGGGTGGCTGACGATTTCCAGGAGCGGCGTGCCGGCGCGATTGAGATCGACGCGGCTGTCATGGCCGCCGCCGTGTTCGTCATGAAGCGACTTGCCGGCGTCCTCTTCGAGATGTACACGGATGATGCGAATTCTCTTCGGCTCGGCGTCGGTCTTGATCGTCAAACCGCCGTCGTGACTGAACGGCAAGTCGTACTGGCTGATCTGATAGTTCTTCGGCAGATCGGGGTAGTAGTAGTTTTTGCGGTCCCATTTGGTGAAAGAGGCGATTTCGCAGTTGAGGGCCAGAGCCGCCTTGAGCGCGAGGTCGAACGCTTTCCGATTCATCACGGGCAGGACACCGGGCATGCCGATGCAAACGGGGCACGTCGCGGAGTTCGGCGGCAGGCCGAACTTGGTGCTGCACCCGCAGAATAACTTGGTCCGCGTAAGCAATTGGACGTGGACTTCGAGGCCGATAACGGTGCGGTAGGGAAGGTCAGGCATTTTGTTTCTTGGTGATGCGGGGATTCGTTAATCCGCGAGAAGGTTAATTCGGCCCTCTGATGCTACCGTTTTGGCCGCCGCTGGTGCCAGTCCGTCGCCGCTTCGTACATCCGTGCCACACGCAACATTTTTTCTTCCGCGAACGGCGGCGCCTGGATTTGCAGGCCGATCGGCAAGTTCATTTTCGTGAAGCCGCATGGAATGCTGGCGGCCGGAATGCCGGCGAGGTTGGCGCTGATCGTGTAGATGTCGGAAAGATACATCGCCAGCGGGTTGTCGCTTTTTTCACCGATCTTGAACGCGGCGGTCGGCGAAGTCGGACCGATAAGCACATCGCATGCGGCGAACGCGCGGTCGAAGTCGTTCTTGATGAGGCGGCGGACTTGCAGCGCTTTGGTGTAGTAAGCGTCCTTGTAGCCGCTCGACAGGGCATAAGTGCCGAGCATGATGCGGCGTTTCACTTCGGGACCGAAGCCCGCGCCGCGCGTGCGGCAATACATGCTGCCGAGGTCCGTATACTCCTTCGCCCGGTAGCCGAAGTGAACGCCATCGTAGCGCGCCAGATTGCTCGACGCCTCGGCGGTCGCGACAAGGTAGTAGACAGCGACGGCGTAGGGGCTGTGTGGCAGCGAAATCTCTTTGACGTTCGCGCCGAGTTGCCGGTAGACGTCGAGCGCCGCACGCACCGCCTGTTCCACTTCCGCATCGAGCCCCGCCGCGAAGTGTTCCTTTGCGACACCGACCGTTAGCGGACGGATCGGCTGATCGACGGTCTTGCTGTACGGCGGAACCGGCTGATCCACGCTCGTGCTGTCGCGGGAATCGTGGCCGGCAATGGTCTCCAACAGAAGTGCGGCGTCGCTCACGGAGCGCGCGAAGACGCCGACTTGATCGAGCGAAGAGGCGAACGCGACTAGCCCGAACCGGGAGACCCGGCCATAAGTCGGTTTGACGCCGACGACGCCGCAATGCGCGGCAGGCTGACGGACCGAGCCGCCCGTGTCGGTGCCGAGAGCCAACGGTGCTTCGCCCGCCGCGACGGCGGCAGCGGAACCGCCACTCGACCCGCCCGGGATGCGCTCCAAGTCCCATGGATTGTGCGTGACGTGAAAGGCGCTATTCTCCGTGGACGAACCCATGGCGAACTCGTCCAGGTTCGTGCGGCCGATAAGGATTGCATCCGCTTGCTTCAGCCGGGTGATGACATGGGCGTCGTACGGCGGAATGAAGTTTTGCAGCATTTTGCTGCCGCATGTCGTCGGATGGCCCGCCGTGCAGAGAACGTCCTTGATCGCCACCGGCAGCCCGGCGAGCGGACGGAGCGCTTCGCCGCGTTGCCGTTTCTGATCGACCCGACACGCCTGCTCAATCGCGGCGGCTTCGTCCACGTGCAGGAATGCGCGCACGGCGGGGTCGCGTTCGCGGATCGCTTGCAAGTACTCGCGGGCAACGGCCTCGGCGGTGATGTCGCCCTTTTTGAACTGACCCAGAAGCTGGGTAGCAGTGAATTCGCTCATGACGGGAAGGTCGCTTAATGGCGATCGACTATTCAAAGACCGCCGGGACACCGTAGAAATCGCCCTGGCGATCCGGCGCATTCGCCAGCGCGGCAGCGACCGGCAGCGACGCCTGCAATTCGTCTTCGCGGAAAACGTTGTGGATCGGCAAGGGATGGGCGAGCGGCTCGACGCCGTTGGTATCGACTTGTTGTAACTGGCCGACATAATCCAGAATCGCCGCGAGTTGCGGCGTCATGGCGGCCAACTCGGCCTCGCTCAATTCCAGGCGGGCGAGGTGGGCCACCCAGCGGACGTCGTCGGCGGTGAGAGACATGCGTTTCACACGCTGGTCATCTGGAACGGCTTCTTCTTTTGCGGCCGTTTGGCTTTGCCGCTGCGGATGCACTGCACGCATACGCGCGTCCGCTTGACGGCGCCGTCCATTTCAATCTGGATGCTTTGCAGGTTGGGCTTGAACACACGGCGGCTGATGCCGGTCACTTTGCGGCCGACGCCGCCCAGGTATTTCGCTTTGCCGCGGCGGGCGTATTGATTGCCGAGCACCGGCTTCTTGCCACAGATCGCACACTGCATTCCCATAACCCGCCAACTCCCCCCGCCGTCTGGGGCGGAGATGAAACCCTTTGTCCGGAGCGGAAAAAGCCTAGTATAGCGGGGTCTTGGTGGATGACAAGGCGACCCGAGGTCGCGGAATGCCCGTCGGAGACGCAGGATGAGCGTGCTGGAACGATTTCGTCTCGACGGCCGGCGGGCGTTAATCACCGGCGGCAGCCGTGGCCTGGGCCGCGCGATGGCACAAGCGCTCGCCGAAGCGGGTGCGGATCTCATCCTCGTGGCCCGCGATGCGCAGGCGTTGCACCAGGCAAAGCAGGAACTCGCCCTGACCCGGCGACGCATCGCAACTCTCGTCGGTGATTTGGAGACGCCGCATGGAGCAGAAGAAGCCTGCGAGCGCGTGCTCGCCGAACACGGCCCGATCGACATCCTTATCAACAATGTCGGCGGCCGCCGCGTCAACGTCGCAACGGAAGAAATGTCCCATGAAGAATGGCAACGACTGCTCGACCTGAACCTGACGAGTGTCTTTCTCTGCACGCGGATCATCGGCGGCGCGATGTTGAAACGCCGATCGGGCCGGATCATTAACATCGCTTCCATCTGCGGCATGATCGCGACGAAAGGCATTTTCGGCCGGCACTACGAAACGGCCAAGGCGGCGGTGGTCGGCTTCACGAAAGCGGTCGCCGCGGATTGGGCGCCGCACGGCGTTACCGTCAATGCGATTGCACCGGGCGGGTTCATGACCGACGCGAACCGACGCTGGTTCCGCGAGCGGCCCGAGTTTCAAGAAGAGGTGGAGAAGTTGATCCCGATGGGCCGCCTGGGTGAGCCGGCTGAATTAGGGCCGCTTGCCGTCTATCTGGCGAGTGAGGCGTCGAGCTACATGACCGGGGCGACCCTTGTCATCGACGGCGGCTACACGCTCTGGTAGGCGCCGGTTGCTTTCAATCAATGACGCGGCGCGTGATGTCGCCATACGCGTCAATGCGTCGATCCCGGAAAAATGGCCAATTCCGCCGCACTTCCTCGATCCGCCGCCGATCGCATTCAACGACAAGCACTTCCTCTTGCTCGTGGGACGCACGCTGGAGCACGATGCCGAACGGGTCGCTCACGAACGATGCGCCCCAGAAGTCGAGTCCGCCGTCCGCCGGTCCTTCGTGACCAACACGGTTGACCGCCGCGACGTAGACGCCGTTGGCAATCGCGTGGGATCGCTGCATCGTCTCCCAGGCCTGATGCTGAGCCACGCCGTACTGTTCCTTCTCCGACGGATGCCAGCCGATCGCTGTCGGATAGAGGAGCACGGACGCCCCTTGCAACGCAGTAAGCCGCGCTCCTTCCGGATACCACTGGTCCCAACAGACGAGGACGCCGATCCGACCGAAACGCGTGTCGAATGCACGAAAACCGAGATCGCCGGGGGTGAAATAGTACTTCTCGTAGTAGAGCGGGTCGTCCGGGATGTGCATCTTGCGATAGAGGCCGAGCAGCGAACCGTCGGCGTCGAGGATCGCCGCGGTGTTGTGATAGACGCCGGCGGTCCTTCGCTCGAACAACGACGCCACGACCACTGTCCCCGTTTCCCGCGCAACACGACTCAGCCGCTCGGTCGACGGACCGGGAATCGGTTCGGCGAGATTGAAAAGAGTCGGATCCGCCCGCTGGCAGAAGTAGTGCGCCCGGAACAGCTCTTGCAAACAGATAATCTGCGCCCCGCGGCCGGCGGCGTCGCGGATGCGGCTGACCGCCTTTTCGAGATTGGCGTCCGGTTCGGGCTCAGAGCGCATTTGTATGAGGCCGAGAGCAAACGTGTCACGCGCCGACATCGTTAACCTGGTTTAGGCTCAGTGCGTAAGGCGGCTCTGCGAGCCGCCGCTAAACGGGCGTCCTCATATTCTATAGGGTGAGGTGAAGGACCGGCGTTCGGAGCAACGCTTGCCCGATCAAGCGCACTCGCTGGAGGAAATCAGCCGGCAGGCCCGACGGCACGTGGAAAGTCTGCGCGGCGCGGGGATTGAATGGCTGCCCAAGGCCCCTCCGGTGCCGCCGCTCGCGAGCCTTCCGTCCGATCCATCGGTGGAAGCGCATGGAGGTGACGATATGGCTCAGCGACGCACGGCGTTGGAAGTGCTTGCCGAGAAGGTTTCAACGTGTTCGCGCTGCCCCGAGCTGGTGGCGACCCGGACGCAAACGGTATTTGGAGTCGGCCCCATCGAGCCCGATCTCTGTTTCATCGGGGAAGCGCCCGGCGCCGACGAAGACAAGCAAGGTGAGCCGTTCGTCGGCGCTGCCGGCCAGCTCCTCAACCGCATCATCGCCGCCTGCGGCATGAAACGAGAGGACGTTTACATTTGCAACATCATCAAGTGCCGGCCGCCCGGGAATCGCACGCCGCTCATCAACGAGGTTGAGAACTGCCGCGAATATCTTGACGCGCAGCTCGATCTCATAAAGCCGAAGTTCATCTGCGCACTCGGTGCAACCGCGGCGCAGAACCTGCTCGGCACGACGCAAGCGCTCGGCAAACTGCGCGGCCGATTCCACGATTACAAGGGCATGACCGTCATCGTCACGTATCACCCGGCGTATCTGCTGCCGCACCGCAGCCCGGAAAAGAAGAAAGACGTGTGGGAAGACATGAAGATGTTGCTGGCGCGGATGGGCCGGCCGATTCCGATGACGGGCGGGAAATGAAAGATCACCCGCCCGGCGCGCAGAGCGCCGTTACTGATTATTGTTACCGACCGGCACCATCTCGCGCAGTTTCGTGTAGAGCTGTTTCAACGTCACCCCGGGTTGTTGCAAGACTGCTACGGACGGCCGGCGCGGGATCCGCTCGCGCCAATCGGTCTGGTCCTTGCCGAGGACCACGATGAAGGAACAGCGGTGGTTTTGGCGTTCCGCTTCTTTCACGATTCGTTCGCAGACGTGCAGGCCGTCTTCGCCCGTCGTGCCGACGTCCACGACGAGCGCGTCGTACGGAGATTGACGAAAACGGTCCAGCGCGCGTCCCGGATCGGACGCCAGGAAAACCCGGTAGCCAAGTTCCTTGAACTTGTCGCGAATGGCGTCCTGCAAGCGCTGATCGCTTTCGGCGACGAAGACGGACCTCGGTCCCGCGCCGACCATGGGACCGGCGGGCGCGGCGACCCCGCTCTCCAGCTCGCGCCGACACGCGCGAATCGCCTCCACAAGCTGGGAGGGCGTCTGATAGCGCTGCTGCGGCTCCAGCGACATCATCGTTTCGACCAGATGATGCACCGACGCCGGCGCCTTCACGTCCTCCGGATTCATTGGTTGCACGCTGTCGAAACGGTGTTTTTGCATGCGCTGATGACGATCGCGGGTCATCACCAGAGGCGGCTTGCCGGCGAGCAACTCATAGAGCACGCAACCGAGGAAATAGATGTCGCTGCGAACGTCGCCCGACTTGACGCCGGTGGCGCGTTCCAGGCCGGCGTAGTCGACCGTGCGCTCGACCTTCGCCTCTTCCGCGCCCACGAGGGCGAAGAACTTGGCCAGGCCAAAGTCCACGAGCTTTGCTTGCCCCGCGGACGAGAGCAACACGTTCGTCAGCTTCATGTCGCGGTGTGTGACACCGCGCGAGTAGGCGTAGGCCAGCCCGGATGCGGCGTCTTCGACAATCCGCAGCGCCTCCGCCGGCTCAAATTTGCCGCGAATCGCCAGGATGTCGCGGAGGTTGCCGCCTTCCACGAACTCCATGACGATGTAGTACGACCCGGAAGTGGGATCGCGGTTTACCGTCAGCACCTCGACGATGTTGGGGTGCCGCAGGGAGAGGCCCATCTTTCCTTCGCGCTCGAACAGCTCGATGCGCTGCGGATGCTCCATCCAGCGCCGACGGAGCACCTTGATGGCGACGATACGGCCGGTGCCGGGATCCTCGGCACGATAGACGCGGCCGAAGCTGCCGGACTTAATCTTGTACAGGAGCTTGTAACCGCCAAGGAAGTAACCATCCATGTCTCCCTTGAGCAGCTTGCCGCTTTGGTAGGGCGTTAGATAATGCTTGCGCTCTTGGAATAGAAAGAACCGCTCCAGATCGCCGCCTCGTTCACCGACTTCGTCCCAGGCTTCTTGCGCTTGGGCTTCGGTTAGAAGGCCGAGACGGATGGCTAACTGGGCAATCGCGGCAGCGTCGAGCGGTTCCATGTGATGCGTCAGACCAGACGACAAATACTGAACGAACGCCTCGCAACGGGGCGGTTTCCGCAAACCTCCAGGAAACTGTCCCCTTCGTTGTGATGCGCCAATAACGCTTATGACGGCATTCCGATCATTTTAATCAATCCACACGCCCTGCCAAGCAAAAGGCGTGCGAAACGCAGTCAACTTTTTCTTGCGGGACCGAATTTGCGGGCGCATCGGGTTCCTCTTGCTCCCTGCGCGACTCGCGGGTATACCCCGCTCCCTCGTTGTTCTACCGGGAAATCGCGCGAATTCTCGTCGGGCGGGAAGGAAAGGGAAGACCTATGGAAGGCGGAACGCGGGCACCGGCCCGGCTCGAGACGCTGACGCCGCGGCTGCCGCTTGCCGCCGTTCTGCTGTCCAGCGTTCTTCCGTTTCTTGGCGGCTGCGTCAGTTTTTGGGACGACGTCACCAGCCACGACTTCCACGTGAGAGATTTGTGGACCAAGCCGAATCCCATGGTGGTTCTGCGCGATAGCAGCGACGGCGACCAGCGGGCGAAGGCGTTGCGTGCGCTCAAAGAGCCGAAACAGAACGGCGGCGGCGATCAAGAGCAGGACGCTGTCGTCAAGATTCTGACGACTGCGGCCGTCACGGAACGCCAGGCGCTGTGCCGGCTCGCCGCCGTGCAAGCGCTTGCCGGCTTCAAAGATCAGCGGGCGGCCCAGGGTTTGGTCGAGGCCTATTATCGGGCCGACACGTATCAACCAGAAACCGCGACCGTCATCAAGTGTCAGGTGCTCACCGCACTGGGGGCGACCGGCAATCCTTTGGCGGTCGATTTGCTTGTTCGCGTTGTCAAGGAACCGCCGACGGAAGGTTCCGAGGATGAGCGCAAGCAGGCGTACGAAGTTCGCCTCGCCGCCGCCCGCGCGTTGAGCCACTTCCCCCAATATCAGGCGGTCGAAGCCTTAGTGCAGGTGTTAAAGACCGACAGGAACGTCGCCCTTCGCGACCGAGCCCACGAGTCTTTGCAACTCGTTACCGGCAAGGAACTGCCGCCGGATTACCAAGCCTGGGATGACCTGCTGCGCCAAAGCGGCCAGCCCGACGCGTTCGCCGTAACCGCGGGCGGCTCAAAACTCAAACTCGTCGGCTTCTTCCAATCCGTGTTCGGCAATTAGGACTGCGACCGACGCGCAAAGCCAAGGCGGCCGCGAATCACGCACGGTTCGCGGCCGCCCTCGCTTTGCGCGTCGAGCGCGCGCTCCTCCGCTACTGCTCCGTTGCCGCGCTCTGCCACGGAGGGTAAAAGAGACACTAGACATCCCTTCGCCCCAGACGCGCCGAGGACGCCAATGGCGAAGCAACCCCTCCGTATCGGCCTGATCGGGGCCGGCGGCAATATGAAGTCCCGCCATATTCCGGGACTGCGTGCCCTCCCCGATGTAGAAATCGTCGCCGTGTGCAACCGCCGGCCCGGATCGACCACCGCAATCGCGCGCGAGTTCGGCATCCCACGCACTTTTGAATGTTGGCAGGACCTCGTCGCCGATCCCGATATTGACGCGATCGTCATCGGCACCTGGCCGTATCTCCATTGCGCGATCACGCTGGCAGCCTTGGAAACGGGCAAGCACGTCCTCACCGAAGCACGCATGGCAATGAATGCCACCGAGGCACACCGCATGTTGGCCGCGGCGGAACGCTCACCAGACCTCGTCACGCAAGTCGTTCCGAGTCCATTTGGGCTGAAGGGTCACGCGGTAATGCGCGAGTTAATTGAAGGCGGTTTCCTCGGCAACCTGCGCGAAGTCCATGTCGTCGGCCTCACCGCGAGTCTTGCCGATCCGGCAGCGCCACTTTCCTGGCGGCAGGATGTGGCCCTTTCCGGGTTCAACATGCTGTCACTCGGCATCTTGCACGAAACGGTCTCGCGCTGGGCGCCACAGCCGGTGCGGGTGTTGGCGCAAGCGCATGCTTTTATCCCGTCGCGCATTGACCCGGAGAGCGGTGTCCGCCGCACCGTGGGCACGCCGGACAGCGTGCAGGTGCTGGCGGTCCTGGAGAACGGAGCACGCGCCGTCTACCAGTTCTCGGGCGTGAGCCCTTTTTACCAGGAGACGAGCATTACGCTTTACGGCTCGGACGGCGTGTTGAAATATGATCTTGCCGCGGATCAGATTCGGGGCGTCAGTCGCCATCGCGGGGCGAAGCCCGGCGCGGCCGACGAGTTGCGGTCCATCGATATCCCGTCGGAAAAGGCGGGCGCTTGGCGTGTGGAAACGGAATTTGTGGAAGCGATCCGCGGCGGTCCCGCCGTGCAGTTCACCGATTTCGGCAGCGGCGCCCGTTACATGGAATTCACGGAAGCGGTCGCCCGCAGCGCTCAGCGTGACGAGGCAGTCGAGTTGCCGTTGGAAGAGTCAGACATCGCGAATCAGGAATCGGGAATCGGGAGCCCCGATTCCTGATCCCGCAATGCTTCGTCAAGGATTCATCTGAATGCTTTGGAACAGTTCCGCCATCTTTACGCCGAGGCCGAGCGAGATGCGGTAGAGCGTCTCAATCGACGCGGAGTTCTTTCCCAGCTCGATCTGCGACAGATAACCGAGCGACACGCCGGTTCGCTGCGCCATCTGGGCCAACGTCAGGCTGAGAGTCTTACGGCGTTCGCGGATGGCGTTGCCGAGCGCCTCACGCAGGGCCGCCTCCGACATCCGCAAGAGGCCTTTGCTTTCCAGGCACCGCAGCACCACGCGCTGGAGTTGAGTGACCTGGAACGGCTTGGTGAGATAATCATAGGTTCGCGCCCGCAGGCAATTGAGGGCACTGTCCACGGAGGGATACGCCGTCACGACGATGATGCTGGCGTTGGGCTGATGCTCGCGGACCCAACCAAAGACCTTTTCCGACTCCACGCCCGGAATGACGTAATCCAAGATGATGACGTGATACGCCTGCGCGAGCAGCCGGGCCTCGATCTCGTGCGGCTCGGAGACGGCATCCACGGTGAAATCTTTCCGCGCGAGAGCCGCCTGAATCACGCGGCACACGTCGTGGTCGTCGTCAACGACGAGGATGCGGACGCTGCCGGCGCAGTACAGGCTGCCGTTCGCGCGTTCGTGGTCCAATGCGTCGTCGTCCCTCTCGACGGCTCGGTGCAGGGACGCGACCGTATCGACCGCGCCCGGGTTCATGCGAAGGCTGATCACACTCATCTCCTTTTCCTCCAGGCCGAGGGGAGGCCTAGCGGAAGTTCAGGGGCGCACGGGGACACTTTGCTAAGAGATTGCGGAAAGTGTCCCCATTGCTCCCCGCGGTGGTTTGCCGGCCGGATTGTTGCGCGGCCGCCTTTGGAGAGCGGCTTGTACGGCGCCGAGCAGGCGTTCCGGCCGAATCGGTTTCTGCAATAGATCAATCTTGCGGCTAACGAAGTAGTCGTGCAAGGGCTCGGGCGGGCGTTGGCCGCTCATGAACAGGACGTTCGCCTTTTCATCATGGCCGAACAAGCGGTTGGCGAAATCGAGACCCGTCATGTTCGATACGCGCACGTCGGAGAGCACAAGGCTGAACGGCTCGGCGGCTCGGCGGTACGTCGCGAGCGCTTCGGCGCCGCCGCGAACCGCTTCGACGCGATAGCCGGCTTGCTCCAGCGTCGTGCGGACGAAGTGCAGCGAGTTGGCATCGTCGTCCACGACGAGGACGCGATCGCCCTCGCCCGCCCGTGTGCCGCGCGCGGCGGTCGCTGCCGGTGCGCTGGTCGCCGGCAAGAAGATGACGACGCGGGTGCCGCCTTCCGGCGGCGCTTCCCAGCGCAGTCCGCCGCCGTGCGTTCGCAGGATGCCGAACGTGATCGGCAATCCCAGGCCGCGGTGGCGCGGTTTCGTGGTTTGGAACGGCTCCGCCAGCAATTTGCGGCTGAGCTCCGGTGTAATACCCGTGCCCGTGTCCTGGATGGAGACCACCACGCCGCGGCCGGATGCCGGGCTGCCGTAGTATTCCAAGGCGTCGTCCGGGGAGAACACCGCGGATCGAGCGGTTACGGTCACGGTCCCTTCGCCCGGGATGGCTTCGCGCGCGTTGTCGATCAGATTGACGAGCACCTGCCGGAGCAAATCGTGATCCAGAGCGACCGGCGGCAGATCGGCGGGTGCGTCGATGCGGAAGGCCGGCGTTTTTTCTTCCCGTTGACGCCAGCGGCTTTCTTCCTGCCGGAATACCTCGGCCAACGACGCAGAGGCGGGCGTTGCCGGCGCCGGCCGGGTGAACAACCGCAACTGCTGGATCAATTGCACGCCCTGTTCCGCCGCGCCGCTGCCTTCTTCGAGAAAGCGGCGGGCCGGCGCGTGGGGCGGCAGTTGCGCGAGTGCAAGTTCGGAGAAACCAAGAATGCTCGTCAGGACGTTGCCGAAGTCGTGCGCGAGGCGGCGAATCGCGGGCCGCGTTTGCTCTAGCCGCGACTGGCGAACAGCCCGTTCGAGCTGTTGCCCCCAGCGGCCTTCGTGATTGCCGCGGCTCGCCGAGCGGGCAAATACCTGGGCGGCCAGCGTCAGGGCCGCGCTCTCCGCGGTCGTCCACACACGCTCGGAATTGGCTTCGAGCCACAGCAGCCAGGCGCCGGGAACGCCCGCGGCCGCCGCGAGGCAGCTGCCGCCGTGCGCTGGCGTATACGAGACCGCGGCAAGCTCTTGCTGCGCGCGTGCGAGAATCGTGGTGTCCGCCTCCCAAGGCCAAACAACGGCGGGAAGGACGGCGTCTCGGCTCACGCGCTGCCGCACCACGGGCGCGTCGCCCCACGGCCCGGCCAGCCCGGCGCCTGTCGCGCCGAAAGCCGCGGCCAGCCCGGTGAGCACCTCGCCGAGCGGCCGGCGATCGGACGCCGGCGCCGCCAGAAGGTGCTGCACGAAGTCGAGCGCAACCCGACTGTGGTCGTCGGCGGGCTTCGCGGATGGCGCCTGCACTTCCGGCATGGACCTCTCCCTGGGACGAGCCTTGTGGCCGTCGCGTGTGTTCATCCTGATTTCAGGGTTGACATGAAACTGTAGTTCAGGATCGCACGAAGAGTCAAATCAGGAAAGGAATTAATACGAGACCTTATCCGCGATTCGGCGTGGCCTGAATCTTCTTGATGGCTTCGTTGGCGGCGTCGCGCACCGCGGCCTGACCATCGCGGGCCGCGTTTTGCAGGGCGGGAAGCGCCGCCTTCGCGTCCGGGCCGATTGTGCCGAGAGCCAAAATCGCCGCCAGTCGGACCTCCAGCACGGTGTCTTTCAAGCGCTCCACCAGTGCGGGAACCGTCTTGTCCGCCGCCTCTTTGCCGATGACGCCGAGTAGGTGGACGGCTTGGGCACGCACCGATTTGTCCTCATCCCTGCTGGCATCGATGAGTGCCGCGAGCGCGGGTTTGGCGTCGGGCCCTAATTGATCGAGCGCAACCACGGCGGCACGACGGACGTCTGAATTCTTGTCTTTGAGCGCCTGACCGAGCGCCGCCGCCGCGGGCGCCGCCCGCTTGCCGAGCCGGCCGAGCGCCTCGGTGGCGTTGCGCCGCACATCCGCGGGAACGGCGGCGTCGCCAAGGATGGACGAGAGGACGGGAACGGTGGTCGGCGCGGATTCCTCGCCCAGCCGGCCGAGCGCCAATGCGGCATAACTGCGCGTAAGCGACTCCGCTTTGGCGTCGCGGAGCACGTCGGCAAGCTGAGCGGCGGCGGCTTTCGCGTCGGGACCGAGCTGGCTCAGGCTTTCCGCGGCGGCTTCGTTCAACCGCTTATCCTTGTCTTTCAGTGCGGCGGTCAGCTCCGGCACCGCCAACCGCGCGTCGGAGCCGTACTTGCCCAGGGAAATCGCGGCGGCTTCCCGCACCTTGGAACTCTTGTCCTCGCGAAGCGCGGCGGCGAGGGCTTCGAGCGCTTCACTCGACTCCACGCCGCCGTCTTTCGTCTTTTGCGCCGTGCGGCCGAGCCACTGTGCTGCGGCGGCGCGCACCCCTTCCTCGCTGTCCTTGCGCACGGCGCCGGCGACGCCGGGCAAAACCTTGCGGGCTTTGGGACCGATGATTTCGAGCGCGATCAGCGCGGCTTGCCGCCGCTTCGGCTGCGGATCGCTCCGCAACATTTCCAGCCACTCGGACGCCTTGCGGCCGAGGGCCACGGGATCGTCGTCGTCGGCGGCCCGGCAGAAGGCGCCGACGGTGAACGACAGCACGATTGCAAAAACGACATTCCGCCGCATGTTTATTCTCGGTTATTGCGGACGCCGCAAAAGGCACGACCACCCCAGCGGCTTCGGACCTTGCCAGTTCGGTTGATCGAAACGGATCTCCGTTAACGAGACGATGTCGAACAAGCGCCCTAACTCGCTCCGCAGCTCGTCTTCCGTCACCACCGGCGGTCCTGGCTCTTGCTTCTCCTTGGCGTTGCCGGCGAGCACGAGGCCGACCGTGCCCGGCGCGGTGATGCGGTCGAGCGTCTTCAAGTAACCCTCGACACCAACCCGGCGGACGACATGGTAGCAGCCGCGATCGAAAAAGAACTCAAAGGGCCCACCGAGATCGGGCGGATCGAGCAAATCGGCGGCGATCCAACGAACGCGCACGCCCGCGGTCGCCGCCTTGCCGCGACCGAGATCAAGCGCCAACGGGCTGAGGTCCACCGCGGTCATGTCGAAGCCAAGCGACGCCAGCCAGACTGCGTTGGTGCCGGTGCCGCAGCCCAGCTCGATCGCCTTGCACGGCGCGAATTTTCGTTCTTCGACGACGCGCTCCAACTCGGCGGACGGTTTGCCGGTGTCCCACGGCATTTCGCCGCTGCGGTAGCGCTCTTCCCAATGTTCCAGTTCCGACATGGCTTCTCCAAGCATTTCTCGCAAAGGCGCCAAGCTGGCCAAGCACGCAAAGAGATGAATCGTCCTCTGCGAGCTTTGCCTTCTTTGCGCCTTTGCGAGAAACTCTTCTACTTCGGCCCCCATTTCAAGTGCTTGTCCAAGAACTCAAACGTCCCTTTGCCATTTATCATGTGCCCGCCGTTGAAAAACTCAATCGCGGTTCTGTCTCCGATGCCGAGTTTGTCGTAGAGGCGGCGGACTTTCGCGTATTCATACCCGACCCATTCGTCGAGGCCGACGCCGTCGTCGTGGCCGCGTTCTACCATGAACGGCCGCGGGGCGATGAGGGCCGCCATCTCGGCGTAGTTGAACGTGTTGCCCAGGTCGAACTCCGGCATCTCGTATTCGCCGGTGAACATATAGCTGCCGGCCCAGTCGATGGTGCAGTTTTTCCAGATCCACTCGTTGAAGTCGCCGGAGCAGATCGAGAGACAGTACCTCGGCAGAATCGCGGGCACGCGCATCGCCGTCTTGCCGCCGTAGGAAAGGCCGTAGAACGCCATTCGCTGCGGATCGACGAACGGCAGCGTGGCCAGCCAATCGAGCGTCCGCTCATGCTGCCGCACGATAAACGAGAAGATCGACAAGCCGAGCGGGTTCGCCTTGCGCTGAAGGACGCGGAACTTGTCGTGGCCGATATACGGGTTCTGCGGCGCGTAGACGATGTAGCCGCGGTCGGCGAGCTGGGCGCCAAACGAATTGTAGTACTTCGTTTTTTCCTTCGGATTGACGACATCCTGCGGTCGGCCTTCAAGACCGTGCTGACAGACGACGACGGGCCGCTTCTCGCCGGGTTTCAGGTCTTTCGGGACGAGAAGAATGCCATAGGCGAAGACGTCGGGATAGAGATCGAGGGTGACTTCGTAGCCTTTCCATTTCGGCTCGTCGTAGCTTTGGCGGGTGCGCGCGTTCATCGGCTCGGTCGGAGCGGGGAGTTTGCCGATGACTTGTTCCCAGAAGTAATCGCGGAGCGGGGCGGTGGATTTCTCGTATTCGTCAAGGCGAGTCGGGGGCGTTAACCCCCGGAGTTTCGACCAGAAGAATTCTTGGCGGCGGGATTCGGATTCGCGGAGGAGACGTTGTGAGAAGTTTACCAATTGCTCGAACTGCCGCTTCTCGCGCTCGATTGGGTCGAAAGCTTTGCGCCGATCCTTCGGAATTTCACCCGCGGGTCGTAGTGCCGTCTTGTCATCTACATGATCCAAGTCCGGCGCCAGAAGCGTGCGCATGTAGCCTTCCGTTCCCAGCCACAAGCCATAACCGGAGCGGAAGCCCAGATGCGCGAACGTGCCGGTCGGCCGGCCGCGATCCCAAGCGGCAATAGCGACCGCGGCGGTCGGCGTCGCCAGTTTGCCCGGCGCGGCGCCGCCACGGCCATTCCGAGGAGCGGGCGGACCGTCCAAGCGCGGCCAATCGGCATGTTCAACAACCAAGGCGCGTTTGGGCGTATACAGACTCGCTTCCCCACCACCGAAATGCCGCAGCACGCTCCAGAGGTTGCGGTAAATTGGCAGTTGCCAAACGTCTTCCGGCGGGCCGAAGTAACCGGTCGCGACGGCGCTGCGAATTCGCGGGTCGATCGCGCCGGCGTGCGAGGCGAGCAGACCGCCCTCGCCATAGCCGACGACGCCGATGGGCGGATGATCCGTGTCGAGCGTGAACCAATCGACGGCGGCAAGGACCTTTTGCAGCTCATAGCCGAGAGCGTGCCTTCCTAACTCGAAGGCCATGCGATAGAGGAACTCGCGGTGCGGCTGGTTGGTGAAGCGGTTCACAGTCGCGTTCCCGGACCACGTATCTTTGCGGTCGATCAAGGCTGGAATCAGCACGCGGCAGCCGTTCTCAGCCAATCGGCGGGCGAACTGCACGTCGGGATGCAGTCCGGGAGCGAGGCCGACGAGCATCTCCGGCGTTTGGTCGGCGTCGGGCAAAGCAACGACGTATGCGGCAGGTTTGGCTTTCGGTTCGAGCAGCAGGCC
Source organism: Gemmataceae bacterium (assembly GCA_041499805.1). Taxonomy (GTDB): domain Bacteria; phylum Planctomycetota; class Planctomycetia; order Gemmatales; family Gemmataceae; genus JBGQKZ01. The sequence continues at coordinate 48,744 of JBGQKZ010000035.1, forward strand.
CTCGGCGTCCACGCCGGGAAACACGGGCCAGCGCACCGCATGCACCTGATAGCTCGCTGCATCGGCCACCAGCGACGGCTGGCTCGGCGTGGTGACGTATTCCAGTTCACGAACCGGCACGCGGGCATCGACCACGCCGAGGAATTTCTTTAGTCGCTCACGATACGGCTCCAACGTCTTGACCGCGTCAAGGCGGGAGTAGTCAAGCTTCCAGAATTCCTGCCGCTTCTCGACGGCGCCGGCAAGCTCGCGCATCAAATACTTGTCAATACCGGCGACCATCTTGGCGGCGAGATCGCCCTCCGCGGTCAACGGCTGCGTGCCGGGCAGCGGCTCGGCGTAAAGGGAAGATGCGAACACGAAGAGGAGGATGGTCGGCAGGAGAGGAAGTCGCATAGAGTTTCTCGCAAAGGCGCGAAGGAGCGCAAAGCTCGCAAAGAGTTATTCCGGGAGCCGATTCACGATGCGGACGATGCCGTTCTTCAAGAGGTCAACATTGAAGTTGAAGAGCAGGCCGAGACGTTTGTCGGCAAGGCGCAGGTAGGTCAGCACTTGCTTTTTGTGAACGGGCGCCAGCGCTTCGATGGATTTGATTTCCACGATTACTTTCCATTCAACAATCAGGTCGGCGCGAAAACCGGCTTCCATGTGGATCGTCTCGTAGACGACCGGGATCGGCTGTTGGCGTTCGCAGTGCAGACCGCGTTTTTCAAGCTCATATTTCAATACCGTCTCATAAACCGATTCATACAAGCCCGGTCCGAGTCGTTTGTGAACGTGCAGCGCCGCATCCACGATGATCGTCGCAATCTCATTCTCACTCATGGCACCCTCTGCTCTTTGCGAGCTTTGCCCTCTTCGCGCCTTTGCGAGAAGCCGATGTCTCGCAAAGGCGCGAAGAGGGCAAAGCTCGCAAAGTCTCATTCCGGCGGACGATGAACGATTCGAACGATTCCGTTCGCGGTCACGATGTGTCTCCGCTCTTTGCGAGCTTTGCCCTCGTCGCGCCTTTGCGAGAAATCTTCCCGACAGCCTACCCTCCGTACAATGGATTACAAGCATTTACCAGGAGGCCTTCATGTCCGACACGATCATCGACCAAGTCCGCTCCAAGTACGCCGCCGTCGCCGAGAGCGAGTTATCGACCGAACACGCCGGCGTCCGTGCCGTCGCCGAAGCGTTCGGCTACACGCCCGAGGAGCTGGCCGCGTTGCCTGCCGAGGCGAACATGGGCCTCTCGTGCGGCAACCCGACCGCGTTCGCCAGCCTGCGGCCGGGCGAAGTGGTCGTCGATCTCGGCTGCGGCGGCGGGCTCGATGTGTTTCTGGCGGCTCAAAAAGTCGGCCCGACCGGCAGGGCGATCGGCATCGACATGACGCCGGAAATGATCGACCGCGCGCGGCAAAATGCCGCCAAGCCGATCAACGGGCACGTTCTCCGCAACGTCGAATTCCACCTGGCGATGATCGACAAGCTGCCGCTGCCGGACGCCGCCGCGGATTGCATCATCAGCAACTGCGTCATCAACCTCGCTCCGGACAAGCGGGCGGTGTTCCGCGAAATGTTCCGCGTCCTCAAGCCGGGGGGCAGGCTGGCGATCAGCGACATTGCGCTGAAGCAAGCGCTGCCGGATGAACTGAGCGAGAACATCCTCGCCTACGTCGGCTGCATCGCCGGGGCGATCTTGATCGCGGACTATGAGGACGGCTTGAAAGCCGCCGGCTTCGATGCGGTGCAGGTCATGGACACAAAGAAAGACCTGAACGCGTATGCCAAGGTGGAAAATCAATCGGGTTGCTGCTCGCCGGCGATGGAATCGGCCGGCGGACTGCCCGTGGTCGATAGCTGTTGTTCGCCGCAAAAGACTCCGAACGATTTGCACCGCGATCTGGCGGATTTGTTGCGGCGCTACAATGCGAACGACTATGCGGCGAGCGTACTGGTGCTGGCTACGAAGCCGCGGCCGGCGGCGGGTGTTCGCCGCTGATGAACGACGTCAACCGCCATGCCGCGCTGCACCGCCCGCCGACCTGGGGCTTGGTCCTTGCCTTTGCGCTGGTTTACCTCGCGTGGGGCACGACTTATTTCGCCATCAAAGTCGGCGTCGAAGTCTTCCCGCCGGCGCTGTTCGGCGGCGTTCGCTTCTTTCTCGCCGGTTTGATTCTCTTCCTCTTTCTCGCCTGGCGCGGCGAACAACTGCGGGTCGCGCGGCGCGAGTTTTTCTGGATGGCGGTCGTCGGCATCCTGCTCTTCGTCGGCGGCAACGGGCTCATCATGGTGGGCGAGAAGACGGTCGATTCCGGCGTCGCATCGGTGCTCGTCGCGACGACGCCGCTCTGGCTCGCCTTCTTCGAGGCGCTCTGGCCGTGGGGCGAACGGCTGAACATGCGCGGCTGGGCCGGCTTGCTGGCGGGATTGGGCGGCGTGTTGCTGCTGTTGACGCCGAAGCTGACAGACCCGGCCTCGTTCTGGCGCGATGTCGGCCCGGTGTGGATTCTCAGCTCCGCGTTATGCTGGTCGCTCGGTTCTTTCTTACTGCGCCGCCGACGGGCCGCCGTGACGCCGCTTGTGTCGGCGACGTATCAAATGCTCATCGGCGGCGGCTGCCTGGCCGTGGTTGGCCTTGTCCTCGGCGAAGCGAGCACGTTGACAACCGCACATTTCACTGAGCATCCCACGGCGATTTTGGCGTTCTTCCACCTGCTCACCGTCGGAGCCCTCGTCGGCTTCGTGGCGTACAATTGGCTGCTGCACCACGTGTCTGCCGCCATGGCCGGGACCTACGCTTACGTCAATCCGGCGGTCGCCATCCTGGTCGGCTGGCTGCTCGGCGGCGAGATCATCACGGGCTGGATCATCGGCGGCATGGTGGTGATTTTGGTCGGCGTCGCCCTTGTCCGCGGCGGGATGAAAAGTAAACAGCCGCGCAGCGCGTAGGACAGGTTTCCAAACCTGTCCGGACAGGTTGGAAAACCTGTCCTACGGGACGGTGCGTGTGCTACGGAGAGCCGGCTTCATTCGCTATTTTTCTTTCCTCCGGCGTGGTTTATCCTGATGGGGTAGACCGTTCCGCCGCTCGGAGGCCTCGCGCATGTTGGTCCACCGCTATTCTGTGTGGGCGCTCGGATTCACCGTCCTTCTACCACTGTCCGCATTCGGCGGCGACGAGACGGCGCGGGCGTTGGATCAGGACGAAGTCTTTCTCAAGAAGCATCACGTCGAACCGGACACCGCCTCGCTGCTGGAGTTCTTTCGCACACGCTCGCTTACCGACGACCAGCGCAAGCAGCTCGAAATCCACGTCCGCCGGCTCGGCAGCAGCACGTTCGTCGAGCGTGAGCAAGCGACTAGACTTCTAACGGACCTGGGCACGCCATCGTTGCCCTATCTGGAAAAAGCCGCTCGTTCGCGCGATCGCGAAGTGGTCCGCCGGGCCGAGCGGATCATGGAAACGATCAAAGAGGGTCCCGGCCCCGCCTTGGCGACCGCCGCCATACGCGTGTTGTCGCGGCGGCAGCCGGCGGAAGCCGTGGGCGTGCTGCTTCATTATGTGCCGTTTGCCGACGACGACACGGTGGAAGAGCAGTTGTTGGAAGCGTTGCTCGTCCGCACCGCCGCCCCGCGCTGGGAAGCGGCGCCGCTGGCGCTGGGCCAAGACATTGTGCCAACGGCGGTCTTGATGGGCAGCTTTCCGTCGCAGCCGGATCCGGCGCTCGTGGCGGCGTTGCACGATCCGGTCCCGGCGCGGCGCGCGGCGGCGGCCTACGTGCTGACCCGCGTCTGGGACAACGGCGTTTCGACCGCGGCGTCGGCGCTGCTTGCCGACGGCGACCCAAAGGTTCGCCTGCGCACGGCTCAGGGCGTGCTCGCGCGCCGGGACAAGGCCGCGGTGCCGGTGTTGATCGCACTGCTTGCCGACACTCCCGTCGAGATCAGTTTTCAGGCCGAGGACTTGCTGCACCGCATTGCCGACAGCCGGCGCTTTGCGCTGGCGCGCGACAGCAATCCCGCCCCGACGAGCGACGGCAGCGACGATCCGCTTTACCGGAGCATCTCCGAGCGCGGTCTGGCGGCACTCGGTCCCGGCGCGGACGTCAGCCAAGTCCAACGCTCGTACCGCGACGCCTGGAACGCCTGGTGGGACAAGAACAGCGCCGGGGTTGATCTGTCGCAGGTGGAATCCGGCGTCGAGATTCTCGGCCTGACGCTCATCGTGCAAATGGACACGAAAAAAGTCTGGGAGTGCGGCCGCGACGGCAGGCCGCGCTGGAGCATCGAGGATTTGCAAGGGCCGATCGACGCCCAAGTCTTGCCGGGCGGCCGCGTGCTGATCGCCGAGTTCCAGGGCCACCTGGTGAGCGAGCGCGACATGAACGGCCGTATTCTGTGGTCGAAAAGCGTTCGCAATCCGGTCGTCTGCCAACGCTTGCCGAACGGCAATACGTTCATCGCCAGCTATGCGACTCTGCAGGAAGTCGGGCCCGACGGCAAGGTGGTGTATAGCCACAGCCCCAGCGGCGGCACGCCGATCTACGGCGCCCAAAAGCTGCGCAACGGCCGCATCATTTACGTGACGCTGCAAGGCAAGCTGGAAGAAATCGAGTCCGCCACGGGCAGAGTGACCAAGTCGATTCAAATGGACACGAACAACTGCTACAGCGTGGAAGCCGTGCCCGGTGGGCGGTTCCTTGTGACAGGCTATCAGCAAAATCGCGTTGCGGAGGTCGATGCGACGGGGAAGACCGTCTGGCAATGCGCCGTGCCCGGCGCCTATCACGCCACGCGGCTACCGAACGGCAACACGTTGGTGTCGAGCCACCAGAGCCGGAAAGTGGTGGAGGTGAATCACCAAGGGGAGATCGTGTGGCAGATTACGACGGAAGGGTCGGTATGGCGGGTGCATCGGCGATGAAGGGCCGCCGCTTGGTGATGGGGAAGATCACGAGATGCTCGTGCCGTACCATGGCACGAGCCGCGCGTTCGCCGAAGCGACGGCTGGTTCTTCTGGAATGGGTCCGCTCAATGCCGTTTGTACACAGTCTTGTGAAGGCAGAAAGAAATGGAAAGACCGGATGGTGTGCCCCGGCGGAGCTAGGCGAGGCCGCGCCGCACTACGTTAGCTTTGTCGTTCCCGTTGATTCTGCGCGGGGTCTCTTTGCCGCGTACCAATGCGAAGTCGTTACGCAAAAGAATGGGGACAGATTGACCGAGACGGCTGAACTCGTAAGGCGAGGGGGCGATTCCTTCGTCCTGCGCGTTCATGGGCGTGACTTCTGGTTCACGCTTCGGCCCGCTTCGAGAGACGAACGCCGCATGCCGTACGTTGGGGAGTTGAAACACCCCGACTTTGCCTCTGTCTTCGCGGAAATTGAGCCGCAGGAGCCGGAAAAGTTGGACCGGCTCTACGATGAAGAACACGCTTTCGTAATCGGCTGTGAGCCGTTTGCACATTATTCAGGCATCAAGCGAACCGTGGACAAGGCTTAACCGCGTTACGAAAACGCGGCATCGCTACGCCTGCAAGTTTTGCAGCATATCCCGCCGCGCCACCAGCCGTTGTCCGCGGCACTCGTCAATCTTCAAAGCGCGCAAGAGCCGCCGACGCAAATCCGCTTGCACCTGCTCAATCGCGCTCGGCGCGGTGCTCAGCAGCGGAATCGTGCCGCCCGCCCGGCGATCGTGACCGCCCGCGCGGCCGCCGAGCTTTTGCACGACTTGCCGGATCATTTCGCCGGCGCGCCCCTTGGGATTCGTCGTGCGCACCGACAGAATCAGCTTGTCTTCAAAGACGCCGCCGCACACGCCCCAGTCGATTTCCTCGAAGCGGATAAGGAAATCGACGACCTCCGCCGCCAGCTCCGGCTGCGGCAGCTCGTTGATCCAACTGATAATGAGGCGGTCGTAGATAAACGAGCTTTGCAACGCTTGGATGAGGGCTTCGAAATAGCTTTGCGGCAAGCGTGCGTTGCGGATGCGGGCGAGCAGGTCCTTGTCGGCCAGCGGATACAGAAAGAGGAGAGCACTGTCGTCGAGCGAGCTGGCCTCGCGGGGGAAGCCGCTTAGCTCGGTTTCAATGCCGTACAGCATGCCGGTCGCCAGGCGTTCCGGCACCGGGACGTTTTGCTCCATCAGGTAGCTGGTGACGAGCGAACAGGTCGCGCCCAGACTGCGGCGAACGTCCACGAACGGGATGCCGGCGGTGTTGCCGGGCGTGTCGTGATGGTCGATCACCGCGTACAGATCGACGTCCGGGCCGACATTGTGCCGGCCGGTGTTCGGCTGACTGTCGACCATGACGAGGGCCTCGTCGGGCCGCCAGGCGACTTCTTCGAGCGGCTCCAGGTCGATGTCGAGCAGCTCGACCATCGCCTTGTTCTCGGCGCGGCTGATAAGCCCGTCGCGGATCAAGCGTGTCGGCTTTTGCAGGCAGGTTTCGACGAGGTGGGCCAGCCCCATCATGCTGCCGAGGCTGTCCGGGTCGGGATGAACGTGCGAAATGAACGCGGCCGCCGATGCCTCTTCCAGGCCGGTCAAAAAACGATCCGAACGGCGGGCGCTGGTCGCTCTGCCGTTCATCAGCGTGGCGCTGCGCCGCGCCATGGTTGTTCGTCCTCCAAAAACGGGAAGGCCGTCCCTAGCTCTGAACAATTGTAGACTACACCGTCGCGCACACCAAGTGTACACGTTCGGCAGGGCTGTCTACTCGGGGGTGCGGCTCATCTCTTCGATCCGCTTCCACTGCGCGGCGGTGACGGGCATCACGGAGAGCCGTGAATTCCGCACCAAATCCCAGTCAGCGAGGGCGGCGTCTTCCTTGATCCGGGTTAATGAGACTGTGTGCCGCAACTGGCGTACCGGCTTGACCTCCACGATGACCGCCTTCGGGTCGCCGCCGTCCGCGTCGGGCCGAGCGCCGGCAACTGCTTTCATTTCGCCGACGACCGCTTTTTCCTTGCCGGTGTGGTAGTAGAACACGCGGTCGCCCTTTTTCACTTTGCGCAGGTTCTGGCGAGCAAGGTTGTTCGTTACGCCGTTCCAGAGCGTGGTCCCATCGCGTTGGAGATCGGCGAAGCTGTAGTGCTCGGGTTCTTCCTTGAAGAGCCAGTTGGCCATGGGAACACTCCACGGAGGCCGATGCGCAAAGCCATGACTCACGACCGCTCTTGGGCGGTCGGGCTCCCTCGCTTACGTCCCCCGCAAAGTTTCGCTGGATTCCGCCGCAAACTTGTCGTTCTTCGCGGGTATTGCTCTCTGGGGAGCGCGGGAGGGCGTACAATTCAGCAGCAGCGGCAACGCAGACGTATCACTTGCCGCGAGCGGAGCAGTTGGCGAGTCAGGCCCACTTCCGCATGCCTACGCATTTCCACGGACGGCTTTCTTCCGCACGGACGCACGCTTCGACGAACGCCACAGTCACGGCGCCGACCCCGGTCGTTCCACCTTGTGATTGCACCATGAATCCAGGGTCGGCGTCCTTTATTTCCCGTGCCCGGCACGGGACCGGAGAGCGTCCATGCCTGCATTTCTGAGCCCGGCCAAGTTGTGGGCCCTGTGGGCGTATGAAATCGTGCCTGCCGACGAGGAACCGGAACTTGACGATTCTTGGCCGTGCGAGACGCCAGGCACGGTCGAAGCGTGTGTAACGCCGGAGGCAGCCTCCTTGCAGCGGTGGTTGGATATCAGCGGCTAAGGTCCCTGCCGGAAGTTAGGAAGAATCGTAACAGCCCGGCGACCCGGCAACAAGGGACCAGTCGTACAGCCCCCTTGCCTCGATCATGCGTGCAGACAATGAAGTGTACGTCGGAAAATCAACTCGCACACTCAGTGCGAAAGACGTAATGACTTGATATAATTGACTTTGCGCAAACAGACTGTAACTTCCCAATAACCCTGGAAAGAGGCGCAGCTGATCGCTCCGTCTGCTTGTATCTTATCAGGGATGGCGAAGGGACTCCCCGCACTTCCGGACATTCCAGTAGAGCAACGAACGCCGTTGGTCGAGGCGCTGCTCGC
>JBGQKZ010000036.1:0-55392 GCA_041499805.1 Gemmataceae bacterium
ATTCGACCGAGCCATAAGCCGTTTCTCCGTTAGCGATGGTGTCGTGAACAACTCCATCATGGCGGAGAACGGCTTCTTCAGCTGCGCCAATCGGCGGTCATTTCTCCCTTTACCAGCTGGGGCTGGAAATCTCCCTAAACTTAAGAAATTAAAAAGGTTATTGCAAAAAGACCGGCACAAGTGTTAGTGGCGTTGCGACCGTCGCGGACAACCGCTCCTGAGCGTTCAGCGCAACCGACTTGGGGAACATCCTCGCCGGCGAGTTGGACGGCTTCGCGGACGCGGATTTTCTTAAGGGAAAGCGGCGAGCCGGCGATCGACCGCCTGCGTGTCGCGGTAGGCAGCTGCATTCCCAACATCGAGATGCAAAAACGCTCCGTTTTGCCCTATTGGGGCGTTATGTTTGTTATCCATTTTTCTCCTTAACCCGCATAGGTTTACGTCAATCGCCGTCGAAATGGCTAACAGGGCAGCCGAAAAAAGCGGTTGTGAACTCTGAACGAAGAGCAATCGACCCCTCTTTCGGACCGCGCCCGATTCATTACATGCGTTGCACCCAAAGAACCGGCGGCGACCGAATCGCGGGTCGCGCGTCGTCAACGTCGGACGACCGTTTCGGCGAGTCCGCGTCGTAACCAATTGGCTGACAGTAAGTTGCTGAATGAGGAGTGCAGTACCCTGATCGGTCGGATTCGTTGCACCCCCTCAAAATGGGGCCGGGGGAGTGGGTGAGGAGCAATGCAAGCAACGAATGTTTCGCGCTACGAGCTGTGGCGTCGAGACCGCCAATCTTCCCTCTCGCGCCGTTCGTGACGCATCCCAAGTACCCGTGGCGGCCTCCACGCAATCGAACGTGTCAACTCGGAACGGCAAGCCCTTGGCGAATGCGCAGCGCGCGCGGAGAATAGCACAGGTGCGTCCAGCGTTTGCGGCGCCGAACGCCGACCATCTGTACGCCCGCGGCACACGTTGACAGGTCGGCTTCATTGCCCGATTTCTCCGCTAGGGGAGACGCCATGACCTTCCGAAGAATCCTCATCGCCGTGGAGGGGAATCCGCTTGCCGCACACGCCGCCGATGTTGGCATTGAGCTTGCGCGGTCGCTTGGCGGCGAGGTGGCGCTCATTCATGTCGTTGATCCCGCGCAGAACTGGGCGCCGGACAGCGGCGTGCCCGCGGCGGAGTTGATTCAGCGGGCCGAGCAAGACGGCAAAAGGCTGCTGGAGGGATTCCGCCAGCGGGCGACCTGTCCGACGCCGCCCCTGGAGTTCGTTGAGGTGGGCAAGCCCGCGGCGGAAATCGTGAAGGCCGCCAAAGAGTGGCCGGCGGACATCATCGTGCTTGCCAGCCACGGGCGTGGCGGCGTCAGTCGCCTCCTCCTGGGCAGCGTTGCCGAAGGCGTGATGCGCCATGCGGGCTGCCCCGTTCTTGTGGTGCGAGCGCAAACGTGACGCATGCCGAGAGACCGGGCGGCCCGAATGAAACCGGCGGCACGCCTGGAAAAACTGCCGCCGAGGTGTTGCACGCTCTCGGTTCGAACGTCCAAATCGGGCTTGCGAGTGCCGAAGCCGGAGCGCGGCTGGCGCGGGACGGAACGAACGAGGTGCCGGAGAGACGCCGTCACGCGCTTGCAACATTCGCGCGCAAGTTTTGGGGCCTGTCCGCGTGGATGATCGAAGTCATCGCACTTCTCTCTTTCATCTTGCACAAATACGCCGACCTGGCGGTGGCGCTGGCGCTGCTGGTGGTGAATGCGGTCCTGAGCTTCCTGCAGGAGCAGCGCGCGTCCGGGGCCGTGGCCGCACTGCGTCGCCGGCTGCAAGTGACCGCCCGCGTGCTCCGCGACGGCGCCTGGCACGCCCTGCCGGCGCGCGTGCTGGTGGCGGGCGATGTCGTGCGCGTGCGCACCGGCGACTTTGTCCCGGCAGACGTGCAACTCCTCGACGGGGAACTGCGCGTTGACCAGTCCGCGCTGACCGGCGAGTCGCAGGAGCAACACAAGGCGACGGACGATCACCTGTATTCCGGTTCGATCGTGCGCCAGGGTGAAGCGACCGCGGTGGTGGTGGCGACGGGCGTGAAGACCTACTTCGGGCGCACCACGGAACTCGTGGCGAGCGCCCGCCCCAAGCTGCACGTTGAGGAGGTCGTGACGCGCGTCGTCAAATGGCTTTTCCTCATCGTCGGCGTGCAGGTCGCCGTGGCCCTGGCGGTATCGGCGACCGAGGGACTGCCGCTCCTTGAGATTCTGCCTCTGACGCTGGTTTTGTTGATGAGCGCGGTGCCGGTGGGCTGCCGGTGATGTTCACGGTCAGCATGGCGGTGGGTTCGGTCGAGCTGGCGCGGCGCGGGGTCTTGATCACGCGGCTCAGCGCCGCCGAGGACGCCGCCAACATGAACGTCCTGTGCGCCGACAAAACGGGCACGCTCACGCTGAATCGATTGTCGCTGGCCGGCGCGCTCCCGGAGGCGGGATTCACCAAGGACGATGTTCTTCGCACGGGCGCGCTCGCGTCGCATGAAGCCGACCAGGATGCGATCGACCTCGCGTTTCTGCGCGCCGCGCGCGAACGGCGGTTGCTCCACGACGGGGAGAAAATACTGTCATTTGTACCGTTCTCGCCCCAGACGCGCCGGACGGAGGCCGTTGTCGAAATCGGCGGCCAGAAATGGCGCGTGATGAAAGGCGCGGTGCGCAGCGTGGCGGCGGCGGCCGGATTGGAGGAATCCGCGCTGGCGGCTCTCGAAACGCAGGCGCAGACCGAGGCACGGAACGGCGTGCGCATCCTGGCCGTCGCCCGCGCGGAGGGAGACGCGCCGTGGCGGCTCGTCGGCCTGGCCTTGCTCCGCGATGCGCCGCGCTCCGATTCGCGCCACTTGATCGCCGAGCTGCAATCGCTGGGCGTCCCCGTCAAGATGCTCACCGGCGATGCGCTGCCCGTCGCGCAAACGGTGGCGCGCGAGCTGGGCCTGGGCGACATCGTCCGCGCGCCCGATCTCCGCGCCGAGCTGGGCGAACCGGGCGGGCGGGCGGCAGAAGCGGTGCTGGCCGCCGATGGCTTCGCGGAAGTGTTCCCCGAGGACAAGTTCCTCGTCGTGAAGGGTCTGCAAGCGGCGGGCCACGTCGTGGGCATGACGGGCGACGGCGTCAACGATGCGCCGGCGTTGCGCCAGGCGGAAGTGGGCATCGCGGTGAGCGGCAGCACCGACGTCGCCAAGGGCGCCGCCAGCGTCGTACTGACCGACGAGGGCCTGGCGAGCATCGTCGATCTGGTGAAAAACGGCCGGGCGATTTACCAGCGGGTGCTCACCTGGATCGTCAACAAAGTGAGCCGCACCATCCTGAAATCGGGATTCGTGGTGATCGCGTTTCTCGTGACCGGCCAGTTCGTCATCTCCGCGCTGGGAATGGTCTTGCTCGTATTCATGACCGACTTCGTGAAGATCGCACTGGCGACGGATCGCGTGCGTCCTTCGCGGCAGCCGGAGACGTGGAATATCGGTCCCCTCGTGAAGGTCGCCGTGATCCTCGGCGTGCTCATGCTGGCAGAGGCACTCGGCTTACTCGCCGTTGGTTGGCGCGTTTTCAACCTCAGCCACGGCGACGGCCGGCTGCAAACCTTCACGTTCCTGACCCTGCTTTTCGTCGCGTTGTTCTCCATCGTCTCGATCCGCGAGCGGCGCGCCTTTTGGGCCTCGCGGCCGAGTTGGGTGCTCACGGTGGCGCTGAGCGCGGATGCGGCGGTGGGAACTGCCATTGGCGCGTTCGGTCTGGCCGAGCTGCGTCCGCTGCCGCCCGTTCAGATCATTGTCATCATCGCTTACGCACTCGTCACCTCGCTGATCGTAAACGACTTTGTCAAGTCGGCGCTCATCGCACGCCTCTGGAACGCCGCGCCGAGCGAAGATAGCCGCGGCATGTGAGGAATAATCGTTCGGCGGCGCCTACCGAAGACCACCAGCGCGATACACTATCGCAATAACGTCAGTGCGGCGGTATTTACCCAGATTCCGCGAAAAGGAGGGCGCCATGTCTCGGCTGTGTATGCTAGGCGTTGTGCTTGTCGTCCTGACGGCGGCGTCAGCGGTCGGGGTTCCCAACGCACCGCCGGCGAAGATCCCGAAGGAACTCCTCCAAGAACGCGTGGCTGCGGCACGGAGCGTGTGGGAGCAGACCAAAGTCCGCGTACAGAATCAGGGCGGGGCGCCTACCGAATTGTCCGGCTGGTCCGAGCGCTGGCTCGATGCGGAACTGGCCTTGTGCGACAAGGCGAGCGAGCGCGTCATAGCGCTGCGGGAGTACCTCGACCGGACGCGCGAGGTCGAACGACTCGCCGTGGCGTTGGCGCGGACCGGACAAGGTCGGCAGGCGGACGCCGCTGCCGCCACCTACTATCGCGTGGACGCGGAGATCCGACTTTTCAAAGAGGGCGTGGAGCCGCATCCGGCGAAAGGGCAAAAGTAAGAACACGGGGCGCACAAAGGGGACGCGAAGCCGATTGAATAAGTTCGCAGCCGGTTTCGGCGGCGAGTACGATGCGTAAGAACCCGGCATCATCCGCGAATGCGCGCTGATTGAGACGCCGAAGCGCGACGTCTTCGGAAAAGAGGGACCTTTTTCGCCGTTGACGGCGTCCAAGGATCGCACGCCCTCCAACAAGTTAAGGAACGGTCAATGGCGACCACGACTCATGAGCAAGGCTGCGACAGCGATCTGGCGCCGCACGAGGAGCCGCGCTCGCTCTCATCTCCGTGGCATATCCTTGAACGGCTGATGCAGGAATTGCAGCAGAGCACGCAGGTTGTGCAGCAAATCCGCTCGACCCTGGAGGCGGTTCGAGAAAGCACTGGGGCAGACGTGGTCTACTGCCAGCCGACGGCGCGGCACGGCGAGCCGATCGCGATTGGCGACAACCGGCTGTCGTTGCAAGCGTGTCAGCGTTTCGTCACGAACTTGGTGCAGCAGACGGGGGCCGAGCAGGGGCATCTCCTCTGGTCGACGTCCGACGGAAGGGACGGGGCCGCGCCCGTTCCCTGTAGCGCCGCCCTCGTTCGCGTCGGCTCCGCCAACTCCGCGTGGTTGGTCGCGATCAGCTTGGATCCACGCCGCCACTTCCAGGCGAGCGACTTGGATTTGCTGAGCCTGGCACGCCGTATTCTCGTGACGAAGGACCACCAAACCAAGCTTTATGCGAGGCTACGCGACTCGCTCGCGGGGTTGGTCCGTTGTCTGACCGCCACGCTGGACGCGAAGGACTCGTGTACCGCGGGGCACAGCGAGCGCGTGGCCCGCATCGGCCAGCTCCTCGGCCGGCACATGGGGCTGCCCGCCAAGACCGTCAACACCATCTTTCTCGCCGGCTTGCTGCACGACCTCGGGAAGATCGGCGTGCCGGACCGCGTGCTGATGAAGGCCGGGCAACTCACACGCAAAGAGTTCGCGCTGATCCAGGAACATACGACCGTCGGCGACCGCATCTTGTCCAACGTGCGGCAGCTCGAGCATGTCCGTCCCGGCGTCCGCAGCCACCACGAGCGTTTCGACGGCAAAGGCTACCCGGACGGGCTGGCCGGCGACACGATCCCGCTGCTGGGCCGCGTGCTGGCGGTCGCCGACAGTTGCGACGCCATGATGTCGCCGCGGCGCTACCGGCCCGCCCTCGCGCCGCCCCAGATCGACGCCCTCTTTCTGCAAGGCGCCGGCAAGCAATGGGACCCGACGGTCGTGGAGCACTTTATGGCGTGCCGCCACCAAATTTACCCGCCGATCTACCGGAAAGGGATCGACGAATCGACGTTTCACGCCGTCGTCCATCTGGCGGAATCGCACGGGGAAGGCTCGTCCATGTTCTTCAAGGCGTTCGTGCCGGACACCGCGGCCGACGCGGAGCAGGAAGGGTGATGCAGGCGTTCCCGAGGGAGTGCTCGCGCGCCCGGTCAGCGTAGAAAACAGCGCAGAAAACGGGCTGCGGATGAAATCCCGCGAATTGATGCCGTTTTCGCGTCCATCGCAAGACGCAGCAAATCTACCACGGGCGTCAGCGGCCGGCACGACGGATTAAGCGGGTTGGACTGGCCCACGGGCAAATTGCCTGGGTTCCAACCTGGCGTGACCAGGCGCAAGCGGTCCCTGGCGCTGACGAGCAGCAGCTAACGGAACGCGCTTGGCGTCGTCGACCGAGCGCAAGAACACGTCACCGATCACCTTTGGCGCCAACCAGGGTGTCTCCGCAGTTTCGCTTGGTCCTTTTCCTGGTAGCATGAGGAAAGAGGAGCGTCAACTCATGCCACTGCTCGACCATTTCAATCCGCCGCTCAGCCGAACGCATCCTTGGCGGGGCTTTCACAGCGCCTGGGCAGCGGCGATGGCCCGCTTACTCAACGATGGGGTTCTGCCCGCCGGATATTACGCGGTTCCGCTGGTCGATTTCGACGGCCCGGCGGAAATCGATGTGGCGGCCCTGCACGAACGTCAAGCGCCTGACTCCGCGACCGGCCCGGTGGGCGCCCCAGCCGTGGACGCCGCCTGCCCCGGCGTTAGCGGTGACGGTGGAAATGCCTGTCGGCGATCTCATCGAGGTGCAAGTCTTCTCGGATGAGGGCGATCCACACCTGACCGCGGCGGTCGAGTTGGTAAGCCCTCGCAACAAGGACCGTCCCATGCCGCCGGCGTCGGCCGCCGTCTCCTACCGCGCCACGGGCGCCAACGAAGCGTTGTTGCTGGAGGCCTGGCCAGCGCCTCTGGCGCTCGGCCAGCCGTTGCCCACGCTCCCCCTGTGGATCGCCGCCGATCTCAGCGTGCCGCTCGACCTGGAAGCCAGTTATCAGGCGACGTGCGCCGACCTGCGCATCCGGCAGGCGGGGTGAAGAGAAGGGATAAGACCGAAGGTTCGCCCTTTCGGCCCGAATCCGCGCCAGGAGTTTACATTCGGCCCCGAAGCGCGTACCAAGCGCAGCCGACCCACTCGTGTACGGCCTCCGAAATGTTGGTCAGCACCGCCGGGTCGGGGACGAAGTCCCAGATCGAGCCGTCTAGGCTGGTCGCGCGGTAGCGGCAGCCGCACGGCACGACCTCAATTCCTTGCTTCTGGAAGCAGCGGACACTGCGAAAGAGATGGGCCCCGTCGGTCACAAGAACGGCCTTCTTGATGCCGCGTTCCTTCAGAATAGCCGCGGACGCGACCGCGTTCTCAAACGTCGAACGCGAGCGGTTCTCAGGAATGATGTCCTTTGCCTCCACGCCGAGCTTCGGTAGAAACGCCTGCATCACGTCGGCACACGCGGGCTCCGCTCCCTCCGGATCGACTTTGCCGCCGCTGACCACGACCGGGCAGCGCGCGCCTTGGCGATACACGTCGGCAGCCTTGAGGCATCGGTAGAGCGTATCTTCGCCCAGCTCCGGCTCGCGGCGCCACGCATTGGCGGGTTTGACGTAGCCGGAAAGCACCACGATCGCTTCGAGGTCCACGGGCCGCTCGTTGCGTGGCGGGTAGCGCCACTCGAGCGTTCCCAGCGCCAAGTACGACGTGACCGGCAAACAGAGCACGAAGAGCAAAACAAACGGCACGGTGAACCACCAAAGCAGCCGTCGGGGAACTTCTCGGCGACGCCAGAGCCGGATGAGCGTGATGACGAGAATTGCATTGAGCAGCACCTGCGGTTGCAGCAGGGTAACGAGGACGGGATACATGGGACGCCCTCAAGGTGCCTGTCGGGAATTGACCCGGCGAAGCTGTATCGGTCGGCATTTTACCACGAGCTTCCCGCCGCGATCGTCCATTGCCGATTGCCGTCGGTTTCTCGCCGCCAATGTGTCAGTCGCAGCGGAGATGCGAGCGACGCGCGTGCGTTGTCGGCGTCGGATTGTGCCCAAGTCGGTTGCAACGCGCGGCAAATGCGTTATGCTAAGTCTCTTCGCGGTGCCAATCTAGCGCGGGTGGGCAAGAGTTTCCGTTAACAATTCGGAATCATCTTCGATTCGTTCTTCTTTGGGGGGAGACGTTCGATGCGTTCCAGTTCGTGGCTTCGTCTTTTCGGTCGCGCCTCGCCTCGGTCCAAGAAAACAAATCGCCAAACGTATCGGAAGCATAAAGCGGCAGCCCCGGCGGTGGAGCGGCTGGAAGATCGCACCACGCCGGCAGCGGTCCTCAATTCCGCGTACAACGCGCTCGACCACACGATGTCCGGATTTAGGCCGCCCGACACATCCGGGGCCGTTGGGCCGACGAATTACGTCGAAACGGTCAATCAGCTTCTCTCGATCTACACCCCGAAAGGCACCGGCACGGCTTCTGTCCGTGACGACTTCGGTCATTTCTGGTACACGGTCGGCGGCCTGTCGCAAACCGACAGCAACTCGTTCCTGTCGGACCCGATCGTCACCTACGACAACCTCATGGGCCGGTTCATCGTCGGCGATCAAGACGTTGATTTCGGCAGCGCGCACGTCAGCAACTTCGACATCGCCGTCTCCAAAACGTCCAGCCCAACGACGCTTACCACGGCGGATTGGAACTTCTATCAGATCAACACGACCGAAGCCACGTTCGACGCCGATTATCCCGGCAACTTCGGCTACAACGCCGACGCGTTCGTCTTCACATTGAACATGTTCGGAAGCTCCTCCGCACACGTCCAGGTCGTGTCGGTGAACGCGAGCGACCTGGCGAACGGTGTCTCGCAGGGATCGCTGCGTTCGTTTCACAACGACGTGAACGACTTCGCGCTGCGGCCGGCGACGATGCACGACGCCATTCCGGGCGGACCGATGTGGCTCGTCACCGACACCGGCAATGGCACGCAAATCGACGTGTACAAGATGACGAACGTCCTGTCCAACTCGGCGACGTTTGCGGATACGCGGCTCTCGGTCAACCCGTACACGAACGTGGGCGCGGGCAATGCCCACTACCCGCGGCAACCGAACGGCAACCCGATCACGACCAACACCGACTCGCGATTCATCAACGCGGCGGTGGCGACCAATACCCTGGTCGCCACCCATGCCGTCGCGCTCAGCACGACGCAAAACGTGGCGCAATGGTACGCGATTGACGTGAGCGGCACACCGACGATGCAACAGCAAGGCGACGTCGGCCTGGGAAATAACCGGTACTCGTCGTACCCGGGTATCGACATCAGCCCGGTCGGCAACATCGGCATGTCGTTCATGGATTCGGGTACAGGTGCGGGCAAGTTCCTGTCGGTCTACGCGACCGGCCGGCTGGCGACCGATCCGGCGGGAACCATGTCGGCGCCGTTCCTCGTCAAGCAGGGGACGACCAATCTGGGCGACGGCCGCGCCGGCGACCTCAGCGGCATCAACGTCGATCCGATCAACGGCAGTTTCTATGCGGCGAGCGAGTTCAGCACCGGCGGGAGTTGGAATACGGAGGTGGTCAACTTCACCGTCGGCGCCACGATCATTAGCCTCGACGCCTCCAACAACATGGTGGTCACGGACACCGTCGGTCAGAACGACACGCTCACACTGCGGGCCGACACGACGAACAACCGCTACGTCATCACGGACCCGAACCACCTGCTCGCCACGTCGATCGGCAGCGCCACGGAAATCGACCCGCACACCGTTTGGGTGCCGTTTGCAGCGGTCGCCGGGCCACGGATCAGCGTGAACACGCTCGGCGGCAACGACACGCTCACCGTTGATTATTCGCTCGGCTCGTTTGCGGTCCCTGGAAAGCAGATTGTTTACGACGGCGGCGTGGGGACGAATAGCCTCACCATCGTCGGCGGCGCGGGCTTCGCATCCGATGTGTACAACGCGACCGGGGCCGGCGCGGGGAATTTGTCGTTCAACGGTTTTTCGAACATCGCGTTTTCCAACGTATCGTCGTCGGTAACGGTCGTCCCCGCGGCGGGCAGTACGACGGTCGGCATCGGTGATGGCCTGTCGCACACGGCGACGATCACGGCCGGAGCGGGCGCGGGCAACGATACCGTCGCCTTCGACGGCGGCCTGGTACGCGTGACGTTCCCGAATCCGACGGCGGCGTTTACGGTCAACGGCGACCCGGGGAGCGACACAATAACCGTCGCATCACTCGACGCCGGCTTCAACGCCGGGCTTACGGTACTTGGTTCAACCGGCGGCAACGACGTCGTCAACTTGAACACGCCGCTGAATCTGACAGGCGCGCTGACCGTTGACAACGCGGTCGACACGACGAACCTCAATGCGAACGCGACCGCGACTTCCGTAAGCGTACAAAGCGCGACGACCCGGCTCGGTACGAACGCGACTGTCGATACGTCGGCGGCCAACGGCAGCATCGCCTTCGCTGCGATCGACGACAGCGCCGCGGATACGCACACGGTCACTCTGACGGCGGGGAATGGCGGCGTAACCCTCGGCGCCATCGGGGCCGCGCTTCCCGTGCTTGGTTTCACCATTGGCAGCGCCGGCGCCGTCTCGCTTCAGGGCGTGACGACGGGCGTCGGCGGCATTGGCGTCGCCGTCGCGGGCGCCGTGGGAACGACACTCCACGGCGACTTGAGCAGCGCCAGCGCGATCACGCTCACCGGCAACGTTTCGCTCGGCGCGACCGTGCTCCTGACGCATTCGGGAGTTAATTCCCTGAGCATCAGCGGCGGCGTCGTGAACACCGACGGCGCAGCCAGTTCCGCCGCCAACGCGCTCAACGATTTTGCGTTTACTCTGGCCACGACCGGCAACATTGCCAGTACGATTACCGGCACGGGCAACCTCGGCGCGACGGGACCGGGAACCCTGACGCTGTTGGGGACGAACGACTACAGCGGGACCACCGCCATCAGCGCCGGCACCTTACGAATCGATGCCGGCGGAACGAGCGGCTCATTGGGCGCCGGTGCGGTGACAGACGACGGCAGCCTGGTTTTTGACCGCGGCGACACGATCACGGTCGCCAACACGATCAGCGGCAGCGGTTCGCTCTCGCAGGCAGGCTCCGGCATCACCATCCTGAGCGGTAACAAGGCCTACACGGGGCCCACTTTTGTCAACGGCGGCACACTGCAAGTCAATGACGCGCTCGCGAGCAATGTCACGGTGAACGCCGGCGGCACGCTCACGGGCGGCGGCACGATTAACGGCAACGTCGCCGGCGCTGGCATCGTCTCTCCCGGTGTGACGGGTCCCGGCATCCTGACGGTGAACGGCAATCTCACCATGAGCGGCAGGCTCGAGTTTGACGTGAACGAGCCGTACCTCACGGCGGGAATTGATTTTGACCAGATCATCGTCAGCGGCACGGTCGATCTCAGTGGGGCGGGGCTGGATTTCACCGGCGGTTCGGCGGCGGCGTTCGCGCCGCTGTTCGTGACGCCGATTGTCAACAACTCCGCGAATCCAACGATCACGGATGGCGCGACGGCGCCCGCGGACGGAACTACTTTCTTCCTCGGCTCGGCCGGGTTCACGCTGCACTACAACGGCGGCGACGGCAACGACCTGGTTCTGGACGCCGTCACGCTGGGGCCGGCAGTGGTCTACGTCGATGACAATTGGGCCGGATTCAACCCCGGCGATCCAATCGCCGACGCCGACCCGGTGGCGCCTGGCAACCAGCCCGCGACCTTCGGCACCGACGCCTTCAGCTCGGTGATGACCGCGCTCGCCAACGTCGGCGGCAACGGCACGATTATCGTCAACGACGGGATTTACAACGAGGCGGTCGCCGTCAACCGCGTCGTGACGATGAATCTCCAGCAAGGGCCCATTCGCTTCGGTTCGCTGGCTGGTACGGTGAGCACCGCGCTTGTGAATTTGAACGGCATCACACTGACCACGGGCGGCAACAACAACACGACCCTGTTCAAGGGCTCGATCGCCGGCACGGGCGGCCTGACCAAGACCGGCACGGGCACGATGACTCTTGCCAACCCGGCGAACAGCTACACGGGCGCAACCACCATCAGCGGCGGCGCACTGAAAGTTGGCACATTGGCCGACGGTGGACTAAACAGCAACATCGGCGCTTCCAGCAATGCGGCGGATAACTTGGTTCTTGACGGCGGCACGCTTCAGTACACCGGACCGGCTGTCAGCACCGACCGGCTCTTTAGCGTCGGCACGGCGGGGGGGACGCTAGACGGTTCCGGCAGCGGCGCGCTGACCTTCACGAACGGCGGGGCGTTGGGCTTCAATGGCCAGGTGGGCGCGCGCACGCTCACTCTGACCGGAGCGGCAAACGGGAATACGCTGTTCCCCACTCTTGGGGACAACGGCGGCGCCAGCGATCTCGTCAATGCCGGCGTCGGGTCGTGGGTGCTCGCGGGCGACAATGGTTACTCCGGAACGACAACGATCAGCGCGGGAACCCTGCAAGTTGGCAACGGCGGCACAAGCGGTACGCTGGGGAGCGGAGCAGTCAGCGATAACGCGATCTTGGCAATCAACCGCAGTGACAGCGTCATCGTGGCCAACGCTATTAGCGGAACGGGATTGCTCGTTCAAGCAGGTTCGGGCAGCACGATTCTCACGGCGGACAACGCCTACGGCGCGACGACGATCAACGCCGGCACGTTGCAGGTGGCCAATGGCGGCACGAGCGGTACGCTCGGCGGCGGACCCGTGACGGATAACGCCGCGCTGGTGTTCGACCGCGGCGACAACATCACCGTCGCCAACGTTATCACGGGAACAGGATCGGTCATTCAGGCAGGCGCCGGCATGACGACCCTCGCTGCCACCAATAGCTACATCGGACCCACCACGATTACTGCCGGCGTCCTGAGCGTAACTTTGCTGGCCGACGGAGGCGCCGGCAGCAACATCGGCGCTTCGACCAACGTGGCCGTGAATCTGGTGCTGGACGGCGGCACGCTGCAATACATCGGGCCGGCGGTCAGCACCGACCGTCTTTTCAGTGTCGGCACGGCGGGCGGCACGCTCGACGGCTCGGGTTCGGGGGCATTGGCCTTCACGAACGTCGGCGCGCTAGGTCTTCCCGGGACAGGGGCGCGGGCCCTGACTCTGACCGGCACGGGGAGCGGCAACACGCTCGCCTCAACCTTCGGCAACAACGGCGGGGCCAGCGAGCTGGACATGACCGGCACCGGGTCGTGGATCCTAGCCGGCGCGAACGGCTACAGCGGCTTCACGACCCTTACTGCCGGCACGCTCCAAGTGGGCAACGGCGGCACGACCGGGACGCTCGGCAGTGGCGCCGTCACGGACAACGCCAGCCTGGTCTTCAACCGCCAAGATAACCTGATCGTCGCCAATACCATCACCGGCACGGGTTCCTTCACTCAGGCGGGTGTCGGCAGAGTGACGCTGACCGGCAATAACAGTTACGACACGACGATCGTGAACGGCGGCACGCTGAGGATCGGCAACGGCGGCGCGAACGGCACTCTCGGCACGGGCGCGGTGGCCGACAATGGCGACCTCCAGTTCAACCGGTCGGACACGCTCACGGTACCCAACCTGATTAGCGGCATCGGTAACTTGACGGACATCGGCAGCGGCACCATCATCTTGACCGGCGACGACACCGTCGCTGACGCGACGGTCTTCGGCGGCACGCTGCAGTTGGGTGACGGCGGCACGAGCGGCGCCCTGAGCCTGACCGGGCAAGTCAACGATAGCGGCACCCTTGTCTTCAACCGCAGCGATACAGTGACCGTCCCCTACCCCATCACCGCCGTCGGCGCCGTGATCCAGGCGGGAACCGGCACCGTGATCCTACTCGGCAACAACGCCTACAGCTTGACGACGACGATCGAAGCCGGCACGCTGCAAATCGGCAACGGCGGAATTACCGGGACTCTGGGCAGCGGTTCGGTCACCGCTAACGCTAGCTTGGTCTTCGACCGCGGCGACACCATCATGGTCGCCAACACCATCAGCGGCAGCGGGACATTGACCCAAGCGGGGACCGGCACGGTGATCCTGACGGGCGGCAACACCTACACCGGGACGACCGCGATTAGCGCGGGTACGTTGCAAGTTGACAACGGCGGGACCACGGGCACGCTCGGCAGCGGCGACGTTACCGACAGCGGCGCCCTCGTGTTCGACCGCAGTGACACCATCACGGTCGGCAACGCGATAAGCGGAAGCGGCTCAGTCGCGCTGGTGAGCACGGGGACGTTGATTCTTACCGGGAACAACAGCTACGGCGCGACCGCGATCAGCGCCGGCACGTTGCAAGTGGGCAACGCGGGCACGAGCGGAACGCTTGGCATCGGCCCGGTGACGGACGACGCCAGCCTGGTGTTCAATCGCACCGACACGTTGCTCGTCCCGAACGCGATCAGCGGTACGGGCACGCTCACGCAAGCGGGCACGGGGACGACGATTCTCGCCGGCAACAACAGCTACGGGACGACCGCCATCAGCGCCGGCACGTTGCAGGTAGGCAACGGCGGCACGAGCGGCGCCCTCGGCAGCGGAGGGGTGACCAACAATGCCAGCTTGGTCTTCGACCGCAGCGACACGTTGACCGTCGCCAACGTCATCAGCGGGACCGGCGCCCTCGCGCAAGCGGGGACGGGCACGACCATCCTGACGGGGAACAACAACTACACGGGGGTGACAAGCATCACCGCCGGCATCCTGAGCGTCGGCACGCTCGCCAACGGCGGGGCGAACAGCAATATCGGAGCGGCGAGCGTACTCGCGGCCAACCTGGTGCTTGATGGCGGCACGTTGCAATACACCGGACCGACCATAAGCATCAACCGCCTGTTCAGCGTCGGCACGGCCGGCGGCGCGATTGACGGTTCCGGCATCGGCGCCTTGACCTTCACGAATATCGGCGCGCTCGGCTTCAACGGCGCGTCGGGCGCTCGCCTGCTGACCCTCACCGGGACGACCTCGGGCAACACGCTGTTCCCCACTCTTGGCGATAACGGCGGGGCCAGCAGTCTGGCTCAGACCGGCACAGGCTCGTGGGCGCTTACCGGCGGTAATAGCTACTCCGGCACGACCACGATCAGCGCCGGCACGCTGCAAGTCGGCAAAGGCGGGACGATCGGGACGCTGGGCAGCGGCGACGTCAGCGACAACGCCGCGCTCATCTTCAATCGCAGCGACACCCTTATCGCGGCGAACAACATCAGCGGGACCGGTTCGCTGACTCAGGCGGGCGGCGGAACATTGATCCTGACGGGCACGAACAGTTACGGCACGACAACCATCGCCGCGGGCACGTTGCGGATCGGCAACGCCGGCACGAGTGGCACGCTCGGCGGCGGCGCGGTCACAGATAACGCCGCCTTGGTATTCAACCGCACCGACACGTTGATCGTCGGCAATCGCATTGGCGGAACGGGATCGCTGACCCAAGCCGGCGCAGGCCGGACGGTCCTCACGGCGAATAACTCCTATGCGGGCCCGACCACAATCAGCGCCGGCACTCTCCAGATCGGCAACGGCGCGGGGAGCGGCACGCTCGGCGGCGGGCCGGTAACCGACAACGGCGCGGTCATCTTCAACCGCGGCGACGCGGTCACCGTAGCGAATGCGATCAGTGGGGTCGGCGCCGTAACACAAGCCGGCGCCGGGACGCTGACCCTCACCGCCAACAACAGTTACGCCGGCGCCACGAAAATCACCGGCGGCGTGCTGAGCGTGGGCACATTGGCCAACGGCGGCGCCAATAGCAATATCGGGGCGTCCGGCAATGTCGGCACCAACCTGGTGCTCGATGGCGGTACCCTGCAATACACGGGACCCGCGATCACGATCGACCGCCTGTTCAGCGTCGGCGCGGCGGGCGCCACGCTCGACAGTTCCGGCAGCGGCGCGCTGACCTTCGGCAACGGCGGCGCCTTGGCTCTCAGTGGCGGCACTGGAGCACGCACGCTCACGTTGACCGGGACCGCGCCGGGCAACACGCTGTTCCCGATCCTGGGCGATAGCACCGGCGCCAGCAGCCTGGTGAAAGCCGGCGCGGGCTCGTGGGTGCTTGCGGGCAATCACCTCTATTCCGGCACGACGACCATTAGCGCCGGAACCTTGCAGCTCGGCACCGGCGGCACGAGCGGCACGCTTGGCAGCGGCTCGGTCTCCGACAATGGAAGCCTGGTGTTCACCCACAGCGATTCGCCGATTGTGCCCAACGTCATCAGCGGCGTCGGCACACTGACGCAGGCCGGCACCGGCTCGCTGACCCTCACCGGCGCCGACACCTACACCGGCGCTACCACGGTCAACGCGGGCACGCTGCTGGTGAACGCGCCGGGCAGCCTGTCCGCCAGCGCGGTGACGGTCAATAGCTCGGCCACAATGGGCGGCACCGGGACGGTGAACGGCACGGTGACCGTCAACAGCGGCGGCGCGCTGTCTCCCGGCGGCAACCCCGGCATTCTGAATATCGGCAACCTCATCCTGGCAAGCGGTTCGACGCTGCGCGTGGACTTGAACAGTCCCTATCTCGCGGCGGGGACAAATTACGATCAGATCAACGTGACGGGCTCGGTCACTCTCGGCGGCGCCACCTTGGTGCTCCTGGGCGGCGGCGTCCCCGCAGCGCCGGGCCTGGAGTTGACGTTGATCAATAACACCGGCGTCGCGCCGATCGGGGGCGGTTTCACCGGCCTGAGCGAGGGCGGAGCGGTTGGGCTCGGCGGTTTTTCGGGCGCTGTTAGCTATGCCGGCGGTGTGGGAGGCAATGACGTAACCGTAACTGTGTCCGGACCCGCCAGTATTAACGAGACGGGCGGCGGCGCCAACTTCATCCTGCGCCGCGACACGAACGGCACGCCCGCGGTGGCAGACGACCGATTGCAATTGCTGCGCAACGGCCTGATCGTGGACGCACGCCCGCTCGCCAGTGTTACGTCGTATGCCATCACGGGCCAGGACAACTCCGACGACACGCTGACGATCGATTACGCCTTCGGAGGCGTCTTCAATGTTCCCGTGACCTTCAACGGCGGGGCGGCGGGCAACGATGGTCTATTCCTACAAGGCGGCGCGTTTTCTACCGCCACGTACACGGACGCGAACGGCGACAGCGGCGCCCTTCAACTCGATTCGATTGCCGTCACTTACACCGGCATCGAGGCGCTGGCGAACCGCGCCGCGGCCGTGAACATGGTCGTCAACCTGCCCAACGCCAACGTCCAGGCCGCTCTTCAGGACGATTCCGGCGGCACCGGCAACGGCTTGGTCGCGCTCGCGAGCACCAATGGAACGATTGTGAATACGACGTTCCAGACCCCCTCGAATGCCTTGGCGGTCAACAGCTTCCCCGGAACGCGGAACATCATCAGCACTACCCCTGCTTTCGGCGGGGACTGGAGCGCGGGGTTGACGTTGAACGGCGCCAGCGCGAACGACACGGACACGATCAACGCTCTGACACTGAGCGCGGGGACGGGCAGTCTCGCCGTGACGGCGACCAGCATTTCGGTGAATGCCCCGGTTGTCGCGAACGTGGTGACGTTGAACGCCACCACCGGACCGTCCGGCGACGTGGCCGTCAACGCCGCCGTGACCGGGAAAAACGGTGTCGGGCTCAGTGCCTCACGCGACGTCGGTGTGGCGGATACGGTTCGCACGACCGTCGCCGGCGCGAGCATCGGCGTTACAGGCGACAGCAACAATGTCGGCGTCGGCGGCGTCTGGCTTCAGGCGCCCAGCGGCGCGCTCGTGGCGAACGCACAGGTCGTGGTCCGGGGGTCCGATCTGGCGGCCACCGGCGCTACCGTGGATAGCGTCCGTGTGGACGGCCCGGCAGGCGTCGATCGCATCATCGCCGGCGGCGACATTACCATCCAGAGCATGCTGGCGGCGCCGGGCGGCGCCAGCGTCTACCTCGACGGCGGCGTCCGTTCCCTGGCCGCTGGTACGGTGTCCGTTTCCTCCCACAATGCGCTCTTCCTGTCGTCGAACATCGCCAGCTCCGGGGGCGGCATCGGCTTGAGCCAGCGCGCGGTTCTGACCGGCAACGTGACCGTGGCGTCGGGCGGCGGTCCCATCGGGTTCGGGAGCACGATTGACGCGGATGCGGCGGCGAATAATCGCACGCTCAGCGTCAGTGCGGGGAGCGGCGACGTCAACGTGGCCGGCGCGATCGGCGGCGGACAAGCGCTGTTGGCTCTCGCCGTGCCGAGCGTGCGCAATTTAACGCTGGGCGGCGTCCTTACCACGAGCGGCGACTTCGTGCAGACCACGGGCGCCGCGCTTACCACCTTGAACGGCGCCAGCATCGGCGGCAAGCTCGCGATCAGCGCCGACGCCATCACGCTGAACGCAGCCCCGGTGAGCGCCTCAGGAAACGTGAGCCTGGTTGCCCAGAATGCCGTCACGGTGAACGGCGGCATCAACGCCGGCGCCGGCACGATCACGCTCGCCGCCAATCAGGACGGCGCCGGCACGGAAGGTTTCACCCAGGATTCCGCGGCCGTGCTGCAAACGACGAATGCGACGGCGTCCGCCGTGGGCATCACCGTCAATGCGGCGGGCGGCGTGGGCAACGTTCGGCTCGGCGCCATTCAAACGGGCGTCGGCGGGACCGTGACGATTAACGTCAACCAAGGCGGCACCATCGACAACAACGGTTCGCTCAATAACGTCACGGCCACCTCTTTGGCGATGAGTGCAACCAACGGCATCGGCGTCTTGAACGCACTGCAAACGCAGGTTAGCAACCTGGCGGCCGCCGGCGGCGCCCGTGGCGTCTTCGTCGCCAATACCGGCGGCTTGACGATTGCAGGCGTGGGTTCCGTCAGCGGCGTGGCGGCCAGCAACGGCGGCATTGATGTGTCGGCCACAGGGGACCTCGTCGTCAACGCGCCGGTTGACGGCGGCGCGGGCGCGACCACGCTGACGGGCGGCGCCGGCAGTACAGGCAACAATATCACGTTGAATGCGATCGTGGCCGGCAGCGCCGCCAGCGTGTTCGGCGGCGGCGGCCCCGACACTATCGCCGTCAATGTCACCGGCAGCACTCCCCTGCTCGTGGATGGCAAGGGGAGCGGCGACCGGTACGTCGTCGCGCAGAGCGCGGTCAATGCCGGCGGCCTAACGATTCAGGACTCCGGCAGCAGCGGCGTCGACATACTCACGTCAAGCAGCAGCAACGTCGGCCCGGAGAACATCAATGTCACGCCGCTGCTGGTGGCCCGCAGCGGCAGCGGCACGATCGCTTACTCCGGCATCGAGACGCTGAACGTCAGCGGCAGCACCGGCAGTACCGGCTCGGCCCCGGCGCTGGTCGGCGACCTCTTTACCATCGCGCTCTCCAACTCGACCATTTACAATCTCGACGGCCTGACGCCGAGCGCGCCGAACAACCCCGGCGACAAGATCTTCTACGACGCCGCCGGCGCGTCGGTCAACGACACCGGTACCGCCCTCAAGCAGTCCGGCAAGCAAGACGTGAACTACGCCAACATCGAGACCGTGGACATCGCCAACAATTTCCTGCCGGTGACGTCGCTTGCGGTTGCCGGCTTTCCGTCCACGATCACGGCGGGCACGTCGGGTTCGTTCACGGTCACGTTGCGCGACCTCTTCGGCCACGTGGCGAAAGACTACACGGGCACCATATACTTCAGCAGCAGCGATTCCCAGGCGGCTTTGCCCAGCCAGTACACGTTCACTGCGCCGGACGCCGGCCGGCACACGTTTGCCGCGACGTTCAAGACGGCCGGCAGCGGCCAGATTCTCATTGCCGGCGATACCGTGGCGACGACACTGTTCGGCACCCAGAACAACATCACGGTCAAGCCCGGCGCGCCGCGCACGCTGACGCTTGGGATCGCTGCCAGCGCCGCGGCGGGCGACTTCCTGCCGGTCACGATCACGGCGCAAGACGGATTCGGCAACGCCGCGAACTTTTTAGGCGCCGTTCATTTCACGAGCAGCGACGCCAACGCCGCGCTGCCGCCCGATTACACGTTCACACCCACCGACGCCGGTTCGCACCGCTTCACGTTGATGCTGGCGACCGCCGGCGCCCAGACCGTCACGATTGCCGACACGGCCGGGGCGCTCACCTCGGCGAGCGGTTCCGTCAACATCAATCCGGGGCGGGCAAGCACCGTTCTGATCAGCGGTCTGCCGGCGACCTTGACGGCCGGAACGAGCGCCTCGATCGGCGTGCAGTTGCGTGACGCCTTCGGCAACCTGGCGACCGGCTACCTCGGCGCGCTACGCTTTACCAGCAGCGACGCGCAGGCCGTGCTCCCCGCGGACTACGCATTCACGAGCGGCGACGCCGGCCAGCACAGCTTCACCGTGACGTTCAAGACGGCCGGAACGCAAGCGCTCACGCTGCGAGACACCTTTGACGCCACGCTGACGGGCGGCGGTTCGGTCGCCGTCAGCTCCGCGGCCGCAAGCCGGATTACGTTGACGCTGACCGGCCCAAACAGCGACGACCTGTTTGACGCCGCGCTGACGGCCTTTGATCGGTTCAACAATGTCGCCGCCGGCTACAACGGCACAATCCACTTCACGAGCACGGACCCCGCGGCCATTCTGCCGGGGGATTATTCCTTCACCGCGGCGGACGCGGGCCAACACACGTTTGTGCAAGGCATCGGATTGTTCACGCCCGGGAACCAGACGGTGACGGCGACCGACGTCGCGAACGGCACTCTGACCGCGACCAGCGCACCCGTGAACATCCCGGTGCCGCCGCCCATTCTGGGCAGCGGCGGGACGTTCAACACGCTCGACACAGTGCCGCTGAACAGCGTGGTGGTCGGAACGTTCACCCAAGGCGACAACAGCGCCGCGGCCGGAAAATATAGCGCGACGATTCTCTGGGGCGACGGCGCCACCTCGAATGGCGTCGTAGCCGCGATCGTGGGCGGCTATCAAGTCACCGCGACTCACCCTTATGTCGAAGAAGGCATGTTTACGATGACCGTTACCGTTACCCGCAACAAAGTGACGGGCAACTGGACCGGTTCGACGACGGTGAAAGAAGGCTTGCCCGACGGCACGCGCGGCACGGCGAATCAGCTCTTCGTTTCCGAGCTCTACAGCGACTTGCTCGGCCGGCGGGCGGACGATGGCGGGCTCGCGTTCTGGACCGGCTTCCTCGACCGCGGCGGGGCGCGCGCCGCCACGATCAGCGTCTTCCAGACCTCCATCGAATATCGCAAGGTCGAGGTCAACGCTGCCTACCACACGATCCTGCACCGCGACGCCGACGCCGCCGGCAAATCGTTCTTCGCCGGCTTCCTGCAAGGCGGCGGCGCCGTGGAGCAACTCGAGGCGGTTCTTGCCGGCTCGGACGAGTACTTCCAGCAACACGCCGGCAGCACCAACGACGGCTACCTGGACGCCCTTTACGGCGATGTCCTGCACCGCCCCGCCGACAGCGCGGGCAAGGCGTTCTTCGACGGGCTCCTCCAAGCACGCACGCTCAACCGCACGCAGGTGGCGAGCATCATCATAGGGAGCGCGGAGTTCTTCCGCACCGCCGTGAACGGGTACTACCAGACGTTCCTCGGCCGGGCCGCGGACACCGGCGGGCTCAACTTCTTCACGGGCATTCTGCAAAAAGGCCTGATCCGCGATGAACTCCTTGTGGCGTTCTTGTGTGCTACGGACGAGTATTTCACGCGATTGTAGACGCCGCCGGGCGGAGACTGACGACCGCGAACGTGACAGATCGACGCCGGCCATTACTGGATTTCGTAGAGGAACGGGTTTACACGCGTTTACGCCGTTTTTCGGACATCACGCCTTGTTCGTCTTCTGCTGCCCGGGGTCCACGATACTGATGACGCCGGGCACGCCGCAATTGAGCTTGTCGGTGGACAAGAGCACCAACTGATCGCCGATTTTGACTTGTTTCGTCGAACCGGGGAGCCACGGCCCGGCGGGAACCATCGCACACGGCGTTGGGACACCGCTGGCGGCGGCGGTCAGAACGGTGCAGGTTCCGAAGGGCGAAATGTTTGCCCCCGGCTTGCAGTCATTGATCGTAGCGGCGAGCTTGTCGTCGATCGTGTATTTCGTTTGGCTGTTCACGACGAGTTTCGCCGGCGCGCTGCCGCAACTGCATTGCAGCGTGGCGCCCATGACGACGGCTTGCGGCATGATTCGCTCCGGAATTAGGGAGACGTTGCGGACAGGGCAACGCCATTTGCAGATGTATCTTCCCCGTCAGTGTCTTCTTCAAAGAGAAAGCCGCTCGGCCATTCGTTTTCCATCGGCGCGTGGGCTGACGGTCGGACGAAGTGCGGATAGCTGCTAGAATTGATCTTCACTGACGGTCCGTTAATGAACACGTTTCCGTCGGAGTCAATGACGATCGATCCTGCTCCACACTTCAACTGGATCCCTTCGGTCGCCTCAAGAAATATCTGTCGGCCCGCGGTGAGAGCGACGGTGTCCTCGGTTGAGTGAATATCGATCCATTTCGCCGCGGTGAGATATGCTTCCTCATCCGCCTCGAAATTCAGTGTCTTGCCGACAATTTGAAAGACGTTCTTGGCGCTGAAGCGTGCATGTCCGCCTCGAGCGCGGATAGCGATCCCTTGTTTGCCTTGTGCCACGAGTGCGCAGTCGCCGCCGACGCGCGTGACGGAGTCGCCGCCGATGCGCCGATTCTCGTCGCCTTTCACGAGCACGTTCATGGTTCGCTCGGCCTGAACGAACAATTCCTCCGCTCCCTTCTTGTCCTCGAATCGAATCTCGTTGAAGTGCTGTGCGGGATTGTCGTCTTTCGCAGCGGGCGTGCTGCGCGTCTTGATGCCGCTGCGCGTTTGGTTTTTGGACATTTCATAGGGCGGCATATTGTCGGCGTTGTAAACGCTGCCGACGACGATCGGCTGGTCGGGGTCGCCTTCCTCGAACGCGACGATCACTTCTTGGCCGACGCGGGGCCAGAAGTGGGCGCCCCAACGCTTGCCGGCCCAGAATTGGGCCACGCGGATCCAGCACGAGCTGTCCAGGTCTTTCTTTCCCTCGCGGTCCCAGAAGAACTGGACCTTCACACGGCCGTACTTGTCGGTGTAAACCTCACCGTCTTTGGGACCGACGACCACTGCCGTCTGCGTACCGGCGATGACCGGCTTCGGGACGGCGCGCAACGGGCGAAAGGGCAGTGCCGCGGGAACGCACGTGAAGCTATTGCTGTAGAAGAATCCCTTGTTGTCCCCCGACGTGTAGCCGCCAGGAAGCCCGAACGAGTGCTGGACGCTCGTGAGAACGTACTCGCCAGTAGCCTGCAGCTGGTCCTCGAGCGTGCCTCTGTCAGTCCGGAGAATGAACTTGTGTCCGGCTACAAAGTGGCGGCAGTCGCTCGCGCCGTGAATGGCCACGGCGGTGGAGTTTTCTTGGTCGATTCGCACCTGGGCCGTCCGTATTCCATCCGCCGCGAGGTTGCTCAGCGCCTTCGGGTCCTCGCTGGCGCCGCCCTTATCTATCGTGTCGAAACGCTTGGCGTACTGTCCGGGATAGTCGTACAGTTCCAATGGGGCGTTCGCAGTATTCAGCTTGTGCGTCACGCTGCCGGCGACAACCGTGGGGCGGGTAGGCCGTGCCACTTCCAGATAGCTGTCGGGCTTTTCAAACGTGTGGTCGCGAAGGGTTACGCTGCCGGCACGTAGTTCCTGCATCTTCTCCCAACTCGTGATAACCCCTGCGCCGTCGCCGCTTCTGCCATAGGTAATGGGATCGGAAGGCGTCACAAAATCGTGATGAGTCGGCCGGTCCCCCACGATCGCCAGATCATAAGCTTCGTTCTTGTCAACGTTGTGCTTGAAGTAGTAAAAGACCCCCTCTTCAGCCATGAGCCGCGACATGAAATTGAAATCCGATTCGCGGTACTGCACGCAGTAGTCACGTTCCTTCCACTCCGACATGTTGAGGCGAAATTCCGATCGGATGCCAAGGTCGAGCCCGCCGTCGCGATCCGAACGACCGCCCGTTGGTGCGCCCGACAGCAGCCGCATGAGAATCGTATCGACGTTCACGTGTTGAAAAACCCGGCTGCGCGCAATCTTGGTCAATTGCCACGCCGTAGGAACGACGTCGATGTGTAAGTGCGTGAAAACCTTGTCGATTTCTCCTTGTGTGACGCGTTGGCAGATGCCGTTGAAGTAGCGTTTCTTTTCGCGCGCCCGCTTGCTGCCGGGCAACTCCAACTCCACCGAAACGGTCTTGCCGAGAAGCTTTTCGAATGGAACCTGCGCGGGGTTTTCCACCAGCACGTCGAGGCGAAAGCGGAAGAGGGTGGAAATGGCCTCCTCGCCGTGGAATCCGACCAGGAGCAGCGTATCCGGCTCCAGGCCTTCCACGTTGACCGCCAGCGGTCGGTTGGCTTGCGTGAATTTCTTGCCCATGACTTTCTCCCTGCGGTTTGCTGTCTGAAAGCGTCGCCCGCACGAATGCCGCGCGACTAAGAGGCCGAGGAGTACCGCTCTGCTTCCGCGATTCAGAACTTGTAGCCCGCGTCCGCCGTCTCCAACCGATCGTTCTCGGCGACCTGCTGCACGATGCCCGCCAGATGGTGGACGCACCGCCCGAGCGTCGCCAGATACTCTTGCAATTTGGCAGGCGCGAGCTGGTCCGAGCCGATGGCATAGCCCTCGACTTGCTGCCCCAAAGCCACAATGCGATGGAGCGACTGTTCGATCGTCATGTGGTCCATTGCACAATCTCCGTTTTCGGATCAGCGCGGCTCGCGGTGCGGCCACGTCCGGTCCACGCCGGGCTCACCCATTCGCAAAGAACTCCGGGCTCCCCAGCACGGTCGCTTCCAGCGACAGCTCATCAAGTGATGAATTCACCAGCGGTTGAAGTGACGTGTCCGACGGCGTGCGGTGCAGAAACGTCTGGAAAAGCGCCCGCACCGTATCGAGCCGATACTCCGGCGAGTTCACAAAGCCGCTGGCGATGCCGGCAAAGCCCAGGGTCTGAATCTTGCTGTTCCAGAACGCCACGCCGACGGGGTCGGCGGCATGGCCGAGGAGGTTGATGAAGAGCGACTGCACATATTCCGTGTTGATATGGCTCAAGTACTCGGGCGAGCTGAGGAAGGCGACCTGGAGCTGTTCCTCGGTGCCGCCATGCTGCAAGAAGTTGATCCACGCGGCCCGGCCGGCCGCGTCGGACGCCCGGTTCAAAAAGCGAATGTAGAACGAATCGACGATGCGGCCCAGCGACTCAGGCGAACGCAAGATGGCGTTGGCCACGACGGCCTGGCTCGAGGTCTTCAGAACGTTGACCCAGGCGTCGAGCTCGGCGAGGCTGCCGCTGCGCCCTAACACTTCGTTGTACAGCGACTGCACAAAGGCCCGCTGGTCGCTGAGTGCTGGATCGACCGCGACCGTTCCCTGGCCGTTGACGAACACAAACGAGAACGGCTCGATGCCGCTGGGAAAGATGTTTTGAATGGCATTGGTGGCGGCGAACGGCGCTTGGGTTTGGACGATGGCCGCGCTCGACAAGGAAACCGGCCGCGAGAAGCCGCGAAAATCGTTGCCTCCCAGGCTGAGGAGGTCGCCGCCGCCCAGATCGACGGTGGCCGTCGTTGTGCCGTCGCCGACCAGGAAAACGCCGATCTTGTTGTTGTGGAAATCGTTGCCCTGCACCAAGAGGCTAATTCTCGTGATGTCGAATTGGAAGACGTGCAGGCCCGTTCCCTGGCCGTTGGTGTTGATGGTGTTGTTGAGAATCTTGACAAAGGTGATGCTCGTCCCGTCCTGGTGAGCGGCGATGCCGTCGCCGGTATTGCCCGGCCCGGTCAACAGGATCGTGTTGTTGGCGATCAGCGTCGGGCTGTTGTTCAATTTGCCGCAGTTCAGGACGTCGATGGCGGTGGAGCTGGCAGGGCCGAAAAATGTGTTTTGTGTTACCACGGTGCCGGGCGCGGCCGTCAGAGACAACAGCGTGATGGCGTCGCTCGTGAAAGTATTGTTCGTGATGATATCGCCGCCCGTTTGCCCGTCCCTCGTGAAGTTGGCGCTGCCGTTGATGGCATTGAATGAGTACGTCGAGCCGGCGTCGAACGCGGTGAGGTTCGTAATCAAGCAGCGCGTGACGGTGTTAATGGCGGATTTCAAGACGCCCGAGGCGCCCAACACCACCGACGTAAGATTTAGGTTCGTGAGCTTCACGTCGGTCGCCTGGATGCTCAGTTGATACGCCGGCAACGTCGTGGCCGGCACATTCGGATCGCCCTGGATCGTGATGAAGTTTTTGGTCACCGTGATCGGCTGGACGGCATCCGGCGATGCGGCCGGTTCGATCGTTACGGTTCCACTTGGACCCGCGGCGTTGATGGCATCCAGCAGCTCATGAAAGTGCGTCGTGTCCGTCGGTTGGCTGACGGGGACAACGAAGACGTTCGCCGCGGGCGCCAGGCGAGTTTCCAGCCGTTCCACGCAGAGACGGAATGCGCCGCGCCGAGCGCCGGCGCGTGAACTTCGTCGGCTTGAATGAACGTGATTTGGCAGCAAGGTCATGGTTATTCTCCATTTCCGTTTCGCAGGCCCGTAGCATGAGGTCATCAGCAGCGCCGAGTCGCTCTCGAAGGACAGTGCGAAAAGCGAGATGCGATTACCCAGCAAGAATTGGTTTTTTCCGCGTATGTCGTTCTTGGCCGCCGACGCGTGTGGCGAAGCGATGGGCTGCTTAGTAGCCCCTATAACCGCCGTAGCGCCCGTAGCCGCCCCGCAGCACCCGTCCGGCCTTCGGCGGCGGTGTAGGATTCTCCGCCGTAAATTCCAACGTGACCCAGGCGTAGACGGCTGGCGGCTGCACTGTGCCACAGTTCTTGCCGGCGTTGTCGCAGCGCCACTCCTGATTCGGCAAAACGTCGTCACACCGGACGACCTTTACGTCCTTCATCTTGAAAGTTCGCTCCGAGTGAGCCTCGTAGTCGGCGCTGTGCTCGTCGTGGATTGCGGCCAAGACCGCCGTGTCACCGATTTTGAGTTGACCGGTGTACGCGAGGTACAGTTTGTGTGCCGCGCTGCCTTGCTTCGATATGAAGACGTCAAGCTGCGTTGACTTGCCTTCACGAGTGTCGCCGCTTCCCCCGACTCCTTTTTTCCATCGTCGGTCGTATAAGTCCAACCAAAATCGAAGCTGACGACATCAATCCATCCCGAATGCTTGGAATCCTTTGAGTCGCCCGGAACGCCGTCGATTTTCAGAAACGCAGTATCGCTCATCGTTCAACTCCGGTGAGAACAAACCGAATCGTTTCGCTTCTCAACACCGTGCGAATTTCAAGATCAGATTGCCCAGCGGCGCGGAGATTTTCTTGCCGGCGAACATGCCAATTGACTACGGACTGCCGTCATCCTTTCGCCCCCCGCCGTCGAAGCCGTCCAGAATGAACGGGTCTGAATCCGGAACGTTCACTTCCAGATAGGCGATGTAGGTTCCTTGTGGCCCAGGCGTCAAACGCCGCACGTTCATACCGGATAGCCGCAGTCCGGCAACGCTTTTGTCGCCGGCTTTATCGCGGCTCCGCAAGGAAAGCTCGACGTCCAGCTCGCCCGGACGATCCTTGGCGCGCATGAACCGGAAAACCGCCACCGGCTGGTTGTTCGGAACGACGATGAACACTTTCTTCAGCTTGGCGATCGTGTCGAGAAGCCGCGTTCCGTTCTTGGCGCCTAGCTCGTTGGCTGTTTCGGCCACCGTCGTGTCGTTCGTAGTGACAGCAATCAACGGCGTCCGGAATTCGACCGGATCGTTGTCCCTTCTTAGAAGCAGCGTCACGCTGAATGTCAGGTCTTCGCTTTTTTCCAGCTTCTGAGGACCGGACGGCCACGGCGACTTTGGCGGCAAAATAATGGGAGATGTGTAGCCCGTGACGGCGTATCCGCGACCGCTCATGGAAATAGCCCTCGGAGGAAGTTCAAGTTGCCGCACCAGCGAAACCGCATTCAGAAGACAGTGCGAAAAGCGAGTGGAAATCACCCAACGAACGGTGAACGGTTCAGCGGCCGCCGGCTACCTGCTCAAATCGCTTCGGAGGGCGACGGCGTTTCGCGACGGTTCGCGACTCCTGCTCGCTGATGAATCCCATGCTAGACGGTGGCGCTGGTATTCGTGGTGAAGTATTTGGCTGCCTGAACACGCCCCCAGTCTTGGGGTCGCCTCAGAAGGCTGCTCTGGACTGCGGCGGGTGGCTCAATGTCGTGGTGGTCATACTGAAACACAAAGGTGTTGACATCGCTCGACGATTGATAGCTGAGCATCACGGCGCCATGCACCCAGACCGACTTGAATTCCTCGAGGGGCTTCCCCGCTTCGCCGCCCGCGTACACAAATAGAACGTCCCGCGGCGTGCTGTGCTCCGGTTCGTGGAGCAGCGCCAACAAGCGGGGCGTAGCAGAATCATTGGGTCGGACAAAGGCGAACGATGGGGGAACGGACCGATTATGGTCGTCCTTGTAACCGCGGAAAAACCGGATCGAGTCGACGTCGAAGTAGCCGGTGAATTTCTGGAAGGCTTTGGGCCCCTTCACCCCGTCGATTTGCATGTAGATCGGCATGAGAGTCTCCGTTTCATAGGACCCGCCGGCAGGGGTCTCGCACGCTGCACCGTCAGCGCATGCGCCCAACCTTACAAAGGTGCGTCAGCAGGGTCCTGTGAGACAGTGCGAAAAGCGAGAACGAATCGCCCAACGGGAATTGATTTTTCGGCAACGCTGGAAGAAAAGGCGAGGCAGACGGGTGCGCTCGCTTGGTTGCGACTCCCGCCGGAGTTCAGAAACGAAGAGAACTCATTTACCCTTGCCCGCGTTGTAATTCTCCAGAATCTCCCGGGCCGTCAGCACGCGCGGGTAGATGGCCACCTCGTCCAGAGCGCCCGTCAGAAACCTCTTCACGGAGCCTTTCAAGGAACAGGCGCCAAGCCGCACCGGGGCGGACCCGTGCGCGGGTCTGATCTGCCACTTCGCATTGTTGTAGAGCGTGCCGGGCGTGGGCGGTCCCAGGCGGTGCTCGCCGTTCTTGTAAATGTGAACTCCCGGCCGGCTCTTGGTGTCCGCGTTGCCCGGTTCGTAGCACGCCACGACGTGCAGCCATTCCCCGGCGGTCAACTTGTCCTGAAAATAAGCGCCCGCGCCGAGATGGCCGTCCGGGTTGAAGATGTAAGCCGAAACGCGGTTAGGGCGATCCTTCGACGATCGGCTGTAGAAACGCAACGCCCACTCGTGCTGTTTGGGCTCCCCCTTGCCAAGCCAGTGAATGTAGGGGTCGCTGGTTTCGCCCTCAAATTCGAGGACGTCGGGCCGGACCCAGGCCTCGACCGTCAGTCCGTCACCGCTCGTCGGCTGGCTGAAATCCTTGTGATTCGCAATCTCGACGTAGGAATTCCTACCATCGAGTTTGACGGCGGTGTTCGCGTCGCCCGCGATGGCGCCCGGCTCGTGGAATGCGGGCGCCCCGTGATAACTGCCTTTGTGTCCGTTCCCGGTGCTGTCGAGGGCGTCCGGCCCGGCGGCTTCTCCCAGCCGCCAGTAGGCGACGGGCTTTTTCGCCAGGACCTTTTTTTCGTACTCCGAAACCGGCGCCGCCGCGACGGCGACCGGCAGCCCCAAGACAGCCAGACCGCTCCCGGCGACGGCGAGAAACTCGCGGCGCGTCCTCTGCTCGTCGTCCATTGCAATCTCCCGTTCGACGAACGACCGAGATCGGCGCCAGTTCTACTCCATGACTTAGCAGGGCGATCGAGCTGACGCCGATCTCCGTGTCATTCGACATTGAGCATTCGGAATTGATTCGTCATTCGGCCTTTGTCATTGGGCATTGGTGAAAGTGCGCGTTTTCTGCTACTTTTTCTCTACCCGTTCCCACACTTCCTCAATTGTGAGGCCGCTGGCGAGCTTGCCGTCGTGGCGCCACTTGTTCCCCTCGACTTTGCACTTGAACGAATGGGCCTGCCCTTTGATGAGGTCGAAGTCGCTGCTGAGCCCGTATTCCGGCGTCTCCGCGTAGTCGTCGCCTTTCAATGTATAGCCGCCACCCGCGGCGCGGCTCACCTTCCCGTCCTCGCCGTACATGGCCCACATAAACTGTGACGGCGTGACGTGTTTGAGCATGGTGGTCCCCTCGGGCAACTTGAACTCGTTGCCGCCGTACTTGGCCGAGACGAGCTTCCAGGTGCCGATCAGCTTGTTGTCGGCCTTCGCGTCTCCCTTCGGCTCTTCGGCAACTGTGTGCGTTGTCG
Source organism: Gemmataceae bacterium (assembly GCA_041499805.1). Classification (GTDB taxonomy): domain Bacteria; phylum Planctomycetota; class Planctomycetia; order Gemmatales; family Gemmataceae; genus JBGQKZ01. The sequence goes on from JBGQKZ010000036.1 coordinate 30,114, forward strand.
CGAAAGCGAGCGCGACAAACAGAGCGAACGCCGCCGTCCAAGTCTTGAACATGACCATCCTCCATTCGTTCGACACAATACGTACTCAAGACGGCGACGCGCCGTCTAACGCTCAGGGCTTCTTTGCCTTTTCCTGTTCGGCCTCCAAATCCGCCAGCAGTTTCTTGAAATCCGCGCGGTCGCGCAGGATATTCAGGTCTTTGTCCTCTTTAAGCTTGCCTGCGTCCCTGTACCTGGTGGCGACGGCACTCTGGAGCCATGCCATTGCCCGGTCCGCCTCGGCGTCGGCCTGCTTGGCGCCCTCGGCGGATTTGTCCGTCGCCCGAAACACGGCAGCGGTTACTGCTCGAAAACGCGCCGCGTTGTACAGGCTGCCCGGGTCGCGGAATTCAAACGTCTCCCACAGCTCGGCGGTCGTCCGGCAGCCCGCAGCGTCCGTCGCTTGCTCGAAGTAGCGCAACCGTTTATCTGCGAGGCCCGAGAAAACGGGGTTCTTGGCTTTTCCGCGAGCAAGCCGAAGGCACTCGTCGATGATCGGCACCGCCTCGGCGCCCCGGTTGAGCATCAGAAGGTTGTAGGCCACGCCCCACATGCTGTAGAGCGTGTCGTGGTGTTCCGCGCCAAGCATTCTCTTTCGCAGCACCCACGCTTCTTCGTGGAGCTTGAGGGAGTCGGCGTAGCGTTTCAAACTGGAATACCGAAGGGCCAGGCTGTAGGTGGTCTGGGCGAAATCGGGGTGGTCGGCCGGAAGGTGCTCTTTTTGGAGCTTTAGCGTCTCTTCAAGAAGCTGCGCAGCTTCCTTATGTCGATCCAGGTCGGCGAGACACTTGGCCACGTTTTGCATGGCCACGAACGTCTCGCGGTGAAAAGGTCCGAGCTTCTTTTTGTACAGCGCCAGAGTGTCCTCTTGGAGCTTGAGAGCGTCGGCATAGCGATGGACGTCGGCATAGCTGATCGCCAGGTTCATGCGGATGGCGAGTGTGTCGGGGTGGTCCTCACCGAGCGTCGCTTTCGCGCGCGCAAGCGCTTCCTCTTCAAGCTGGATGGCCTCGTCATAGCGGTTGAACCTCGCGTAGCTATTGGCCAAATTCCGCATGCTTCCGAGCGTGTCCGGGTCCTCCGCTCCGAGCGTCGCTCGCCGCCGCTTCAGCGTTTCTTCGCGGAGCGACAACGCCTTGGCGCGGTCGCCAAGGTCGTCATGAAGATTGGCTACGTTGTTCATGCTGGCAAGGGTGTCGGCGTGATCGGGCCCGAGCTGTGCGCGCCGCCGCGCCAGGGTGTCTTCGTGAAGCCGTAGCGATTCAGGATAGCGACCGAATGCGCGATAGCTGTTCGCCAAGTCGCTCGTGCTCGTCATCGTCTTGGGATCGTCCGGACCGAAAAGCCCCAGGTAGATAGAGCGGGCGCGTTCGTGTTGCTCGGCGGCGGTTCGGGCGTCGCTCAGATAGAGGAACGAATTGCCGAGCGTCCTGCGCACGCGGGCTTCGACGAGCGGCTGGTCCACGAAGCTCTTATCCACGGCCGCCAGCGCGGCTTGCAGGGCCCGCCGCAGACTAACGTCGTGACCGAGGCCCCCCGCCTGCCCCTCCGGCCGGGCCGCGGCGAACACGCGCCTCTCCACAAAGTCGAGCACCGCGCGCGATTCCGCTTCCTTAGCCTCCGCGGTTTGCTTCGCGTCCTTCTCGGCCGCCGCCGCGACTACCGCGTCGTATTTCGCCCCGGTGGCGACAATCGCCTGCCAGGTCGCGACGGCGGTGCCGACCAGCAGCGCTGCGACCATAGCCGCCACGGTCAGCACCGCCGCACGATGCCGTTGGGCAAGTTTTCGCAGCCGATAAAGTGCCGAGGGCGGGCGCGCGATAATCGCGTCCCGGCGCAAGTAGCGCTCCACATCCTCGGCAAAGCTTCCCGGCGACACATAGCGGCGATTGCGGTCCTTCTCCAGGGCCTTCATTACGATCCAGTCGAGGTCGCCCGCCAGCAGCCGCGCCAAATGCTTGGGATCCGTGGCCCGATTGCCCGCCAGGATCGTCGCCGAATCGCCCAAGGACGACAGCCGGGTGCTCGGCCGCGGCGGCTCCTCCTCGCGGATCAACCGCTGCATCTCCGCAAAACCGGCTTCGCGGAGCTTCACGGCATCGAGCGGCGTTGTTCCCGTGAGCAGCTCGTACAACAGCACTCCCAGCGAGTAAATGTCGCTGCGCGTGTCGATGTCCAGGCCGCTCATCTCCGCTTGTTCGGGACTCATGTACGCCGGCGTGCCGATCATCTGACCGAAGGCGGTGAACAGGGTTTTTTCCGTCAACTTCTGCGCCGTAGCCTTGGCCACGCCGAAGTCGATGATCTTCACCACCGGCGTGCCGTCGTGCAGCGTGACCATGACGTTCGACGGCTTGATGTCGCGGTGAATCAACCCCTTGTAGTGTGCATGCTGAATGGCGTGGCAGATCGAAATGAACAGTTTCAACCGCTCCGCCGCCGGCAAGTGGTTCTTGTCGCAAAACTCCGTGATCGGCACGCCGCGAACCAGCTCCATGACGAAGTAAGGCCGGCCGGACTCGGTCGCACCGCCGTCGATGATCTGGGCGATGTTCGGATGCGCCATAAGGGCCAGCGCTTGCCGCTCAGATTCAAAGCGGGCAATGACTTGCTGCGTGTCCATGCCCGGTTTGACGATTTTGAGCGCCACCATGCGCCGCACCGGCTGCGTCTGCTCGGCCATGAAGACCTTGCCGAAGCCGCCTTCGCCGATCTTCTCCAGCAACTTGTACGGGCCGATCTGCGTACCCGCGCCTTCGACGATTCGATCCTCGGCGGTTGTCGGCGCCCCTAACGCCGGCGCTTCAAGAAAGCCGCGGTCCTCATCGTGAACGTGCAGCAATCTCTCCAGCCGCAATTGCAGCTCGCGGTCCCCCGCACAGGCTTGTTCGAGGTATAAACGCCGCACTTCCGGTGCATCAATTTGTCGTGCCACATTGAAGATAGCGGCTTCATCAGGTTTCGGCGGCGCCATAGAAGATGCTCGTGAACAGGCGGACGACAACCCACAGGAAGTAGTGCGAAAAGGGAGCGCGGATTCCCCAGCGTGTGTCGCGATTTTTTTCAGGAAAGAATCAAGAATGCCCGTCGTCGGAAGCGCCGTCGATGGCCACGCGCAGCCAGCAGCGGGCATAAGCCCAGTCATTGTCGGCCGTGGACGTCGAAATCCCCAGCGCCTGAGCCACTTGTTCGATCGTCATGCCAGCGAAGAAGCGCAGCTTGACCAGCTCCGCCTTGCGCCGGTCTTGCCTTTCGAGTTTTGCCAATGCCTCGTCCAACGCCAACACATCCACGTCCGGCTCGGCAATCGCCGGCTCAACGTCGCCGATCTCGCGCCGCTGCCAATCGCCGCCCGCCTTGAGGCTCTTCCTGTGCCGGGCCCGCTCCACGAGAATCCGCCGCATCGCCTCCGCCGCCGCCGCGAAGAAATGCCCGCGGCTGTTCCACGGCTGCGGCTCCGGGCTATCGACCAAGCGCAAATACGCCTCATGCACCAACGCCGTCGCTTGCAGCGTCTGCCCCGGCGCCTCGCGCGCGATCTTGTGCGCCGCCAACCGCCGCAACTCGTCGTAGACCAACGGCAGCAGCTGCTCGGCCGCCCGCGGATCGCCCTGATCGATAGCGGAGAGGATACGGGTGACTTCGCTCATAGATGCTTGACAGGATAACCGTGGAGCCGCCCGACAGCAAGCAAGGGACGGAGAGGATCCGGAACGCGTACGCACGTGTCACGGGAATTGTTTGCGTCGCGCTCCGGGGCGCCTTGCGCAGAAGGCGTGGCGGCACTGCCCGTGCAGGATCTGCACAATCGGTCGCTCTCCAAACCCGTCACTCTCCGGGTCGCTTGCCCGACAGGAAGCCGAGGATTTTCTGCCAGCGCGTCTGGCGTTCCTGTTGGATGGCTTCGATGCGCTCGCGCAGCCAGGCGTGGACGTCCTCGGGCGCCTCGCTGGCGGATGGCGCGGGTTCGCTGGGGACGGGTTCGCCGTTGGTCTTTTGTTCCGGCGGCGGGCTGGGGATTGGAGTATCCATGTTCGGGACGACTCCTTCCATCTTTGGGGCGCCCGGCTCGATCGGAGCGGCGGACTCGGCCATTCTCGGCGGCGCGATCTTGGAAACGCGACCCGCGAAGAGTCGCCCGGAACGCGCGGGACGGGTTTCGCGCACGCGGGGCGAGGCGGGCGCGGGACCAGACCCCGACGCCGACGCCTGCTGATTCGCCAACTCTGCTTGCAGCGTGGCCAATTCTTGCGAGAGCTGCTGCACGCGATCCAGCTCTTCGCGGAGCAAACCGAACTGTTCGCGATGCATGCCGCTAAACATCTGCACCATCATCATCATCGTCTGCTGGAACTGGTCGAACATCTGTTGCTGCATTTGCCCAAATTGCGTAACCAAGGTCGACAGCAGCGGATCGGCCATCTCGCGCGGAACAAGCGCCTCGCCCGCCGAGAGCCGCAGCGCGCTGCCCTGCGTGTTCGGCAGCGGCGGGGCGGCGGCGGCCGACCGCGGCAAGACCGCGAGGCGGTGCGAAGCGACCGGCAGTGCGTCGGAGCTGTCGGCGGCAGCGACGTCGCGGTCGGCGCCGGTCGAGACGCCGCCGTCGTCCTGGTTCGTCGCGTTTCGTTCGTGTACGTGGTCGCCGGTATCGTCGGCGGTGGGTTTTCCGTAGCGGATGCGAATGGTTGTTTTGCCGACTTGCAGTTCGTCGCCTTCGTCCAGCCGGGCGGTGCGTGCGGCCACGCCGTTGATGAGGATGCCGCTGCGCCCGAACAGATCGACGACCCAAACGCCGCTCGGCGTGCGCACGAGACTGCAATGCACGCTCGACACGTCGGCGTCGCGTAAACGGATGCGGCAATCCGCCGCGGACCCGACGAGAACCAGGCGGCGGTTCATCAGCCACGCGAGGTGCGGCGCCGAGGGGCTGGAGAACTCCAACAGCACTTCCGGGAGAAGCGCATCGTGAACGCCGCCCGCTTCCAACGGCGAGCCGAGCGTCACCGCGGGCGCGGCGGCTTCGCGGCCGCCTCGCACCAAGCGGACTTGAAACGGCCCGACAGCCACCGCCTCGTCGCGGAACAACCAAGCGCTGCGCAGCTCCGGGTCGCGGTTCCAGCGTGTTCCCGTGCGGCTGTGCAGGTCGAAACAATAGACGTAGCCGCCCAGGATTTGGAGATACGCATGGCGGCGGCTGACTTCCTCGTCGTTAAGGACCAGGTCGCAGCGCGGCGTGCGACCGATGACGGCAAACGGCTGGTCCAAGAGATGTTGACTCGAGCCGGCGCCGGATTCGACGGCGACCTGAAGCGGCCCCGTCGCTTCGCAGGCATCGAGAAAGGCTTCGCAGGAATACTTGCTCATGGCACAGCCGCCGGACCGCTGGGCAATCGCCGTGTGCGGTAAAAGAGACGTCTACGGTCCTGCCTCGTCGCGAACTGGGTGCGCCGCTTTCGAGCCGGAGCGGCGTTCGGCGCGGGGAAATCACGGCGCCGCGCTTGCAGGTCGCAGAGGCGGGCCATGAAAACGGGCTCGATGGCGGACTCATCTATTCTGGCGTTTTGTATCGCCGTTGTCGAGGTCCCGTGCTGGGCGCGGCGGTTGTCCGCACGGGTAAGCGGTCTTCATTTCCCGTCAAAGCGACTGATTCTTGAACCGAATCCCCACGATCTCGCGTAGAATCTTCGATGCTCCGCTCCCGCAGACTGCCCCAGGCTCTCCCCGCTCTTGATTGAAAAGGAACGAACGCCATGAAGTACAGCATCTTCGCCTTCGGCAGCCTCATCTTTTTCCCCGCGCTTACGGCGGCCGAAGGCGAAGGGCCCTATCTGCTGCGGAAACCCACCGTCAACCGGGCGCACGTTGTCTTCACCTGCGGCGGCGACCTGTGGAGCGTGAGCCGGCAAGGCGGCGATGCCACGCGGCTGACCAGCGCCGTCGGCGTCGAGACCGACCCGTACTTCTCGCCCGATGGCACGCAGATCGCGTTCACGGGCGAGTACGAAGGCAACGTGGACGTGTACGTCATGCCCGCGGCCGGTGGCTTGCCCAAGCGGCTCACGTACCACCCGGGCGCGGATCAAGTCGTCGGCTGGACGCCCGACGGCAAAAACGTCCTCTTCCGCTCGACGCGCAACAGCTCCTCGCGCTACTCGCGGCTGTTCACCGTTCCGCTCACGGGTGGCCTGCCGACCGAAGTGCCGCTGCCGATGGCGTTCGAGGGGTCGCTTGCTCCGGACGGCGCTCGTATCGCTTACGTACCGCTGCCGCCGGCCTTCACGATCTGGAAGCGCTATCGGGGCGGGCGCACGTCGTCGATCTGGTTGGCCGACCTCGCGGATTCCCGCGCCGAACCGCTGCCGCGCGAGAACTCCAACGACTTCAACCCGATGTGGCTCGGCGGCAAAGTTTATTTCCTCTCCGACCGCAACGGTCCGGTGACGCTCTTCGCCTACGACCCGGCGACGAAGCACGTGACACAGGCGCTCGCCAATGACGGGTTGGACTTGAAGAGCGCTTCCGCCGGGCCGAACGCGATCGTTTACGAGCAATTCGGCGATCTCCACCTGTTCGATCCGGCGGCGGGCCGCGCTACAAAGCTGGCGATCCGCCTGCCCAACGATCTGCCCACGTTACGGCCGCATTTTGTGAAGGCAGCCAAGTACGTCCAAAATGCCGCTATCTCGCCGAGCGGAGCGCGGGCCGTTTTCGAAGCACGCGGTGAGATCATTACCGTGCCGGCCGAGAAGGGCGACTCACGCAACTTGACGAATTCTCCCGCTGTCTGCGAACGCAGTCCAACCTGGTCGCCGGACGGACAGAACATCGCGTATCTCTCCGATGAGTCCGGCGAATACCAGCTCCACATCCGCGAGGCCCGCGGCTTCCACGAGCCGAAGAAATACGCCCTGGGCAAGGCGCCTTCGTATTACTTCAGCCTCGCCTGGGCGCCCGACGGCAAGCACATCCTCTACACCGACAAGCGGCTCAATTTGTGGTACCTGGACCCGGCGACTGGGAAGAACACCCTTGTTGACACCGACCGCTACGACGACAACACGCTGGACCCGGAGTGGTCCGCAGACGGCCGCTGGATCGCCTACACGAAGCAGCTCAAGAGCCACCTGCACGCCGTGTTTCTCTACAGTTTGGCAACGGGCAAGACTTGCCAGGTCACCGACGGCATGAGCGACGCCCGTCACGCCGCGTTCGACAAAGGCGGGAAGTACCTGTACTTCACCGCGAGCACCGACGCGGGCGCGGCCATCGGCTGGGAGATGTCGTCCATCGGACGGCCCGTAACGCGCAGCGTTTACGCCCTCGTGCTGCGCCACGACCTGCCCTCACCCCTGGCGCCGGAGAGCGATGAAGAGAAGGCCGCGGAGAAAGACGCGGCGGCCGACAAGAGCAAGGACAAAAGCAAGGACGAAGAGAAGGAAAAGAAAGCGGCAGACAAAGAAAAGGCGCGCATCGACCTGGACGACTTGGCGTACCGGATCATCGCCCTGCCCATCCCGCCCAAGAACTACATGGGATTGCTGACCGGCAAGACGGGCATCGTTTATCTATTGGAGGCGCCGCCGTCGCCGCTTGAACCGCCCAGCGTCGTCAGCGACGGCGCGCCGACCCGAACGCTGCACAAGTTCGACTTGCAGAAGCGCAAGGTTGACAAGTTGCTGGAAGGTGTCCGCGACGTTCACGTCGCATTCAACGGCGAGAAGCTCCTCTACCGCCAGGGCGAGCGCTGGTTCATCGCCGACGCCGGGCAGCCCAAACCCGGTGACGGGGCGCTGAAGCTCGATACCGTGGAGGTGCGTGTCGACCCGCGGGCGGAATGGAAGCAGATGTACCACGAAGTCTGGAAGCTGGAGCGCGACTATCTCTACGACCCCCACTTCCACGGCCTCAACCTGCACGCGGCCGAGCAGAAGTACGCCCCGTATCTCGATCGGCTCACCACCCGCTCCGATCTCAACTATCTCTTCGGCGAGATGCTGGGCGAGCTGACGCTCGGCCACGTCTACGTGTTCGGCGGCGACGGGCCCGAAGTGAAGCGCGTGCCCGGCGGCCTGCTCGGCGCGGATTACAAGCTGGAAAACGAACGCTATCGCTTCGCCCGCATCTATGAGGGCGGCAGTTGGAACCCGCAACTGCGCGCGCCGCTCGCCCAGCCGGGGGCACGGGTGAAGGCGGGCGAATACTTGCTCGCGGTCAACGGCCGTGACTTGAAGTCGCCGGAAACGCCCGACCAACTCCTGGAAGGGACGGCGGGCAAATCGGTGGTTCTATCGGTCGGCGCCAATCCGAACGGCCAAGGCGCCCGCGAGGTCACCGTCACGCCCGTGGGCGACGAATCGGCGCTGCGCAACGCCGCCTGGATCGAGGACAATCGCCGCAAGGTGGACGAACTTTCCGGCGGCCGGATTGCCTACGTCTACGTGCCCGACACGTTCTTTGGCGGCTACGCCAGCTTTGTCCGCTACTTCTTCGCCCAGGCAGGCAAAGAAGGCGTCGTGATTGACGAGCGTTTCAACAGCGGCGGCATCATGCCCGATTTCATCGTCGACACCCTCCGCCGACCGCTGATGAACTATCTCACCACACGCGAAGGCGAAGAAGCGACGACGCCCGTGGCATCGATCTTCGGCCCGCGCGCCATGCTCATCAACGAGATGGCCGGCTCCGGCGGAGACGAGCTGCCCCATTACTTCCGGGCGTCGAAGGCGGGACCGTTGATCGGCAAGCGCACCTGGGGCGGTCTCGTCGGCATCGGCGATTATCCGGCGCTGATGGATGGCGGCAGCGTCACCGCGCCGCACGCCGCCTTCTGGTTTCCCTCCGGCGCGTGGGAAGTCGAGAATCACGGCGTCCCCCCCGACATCGAGGTCGAATATGACCCACGTGCCGTGCGCGCCGGCCACGATCCGCAACTCGAAAAAGCCGTCGAGGTCGTGCTGGCGGAGTTGAAGAAGAACCCGACCGTTCGACCGAGTCGGCCGGCGTTTCCCAATTACCACCGCAGCGCGACCGCGCCCAGGCAATGAGCACCGTCCGTGGGCAGAATCCGACAGTGGGCATCCCAATAGAACCCAGATGCCCGTTGCGCGGCGCCGCTTTTCTCTTGAAGGTCCGGGAACGAAGGCTCGAACAAACGCGCAAGCCGGTGTTACTTAACGTCCTCGTCGCCGCGTTTGCCGTGCTTTGCCCGTTCCCGTTAAGTTGGGAAGGACCGGCCGTCGATAACATCCAGGCACTGCGAGGCGACCGGTCGTCACAGAGAGGAAGACAGATTTTATGACCAATATGACTGTAAGCTCCCTTGGCGCCGTCGATCCCGCACAGGCGATAGAGTTGTGCCGCTTAGTCGAGTTGGAAGCCCGCTGGGAAAACGGGCGCAAGAACGCGTCGCGGGAACCGAATGTGGCGTCCACCAGCAAGAGTCTGCAGGGCAAACAGCAGGCCTATGAGGCGTTCCGCGCCAAGTTGGTGGAATACAACAAGCGATATACGCCCGCGCACGTCCCCGAATTGTTGTTGAATACCCCGACACGATTGGGGAAATGGTGCCGGACGATGCGCGATCTCTTCCTCCAAGTCGAGCACCACCCCCAGGGGCATTGCCCCGTCCACCTGTTGGAGAAAGCGCACCGCTGGGCCGCGGGCATCCGCGACCGCGTGAATGCCGACCGTCTTAGCCTGGCGACGCCGCCGCACACGATTCGGGACGCCATTGACGAGTTGGACACGTTGGGCCGGTGGTGCGAGGACCTGGTCGTCTTAGCCCCGGGCGCCGACCGCGTGCGAAACGACGCGCGCGGATCGCAAGTCGCCGCGGGGTAAGCACGGGCCTCCGTCCTACCGTCGGAAGGGAGATGAAGAAGCGATTCCGTCAGGCGGCAGGCGGTAGAGATCGCTGCTTGGGCTCAACACGTTCTACATTGGCGGCACGCATGGCCGTCGCGTGTCTCGTTTCGACCAAAATCCAAACGACCAGGACTAGCGTCACCGCCGTGCCGCCGGCCGCGAACAAGGCGCCGTCGCCAAACCAGTCCATCGCGGCCCCGGCGACCGCGGGTCCCGTCAGACTGCCGGCACAGTTGATCGCCAGGAACCACGCGTTGGCGCGCGCTAAGCTCGCGGGCGGCGTCCGTTCTCCGAGCACCGCCAGGCCCATCGGATAAAAGGCCCCGGAGCAGGCGCCCACCACAAACAACCATACGGCCAGCCAGCTCGTTCCCACGGGCAGCATCAGGCAGCCAATCCCCAACAACGTTACAAGGTTGCAGCCCAGCAGGATGCGGCGACGGCCCAAACGGTCCGCCAACCACGCCACCGGCGCCTGCGCGCCGATGACGCCGATCATCAAGCCTCCCATCAGCCAACTCACGGCGCTCGGCGACAGGCCGACGGCCAGCAAATAGATCGGCAGCAGCGCGATCATGCCCCCTTCCAGGAAACCCTGGCTCCAGGCGCTGCCAAAAGCGAGCAGATTGCGCGCGAAGTCCAGCGGCGGCCGAACCTCGTCGTCGTTCGCGCTGGGCATCGCGGGCTGCCAGACCACGACAACCCCACCAGCGAGCAGCGCTGCCGTGCCGCCGATTGCGAATGCAAAGGTGGACCAGCCCGCGTACATCTGCAGGCCGACAAGCGTTCCCAATGCCATCCCCGAGGCGAAACAAAAGGCGTACGTGCCAAAGTTCTGTGCCCGCCGGTGCGGCGCGGAATGGTGATTGACGAGGGTTTCGAGAGGGATGAGACTCAAAGCGGCGGCAATGCCGTTCACGCCGCGCCAAGCGAACCAGCCGAATACGCCGCCGCCCCAGGGAAACGCGGCGACGGCCAATCCCGAGGCCACCATGCCCAGAATCAGGACACGGTAGCCCCAGCGCCGCATCAGCCAGGGCGCCGCGCCCGCCGCGAGGGCGATCCCCAGATAATAGGCGCCGGTGTTGAGACCGATGAGCGTGTTGCTGCAACCGGCGTCTTGCATCCAGAGCGATGCGAGCGGCGCACTCAAGCCGAAGCTAAATGCCCAGAGAAGGCTTGCTACGCACAGGGGGATCAGCCAACGAGGGGCACGCGACATAGGGACTCCGTTCCCCGATTCATCCTCGAACAGCAGCCGCGATTATAACCGCCGCGGTCAGGCTGGGAAGACTGCTCTGTCGCGTGAGGAAAACGCTTTTGGCCCCGTCGGTCGCGCGGCCGCGGCCGGTACGTCGGCGTGAGCGCGCGCCGCAGGCAACCAAGCTGTCGCCCAACAGGGCGGACTGCAATTGCGGAAATGTCTTTTTCAACTGCGGCGCCAGCCGACTAAAGGCCTTCAATTCGCAGTCTTGCTTGACCCGTTCCTTTTCGAGATTCGAATCTTCGCGCTCCCGGAGTCGAGGCGCGTCTTCAGGCTGGACTCACTCAAGTCGCGCTCCCGACGCAGTGAAGCACTGGACACGATTGTCGCCGTCGTCGACGTTGAAATAGTCATCCCGCCCGACGACCCGAATGAGGCGTGCCGCGCGTCCGAGACGGTCAACCTCCTGCGCGAAGCCCAAGAACATGCTGAGCCCGGCGACGTCGATTGGTTGACGCAGCATGGCTAGGTGTGCGCCGCGGTCGACGCAGCCCGAGCCGGTAGAGACTGGAATCACGCGAAACGAAACTTACTTGCCGACAAATACGCCTCGACATTCTCCACGGCGATCCAACGCCGGTGAAGCCTCTCGGCGACGGCGCCAGTCGTATTCGACCCGGCGAATGGGTCCAGCACCACATCGCCTTCTTCCGTCAGCATCCGAATGAAGAACTCGGGCAGAGAAGACGGAAAACGAGCCGGGTGAATCTTGACGCCGGCCGCTTTGCACCGCTCGGTGTAGGTATCGTTGGCTGCGTTGTTGCCGCACTTCAGAAAGTCCGTCGGAATCTCCTCTTCGACCATATTTGGGGGGATTGATCCCCCCGGCTCGATTTTAGTCATGGTTGGCTTAATGTGGTGCCCCGATGGCCGAGTCGTGCGGCGTAGCCCTCGCTGGTGCAGTCGCTCCATGTCCTTGCTATACGGGCGAAGTACCGCGCGGTTGTCTGCCTTCGGCCACGGCGTTTTGGAGAGCCACCACACGTACTCCACCGCATCCTTGACACGGACGCGGCGGACGGTAACCCATTCCGCAGGCATCGGCATCTTGGCTGGATTAAACCAGAAGCACTCCTGCGCAAGGTGAAACCCGGTCCGTTCCACAAGTTCGATGAGCAACTTGAAGTGGTAAAGCGAACGCGTCGGCGTCCCCGGGTTGTAGCTGCCGCCGATGTTCAAGACAAAACTGCCGTCGTCGCGCAAGACTCGCCGAATCTCGTCAGCGAAAGGCAGAAACCATTCGACGTAGCCGTCTTTTTCTGCGTTGCCGTACTCCTTCTTGAAATGGAGCGCGTACGGCGGCGACGTGATAACGGCGTTGACCGATCCGTCAGGTACGGCCTTGAGAATCTCGCGTGCGTCCGCCAGGTAAGCGTCGCCCAATTCAGTGCTGAAGTACGGCTCAAAGCCGGCCAACCCCAGTTTCGGCCCGCGCGCCCGGCTGAACGGCAACAGATTCTGATTTCGACTCGCTTGCCTGAGCCTCGTCAAGGTTCGCCTCGTGGGTTAGAATCGGCTCACAGAATACCACAAGAGCAGCGTAGTGAAATAGGTTTACGTTGTCAACCGATTTTTCTGATCCGATCTCCCCGGCTGACTGGGTCTCTCAGGCCGAAGCGGCGCACCTGCGCCGCGTTTCGCGTCAAGCGATCTCCAAACTCGTGCGTAAAGGCCGGCTGAAGACGGTTACGATCGCTGGACGCACTCTGGTCTGCCGAGCAGATGTCCTTTCTTACCAACCGCGCGGCCCCGGCCGCCCGAAATCAAAGCGCAAGAAATGAGCCGCGCCGCGCAAATTCAGAAGTTGCTGAGCGAATGCACTCCCGCACAGCGAGAGGAGGTATTTCGGCAGTTGCGCCTGGAATTCCCGATCCATCCCTTGGAGACTCAGCTGCATACCAAGGCGGAGATTATCTTGGAGGCGATTCAACGCGCAGGCGGACTGACTCTGCGAATGATAACAGGAGTGATCGCGGAAGCGGCCTTCGAGGTAGAAGTTGTCGAACGGCTGAAAGGATGGAAGAGAATCCCGCGCGCCGGCGACCTGGCCTACGACTTCCTCCTGAAAGACAAGAAGGGCGAGGTTCGCGTGCAAGTAAAGTTGCAGCGCAGCAAGGCCGGAATCCCGTGGCCGGCACACCTCGCGCGCAGAGCCTGGCGTTCCTTGCCTACGGACATGTTCGTCGTTGAAACTCAGAAGACTCGTGCAGGCAAAGCGCGGGGCAGCGCCGGTTCTACCAGGCCGTACCGATTCGGGGAATTCGACGTTCTTGCAGTATCTCTTTACCCAGCGACGAAGCGCTGGGGCAGCTTCATGTTCACATTGGCTGATTGGCTGGTGCCCGACCCAAAGGACGCGGCGCAGATTTTCAAGTACCAGCCCGTGGCAGCAAAACCGAATGACGACTGGACGGACCGTTTCCAGACCGCGGAAACGTGGTTCCGATCACGGATCAAAAAGACGATTCGCTCCGAATGATGGGAGGTCGGCGACGTATTCGAGTACGAGTGCCACGGGAACCAGCCTCTCCCACGAGACATTTCCCACGGAGTGCTTGTGGACATTGGTCGAAGTAGTACGTTCCGCCGGTAGTGGCCTAATTTGACCGTAGGCGTAGTGCAAGCTGGCAGCTTGCACTACAAATCAGGCCACTACCCTTCCGCCGATTAGGTTGCCGCGGACGCACGGATAGTGTATAATTGTATCCTGATGGTGTGCCCGCAAACGGGCGAGGGCGGGAGCTGTTTTCGGCCCGATCATTCGATGAGGACTGCCCATGCGACAGCTGCGTGCCTGGAATTCGTATCTCTTTCCCCCGCTTTGGGTTGCGGATCATAACTTGGGATCGTTAAGCTGCCCCTTAAGTCGAATGTTAAGCAAGTCAAGCCGCAGTAAGTCTTTACGACGACAACGTTCGGAACCAAAAAACGATTTGGCGGTAGTTATCGGTAGTTATCGGTAGTTATGAGTCGCGTTTTGGACGCCAGGTGCTCCCGTGAGTGAAGCCGGTCCTCTCCGCAACATCTCCGACACCGCACGTTGGGCCGCCGTCTACCGGGCCCAGGAAACCGACCGGCCCGACGCACTTTTCCGCGATCGGTTCGCTCGGCGGCTGGCGGGGGAACGCGGGCAGCAGATCGCGGACAGTCTGCCCGACAGCCAGAAGACGGCGTGGGCGTGGGTCATGCGGACGTACCTGTTCGACCAGTTCATCGCCGAGCAAGTCGCTCAAGGCGTCGAACTGGTCCTCAACCTCGCGGCCGGGCTCGACGCGCGGCCGTACCGCATGAACCTGCCGGCGGCGCTGCACTGGGTCGAGGTCGATTTGCCGGAGCCGCTCGACTTCAAAGAGGAGGTGCTGGCGAACGAAAAACCGGTCTGTGCGCTCGAACGCGTTCGCCTCGATCTTTCTCAGGTCGATGCCCGCCGCCAACTGTTCCAACGGCTCGGCAGCCGGGCGAGGAAAGCGCTGGTCATCACCGAGGGCCTGCTCACTTACCTCACGCCGGAAGAAGTCGGCGCCCTTGCCGAAGACCTGGCCCGACCGCCAAGCTTCCAGCGCTGGGTGCTGGAACTCGGCTCCCCCGGCCTCTTGAAAATGATCCAAAAGCAATGGAACCAGCGGCTCGGCCAAGCTGGGGCGCCGCTAAAATTCGCTCCGAAGGAAGGGCCGCCGTTCTTTACGCGGTTCGGTTGGAAGCCGATTGACGTGCGCTCGGTGCTGAAAACGGCGGCGCGGTTGAAACGCATTTCGTTCGGCATGCGGCTCGTGGCATTGCTGCCGGAGTCGAAGGGCAAGCAAGGTTCGCGGCCTTGGTCCGGCATATGCCTGTTCGCGCGCACGGCATGAGGCGCTGCGTCGTTCGCAAGCTTTCATTTGACCGTGCGAGGTAGCGGCAGTACCATCCGGCCATTGACCCATCGCCGTGTACTTCCAGGAGGTGCCACTTATGCGCGCGACGACGTACAGTCTGGGGCTTGCAGCACTGCTCGTGCTTTTCAGCGTCGGCACGGCCGCCGACGACAAGAGCGGGCTCGATGGCGAAGGTTTTGTCCAGCGCTGGCTCGTACTCGCTCCGATCCCGTTGGCTGAAAACGAAAGCGGCGGCGACGCCCTCGACAAGACGCAGGTGAAAGACGAAGCGAAATTGAAGCCGAAAGCTGGCGCGAAGGCGGCCGTTGGCGGCAAGGAGCTGGCGTGGAAAGAGCATACCTGCTCGGATCATCTGCTCGACTTCAATGGGTTGCTCGGCGCCCAGACGGAAGACAGCGTCGCTTACGCCGTCACGTACATCGTGTCCCCGGAGGAGATGAGGGGGGTCAAGATGAAGACCGGCAGCGATGACCAGCTGAAGGTGTGGCTGAACGGCAAGGAGGTTTTCAAGTTCGCCGAGCCGCGTGCCGCCGACAAGGATCAGGACAGCACCGACGTGACGCTCGCAAAGGGCGTCAACGTGCTGGTCGCGAAAGTCGTCAATGAGAAGGTGGACTGGTCGTTCTGTGTACGCTTCACCGACAAGGATGATAAGCCGATCACGACGCTGAAGGCAAAAACGAGCGAATAAGGCGACTCGGCGAGCCATCCGGCAACGCAACGCAGAGTACGCGCTCGGTACAGGAAAGGAAGCGCGGGCCGCTTCCCCGTACAGCTTCGCGCGGGGTTTGGTTTTTCTTGGGATTCGCTGGCTATTCTGTTGACAACCCCGGCGCGCGAGGAGTATAAGTGCGCTTGGATGTACGACCTATCGCACCGGTCACGGAATCGGGCCTAACAACGAGGCCGTCGCGGCGGCTGGACTTACCAAGCCTCAACCCGAACGGCGGCCGCTCTTCGAAGCAGCTCGGTAGAGGTCTAGGCTCGACCTTTCCGTGTCGTGGCGAGGAGCCCGCCGCTCGGTTGGATTTCGGCTGCTACGGTCTCGGGTGGCTCCGGTGATTGCACCGTTATTTCTAGGGTGCGTCGCGACGCACGCTACCATCCCCCGAGAGACCTGATAAGTAAGTCCCGATCCCAACCCTCGCGACGGGCTCTGTTGGATTTCCAGCAAGGAGGTGCGCCAGTCGATACCACCTTTGCCCTTTCGGCGAAGCCCGTTGTCTCATTGGATTTCGGCTGATACGGCATCCTTGGAGTGGGTGCAGCGGCATCCCCCCGGAAGCGATCTTCAGATCCATTCCGATCCGATTGAGCGACGGGCTTCGGTTTCATCCTCCCCACCCGCGCTTCGTTCGTCCGCTCAATACACGATTCCTCTCTCATTGTGCTCCTTGCAGGTCGGTGCGCCGCGCGGTAATCTCAGCTATCAGCCTACCACCGGGCCGGACGAGGCCGGAGGCTGCGATAACTCGGCACCTTGACGGAACCGCCTCGCCGATGATGACTGTGCCCGCGGATGGGCTGGCGCTTCTTTTCTACGCGAACCCCCCGCTTGTGGCGGCCGGTGTCGTCGCCGGCACGCTGTTCGGGCTTTTTCTCCTCTATCAACTTTTGGGACTTGGTCCGCGACGGCAGCGCGCTTGCCGCCGCGTCGAGCGCCTGCTCCGTGCCGGTGATTGGAAGGCGGCGCTCGCCCTCGCTCATAGACTGTGTGCGCGCAGCCGCGCCGGTACACCGTGGCAGGAACAAATCCGCCGTCTCCAAGCAGAGTGTCTTCAGGCCGGAATACAGGACACTGTCCAGGCCCTGCGCTACGAGGATGCACTTCGGTTGGCGGACGAAGCGGCGGCGGCGCTTGGTGTCGAACCCCTGCAAGCGCACCGGCAGGTGATCGACGCGGCCCTCGCCGAAGCGCGACGCCTCTTCGCGGCAGCCAACTCGCCCGAGCAAACCGCCGCGACCCACACCCTCCTCGCGAACATCTTGCTCTTGCAATCACCATGTGCGGAAGCATCCTTCTGGCAAGGGCTCTGTTACATCCGTGAAGGGAAGCTCGATCAAGCGGCGGCGGCATTGCGTACGGCGGAGGAGACAGCGCGCGGTCAGTTTGTCGATCCGCTCCTCTATCTGGGCGGCACGGCGCTCCGCGATGGGAGAGCGCCGGAAGCGGTGCGTTGGCTGGCGGAGGCGAATCGCCTCGACCCTAGTTGTCCTTTCGTGACCTTGCAACTGGGACAAGCAATCGTGGCAGCGAAGGGCGACAGCAATTTGGCGGTGGTCGCCTTGCAACGGGCGTTGACGCGGCTTGTGCCACTTCGCGGCGACGCCGCGCTACTGCGAGCGTGGACTGAATTCCTCCCCGAAGGCAAATCGTTCGTGCGCCGGCTCGCGACGAATCATTCGTTCGTTTGTCCGCTGCTCGGCGGCAACGTGACGGTGATCGTCCGCCGCGGACAATTGGCGTTAGCCGAAGCGGAATACCGTCGTGGCCGCTATCAGGCGGCGGCCGATCTTTTCGAGAAGCTGCTGCAAGATTGCCCACCGACGGCCGCGTTGCTCCGCGGCCTTGGTTTGTCGCTGGCTCGGTTGGAACGGTATGACGAGGCGTTCAAGCATCTGCGCATCGCCTACGAGCAAGAGGAACCGAAACAGCCGTTGACGGCAGGCTATCTCGCGCTGTGTGGGGCGCTGGGCAAACCGAAGCAGGAGGAGGACCGACCGAAGAACGTCGCCTGGGCCATTCAGTTGCTCGCACGGTTCCAATTGGTCGGCGATGCCGATCTCGCGCGGATTAGCAGCCGGCTCCTCACCGAGGCGCGGGCGCTCCGCCTGCCGGTTTCCGTGGATCAACGCATCCATCTCTGCCAGGCTCTCGTGTCGGCGTACGCGACCGAGCCGCAGGATGCAGAGGCATACGATGACCTCGCTGCCAATGCGCCGGAGGCCGTCCAGTCCGCACATGCGTACCTCTACTGCCGCGCGGCTGCGCAACACGGTTTCAGAGGCCGCGCAGACCTCGATCTCTTCGCGCGGGCCTTCCACGATTGGTCGGGAATGCAGGAGTTTTTCACTGCCCGTCAATGGAGCTTTGAAGACGCGGAATTCGCTTATTTGCAGCGTTGGGCCGAACAGCGGCCGGGGACCTTCCCGGAGCTCCCTGTTGCGGAATACCCGCGCCGGGCAGCAGACTTGCTTTTGGAACGCTCACGCAAACAAGCGGAGACGGGCGACAGGAATGCGGCGCGCCAAGCCGCGGAAGTGCTCCTGCGGCTTCAACCAAACCACCTGCGCGCCCACGATTGGTTGAGTCAACTTTCCTATCAGCAGGGCGATTTAGGCCGCGCCGCTGACCTCTTGACGGCTTTGCAACAGCTCGATCCGCAGAACCCCATTCCAAGCGTCCGTCGGGCGGTGATCGAGCAGAAACGCGGGCAATGGACGGATTGCGCAGCATGTGTTCAGGCCGCACTGGAACGTGCTGCCGAGAAGGATAGAGGCGCCGTCGCGCTGCTCGGCGCACGGCTACTGCTGACGTCCATTGCCGGCGACCATTTGTCCGAAAGCCGCCTTGAGCAAGCGAAACGCCTGCTTGAAGTGCGGCTGAGACACGAGCCGGACGATGTGACCGCGCTGAGCTTGCTCACGGCGGTGTTTGCGTCTCTCGGAGATCGAGCCCGCCTGGCGGCACTCGCGCCGGCGATGGATCGGCCCGGGGTGAATGACCTCTCCTTTCAGTTCTTCGCCGGCCTCTGTTTTTTAGCGGGGGGCAATTACGATCGTTGTCTGGACGCCACGAGCCGACTGCTCCGCGATCCGCGATTTGCCGCGGAAGGCCAGTTCTTGGCGGCGTGGGCGAATTATTTGAAGGGCGACCGAGCGGCCGCCGTCACGGCGCTTCGTACCGTGGCAGACGCGACCGACTCGCCCTCTTCTCAATTGGCAAATGCTTGGCTCGGCGGGCTTGAATGCGCGGCGGGCAATGACGCGGGCGCCATCGAGCACTGGCTTCGCCTTACGGCCGAGGGCCGTATTGTCGCAGGAGTGGAGGCTGCGTTGAGATCCTCTATCCTCGTCGCGGGTCTATCAGCGTACGACCGAGGCGGGTACGAAGAGGCGGCAAGTTGTTTTCGGAAAGCGATGGCGTTGGATTCCGAAAATCGGGAGTTGCGTGACTTGTTGGCCCAGGCGCTGGAACAGGCTGCACGGCGGTTCCTTTCTTCGGGCGTGACGCCGGAGGCGCCGACGCTGATGTCGGGCCGCAACGGCACGGCCCCGCATAGTGTGGAGACGAGGCAGACACGGCAGGCCGTTTCTTAACGTCCGGAAGTGGTCCGCATGCGTACTGACACGATTCTCGACGTAGTTCCGGTCGCCGATTCGGCAGCCGCCCGCGCGGCGATGTTGCTCGAAGAGGCGCTAGATAACGGCGGCGCGAACGACCGTATTGCGTACCTGCTGGGCGTCGCCTACAAACGCCAAGGAAAGTGGTCCGCCGCCCGAACGGCCTTCCAGCGAATCGCCCCTCCAGACGCGAACATTCATCTGCAACTCGGTCTGCTGTCGCTCCACGAACGGCAGTGGAACCAGGCGTCCCACGAATTCCGGCAAGCACGGCAACTTGACCCCGCGAGCTATGAAGCGTGCCACAATCTTCTCTTCACCTCTCTCACGCTGGGACAATTTGAAGTCGCTCTCGAGCTGTTGCCGCGCGCGCGTGAACTGGCGCCGGAACCCGCGGAGCGGCAGTTTCTCGGGCTCGTGCAGCGCCTGTTGGAAAACAGCACGTCCAGTGACACCGACGAGCGGATCGACCTGGAATTGCTCCGCATCTCGGAAGAGGACGAACGTCGTCTGGTGACGCTTTTTCGCGGACTTGCCCAGGTGGACGCCGCGTGCCGGCTCTTGCGCGCACTCGCCACTTCTCGTCCCAACAGCCCCACGGTGCAAGAAGCGCTGCTGGAGGCGACGCTTGTGCAGGCGAAAGCGCTGATCGATCGCTGCAAATGGGGCGCGGCCGAACGCTTGCTCGCTTCGATCGCCGACGAATTCTCAGGCCCACGCCCCATCCGCGCCGCTTTGCTGAACGTCCGCGGCGTTTGCGCCTGTATGAACCAGAACCTGGAAGATGGCGTCAGCCGGTTTGCCGCTGCCCTAAAACAAGTCGGCGCCGATGCGCGGTTGCACCAGAACCTCGCCCTAGCCTATGAGTGGCAAGATGATTACCCGCGCGCCGATCCGCAGTGGAATCGGTACTTCGACCAACTCGACAGCCGCTTGCCCGCCGCTCCGCGTCAAACGAATTATCATGAAGACCTGGCCTACGAGAGTTTGAGCCGCTGGGCGACTTCTTATACCGAGAAAGAGCGGTGGTCAAAGGCGCTGCTTTACGTCGAGCGCGCCCTCAAATTCCGACCGCGCGACGCGGCCACAGTCGAACGCCTCTTCCATCTCTACAACCATGCCCGTATGCCGGCTGAGGCGAAAAAAGCGCTAGAGCTGCTTCGCGAGCTGCGCGCGGGCGATCCCCAATTGGACCTCTTCGAACTGGACTTGATTGAAGTTAAAAACCTCGGCGATGTCGAAACCATCATCAATGGCATCGACACAGTTAGCTCCAAGCATCCCGGCAATCCGAAAGTGGAAGAACGCGCCGCCGTGTTGATCGGCAACGTCGTGCCACTGATGGCCGGCTTGTGCCAGCAAATGACCGAACAGCTGAGCAAGGTGGTCGACCAGGTGCGCCGCCTGCCGAGCTATCAGGTAAACTGGCCTACGGTCCAGGACGTGATCCGCAATTTGCTGCGCGAGTTCCAGAAGCTGCGCCGGATTGTGGGCAAGTCCGCGCCGCTGACCAAGAACGCCGACCACCGACGCATGGTCCGCGAACTCGGCGAGTTGATCGACCGCAAGATTGAAATCTGCCGTTCCATGCGCGGTTAGCGGCGGGGAGGGGAGAGACCGACCGCAAACTCCTCAAGGAATGCGTCCCCGCTGCCAGCGAGCGAGAACATCATGGCCGAAGAAGACGACCCAATCGTGTTGGAACTCGCTCCGCCGCCGCGCGAGCGCGTCGGCCCGTTCCTCCTTCTCGGCCTGGAGAAAGATGCCGACGCTCAGGAGATCGAGGCGCACTGGGCGCAGCGCGTAATCTGGGCACGCAAAGGCCAGGTCGATGTGCCGCTGGAGAACATCAATTGGGCGCGTGAAATCATCAACGATGCGGAGAAGCGCCTTCAGGCCGATGTGACGAGCTTGAATCTTGATCTGACCGACCGCGTGCTCGCCCGGCTGGAAAACGCGTACAGCGGCGCCGGCGCCGTGACGTGGCAACCTCTCGACCGCGAGAAGCCGCACGATTGGTCAGAAACAAGAGTCGATTTGCCCGATGCGGCGCGAATTCGGAAGGATATCGTCGTTCCTGCGCCACGGGAGGAGTTCCCGGCCGTGCCGCGCCTTCTTGCCGAAATGCTGCGCGAGCCGATCGACCCTTGGCGCTTGCCGTTTGACAGCGCCGCTCCTCAGGACAGCACATCGTGATAGACGGTACGAATTCCGAACCTGTCGTTTCCTCGGAAAGCGCCGCCCAGCGTGGCGACGCCTCGCTCGGCGTCTCCTCGATCTATCGGCTCTGCGAGGAGATCATTGCACTGCGCGAGCTGAACAACCGCCAACACCGAATGTTTGAACAGACCCTCGCCAAAACGCGCGACGGCTTGCACACGAGTTTTGACGCCTTCACGGCGGACACCCAGCGCGCTTACCAGCAGCTTCGCCAAGAGCTTCATGGCGAAAAACGCGTCAGCCTTGCATTGCTGAACGAACTGCTGGAGATCGGCTTGGACTTCCTCCGCATTGTCGCGGCGCGTCCCGGAATTGATGAGGCGGCAGCGCTCGGCCGCTGGGCGGAAAGCGTCGAGGTCGAGTCCCGCAAGATTCAAAGCGCATTAGCGCGGCACGGCATTCAACCTTACAACGCCGTCGTTGGCGCGTCCTACAACCCCGCCCTGCACGAGCGTATCGGCAGCCGACGGGTCGAAGGCATGGACGCCTTGCGTATCGCCGAACAACACGAGTCCGGCTACGCCAGCCAACAGCCCGAATTCGTCCTTCGCCGACCAAAGGTCATTGTCACGGAATAGTCCGTGGTCCGTTGTCAGGGATCGCCGGCTCCGTTAACGTAGCAAGAAATAATTCGGCCTCGGCAACGAAGTAGAATGCGCATCGCATCGCCCGGACGTCCGTTGCTGTCGCCAACGGACCACAGGCTACGGACCACTGGCTACGGACTATGCCTTACATCGGTATCGACTTCGGCACCAGCAACTCGGTTGTGGCGAACTTCGCGTACGGGCAGGCGGAGGTCGTTCCGAACCGGGAAGGCCTCAAGTGGACGCCGTCGATTGTGACCTTGCGGCGTGACGGCTCCCTCGCGTTTGGACAAGAAGCGAAGGAGAATTTCGACGAACAGCGCTCCATCCGTTCCATCAAGCGCCTCTTGGGCTCGCCGGAGCGCGTACCGCTCGTCGGCCAAAGCCTGCGGACGGAGCAGATCGCCGTCATGCTTTTCAGCATGTTGAGACGCGATGCCGAGGCCACGCTCGGCGAAAGCATTTCCAAGGCCGTAGTGACCATCCCCGCCAATTCCAAAGGTCTTGCCCGGCATGCGACCAAGCTCTGTGCCGGCGCTGCCGGCCTGCAAGTGCTGACGCTGATCAACGAACCCACGGCCGCCGCGATTTGCTACGGATTGAACGCGCAGGACGATCAAACAGTGCTCGTGTACGACTTCGGCGGCGGCACCCTCGACGTGACGATTCTGCGCATTCACCACGGTGTTTTCGAAGAGATCAGCAGCAAGGGCATCGCCAAGCTGGGAGGCGACGACATCGATCTCGCCCTCGCGAAGGTCCTCAACGCGCGCTTTCAGCAGAAGACCGGGTATGACCTTCTGAATTCGCCCTATCGCCAGCAATTCATGCTCGCGGCGGAGCAGGCGAAAATTGATCTCTCCACCGTCCAAACCGCCGTCGCTCGCCGCGCGGAGATCGTGCCGGAACGCCATCTCAATTTGGAAGAAGAAATCGACCGCCAGGCGTTTGAACGCGAGATTATGCCGCTCATCCTTCAGTCGGGCACGGCCATCGACGAGGCGCTCGATCGCCGCGGCTTGCGGCCGCGGGACATCGACCGCGTGCTGCTGGTCGGCGGCACGAGCAAGATTCCCGTAGTGCAGCGCTACGTTACGGAGAAGATGGCGGGTAAGCAGCCGGAACCGTTCACCCGCGTCGATCCGATGACGTGCGTGGCGCAAGGCGCCGCAATCGTGTCCGCGATCTTGCAAGGCGCCCCCGGTCTCGATAACTACGCCTACAGCGTGAAGCTGGAGCACTCGCTTTGCGCGAACCCGATCAACGAACATCGTAAGATGTATCTTGATCCGATCATCAAGCGCGGCGCTGACATTCCGTGTTCGTTCGCGAAGACCTATTATCCCGTCGCCGATCCCGCCGAGCGCGTGGTGATCAGCGTTTTCGAGGGCGACGACTACGACAATCCAGAAAGCCCGGAGAACGTGAAGCTCGCGGAGATTCCATGGGAATTCGCCAATCCGCGCCTGCAGCGTGAAGGCGCGCTTGATGTGACGTTTGAGTACGGCGACGACGGGATTCTGACCGTGCAAATCCACGACCCGCACGTCGGCCACAAGAAGCGCTTTGCCATTCAGCAGGCCGGCGAGGACCAACTCGACGCCGAGCAAGTGGCGCGGATGAAGCGTATCAACGAGAACCTCGTCAACCGCAGTGCCCAACTCGAGCAGACGCAGGAGTACCGCGATGCGCTCGATGTTCTCAAGAAGACGGAGCAAGATGTGATTCCGCGCGTCGATCGCGCGGATGATCGTCAAGAGCTGGAAGAGCTTTGCCGTCTGGTGCGTCAGGCGATGGGCGCCGGCGATCCCAAGAAGATGGAAGAGACGAGCGCAAACCTCAACGATCGATTGCTCAACTACGCCTATCTCCTGTAGAGCGGTCCGCCATGTTGACGTGTCCCATGTGCAAGAAAGCCGCTCCGGAGACGAGTCGCGAGTGCCCGTCGTGTCGCACCGACCTGTCGCTCCTCACGGACTTCGTGGACAACCTGCGTCAGGGTCTCCAGCGTGCGGACGTTCATGTCCGCGAGGGCCGGCTCGGACCCGCGGTGTGGGCGTACTTGGAAGTCCTTGAGATCGATCCCGAAAACACCGTCGCTCGTGAGCAGGTGGGACAGGTGGCGACGGCGGTCCGGCAATTCGACCGGGCCGCACGCGCTCAGGGCTGGCTCCGGCGGCTGCGGCGGCATGCCAGATTTCGCGCTTGGGGTCGTCCATCGCTCTACGCGGTTTTTTTTCTCGCGGCGCTCGCGCTCGGTTACGCGGTGGGCTACTATGCCGGCAAAGCGTCCGCCGCCGCTCCTGTTCCTCTTCGCGTTGCAGCCCCGCTTCGGAAAACGCGGCCGATAGACCGTAGTTGAACCGTGGCGTCGCTTTTTTTCGAGTTGACAGTCTTTTCAGCCGATCTATAATACCCTGACAACCAGCCAGCCAGCGCGCGGCCTGTTTCTCCCGACTGCGAGACAACGTTCATGGCGAAGCGAATTTCTTACGACATCGAGGGGAGTTGAAGCTCTATCCGAATTTGCTTGCGGGATAGAGCCAAACCTGTCGCGGTTTGGCTTTTTTGTTTGCTGCGGGAGAAACTCACGGGCGTATAGCTCAGTTGGCTAGAGCGCAGCTCTGATAAAGCTGAGGTCCTTGGTTCGAATCCAAGTACGCCCACATTGAAGGTGGCGAGCCCGGCGGCATGAGCCCCGGGGGTACCGGGGATGTAGCTCAGCTGGGAGAGCGCGTGGTTTGCAACCACGAGGTCACGGGTTCGATCCCCGTCATCTCCACACGATACGTGAACCGTGCTTGACGGACACGGGCGCCCGAATAGGTTGAAAGAACGATCTGGTCTCGTATACGGTCCTCGGCTGAATGCGAACCGGCGCACTTGCGAGCGCGTCCGTTCCTGTTCAGCAGGACGGGTTGCTTTCGGTTTCGACCGGCAGCAGCCTTTTGTTCTTTGACAATTGGGTAGCGGAAAGAGTTGCAAATCACAAAGAGGGTCGTGGCGTGTAGGCGTAAGCCTGGACGTTGACGACCGCTGAGTGAGATTCTCTGCGAGAGCCCTTTGAGGAAGAGAATGGATCGTTA
>JBGQKZ010000037.1:0-54385 GCA_041499805.1 Gemmataceae bacterium
CGGAGAACGGCTTCTTCAGCTGCGCCAACCGGCGCACATTTCTCCCTTTACCAGCTGGGGCTGGAAATCTCCCTAAACTGAAGAAATTAAAAAGGTTATTGCAAAAAGACCGGCACAAGTGTTAGTGGCGTTGCTTTGGTCCCAACGCGCTTGCCGAAAACGGGGAACGCTCGTTATCCCTCCCTAATTCTTCGAATTCTGAGCCGTGGCTTTGCCGTCGTCCTCGCGAGCGATTCCTGAACGGCACAACCAAGTTCTTGACGCGGCTACGATATTTTGGTATACTACATTTCGGGCTGCGGTTTTTCGGCTGTTTCTTGAGGCGGACACACTTAAGTCATTTACAATGAATCACTTACGAGTCGAGATGTCCGGTCGACCAGCGCCGGTTTCAGCGCAACTCTATGGAGGAAAACGACAAAAGGCAAATGTCCGGTTGAAAAACCGGACAAAACCGGACATTTCAGCTCCCTGCGCCGTCATTCCTGGCCGCCGAGCCCGAGATCGTGTGGACGGTGGCGCTACGAGAGCGGATCGGCCTGTTTGGGCGTCGGCTGCGGAGAACTTGAGCAGAGTTCGTTGCACGAGCGGCTGCTGGGCCAATTTCTTTCGTAGTGCGGCGTGACAAGCGGCGCGCCGCCGTGTATTGTCATGGGATAATCCTGCCTCGCCACCCGCCGCGATTCCGACCCTGGGAGATGCGCCGCCGTGCCACGCGTTTTCGCTGCTTCCATCGCGCTGTTCCTCGCCGCATTCTCTGTTTTCGGCCAGGACAATCCGAAACGTCCGCCGCTGCCGGAGCCGCCGGCGACGCCGGCGGAGCAGATCAAGATCAAGAAGGACTTCAAGGTCGAGCTGCTGTACTCGGTGCCGAAGGACAAGGAAGGCTCGTGGGTCAACCTGTGCGTCGATCCCAAGGGCCGGCTCATCGTTTCGGATCAATACGGCGGGTTGTTCCGCGTCGCGCCGCCGGCCCTCGGCAAACCGGCGAGCGACACGCGCGTCGAGAAGATCCCCGCGAAGATCGGCGAGGCCCACGGGCTGCTGTGGGCGTTCGACCGTCTCTACGTCGTCGTGAATCGCGGCCAGAAATACGCAAGCGGCCTGTACGAAGTGCGTTCCTCCAAAGACGACGACGTGCTCGACGAAGTCACGCTGCTCAAGAAGATCGACGGCGGCGGCGAACATGGCCCGCACGCCGTTATTCTCGGGCCCGACGGCAACTCCCTCTACATCGTCTGCGGCAACGGGACGAAGATGATGGACATCGAGAAGTCGCGCGTGCCGCGCTTTTGGGGCGAGGACCATCTGCTGCCGCGCATGCCCGACGGCAACGGCTTTATGAAGGATGTGCTCGGGCCGGGCGGCTGCATCTACCGTGTCGATCCGTCCGGACAGCACTGGGAGCTGATTTCCACCGGCTACCGCAATCCGTTCGACATCGCGTTCAACCGCCAAGGCGACCTGTTCACGTTCGACGCCGACATGGAATGGGACATGAACACGCCGTGGTACCGGCCGACGCGCGTCTGCCTGGCGATGTCCGGCAGCGAGTTCGGCTGGCGGAACGGGGCAGGGAAATGGCCGGCGTATTATCCCGACAGCTTGCCGGCGGTCGTCAACATCGGACCAGGCTCGCCAACCGGCCTGACGTTTGGTTACGGCGCGAAGTTTCCTGAGAAATACCAGGAAGCGTTCTTTATGTGCGATTGGAGCTACGGCAAGCTCTACGCCGTGCATTTGCGGTCCGACGGGGGCGGCTACACGGGCGAGTTCGAGGAGTTTCTGAGCGGCACGCCGCTGCCGCTGACCGACATCGTTGTCAATCCGACGGACGGAGCCCTTTATTTCACCATCGGCGGACGGCGCACGAAGTCGGGACTGTACCGCGTCACGTATGCCGGCACGGAGAGCACCGCCCCGGCGCACGGGCCGGCGGGACTGTCGAATCTGCAAACCATCCGCAAGCAGCTTGAGCAATTGCACGGCAAGCAGGACAGTCACGCGCTCGACTTCGCCTGGCCGCATCTTGCGTCGCCCGATCGCACCATTCGTTTCGCCGCTCGCGTCGCCATCGAGCACCAGCCGGTCGTTGAATGGAAGGAAAAAGCACTCTCGGAGACCGAGCCGGCGAAGGCGATCGAGGCGTTGCTCGCTCTCACGCGAGTGACGGGACAAGATCCATTCCACCATCCCAGATCGCGAACGGTGGACCTGGTGCTGAAATATCGCATTCTTGCGGCGCTCGGTCGGCTTGGATGGAGTTCTCTCTCGGTCGAGCAACAACTCGATCTGTTGCGCGTCTACGCGGTGTTGTTCAACCGCATGGGGCCGCCGGACGCAGAAGCCCGCAAGCAGCTCAGCGCCCGGTTCGATGCGCTGTATCCCGCGAAAGATCGTTTTTTGAACGCCGAGCTGTGCCCGCTGCTGGTTTACCTGGAAGCGCCGAGCGTCGTCACGAAAACCATGAAGCTGATGAATGAAGCGCTGACGCAGGAAGAGCAATTGGAATACGCCCGGTCGCTGCGCGTGCTGAAGACGGGGTGGACGCCGGAGCAGCGGAAGGAATACTTCACCTGGTTTCTGAAGGCGGCGAATTTCAAAGGCGGCAACAGCCTGGGCGGCTTCCTGAAGATTATGAAAACGGATGCCGTCGCCACGTTGTCCGAGCCGGAAAAAGCCGCACTCAAACCGATCCTGGAGGCGAAACCGCTCGCGCAGTCGCCACTGGCTCCTTCCAAGCCGCGGGCGTTCGTCAAGAACTGGTCGCTTGACGAAGTGACGCCGCTGGTCGAGAAAAAGATGGCCAAACGTGATTTTGATCGCGGGCGCAAGTTGTTCGCCGAGGCGCAGTGTTTCGCGTGCCATCGTTTCGACAACGAGGGCGGGGCGAACGGGCCGGACTTGACCGGCGCCGCGGGTCGCTTCAGCATCCGCGACCTGCTTGAATCCATTGTCGAACCGAGCAAGGTCATCAGCGATCAATACGCGGCGGTCAACGTCACGACGATCGACGGCAAGGTTGTCAGCGGCCGCATTGTGAATCACAATGGCGACGATGTCATTATCAACACCAACATGCTCGACCCGAACGCCCTCGCCCACGTGAACCGCAAGAAAATCGAGTCGATGGAAACGTCGAAAGTCTCCATGATGCCGAACGGCCTGCTCGACACGTTTAAAGAGGACGAGATTCTCGATCTCGTCGCGTATCTGCTGTCGCGCGGCGACCGCAGCGCCAAAATGTACAAACCATGATCTATGCGCCGATACGGAGGCATTGTTCCATGAAACGTTGGTTCGCACTCACCGCCGGCATCGCGTCGGCTTTCGGACTCGCTGCCGTTGCCCGGGCCGATGTCGATTTCGTCAAGGACGTCAAACCGCTCCTCGAAGCCAATTGTGTCAAGTGCCACGGCCCCGCCGACAAGCCGAAGGCGGGGCTTCGGCTCGACACGAAAATCGATCTGGTAAAAGGGAGCAAGAACGGCAAGGTCGTCGAACCCGGCAAGGCGGCGGAAAGCAAGCTTTACGAAGCGATCACCAAGCCGAAAGACGAAGACGGCCACATGCCGCCCAAGGGCGACGGCCTGACGAAAGCGCAGATTGAGCTGGTGCGCGACTGGATCAATCAGGGCGTCAAGTGGCCCGACGGGCTCGTATTGAAGAGCACGGCGCCCGCGGAAACGAAGGCGCCGGAGATCATCATCAAGGCCGACCCCGGCCTGCCGATCAGCGACGCCGAGAAGGCCGCTGTCGCGAAGCTTCAGCAAGCCGGCGTGTTGACGATGCGGCTGGCACAGAACACGAACTGGCTGCGCGTCGATTTCCGTCTCCGCGGCCATGAGGTCAAGGAGGCCGAATTGGTCCTCCTCAAAGACATTCCCAACCTTGTGGAGTTGGATCTCGGCGGCACGACGATCACCGACAGCAGTTTGATCCACGTCCGGCCGCTGACGAACCTCACGCGGCTGCAACTGCACAACACGAAGGTTTCCGACGCCGGCCTAGAGAATCTGAAGGGGCTGACCAAACTGGTGTCGCTGAACTTGTACGGCACCGCCGTCACCGACAAAGGCGTCGATCAACTGAAGGGCCTCAAGGGGTTGAAAGCCGTCTACCTCTGGCAGACAAAAGTGACCGAAGGCGGCGCCAAGCAACTGGCGTCCGCGGTGCCCGGCCTCAACGTGGACCGCGGTTATGAACCGCCGCCGCCTCCGAAGCCTGAAGAGAAGAAGGCGGATGCCAAGCCGGCGGATGCCAAGACGGATGCCAAACCGGCGGAGAAGAAAGACGCGAAGCCCGCGGATGTGAAGACAGAGAAGAAGGACGCAAAGCCGGACGAGAAGAAGCCGGAAAAGAAAGACGCCAAGCCCGACGAGAAGAAGCCGGAGGAGAAGAAACCGGAAAAGAAAGACGACAAGAAGGTTGAAGAAAAGAAGGAGAACAAGTAAGCGTTCTGGCCTGGCCCACGAGCGATCGAGTAGCGCGCGGCCGTGGGTTCGTGTAGCCCTCTCTTGACCGCCAAACATGCTCAAAGAAGAATGACGCTGGATGCGCCACAGGCCCACATGCGTTTCGCCGGGAGTCGTTATGCCGTTACTCGACCATTTCCGACCGCCGATGAGCAAGCACCGCCCTTGGGAGTCTTTTCACGCGACATGGTGCAGCGCGCTGGCCGACCTGCTCAATCGTGACCTGCCGCCAGGTTACGTCGCTTTGGAACAAGTCTCACCTGGGGCGCCGGTTGAGATCGACGTCGCTACCTATGACGAAAGCGAGCTGACATCCGCCGCGACGAGCGACGGCACAGCAACGTTGGCGCGCACGGTGTGGACGCCGGCCGCGCCGCCGATGCTTCTGCCGGCGGTCTTTCCGGAGCGATTCACCGTCGAGATTGTCGCCAGCGAAGGGGGCCGCACGCTTGTCGGCGCCATCGAGTTGGTGAGCCCGGGGAACAAGGACCGCCCCGCCAAGCGGCGGCTCTTCGCCGCCAAATGTGCCACGTATTTGGCACGAGGCGTGGGACTCATCATTGTGGATGTGGTGAGCACCCGGCAAGCCAACATGCACAACGAACTGGTCAACGCGCTTGGTCTCGAAGCTTCTTACCAAATGGCGCCCGAGTCAGCTCTTTATGCAGCGGCGTACCGTCCGGTGACGGAGGGCGAGAGCGCCCACATCGAGACGTGGCCGACGCCTCTCGCCGTCGGACAGGCATTACCGGTGCTGCCGCTGTCTTTGGCGGCGGACCTCTGCATTCCAGTCGATTTGGACGCCGCCTATTGCGACGCTTGTGAGCGTCGGCGCATCAGGGATGTGCTCGAATAATCGGAACCAATCTTCACAGCGACTACTTCTCGCCGCCGTTTGCCAGCGCCCGAATTCGCACATTCCGAAACGCCACCGGCCCGTGGTCTGATTGCAGCAACAGCGGCCCAGTCGGCGTCTCCTTCTTCAAGCGCCAGGCGCTGCCCGTCGGACATTCGACGGCTACGTTTTCGTGAATCACCTGGCCGTTGAGCGTCACCTTCACGAACTGGGCGTTGGTCTTCTTCTTCCCTTCCTCGAAGCGCGGGGCCTTGAAAACGATGTCGAGCGTCTGCCATTCGCCGGCGGGCTTGCAGGCGTTGACGCGCGGGGGCGTGCCCTTGTCGATGGTGTGGTACTTCGGCTCATTCTCGCCGCGCGGGTAGACGCCGCCGCAATCGCTGCCGGTCAGTTCCTTTTTGCCGAAGCTGTCGTAGATTTGGATTTCGTAGAGGCCCATCAGCTTCACGCCGGAATTGGATTTTTGCGGGATCAAGAATTCGACATGAACTTCGACATCGGTAAACTTCTGCTTCGTGACGAGATTGGCCGCGCGGCCTTTGACGCCGTTCACGAGCACGCCTTGCCCTGCATCGGCAGCGAGCATCTTGGGGTTCTTGGAATCGAGGCCGACGCTGCCGGCCACGATCCAATCTTTGCTGACGCTCTCCCACTGCTTGAGCGCGTCAGGGGTTGAGCTTAGGTCCAACCCGTCGGTCCCACCGTCACAACTGCAAGCGAGTAGGCCGGAGACGAGACAAGCGGTGAGTAGCATGGTGGTTCTCGAAAGGGTGTGTCAAACCGCTTCGCCGGCTGCGATTGTACGGCCGCGCCCGCCGATTGCAACGCGTTAGTACACGGAACGCTCTTCAAGCGCGCCGGCGACCACGAGTCGCGCGGCGCCCGCGACGCCCATCGGCAGCACGAGCAAAAAGACGCCGGGGACAAGCAGCAGCACCGCCCATGCGAGACCGAAGGCGGTGAACGCTTCCCAATGACGGCCTGCCCACGCCAGGCGCGCGCCGACGCCCAGACCGTGAAGCGAGAGCGGATAGTCAACGAAGTTCCACGCCAACAACCAGCCGCCGAGCAGGAATTTCAGCGGCACCGTGATGACGAGAGCCGGCTGGAATACGATGCCGACGGCGAACAACACGCCGCCCACGCTGCCGCCGACGATGAGAGTCACCAGGGCGATCCGCAACGCGAGGAACAGCGCGCTGAGAAAAGGCGGCTGCGGCACGGTCCAGCCCGTCAGCTCCTTCTCCTGCGCGCGGGCGATTGCTTCGAGCGCGAAGCCGGACAGCGGCTGGGCGAACAGAATCGCGAGCAACACGGCGATCAGCAAGCAAACTGCGCCGGCGACGATGGATAGCGCCCAGCTCCCGGTTTGTCCCCAGAAGCCGGCGTCCGACCCGAAGACGGCGGTGCCCGTTTGTCCCGCGAGCCAAACACCGAGCCAGCCAAAGCCGCATGCCAAGACCGTCATCATCAGGAACGGCACGAGCGCGTAACCCCAGACGCGCGGCGTACCGACGATGAAGCCGATGCCGCCGCCGAAGGCGCGCAAGCCATCGCCGACCCCCAAACTTCGTCTTGCAGTCGATCCATTCATGCCAGCGTTGCCCTGCACGCGCTCCGCGAACGTCCGGCGCTTGATTCGGTTCTATTCCGGCGGTATCTTCGCGAACACGTCGCCGCCGCCAATCGGGAGGTTCCAATGAAGCACGCCCCATCGTTCTTCGCGTTCATCGTCGTTCTATTGTTTGCCGGCGCGCTGCCGGCACAAAACTACGCACCGCCGGACGCACAAACGCCGGACGAGCCCAAGCTCAAGAACATTCAGGCGAAGGCGGACAAGCTCGCAGAGCGGCTGGCGGCGCTGCGGCAGCAGCACATCGCCGACCCCGCGCTGGTCGAGGCCGAAATCTACGAGAAGGCGGCAGTGTGGATCACCAAGCACGATGAGTTCTTTCACAAGGACGCCGCCGACTGGACGCTCGAGGCGCTCGACCGCGGGCTTCTTCGCGCCGGCCATCTCGCAACCGGCGACGCCCCGTGGCTGCACAAGACGGGCGCGGCGGTTGTGCGGGCGTATCGCTCGCGCGTGGACGGCTCGGTGCAGCCGTACGCGGTCACGCTGCCGGCAGATTATGGTAAGGACGCGCGCAAGAAATGGCGGCTCGACGTGGTGCTCCACGGCCGCGACGCGAGTCTGACCGAGGTGAAATTCCTGCACGCCCACACCGGCGACAAGCCGGCGCCGGCTCGCGATTACGTCCAACTCGACATCTACGGTCGCGGCAACAACGCCTACCGCTGGGCCGGCGACACGGACGTTTTCGAAGCGATGGATGCCTTCATCGCCGGCGAACGGCTGCTCGGCCGCGAGCAGCTTCTCGACCCGAACCGCGTCGTGTTGCGCGGCTTTTCGATGGGCGGGGCAGGGACGTGGCAGATCGGCCTGCACACGCCCGACCGTTGGTGCGTCCTCGGTCCGGGCGCCGGCTTCACCACAACGCACGGGTACTTGAAGAATCTGCCGGAGAAGTTGCCGGCGTATCAGGAGAGCTGCTTGCGCATTTACGACGCGGTCGATTACGCCGAGAACGCCTTCAACGTGCCGGTCGTGGCCTACGGCGGCGATCAGGACCCGCAGCTTCATGCCGCCCAAAACATCGAGGCGAAGCTGAAGCCGCTCGGCATCCCAATGACGCTGCTCGTCGCGCCCGGCCTGGCCCATCAATTTCCACCCGAATGGCAGAAGAAGGCGGACGAACATTATGCCCCGTTCGTCGCGCGCGGCCGTGCGGACTATCCGAAGCGCATCCGCTTTGTCACGTACACGCTGAAGTACAACACCTGCAACTGGATCGAAATTATCGGGCTCGACAAGCACTACGAGCGCGCGGTCGTCGATGCGGAGCATGCCGAGAAGGGCTTCACGGTCAAAACCGAAAACGTGCGGACGTTGCACCTCGGGCTGCCGCCGAATTCCGCAGAGCGTTGCGTGATGCTGACCATTGACGGCCATGAAATCGAGTGCCCGTGCTGTCATTTGCCGAACGCGACAAGCAATCTTTACATGGAGCGTGTCGGCGGGCGTTGGCAGGCCGTTCTGCCGGAACGGCTCAACACGGATCGTCTGCGGCGGCCGCAGAAGATGCCCGGATTGCAAGGGCCGATCGACGACGCCTTCACGAACAGCTTCCTCTGCGTCCGCGGAACCGGCACGCCGTGGCATCCGGCGACAAAAAAGTACGCCGACGCCTCCCTAGAGCGCTTCGCCGCGGAGTGGAACAAGTACATGCGGGCTGAGCTGCCGATCAGGGACGATGTCGCGGTGGCAAGCGAGGATATCGCCGGTAAGCATTTGATCTTGTTCGGCGATCCGGCGTCGAACTCGCTCATCGGACAGGTCATCGACGCATTGCCGCTGCAATGGACGAAGGAGCAGATCACGCTGGGCGGAAGGAATTACGCGGCGGCGGAACATGTGCCGTGCCTCATCTCTCCGAGTCCGTTGAATCCGCGGCGCTATATCGTGCTGAACTCCGGCCACACATTTCACGCGGCGGACTTTCAAGGGACCAACGCACTGCTCTATCCGCGGCTGGGCGACTATGCGATCCTTCGGCCGTCGGTGAGGACGAATGATGCCGCGGCCGCGGACGTCGTGGAGGCTGGACTGTTCGATGATTTTTGGCTGCTGAAGAATCAAGCGGATCGTTGACCGCCGCGGTCGGACCGGCGGTTGCACATTTCGCGATACGAAACCGGATGCGGCAACAGACGAAAGCCGTTGCGCCAGTGCCAGAGCATGCTCGACTCGTTGCCGAGCAGAAAGGTGCTGAGGAGTTGGGTATAGCCGAGCATTTGAAGCTCGCGTACGCTCGCAGCGAGGAGCGCGGTGCCGATGTTGTTGCCGGCCAGCGACGGGCTTACGAAGATCCACGTCAAGTGCGGATTGCCGAGGCGTTGTTCGATGGCATTCGGAGGCGGCGCGGTTTCCCAGTAATAGCTCGCCGCGTCCGTGGGATCGCTCTGCGGCAGCAGCGTAATGAAGCAGGCGCCGAGCAAGCGTTTCTCGGCGCCATCCACGGCTACGAAGCTGGCGCGCTCAATCCACGGCCCGTCGCCGCCGCAACGCGTTCGCAACAGTGTCGCGTGTGCCGTCGCTTGGAGCTGCTCGCTGGTCAAGCTGCCGAAAGGCTGATGATGCGCGAAGACGTCCGCGAAGAGCGCCGCCAACTCTTCAAAATCGCTCGGCGCGACAGGCCGAAGCGACGCCGCGCCTTCCTCCAGCGGTTCTAAATCAAGCACCGCGTGGTAGTGCTTCGGACGGGGACTCAGACATGCCTCGTTATCCAAATACTCATAGCGGTACGCCGCGTTCCGCGGCAGCTGCCGGAACAGCTCCCGCGTGAGCGGCAGCCGGAGCACCGGCATGAGATCGTCGGACATCGCCGTGGCCAGTGGTCGAGGAAACGAAGCAACCAACCTGCCACACCATACAATGAACCGAAGCGGTACGCTACTCACGACTCACGACGGACCACTGGCAACTGACCACTATGAAAGTCGGCATCGCAGGTTTTTCTTCCGCGGGCAAGAGCACGGTTTTCCACTGGCTGACGGGCGTTGAGCCCGACCCGGCAGCGGCGATTCGCGGGCAGGTCGGCATCGCGAAAGTGCCTGACGTTCGGCTCGATTGG
Organism: Gemmataceae bacterium; assembly: GCA_041499805.1. Lineage (GTDB taxonomy): Bacteria > Planctomycetota > Planctomycetia > Gemmatales > Gemmataceae > JBGQKZ01. The sequence goes on from JBGQKZ010000037.1 coordinate 10,026, forward strand.
CTGTCGCAGCTCTTCAAGCCGAAAAAGACGACGTATGCCACCATTGAGCTGGTGGACACGCCGGGCCTTGATCTCAGCGAGCGCCGCGATAACCCGCGCCGCCTCGGGATTCTGCGCGATACGGACGGTTTGGTCGTTGTGCTGAATGGTTACAGTTCGAACGACCAAGCGGCCGAGCTGCGGCGGTTTCGCGAGGAACTGCTGTTCGCCGACCTCGAAATCGTCATGAATCGCGTCGGCAAGCTCGAAGATCAAATGAAGAAGCCGAAGCCGGCCAAGGAACGCGAGGCGGACCAGAAGGAACTTGCTCTGTTGCAACGCGTCGTGGCCGCGTTGGAGGCAAATCAATCGGCCGCAACGCTCGGCCTGAAAGAGGACGAAGAGAAGGCGATCCGCAGTTTTCAACTCTTGACCCTCAAGCCAGAGTTGGCCTTCGTCAACCTGGGCGACGAGCGTGTCGGCAAAGCCCTGCCGCCGGAATTGCTGCAACTGGCGTCAACCGCGATCGGCGCACCGGCGAAGCTGGAGTTGGAGTTAGAAGACCTCGGCGAAGAGGATCGCAAGGCGTTCATGCAAGACCTCGGGCTCGCCGGCTTCGCACGGGAGGACGTGCTGCGGACCGTTTTCTATGCGATGGGCCAGATCGTCTTCCTAACGGTCGGCGAGGACGAGTGCCGCGCGTGGCCCGTGCGGCAGGGCGCCGACGCCGTCGAAGGCGCCGGCGAGATCCACACGGACCTGGCGAAGCGCTTCGTGCGCGCGGAGGTGGTCAGCTACGACGATTTCCGCCGCGTCGGCTCGATGAAAGAGGCGAAGAATCAGGGCGTATATCGGCTGGAGGGAAAGACGTACCTCGTGAAGGACGGCGATATCATGCACATCTTGTGACATGCGGATTTACGCGGACGTTCGGTCTTGCAGCTTGTCTTGCCAATACGTGGGCACGGTCTGCCACGCGGATTCATAAGTCGCGTTGAGAGGAAGCGGCACATATTCTCGGGGATTGAGGAAGAGCGGCATCTCCGGCAATTCCAACGCCAGCGCCGTCGGCTCCAGCAGCGCTTCCGGGATCGCACCCCCGATATACGAGGCCACGGTCAACCGTCGGTCCGGCGGCAACGCGAAATCGTTGTCGATGATCTCGTCCCAAATCGCCTTGTGGATTCCCTGTGGGTCCCGACTCGACGCGGGGAAAAGATCGACGATCACCTGGTGAACCCCGCCTCGAATCATCTCAACGGCTTTCTCCACAAACGCGGCGCGGCTTTGCCGGCTGCTCTTGTTGCCCGGCGACACAATTTCGACGAGCGCGACGACACGGTGATCGCTGATGTGCCGGATTGCGACTGCCTTGGCCTTCGTCGCGTAAATGTCGATCTCCGCTTTTGCCTGAAACCAAACCTTCGGCGGACAGGTCGCCAAGGCCACGGCGCCGCCGCTTCGGGCCGGGGCGTGCCGCTTCCCGTTACCTCCTTCTTGCAGTTGGAGCGTGAGGACGTCGGGTTGTCGTTCTGCGGTTATTTGCTCGGCGAGCGCATAGTAATCGGGCGGCAAGAGACCCCGATTCAGCGCGCGTTTCAGCTCTTCGATCCAGGAATGATGGAAGTCATGGAAAATGCCGGCTGGGACGCGCGTCCAATCGTGAACAGGCATAACCGTTGTCTCCCCGCGCGACTTCGCTAAGCCGCTGAAGCAGTTCACTCCCTGGACAAGACCGCGCATTCACACCCAAGCGACCGTCAAGCGCTTGGCGCTGCGTTTGTCGTCTTCTCCGCCGCTTTTTTCTCGATTTGACTCAGCAGCGACGGCATGAGGACAAGAACGCCCACCAGCCAAAAAACGAACGCAATGCCGAGCGCGTGCGGCCATTGAAACCTTAGCAGCAGCCAAAACGACAGAAAGCACACAACCAGCAGTCCGGTGTAGATCAAGAGATTTCTCCACAGCAAACTCCAGATGAACTGGCTGTAGTAGGCGGGGAAATCTTCACTGATCACGCGGCCGCGACTATCGACGAACTCGTTGGGCAGCTTGGGGTCGTCCGACTTGCGGGTTTCGAAGCGGACCTTTTCGCCGTCCTCCTGGACGAAGATCGCATCGGGGAGCGGCTTTGGCGGCCAGACGCGGCGGCTCTCGTCGTCGCGAACTTCCCAGCGCTCGCGCGCCCCGGCGGGGGCGAGCTTGCGAATAGTGTAATGGTTTTCCTTGCCGCCGGTGTCGGTCCAGAATTCCTTGAACGGCTTATCGCGGTTGCTCCTGGTAAAGCTGATTTCCCAAGGCGCGGCCAGGCTCCCCGGGTCCTTGTAATCGAGCCAGCCCCACAGTGCGAGGACGAGCGTGACTGCCGCCGCCGCCGCGGGCGCACGCCACGGGAGTCCAGTCGTCGGTTCGCTGTACATCAGATTCTGCAGCCACGTCGCGCCGATCCAGAAGACGGCGAGCAGGATAACGCAGACAAGCGCGTAAAGGAGGATCAGCACGGCGGCCTCCACAGAGTGACGTGAGTTGCCCGGCATTATAGCAGGTGCGGCGGCGCGGTCCCATCCTCTCGTGGCGCGTCCGCTGCGTTCGCCAACCTACCTCGTCCCGCACGGCGCGGCCGGGTTTGGCGCGGCGTTGGCAGGCCTGGAAAGCCGCCGCAACCGGTGCGGGAAATCCCCGTTGTGGCAGCATTTAGCGCGGTTATAATCGGCCGCGATTTCGGCCCACTCCGTCGGTGGCAAGGAGGCCGTCTTTCTACACTTCGACCCCAGGGGCCTATGGTTACGACGTTGTGTGTGATGACCTGCATGCTGGCCACGACCCAGACGGGCGAACGCCCGGACTGGCTTTTGGCGCCGCGTCTTGGCCGTGGCCAGGAACTGGTGTACGGCGGCACGTTCGTGGAGGAATCGAACGGCCCCGGCGTCCGCTTCAACCGGACCTACCGGCTGGAAACGCGCGTCTTCAGCCTCGACGCACAGCCGCAGGGACACGAGGTCGCGGTGTTCACCGTGTTGAAACAAAGCGGCGGGCGGCCCGAAGCGATTACCGAGACGACCGCCAGCTCGGCGCGGCTGGAGTTGGCGCGCATCGACTTGCAAGGGCGGGTCACTGCCGATCCGGGCGTAGCGCTGTCGGTGCCGTTGGAAGGGCCGCCGTCGATCGAGTGGGGCGTGTTCATCGAGGCGCCGGACCAGAAGAAGGCGGGGCCGGAGCAGAGTTGGGAGGTCCGCGAAGCAGGCCGTCCGACGCGCAGTTGGCGCGTCGTCGGCAACGAGATGGTCAACGGCGCCACGTGCGTGAAACTCGTTGGGGCACAGCAGTCCGAAGATTGGGACCGGCCGCGCGCCGACCGGACCGCCTGGCGCCGCCGGGACACCGTGTGGGTCGCGCCGCGGCTCGGCGTTGCGTGCCGTGTGGAGCGCGTGATCGAACGGCGCGATCCGGCACGCATTGAGCCGACGCACAAGTCGGTGCTGCTCTACGATCTGCAAAGCAGCCTGCAATATCCCGGACAGCTTTTCGAGGATCGCCGCCGGGAAATTCAGCAGGCCCGCAGCTTTTCCGAAGCGGCAACGGCGCTCGTGGCGAACGCGGGAAAATACAGCGCGCAAATCGACGAGTTGTTGGCGCGCATCACAAGCCATTTCGATCGCCAACCGCCGACGCCGTACCGCGACGCGATTGTCCTAGCAAAACGGCGGTTGGAAGCAGCCAAGCGCGGCGAGGCGCCGGCCGCGCCGCCGACTTCCGAAGAGACGACGCCGGCGCCGACTGTGGCGGAACTTGGGAAGCCGGCGCCGGACTTTGTAACGCCCGATTTCCTCAGCGGACAGCCGGTGCGGCTCCGCAACTGGACCGGACGGCCGGTGTTGCTGGTCTTCTACACACCGTCGTCGCCCGTGCTGAGCGACGTGCTGAAGTATTCGCAGAACATCAGCGACGCCTATAAGGATTATGGTGTGACCGTGCTCGGCCTGGCCGTGTCCGAAGACGGCGAGCGCGTCCGCAAACAGCGCGACACCATGCACGTCACCTTCCCGATCCTCTCCGGCACCGGCTTGCTTATCAGCTACGCCGTCGAGGCCACGCCAAAAATGATCTTGCTCGACGGCAACGGCATCGTACGCGGCCACTGGACGGGTTGGGGCGCCGAGACGGCCGAAATGGTCACCGCCGAGCTGCGGCACTGGCTGCCGCGAAACGAGCCGATGCGGGGGCAGCCGACATCGCTGAAGAAATGAATTGATGGGGACTCCGAACGTGTGAGCGTCGGCCCAATCCCGCCACTGACGCATTCGGACTCGCCCTTGTTGATCCACAGACTCCGCCTAAACGGTAAACTCCGCGAAAACGGCATCTCAAACCGTTCCGAACCCCGGACAAGTTCCTTGCTGTCGCCTGGACTCGGCCCAATACTATTGGATGACGCCCCAGCTTTGCCGCGGGAGGGACTCGCAACATGACGGATTACCAGATCCAAGCGCCGGCCCGGCGCTGTGCGGCAACGGGACGCGACCTGCACGCGGGCGAAAAGTTCTACAGCGTGCTGCTCGACGAAGCAGGCAAATTCGTGCGGCACGACTACAGCATCGAAGCGTGGCAGGGGCCGCCCACAGGCGCTTTTAGCTTTTGGCGGGGCAGGGTGCCGGAAGCCGAGACGAATCGTAGGCCGCCGATCGACGATGAGATGCTGCTGGATTGCTTCCAGCGGCTGGAGCATGACCTCGAACCATCGCGTGTCAACTTCCGCTACGTTGTGGCCTTGTTGCTCATGCGGCGGAAGCGGCTGAGATTTGAGGAAGCCCGCACGGCGGGCGATCAAGAAGTCTTGCACCTGCGCGATAGCCGGACGCGCGCCGAATACGACGTGGTGAATCCCCGGCTGACCGATGATGAAATGTTGACGGTGCAGGAAGAAGTGTTCAAAGTCCTGGGTTGGGAATGATCCGCGGCAGAAGGGAAGATCACTATGCGGCTTCTCACGGCGACTATTGTCTTGACCGCTCTGTGCGCGCTCGCGGGCTGCAATAACTGGCCGCATACTCGGGATCAACAGGCCAAGGGGCCGTTCAACGACGGCAAGATTCCTCCCGAAGCGGACGTGATCGCGCAGCTCAACGACAATGCGCGGCGCGTGCAAGCCTTCGAATGCCGCAGCGTGGACATCGACGCCAAGCAAGGCGCCCAGTCGTTCGGCTTGCAAGGCATGCTCGCCTGCCAGAAGCCGCACGGTTTTCGCATGGTGGCGTCCGCGCTCGGCAGCGATGAAGTGGACATCGGCTCGAACGACCAGGAGTTCTGGTACTGGCTGAAGCGGGCCGAGCCGAAACCGTACGTCTTCCACTGCTCTTACGAAGACTTGAACCGCGGCAACGTTCGCTACATGCCGTTCCCGTTCCAGCCCGACTGGATCATGGAAGCCTTCGGCGTCGCGGAATACGATACGGCCAAGAAATACACGCTCAAGCCGAACGGCAACGCGCTGAATATGTTTGAGGAATCGCTGTCGCCGCAAGGGCAACGCATCTGGAAAGTGACCGTGTTGCGCAACGGCCCGAACAATCGCTTGCAAATCGTCGCTCATCGGTTGGTGGACGCGAACGGCAAGGACATCTGCACGGCGAACATCGAGCAGACGCAGGTCGATCCGGCGACGGGGGCGGTACTCCCGAAGCGCGTCGTGCTCTACTGGCCGCAGGATAAGACCGAGCTGAAGATGGTGCTCGGCAAGCTGCGTGTGGGAGCGGTGGACGGCCCGCAATTGTTCAATCGCGCCGCACTCAATTCCTTGCCGTCGTTCGACCTGGCGCGCGGACCGGATGGGCAGATGAGCCCCGTGCAGCGTGTGCGCGGCTCGGCACGCTAGAGTTGTCGACTCGCTCCGCGAGTTGAAAGCAGTCGCGGAGCGACTGCACCACTCACAAAACACAAAGGCCACGGGTGCGACCCGTGGCCTTTCTTGTTTCAGGAGCCTTCCTGCGTCGGGTGCTGCATGCGATGCACCTTCGGCGCTTTCTTGACGCCCTTCCGAAGTTTCTTTCGCGCGCGCGACAACACCGGCCCGATGCTGTTTACTGGGATGTGCAGGTCCGTGCTGATCTCCTCGTACGTCCTGCCTTCCAGGTAATAGAGCCTGACCACCTCACGAACCTTGCCGCGGAGCTTGTTGAGCAGCTTTTCGACCTCTTCAAGACTTTCCAAACCGAGCTGAGCCTTCGGCACCTCGTCGGAATCGGGCGCCGGGGCCAGGTGCAGGTTGTCAATCTTCGGCTGCACTTCCAACGCGGCGGCTCGGCGGGCCAACTCGTGGACACAAATGCGGCGGGCGATCACCGTGAGGTAGGCCGCCAGACTGCTCTGGCCGCGGAACTGGCGCAGCACCGCGTAGTCGTTGTTCACAATCTGAAGTAGGATTTCCGCCGCCAGGTCCTCGATGTCCTCGGGACGAAGCGGCGCGCTGCGCAAATGGGCGGTGTGATGGATAACGTGATAGATCAGACCGAGAAAGCGGTCGACGAAGTCATTCCACGCGCCGGGCTGGTGCGTGAGGCAGCGCTGCAAGAGCGCGCGATCCAGAGGCGTGAGTGCCACGTGGTATACCCCCTCGAACTCAGCGCCACTGGCGGCCGCCAATAGGCAGGGCAATCGCGCCGCCAAGTTTGCCCAGGGTCCGCTGCCGGGCGCGGTCGTTGGACTGCAAGTTCCTTGCCTCATTCTACCCAAGGTCGCTTTTCCGGGGTAGGCCACGCCTCCCGCGGTCGTCGGCGGCTAATACGCCGAGTCTTACATCGGCACGCCCAGACTCGGCGGTTCACCAAGCTTTGAACTTTCGCCAATTGTCCATCTTTTCGACGAAACGGACACCTGCAAAGTTGGAACAAAGCCGGTCCGACCCTGGGTGCGAACTTCCGATTTTGCTATCTTGTCCGAAACTGCAACGCGCACCGCATCTGCGGCGCCAACGCGCTTTCTTTCGCAAATGTGTAGGAATCGTGAACCCACGGACAGACTGCCAAAAAATGCATTTCTTTCATTTCACCTGACATACACCGAACGTCCATTTTGCGGACCCCGTGAAATGAAGGCGCCCATGCCTGACCGAGCCGCGCGATAAATTGCTCGGAATCGTGCCGCGACGTAACCGACACGTCCCCTTGAGGAAACTGCCATGACGACCCCCTCGGCCGAACCCTGGTTCCAATCGTTGTTCGCGGATCGCCTCGGCGGCGCGAACTATGGCAAGGACAATAAGATTTACAAGTTTGAAAAGATCAAGCGGGCCAAGCGCGCGGCTTTGGCGGCGCATCCGGAGCGCAAGTTGCTCGATTTCGGCATCGGCGAAAATGACGACATGGCCGACCCGCTTGTCCGCGACACGCTCAAACGGGAGGTCGATAAGCTCGAAAACCGCGGCTACGCCGACAATGGCATCGCGTCCTTCAAGGAAGCCGCCGCCGGGTTTATGAAGAAGGTCTTCGGCGTCACGCTGGATCCGGCGACCGAAATCAACCACGCCATCGGCTCAAAGCCGGCTCTGGCGATGTTGCCGGCTTGCTTCATCAACCCAGGCGACGTCACCCTCATGACCGTCCCCGGCTACCCCGTCGCCGGCACGCACACGGCTTACTACGGCGGCGAGGTCCACAAGCTGCCGCTCCGCGAAGAGAACAGCTTTTATCCCGACCTCGGCTCCATCCCCGCGGAAATCCGCCGCCGCGCGAAGTTGCTTGTCCTCAATTATCCCAACAGCCCGACGGGCGCGACAGCGACGCGCGACTTCTATCGGCAAGTCATTGATTTCGCCCTGACCAACCGCGTCATCGTCGTACAGGACGCCGCGCACATTCTTCTCAGCTACGACGGCCCGCCGCTCAGTTTTCTCCAGGTGGACGGCGCCAAGGAGGTCGGCGTGGAAATCCACTCGCTGTCGAAAGGCTTCAACATGATCGGTTGGCGCATGGCGTTCGTCGCCGGCCACCCAAAGATCGTGCAGGCATTCGCCGACGTGAAGGATAATTGCGATTCCGGTCAGTTCATGGCGGTGCAGCAGGCGGCGCGGGCAGCGCTGGAACACCCGGAGATCGGCGACCGTATCCGCGAGAAGTATCGCCGCCGGCTCGAAAAGCTCGTCGCAGCGCTGAAGAGAATCGGTTTCCAGGCGAAGATGCCGCGCGGCACGTATTTCCTCTACGTCAAGGCGCCTACCGCGTGTGCTGGCCGGACATTCGCAAGCGCAGAAGAAGTCTCGGAGTTTCTCATCACCGAGCAATCGGTTTGCTGCGTGCCGTGGGATGACGCCGGCGCCTATCTGCGTTTCTCCGTGACGTACCTGGCGAAGGACGAGTCCGAAGAAGACGCGCTGATGGCGGAAACGGTCGAACGGCTTGGACGCTTGCAAGTGCGGTTCTAACCGGAGCGCCGCTTGCCTATCCGCGAGGCAAGCGGCGACCTTTCAGAGCCATCACATCTCGAAATCAACGCTGAAAAACGGCCTCGTCCAAATTTCATGCCGCAAAATCGCAAAAATCCGCAAGGTCATTTGACTGCGTGAAACCCGCGAACTAGGGTTTTGTCACGAGCGGACTGATCTGTGCCTGCGAAGTAAAAAAGCAGGCACGGCCCGCGAAAACAACACGAACCTCTTTATCCTCGACAAAGGCAAACCTGTCGTAAGGCGGGGACGCAAAGCCATGGGCCCGCCGCTTCTCCCCCATTTGGCGGCGGGTCGCCAGGTTACCGAAGGGATGAGTGGACTCTCAGCGCGATTCAGAGCCGGCCCCCTACCGTCGGCCACCTGTCGGCGCCAGCCCTCGTTCAAGGTCGGAAGAGGTTAGGTCTCGGCTCGCCGCCCAGACCGGGGACTCCAAAAGGGGGAAAGCTCCATGACGCCTTGGCTCGCTGCCATGAAACGGTTTCTGCGGTCGGAAGATGGCCCGACCGCGGTCGAGTACGCGGTGATGCTCGCTTTGATCATCATCGTTTGTATCGCCGCCATCACCACGCTCGGCTCCAGCGCCAACAGCGTGTTCAGCAATGTCGCACTCAACTCCGCGGCCTCGTAGGCAAGCGGCGTTTCGGTGATATCGGGATGCGGTTTGACGAATTCTACTTTGACCTGTTTTGAAGAAAGAGGATGGGCACATGCGTACGTTCACTCAGCAAGTGGTTAATTTCCTGAAGGCGGAAGACGGCCCGACCGCGGTCGAATACGCCGTCATGCTGGCGCTCATTATCGTGGTGTGCATCACCGCGATCACGACGCTCGGCTCGAACGCCAACAGCACCTTCCTGCGGGTCGGCAATGCGATCGGCAGCACCGCTTCCTAAGCGGTGTTCCGGAAATGGGTCCGGAAAAGGGGTCTGGGGCCTTGAGAAAGGGTTCCAGACCCCTTTTCCGGAGTGCCCCGATCGGCCGGCTCCCCCTTACCCCCACCTCTCCCCCGGTGGGCGGGTGGTGGGGATAAGGGGCCTCATCGCGAGAAAGTGTCGGAGACCGCCAACACGGTTTCCAACACATTTTCGCGAATGCTACAGCGAGCCGCAGAGCCACGGGGTTTTGCGACTCGCTGTTTGTTTTTTCACGGTGGCTTGCAGGGGTGCGAATTTCCGGTGCGGATGCGCGGTCGAGGCGTCCCAAGCGCACTCGGAACCGCACGCGACGAAATTCGGACCTATTCTTGTGGGAGAGGATTGCAACCAATGGCGTTGTTCACCCTGGAAAACTGGCCGCTCTGGTTCGTCAGCTTCGCCATGGTAGTGGCGGCGGTCATCGACGGCTGGAAGCTGAAGGTGCCCAACTGGCTCACGTTCCCCCTCATCATCAGCGGCTGGATCGTCGGTCTCTTGCAGAACGTCGGCGTGCTCGCTTCGTTCGTCGCTCCGGACGGCGGGTCTTATGACGGCGGCCTCGGCGCCGCGCTGGCGGGGACCGCGGTTGGTTTCGCCCTGTTGTTGCCCGTCTACGCGATCGGCGGCATGGGCGCCGGCGACGTGAAGATGCAGATGGGCTTTGGCTCCTGGATGGGAGCGTTCTTCGGCCTGACGCGCGGGCTGTGGATCGTCCTGATGGCCTTCTGCATCGCGGTTATCATCGGCGGCGTGATCGCGCTGGCGATGATCGTGATTCGCGGTCAGTTTCGCAAAAACCTGTCCAACACGAAAGAGATCGTCGGCGACCTCTTCACGTCGGCGAGCGTCGGCGACGTTGCGGGCAAGGCGGCCCAGCGCAAACCGCGCATGCACCTGTTGCCGTACGGGATCCCGTTGTGCATCGGCTTTGTCGGCTACTTGGTCTTCGTCCATCTCTAAGAAGCCGGCGAACGTCAGCGTGGTCCGCTCGCTTGGCGAGCGGCGACGCCACTCGCGAAGCGAGTGGACAACCCTGGCGCTCGCCCACGGTAGAGCGAACGCATGGCAAGTTCTCGGTTCGGAGGATGGCTGACGCACACGCCGGGGTTCACCCGTCCCGGCCAGATTGCCCCGTCGCCGTCGCAAACCGTAAATCCAACACGTTCACTACAACCGCAAAAGTTGAAGTTGTTGTCCACAGCTGGTCGAAATAATCGGTGGGCAGAACCTCCTACCCAGGGCGGGCCCCGGCGACCGGCGTGGCGGAAAGTTTTTACCCACACCGAGCTCAGCCGGGAACCGTCCGGAAAAGGTGTCTGGAACTCTGAGGAAAAGTTCCAGACACCCTTTCCGGACTCCCGACGGGCGCCAACCTGGAGAGGTCTGCAGCGATGAAACCAAAAACAATGATCCTCATGGTCGTGGCCGTCGGCTGCGGCCTGGTCGCCAGCTACATGACGAGCCGGCTGCTGTCCGAACGCAATGCGGCCCAACCGGAAGAGGAGAAAGTCACGGTCCTGGTCGCGAAGAACAGCCTGTCGATGGGCACGCGCGTCAAGGAGCCTGAGAAGCTGTTCGTCGAAAAGCAGTTTGTCGCCGGCCAGGAACCGAAAAAGGCGATCCGCTCCTTCGATCAGGTGAAGGATCGCTTGCTCAACAAGTCGCTCGCCGCCGAGCAGTTCGTCACGAGCGACGACTTGTTGGACAAGAACATGAGCAACCTGGACGCGCAGCTGCCGCCGGGCATGCGGGCAGTTGCGATCAAGGTTGGTCCCGACTCGCTGGCAGGCGGCTACGTCCTGCCGCAATCGCACGTGGACGTACTCAGCACGATGCGCCGCGGCGACGAGTCCACCACGCAGACGATTTTGCAGAATGTGCTCGTTCTGGCGGTGGACCAGCAGGACATTCGCGATCAGGAACGCAAGACGATCCTCGGCGGCACGGCGACGTTGGCCCTCAACCCGGAAGACGCCCAAAAGGTCAAACTGGCTCAAACGCTTGGCGAGCTGGGGCTTGTCCTGCGCGGTTTGAACGACGACACCGTGGCCAGTCTGAAGGCGACGACGCCGCGCGACGTGGCGCGGCAGAGCCGCAACGGCGGTTCGGGCAATCCGACGAACGGGGATGACAGCGATACGTCGGGCGTGATCGGGGGCCCCGCGGTCCCGGCCGTGCCGGTTATCACGCCGCCCCCTCCGAAGGTGGAAGAGAAGCCGCCGGTGGTCGTCAAGGACGAGAAACCCGAACCGGTGAAGCCCGCGCCGAAGACGTTCACGCAGGTGATCTGGAACGGGCCGGACGTGAAGAGGGTCGTCTACATCGAGGGCGCCGAGGACGAGGCGCAAGCTTTGGCGGGTCCCGAAGGCGACGAGACCAAGCCGGCCCCAAAGAAGTCGTCCGCATACAAGAAGTAGTACCGCCGCAATGACGCGACGGCGCTTGGACTGTGGTATGTGCTTGGCGAGAAGGTGTCTGGGGCCCTGGAAACAGGGCTTCAGACGCCTTCTCGCGAGTGTTGCTGTAAACAGGGAAGGTGCCCGGGATGCGACTCCTGGCGCCACGATCTATAGTCCCGGCGGCGGCCGTCCCCGGCGTCCCGCCACCCTTTCTTAATGAGGTGTAAGGATGCACCGCTCGATTCCTTTGGTGAAAAAACGCTTGTGGGGCGCCTTTTTGGGGCTCGTGGTCGGCGCTGCGCCGGCGTTGGCACAGGCGCCGCCTCCGGCGCCGGCCCCCGGACCAGCGAACAAGGCGCCGGCGATGCAAGCCGGCACCGTGCAGCTGCCGCTGAAAAATGCCCTGGTGCTGCCGGTGAACGTCGCCCAGCGCGTCCAGATGTCGGGCCGGCAGCGGATCGCTTCCGCGTCCAACAACCGCGACGCCGTGGTGGACGTTCGCGGCGTCGCCAATGACCCGAGCACCGACGTCATCCTGGCCAAGGAGCCCGGCGCCGCCCGTATTTCCTTTACCGACGAACAAGGCCGCATCGAAACGCTCGACATCATCGTCACCGCGGTGGACTTCGAGTACGTCAGGATGCTCTTGCACCAGACCGTGCCGACCGCGGCGGTAACGCCGCTGCCCGCCGGCGGTTCGATGGTGCTCACCGGCACCATCGAAAAGGCCGAGGACGCCGACGTGCTTCTGAAGACCACCAAGGCGCTCGCGCCCAACGTCGACGTGATTAACAATCTGCGCGTCGGCGGCGTGCAGCAAGTGCAGCTGGACGTGACCGTCGCCCGCGTTTCTCGTTCCGAGTTCCGCCGGCTTGCTTTCAACTTCCTCACCAACGGCAAGAATTTCTTCCTGGGAAGCACGGTCGGCCAGGCGGTGCTGAACCCGGTGACGATTGGCAGCGGCGGCATCTTCAGCGTGAGCCCCGGCGGCCTCGTCGGCACCCCCGGCGCTCCCGGCGGCGCGCCTGTCAACATCCTCACCGGCGTGCTGCACAACGGCTGGGGATTCCTGGCGTTCATGCAGGCGCTGCGCGACGAAGCTGTCGTCAAGCTCATGTCCGAGCCGCGGCTGGTTACCCTCAGCGGCCGGCAAGCCAGCTTCCTCGACGGCGGCGAACAGGCCATTCCCGTCCCGGCCGGCCTCGGTCAGGTCGGCGTGCAGTTCGAGGAATTCGGCACGCGCTTGAACTTCGTGCCGATCGTGCTGGGCAACGGCAAAATCCATCTGGAAGTCGAGCCGGAAGTGAGCAGCCTCGACAACTCCGCCGGCACGTCGATCAACGGCACCGTCGTCCCCGGCCGCGTCGTGCAGCGCGTCCACACGACCGTGGAACTCGAATCGGGTCAGACCTTCGTCATCGGCGGTTTGATTCAGCACTCGGTCGCGGGCGCCGACGAGAAAGTTCCCGTGCTCGGCGACATTCCGTTCCTCGGGGCCGCGTTCAGCACGAAGTCGTTCATCGAATCGGAGTCGGAACTCGTCATCATGGTGACGCCGCACCTGGTCGACGCGATGGCGTGCGATCAGTTGCCAAAATATCTTCCTGGCCAAGAAACCCGCAGCCCCGACGATTTTGAGCTATTCTTGGAAGGAATCCTGGAAGCGCCGCGCGGTCCGCGGGAGTCCTGCGTCGGGCATCACTATGTCCCGGCGTTCAAGAACAGCGCGACGGCGGACGTTTATCCGTGCGGCGGCAACGGCTCGTGCAGCACGGGCTGTGGCACGACGGCCGGCGGCTTGCACGCGGCGGCCGTCCTGCACACGTCGGCGACCACGACGCCCGTGATGACCGTGGCCCAACCGATGCCCACGACGCCGGCGGCGCTGCTGCCGCCCGCGGTCAAGGGCGACGAAGTGCTGCCGGCCACGGCCAAGGATTCGACGCCCGAGTCGATGCCGCCGGTGCTGCCGCCCGCTGCTCCGGCGACGGAGACCGCTCCGGCGACCGAGACCGCTCCGGCTGTCGTGCCGCAGCTGCCACCCGTCAACGACAATCCGCCTGCAGTCATCCCCCCGGCCCCCAAAGCGCCGGGAGATGGCGGGGCTCAGCAGTAGCGGAGGAGATGTAGGACGACAACAGCCAATGAATGCGGTCGGCCGCCCCTCGGATGCAGGCGGCCGCCCGCAATGAGGTCCTAAGGATAGGGGACGGGACCTCCGCGCCTAAAGGTCCTGTCCCCTTGCTTGGGACCTCGAACTTCTGAGATGTTCTTCCTCGGTGGATGTACATGAAAGACGTGATCCGTATAGCGATTGTGGATCCCTCCGACACCACGCGGGAGCCTTTGCGCAACCTGCTGCTTGGTGTGGAGACGGTCTGGCTGGAAGCGGAATGCTCACGCTACGAGTTCTTCCTCGACGTGATCCGCCAATCCAGTCCCGATGTCGCCGTCGTCGCCCTCGACGCCGACCAGACGAAAGCCCTGCAGCTCATCAACCAGCTGACCAGCGAGTCGCCGGGAACGCCGATTCTTGCCGTCAGCGGGCGGGGCGACGGCCAGTCCATTCTCAGTGCGCTGCGCAGCGGCGCCCGCGAGTTCCTCACCCAGCCGGTTGTTCTTGAGGAACTGCTGACCGCGCTGCAGCGGTTGCGGCAGACGCGCGTGGCAACGGAAGGCGGCTCCCCGGCGATCGGCGCCAAAACGGAATCGACGGTCATCGCCGTCGTCGGCTCGCGAGGGGGCGTCGGCTGCACGAGTCTGGCGGTGAACCTCGGCTGTACCCTCGCCCAAGACCAAAAAAACGGCGTCGCCTTGATCGACCTCGACCTGGCCTTGGGCGACGCCGACGTCGCTCTCGACCTGATGCCGGACTACACGTTGGCCGACGTCGCGCTCAACGTCGAGCGCCTCGACATGACGTTTCTCCGGCGTTCGCTCAGCAAACATTCGACGGGCCTCTCGCTGTTGCCGCATCCCGTGCAGATGGAAGACGTCGGGCTCATTCACGAAGATCATTTGCAGCGCGTCATCGGTCTCTTGCGCGCCAGCTACTCGCACCTGATTCTCGATTTGAGCAAGCGCTTCACGCCGACCGACATGACGGCGTTGCACATGGCGGACATTATCCTGCTCGTCGCGCAATTGGAGCTGAGCAGCCTGCGGAACACGGTGCGCATGCTGCTGACGCTCAGCACCGACGAGACCTTAAACGACAAAATTCGCATCGTCTTGAACCGCGTCGGTTCCGACGACGGCGACATCAGCCTGAAGAAGGCCGAGGAAACGATCGGCCGACCCATCTACTGGCAGATTCCGAATGACTACAAGGCGATGACCGCGTCCCGCAACAACGGCGTGCCGCTCTTGCAGCACGCGCCGCGGTCGAAAGTGCAGCTAAGCATGGTGGAGCTGGCTCGGGACTTGAGCCAAAAATCCGAAATGAATGGCCACGCGGAGCCCAAAAAGAAAAAGGGCGGCATGTTCTCGTTTCGTTGAAAAACACAAGGCGAGCCCGGACGCGTTAGCGCCGGGAACGCTGCCCGCTCTTACGCGACGGGGCTCGCCGCATGGACTTCTTCTCTGAGGACGCACCGATGTCGCGTTTGTCTCGTGGTTTGAGCAACATGAGCATTGGCAGCCGGCTGACGAACAGTCAGGCCGGCGGCGAGCGCCAGGCGAACAAGAGCTTCGAGGAGTTGAAGCGGCTGATCCACAGCAAGCTCGTGGACAAGCTCGATTTGTCGCGCGTGAGCGACCTGGCCGGCGACACGTTGCGGCGTGAAATCCGGCTGGTCGTCGAGCGGTTGTGCGACACCGAGAACCCGCTCCTCAACCGCATGGAACGCGAGCGCCTCATTGACGAGGTGCTGGATGAAACGTTCGGCTTCGGGCCGCTGGAGATGCTGCTCAAGGACCCGACGGTCAGCGATATTTTGGTGAACGGGCCGTTCAAGATTTACGTCGAACGGCGCGGCAAGCTCGAAAAGACGGACGTCAAGTTCCGTGACAGCGAGCACTTGATGCAGATCATCGACCGCATCGTGTCCAAAGTGGGCCGGCGCGTCGATGAAACGAGCCCGATGGTCGACGCCCGCTTGCCGGACGGCAGCCGCGTCAACGCCATCATCCCGCCGCTGGCCCTCGACGGCCCGACGATGTCGATTCGGCGCTTCGGCACCAACCCGCTGAAGCTGGAGGACCTGCTGAATTACAAGGCGTTCACTCCGGAAATGGCGATGCTCATGGAGGCGGCCATCAAGGCGCGGCTCAACATCATCATCTCCGGCGGCACGGGTTGCGGTAAAACGACGCTGCTCAATACGCTGTCGGCCTTCATCCCGGTGGATGAACGTATCGTGACGATCGAAGACGCGGCCGAATTGCAGTTGCAACAGGATCACATCGTCCGGCTGGAGACGCGGCCGTCGAACATTGAGGGCAAGGGCGAAATCACGACCCGCGACCTGGTGCGCAACTCGTTGCGTATGCGGCCTGATCGCATCGTGATCGGCGAGTGCCGCGGTTCCGAAGCGCTGGACATGCTTCAGGCCATGAACACGGGCCACGAAGGTTCGTTGACAACGCTGCACGCCAACAGCCCGCGCGACGCCCAAGCCCGCTTGGAAACGATGATCATGATGGGCGGCTTCGAGCTGCCGATCAAGGCGATGCGGCAACAGATTTCGTCCGCCGTGGACATGATTATCCAGGCGAACCGTCTGCAAGGCGGGCCGCGCAAAGTGACGAGCATCACCGAAGTCATGAACATGGAGCAGGACGTGGTGATCATGCAGGACGTGTTCCGGTTCAAGCAGAACGGCATCGACCAGAATGGGCGCGCCTTCGGTCAGTTCGAGGCGACCGGCGTGCGGCCTTCGTTCGTCCAGCGCCTCGAAGCGGCCGGCATCAAGCTGCCGTCGAATTTGTTCCAGGAGCGCGTGCTGTTGCGCGATTGATCCTTGTCAGTAGTCCGGCGTCCGTTGTCAGTTGCAACGGACGCGACACGGACTTTAGGCGTCCGACTACTGACAACTGACGACGGACAACTGACAACTGACGAACGATGACTTGAAAGGCACCTTGCGATGACACCGATGATGATCTCCCTCATGGCGTTTGTGGCCGTGACCGCCCTCGTGGGGCTGATGGCGCTGATGCTGCGCGACAACAACGCCAAAACGTCGCAGCGGCTGGATACGCTGGTGGGTAAAAGGTCGCGGCCGGACAAGGGGGCCGAGATCCTCAAGAAGACGGCGTTCGAAGCAGACAAAAAGAACCTGCTCGAACAACTCACGCCCAAGTTGCCGAGCATCGATCGCATCTTCGAGCAGGCCGATTGCAGCATCAAGCCGAGCACGATCTTTGGGCTTGGCATCGTGCTTGGGGCGCTCGGCGCCACGGGAAGCTGGCTGGCGGGCGTGCCCTGGTTCCTGGCGCCGCTCGCCGGCATCGTGATGTTAAGCGTGCCGTTGTTGTGGGTGCTGAACAAACGCCGCGTGCGGCTCAAGAAGTTTGCGAGCCAATTGCCCGACGCCCTGGAGCTGGTTGCTCGTGCATTACGGGCGGGGCATAGCTTGGGCGCCGGCATGCACGTGGTCGCCGAGGAAATGCCGTCGCCGATCGCCGAGGAGTTCGGCCGGGTTTACGACGAGCAAAACCTCGGCATCGCGCTTGAGGTGTCGATGCAAACGATGTGCGAGCGCGTGCCGAATCTCGATCTGCGGTTTTTCGTGACCTCGGTTGCGATCCAACGGCAGACGGGCGGCGATCTGGCGGAGATTCTGGACAAGATCGGTTACGTGATTCGCGAGCGCTACCGCATCCTCGGCCAGGTAAAGGCCCTGACCGCGGAAGGCCGGCTCAGCGGCGTGGTGCTGATCGTGTTGCCCTTCGCGCTGTTTGGGCTGATGCTGCACATGCGGCCCGATTACGTGTCCACGCTGTGGACGCACCCGCTCGGCATCAAGATGGCCGTGGCCGGCCTCATCATGCAAGTGCTTGGAGCGATCGTCATCAAGAAGATTGTGGACATCAAGGTGTAGTTGTCAGTGGTCAGTAGTCCGTCGTCCGTCGTCGGTGGTCCGTTTGGAATACCGCTGACGGCAACGACCGACGCCGGCCACGAACAACTGACGACTCACAACTGACAACTGGAGATTCACCCGTGTTATTCGGCTTCATGGCGTTGGCGGACTTGGTGCCGTTGTTCGTGTTCGGCGGCTTTGTGATGGGGATCTGGGCGATTTTGTCGCTGATCTCGCAGCGCAACAGCCGAGCCCAGGAACGTCTGGCGCGCATGAGTCGGCCGGCGTCGCTGGCGGACCTCGAGCTGGCGTCCGGGGACAAGACCAACAAGGAGCGGTTCCAAAACCTGGTTGAGACGGCCAAGGCGCTCTCCGGGCCGCTCATGCCGCAGACGGAACTGGAACAAAACCAGCTGAAGGTGCGTCTGGCGAACGCCGGCTTCCGCAGCGACTCGGCGGTGTCGGTCTACCTGGGCTTGCGGTTCGGCTCGCTCATCGTGTTCTTCCTGGCCGCCATCGGCATCTTCCTGCCGCGCTATGGCCTGAGCAGGGACACGGCGCTCGCACTGACGACGCGCATCATCCTGATGACGGCGGTCGGCTTCTACCTGCCGAACGTCATCCTCTGGTGGTTGCGGCGGCGGCGCCAGCAAGAGATTTTCCTGTCGCTGCCCGACGCCCTCGATCTGCTGGTCGTGTGCGTGGAAAGCGGCCTCGGTTTGGATGCGGCGATGCGGAAGGTGTGCGAGGAAATGAAAAACCACGCCAAGATCATCGCGGAGGAGTTGTCGCTGGCCAACTTCCAATTGCAAATGGGCCGGCCGCGGCGCGAAGTGCTCCACGATCTTGGCGTGCGGACGGGCGTCGATGACGTGCGCAGCTTGGCGGCGATCCTGATCCAGGCCGATCGATTCGGCTCCAGCATCGCCCAGGCGTTGCGCGTGCAGTCCGACTCGATGCGAACACGGCGGAAACAGCTTGCGGAGGAAAAGGCGGCCAAGACGGCGGTGCAGTTGATCTTCCCGCTGGTCCTTTTCATCTTCCCGGGAATCTTCGTCGTGCTGGTGGGACCGGCGGCGATCGCGATTATGGACACGATGTTCAAGAACTAGGCTGGTGAGTGGTTAGTAGTGAGTGGTGGGGGTGGCTTAAGACCACTCACGACTCACCACTCACCACTCACCGATAACCAAGGGAGAGGGAACGATGAACGGATTCATCTCAAAAACAGTGCTGACGCTGGCCGGCGCCGGGGCGCTGGCGGCAACGCAGGGGTGCTATCACTACCGCGAGATCGTGGACCCGTGCTATCCCGAACGGTATGAATACGCCGCTCGGCAAGAGGTCAAGGCGAGCTTTGCACCGCAGGTGCAGAACGGCCACGTCCTCGATCAGACGGTGTGGAATTACCAGTTCGCCCCCGGCTCGGAGCAGTTGACGCAATACGGTCTGGATCACCTGGCCTATTTGGCCCGGCGGCGTCCGACCCCGGACCCGGTGATCTACCTCCAGACGGCGCAGGACATTCCGTATGACGGTTCGGCGCCGGGCAAGTTCGCCGACGCTCGTGCGGCGCTCGACGGCAAGCGGATCAAGGCGATCCAGGACTGCCTGACCGCCCAGACCGCGGGCCGGCCGGTGGCGTTCCAGGTGGTCGTCCACGATCCGTCCGATCCGAGCATCTCCGCGGCGTCGGCAAACGTGTCGGTGCAGAAGATGAACACCGGCGCGGTGGGCATCCTGCCGATCGGCGGCGGCGGCGGCTCGGGCGGCGGCTCCTCGGGCGGCGGCAAATAAGTAGATTCCTCGCCTGCGGCCTCGTGTTGATCGCAACAACGCGGAGCGGCGCGACGGGCAACAGACTCCGCGTGGGAGGGCCACGGCCCTCCCACGCAACTACTTTGAGACGTGCAACCATGAGGCTCACATTCTGGAATGCGTTCCTGCTCGCCGGGCTTGCCCTTACGCTCGGTTCGACGGTGCGCGCGGCCGGTCAACCGGCCGAAACGCCTCCTTTCCAGACCCCATCGGTTAGGCCCGCGTCGCCCAGCGCCGACGGCGACGCGGCCACCACTCCCGTCCTGTTCGCCGGCTTTATTGACAAAATCTTCAGCCCCCTCAATGGCGTGCTCGGAAACCGCAAAGCGATGCTTCAGGTCGGTTTTGTGGGCATGCTGATCGCTCTCTACATCATTTGGTGGCGGAGACATTGATAGGGATTAGGGATTGGGATTAAGAGCAATCGCGGTCGATGTTAAATACTCCCAAATCCGAAACTCCTAATCCCAAGCCTCTAATCCCTAATCCCTGACCCTTAAGCCCGGCATCTTGTGGAGCATCTGCAATGGCCAACGCGGCTCGACCGATGGTAATGGAGTGGGAAGGCGCCAATCTTCCCGAGGCCCCGAGCGCCCCGGACAACTTGAAGCAAGCCGGCCTTTCGCTCGGCTTCCTCAACGATTTGATCCTGCGCACCCTGTACACGCACGGCGGCATGCTCGGCCTCGACCTCTCCCGGCACCTCTGTCTGCCGTTCAAGGTCATCGAGGAGTCGCTCAAGTTTCTCAAGGACGAAAAGTGCCTGGAAGTGGCCGGCGGCGACCTGATTGGCCGTGTCAGCTACCGCTTCAACCTCACCGAACTCGGCCGGCTGCGGGCCCAGGACGCGATGAAGCTTTGTGCGTACGTCGGCCCCGCCCCCGTGCCGCTGGAAGACTATGTGGAGCAAACGTACCGCCAGGCAGTAACCGGCATCATCGCCAATCCGGAGGCGCTGCGCACGGCGTTTACGCACCTGGTGCTCAAAGAGGAAATGTTCAACGCGATCGGCCCGGCGATTGTCAGCGGCCGATCGGTGTTCATCTTCGGGCCGCCCGGCAACGGCAAGACGGCCATCGCGCGAAGCATCGGCGAGTTCCTGAACCAGAGCGGCGGGGAAATCTTCGTCCCTTACGCATTTCTGGCCGAGAACAGCATCGTCACGGTTTACGACCAATCGGTACACCAGGCCGTTTCCGAAACCGCCTACGAACAACACGCCGAGGACAACGAAGCCACCATCCGCCGGCTGCTCAACACCGGCACGGTCGATCCCCGCTGGGTTTGCATTCGCCGGCCCGTCATCGTGACCGGCGGCGAGCTGCAGTTGGAGATGCTCGACCTGCGCTACAACGCCGAGTCGAACTTCTACCAGGCGCCGCTGCACGTGAAGGCGAACGGCGGCGTCTTCCTCATTGACGACTTCGGCCGCCAATTGTGCAGTCCCAAAGAGCTGCTCAATCGCTGGATTTTGCCGCTCGAGGACCGCCACGACTTCCTCACCACCGCGTCCGGCAAGAAATTCGAAGTGCCGTTCGAGCAGTTGATTATCTTCTCCACGAACCTCGATCCGAAGGACCTCGTGGACGACGCCTTCCTCCGCCGTATCCGGCACAAGGTCGGCATCGAAGCGCCGACGCGGGACGTTTACGAGCGCATCTTCCACGCCGTCGTGAAGCGCCTGGGCATGAACCCTTGCCCGGAAGCCGTCGATTACCTGTATGAGCGCTACTACAACCGCGGCCGTAACCCGCGCGCCAGCGATTGCCGGGATCTACTGGAGATTGTGCAGTCCATTTGCCGATTCCGTAGACAGCCTGTCCAACTAACGCGCGAACTCATCGCCGACGCAGCCGCGACGTTCATCTGCGAATTCCAGTAACCGGGAGTTCGGAATCAGGGATCGGGAATCAGGCTGCCTTATTCCCCGATCCCTGATTCCCTCATTCCTCCGGAAAGAGGTGGGCAATGGATTGTCGCCGCTCTCTCGTCGTGTCGCTGGGGCTCGTCAGCGGGCTGGCCGGCTGCACGCACAACTCGTCACTGCCGCTTCAAGCAAACAACAGCGCCGCGGCGACTGTGCCACCGCCGTCCGCGAAGGTGGTGAAGGAGCCCGAGCTCCCCATGCGTCCGCCGCACGCGGCCACGTGCGTCAAACTCGGTAATCTCTACGAGCAACAGGCCGATCAGCAGGGCACCGCGCCGGCCGAGCAACAGGCGAAATACCAACTGGCTCGAAAAGCATACCAGCAAGCGCTTCAGATCGATCCGAAGTGTCTGGAGGCGTCGCTGGCGATGGCCCGCTTGCACGCCAAGATCGGAGATCACGAACGGGCCGTGACCGATTATCAGAACGCACTCAAGGTGCATCCGAAGGAAGCGAGCCTGTGGTACGAAGTTGGCATGTACTACGGGCAACACAAGGAATGGCAGTCGTCGCTCCGTTGCTTGCAGCAAGCTGCGACGATGGAGCCTGAGAATCGGCAATACACGAACTCGCTCGGCTTCGCGCTGGCGCGCTGCGGCCAGTACGATCAAAGCTACGAGGTCTTCCGCAAGACGGTTGGCGCCGCGATGGCACACTACCATCTCGCCCAGATGTTGCACCATTTGCAGCAGGACGAACTGAGCAAACAACAACTCCAGCTCGCTCTGCAAGCCGATCCGAATCTCGCGTCGGCCCAGCAGATGTTGGTACAACTGCAAACCGGCGCCGTGCCGGCGGTTCAACAGACGGAGGCGGCGAATCAGTAGCATTTGAGCCAAGCGAGGGAATTGCGCGGGAGCCCGATGCGCCGGCGAGGGACGACAGATTCCCTCGCTGGCGCGTCGGGCTCCCTTTTCGCTTTCATTCTTGAAATAGCCGAGCTACGCCGCGTAGCGAGCCTTCGTGCAAGAAATGGACATTTCCGCCGGTGTAGTGCGGGATCAAGCCGCGCACCACCTCCGCGCCGCCGCCGGTAAGAAACACGCGCGCAAAACTCGTTCCCATCCCGAGCGTGGCCAGCGCCTTCGCATGCTGCTCGCGCATCGCGTGCAGCACCGCGGCGAGCAAATCGAGGCGCTCCGTGGCGAGGGTTAGCTCCCGAAAGCCCGCCCGTTTGGCTTCGATCTCCAGCCGGTCGCCGCCAAGGAATGGCGGATCGAGTACGACGCTTGGCGTGCGCCGATCCGCGGCAGGGATGCTTTTTGTGTAGAATTCGTCGGCGCTCTGATCGCGGAAGCAGAGTTCGCGCAGCCAATCGAGGCCGACGCCGCCTACAGGGTTGTGCGTGACGCGAATGTAATCGCTGCCGACGCCAAGGAACCGGGTCAGCCGGCGCGGATCGGGTCGGGGATCGTTGGTCAGCACGGCAAGAACCTGTGTTGTGCCGACGACGTGCAGTAAGTCGCCGTGCCTCATCTCCGCCGCGAGCATGGCGGTGCTGGTGTCCGCCGTCCCGAGCTTCACGGGCGTGCCCGCTGGGACGCCCAGCTCCGCCGCCGCTTCAGGTCGAAGGACGCCAACCGTCGTGCTGCCGCAAAGCACGGGCGGCAGCCAGGCGGGATCAAGGTCAAAGTACCCAATCCAACGCTCAGACCACTGCCGGTCGGTCAACGTGCCAAACAGGCCGGTGAAGCACGCGTTGCCGCGGTCGAAGGCGCGGGCGCCGGTGAGCCGCAGGACGAGCCAGCCGTTGACGTGCAAATAATGCCGCACGCGTCGTCGCAGGGAAGAATCATCGTGAAGTTGTTGCCGCCAGCAAAGCGCCGTGATGCCGCCGGGCAGAGGCCGATTCCCGGTCGTGGCGAGAAACTCGTCGCCGACTTCGGCCCAGACGTCACGGGCAGCGGGGCGCGCTCGGCGATCGAGGTGGGTCCAGATCGGCGCAACAGGCCGGTCGCCGGCGTCCAGCAGCACGAGCGCGGGAGTCAGAACGGAGAAGCCGATGCCATCGACTCTTTGTCCTGCTGCCGCCTCGCGGGCCGCCGCGGCCACCGCTTGCCACAGCACATCCGGTGCGATCTCGGCCGCGTCGGGCGTCGGATGGCGCAGCTCATAGGTCGTGCGCGCGATCGCGCGAACAGGGTTGGAGGTCGCGGTGTCGAGCACCGCGGCTTTGACCGAAGATGTGCCGACGTCGAGCGCCAGAATCTGCATGATGCGTGGGTTCTTTGTCGAGGGTGGTGCGCGCCTTAGCATCCCGTTTGACAGACCATCTGCCACTTGCGCCCTTCGCCCGCGAGAAACGCATCGGCACACGCCGGTCCCAGGGAGCCGACCGGGTACTCCTGCGGCTGCGGCGCGTCCGGGCGCTCCGTTGCGGCGATCAATGGGTCGATGATCTCCCACGCCCGTTCGAGCTCGTCGCTGCGCATGAACAGGGCCGCATCCCCGTTGATCGCGTCGAGCAACAGCCGTTCGTAGGCCTCGGGCAGTTTCACGTCTGGGTACGCTTTCCGGTATTGAAACTCCAAGTCCGCCGGCGCCAGCGCGATCGTGTGATCGGGCACCTTCGTTTGGAAACTCAGATGGATGCTCTCGGACGGCTGGATGCAGAGCGCGAGCCGGTTGCACTGCAATGTCTGTCCCGGCGGCAACGGGAACATCAAGTGCGGCGGGCAATGAAACTGGATAATAATCTCGCTGGCGCGCGTCGCCAGCGCCTTGCCGGAGCGGAGGTAGAACGGCACGCCTTGCCAGCGCCAGTTGTCCACATCCAAGCGCACCGTGGCGAACGTCGGCGTTTTTGAGTCCGGTCTGACGTGAGGCTCGCTTCGATAGCCGGCGTATTGACCGGTGCAAACCGCGTTCGCGGCCTCGTCCGCGGACAGCACCCGAACGGCGTCGAGCACTTTGATCTTCTCGTTCCGCAAGGGATCGGCGGCGAAGCGCGCCGGCGCTTCCATCGCGACGAGCGTTAGAAGTTGCAGGAGGTGATTCTGAAACATGTCCCGCAGCACGCCGGCCTTATCGTAATAGTCGCCGCGGCTGCCCACCGGGACGGTCTCGGACACGGTGATCTGCACGTGGTCGATAAAGTTGTGATTCCAAACCGGCTCGAACAGTGTGTTGGCAAAGCGGAAGACAAGGATGTTCTGAACCGTGTCCTTGCCGAGGTAATGATCGATGCGATAGATCTGATCCTCGCGAAAGACCTGACGCAGTTTTTGATTCAGCTCCCGCGCCGAGGCGAGATCGTAGCCGAACGGTTTTTCAATCACGAGTCGCCGCCAGCCGCCGTCGTCCTTGTTCATGCCGGCTTCGCCGAGCCGGCTGACAATGTCGCCGTAGAGCGCGGGGCCGACCGCAAGATAAAAGAGACGCCGGCCGCCGTTCATTCCTTCAATCTCGCGGAGCCGGGCTTGGAGCGGTCCCAGGCCGCCCGGCTTGGCGGCGTCGCCGGGAACGTAGTGCAGCCGCCGCGCAAACTCTTGCCAGCGTTCCGTCTTCCACTCCGTGGAGGCGGGCTGGCGCGCGCTTTCAGCAAGCTTGTCGCGAAATTCGGCGCTTGACAGCGGGGATCGCGCCACGCCGATTACATGGAGCTCCTCCGGCAAACGCCCCTTGCTCCAAAGGCCGAACAACGCCGGCACCAACTTGCGCGCCGTCAGGTCACCCGATGCGCCAAAGATAATAAGGTGGAGCGGTGTAGCCATCGCAGCGATCCCCATGAGCCTGGTTGTGCGAACGGGCGCCTTCGCGTTCTTGCGCGGGGATGAACAAACCCCGCGCAATTACGGGCATGCAGCCCGTTCGCAGGGTGGGAGAGCGGCGCATCACTGGCCACTGTACAATGGCGGTTGCTCGCTGGCTACTAACGACGTGGCGCAGGGTGCATGGCAATTCCTGTCCGCGCATCATTGGCATGAGAACTCACCTCGGTCCATGTACTGGCTGCTGCGACCGACAATTCTGATTGTGATTTCGGCGGCGTTCGCCGTGGGTGCAGTGGCGTTGGTCGTCTGGTCCTTGCGCGAAGGCGCCGCGGCCAATCAGGCCCAACCGTTGCCGCTGCGCGCAGGGGACCGCGAAATCGTCTGGCTCTATCCGGCCACCAGCGCCGCCACCTGGGAACGCTTCGTGGCGGCGGCACGGCGTGCGCAGGCCGCTCGCCCGGAGCTGGAGGTGGATGACGGCGGGGCGTTCCCGCTCCAAACCACCGCGGTGCCGGAGCTGGCTCTGCGGCGGGCGGGAACGTCGGGCTGGCTTCGCATCCGTTGGTATAAGCTCACCAGCGACTTGAAGACGCACGACTGGGTTCTTGCCTTGACAACGAACCGAGTGCCGCCGCTCGCGATCATCGGCGGCAGCAATAGCGATCAAGCGATCGCGCTCGCCCATCGGCTCGCGGAGGCGCGCGGACGCACGGGGCTGCCCGGTCCGTTGCTCCTGCTCACACAGGCGACGGCGGACGAATGGGCCGCGCCGGGCGAGCACCCCGTTCCGCTGATTCAGCTCTATGCGGGCCGCACGTTCCGCTTCTGCTTCACCAATCGACAAATGGCAGAAGCCGTGACGGCGTTTTTGTGGAGTCGGGACAATCTTCGACCCGACGCCGACCCGGCCTACGTCGCTTACTGGCAGGACGATCCGTATTCGGGCGACCTGGCCGACCGATTTATCGACGCCCTGCAACCATACGCGGTTCAGGCGGCGGCGCATGATTGGGCCTGGGTGACGGGCTTTGCAGGCGGCGGCAGCGGCGTGCCGATCGAGCTGGCCGCCGATTATCGCGGCCAATTTCGCGCCGTGCCGCGCGTCCCGGAGCGTATCCCGTCGAGCATCGGCACGTTTCATCAGGCGAATCGTTGGGAAGCGGAAGCCGCCAAGAACCTCATGGACAGCCTCGACCAGAATCCCACGCAGCGGCGACCGCTCTTGATTCTACCCGGCGGCGTCAATCCGTCGCGGCGGCTGCTTCATAGTCTCTTGCGCGACGCGCCGGGGCAGACACGCCGCTTCGTCGTCGCCACGGGCGACGCCATCCCCTTCAATACGGTCTTTCGCGACCGCAATCTCGCGTGGCCGATCCAAGATTTGCCGTTTCCCCTTGTATTCTTTTGTCACCGGAATCCCGTGGACCCTCTCGCGGGCTTCGCGGTGGCAGAGGGGCCGCCGACCACGCCGTTGACCGAAGGTTCTTCCGCCACCGGCACCGAAGACGTGCTCCTGTTCCGCGATATCTTGGAGGCGCTGTTCGTCGCGGCGTACGCGGAAGGCCGGTTAGCGACGGACGCGGAAACGCTCGGTCCGCGCCTTCATCAGGTCGGCGTCGACAACGATGGACGCATCAGCACCGCGGGAGTCCGGCGCCTGTTCGACGCGGACGGCAATCGGCGCAGCGGCACCGGCGAACACATCGTCTGCGTACTTCCCGAGACCGCCGGCTGGCGCGTTCTGCCCCAGGCGACCATCGAAGTGTGGGCGTTGCAAGAGCACGGCTGGCAAATGATCCGCAAACCGTTGCAAGTCGAGTACGAGAAGTCTGGAATCCCTTAATCGCGCGCGGATAAATCGCGTTCCGCGCACTTGGAAAGGTCATGCCTCGACCACGCAGCCAATTCTGGCGCTATGTCCGCGCGTTCGCGGCGCCGGTGTTGCTTTGGGGATTGTTCATCGCCGTTCTCATCGAGCCGATGCAGTCGTGGCTGCGCGGCGAGGACCGCTACGACACGGCCGCGCTGCGCGAATGGATCGAAGAGGCGCGCGTCTTTCGCGAGACGCTTCCCGAGATGGTCCGCGACTACGTGGAGGCCGTCGCCAAGGCCCGCACCGACGAGCCGCCGCGTGCTCCGGAAACCGACATCGGTCTTCGCTTCAAGGCCGACAACATCCGCACGCACCTGCAATCGCTCGGCGACCCGCCGACAAAAATGTACGCCGGCCAACTGCCGCTCTTTCCCGTGATCTATTGCCTGGAGGTGCGTTTTGCGCCGGAAACCCATCTGGAATCCGTCCTTTGGGACTCGGAGGTTCCCCGGCATGCGAGCCAGTACCAGGAGCTGCGCTATGCGTTGCACCCGCAGGCGGAACTCTACGTGCAGTACCAGTTCCACGCCTACAACAAGCGGCAGCACAACGAGCAGGCGGCCGCGACGCGCTTGCGTTGGGTCAGCCTTCTCGCGGTCGCCGCGACGGTTTTTGCCTTCCTCTGGATCTATCTCGTCCAACGACGCGAGCGCGAACACGAGCGACAACGACTCGGCGCGGAGCAACAAATCAGTCAGACCGAACGCCGTCTGCTGGAGGAGGAGCTGCGGCGCGGCGCGGTCGAACGCCAAAACGAGGAGACGGAGCGCAAGCTTCTGGAGCAGAGGCTGGCGACTCAGGCCGCGGAAAGGCAAGCGCTGGAATTGAAATCGCAGCTCTATGCCAGCATCGGCATCATGGCCGGGTCGTACGCGCACAACATCAAGAACCTGCTCGTGCGGCCGAACGATCTGCTGCGCCGGTGCCTCGAACATGATGGATTGTCCACCGACCAGGAGCACATGCTGCACGAGGTGCGGCAAACGTTGGGCACCGTGACGGAGCGGCTGCAACAAATCCTGCGCACCGTCCGTCGCGACCCGAGCAAATCGGAGTTGGCCCGGCTGGACTTGAATGAGCAGGTCGCCGATCTCTACCGGACGTGGCGCGACCTGGCGGCGGACAAATGGAAGTTGACATTGACCGCGGAGCTGTCGCCCGAGCCGCTCTGGATCGAAGCCGATCCGTCCCATTTGCAGCAGGCGGTTGAAAACCTTGTCTTCAACGCGCGCGACGCCACGTTTGAGATGCGCAATCACCTCCGCGATCAAGCCCGGCGGGAAGTCGGCATGTCCGAAGCCGAGCGTCGCCAGGCCCTCATCGCCGCCGCGGCGTGGCGCGGCACGGTGCGGCTGCGCACGCGGCGGGAGGGCGCTGTCGCGCTTCTCGAAGTGCAGGACAACGGCGTCGGCATGAGCGAGGAAGTGCGTCGTCGTTGCACCGAAACGCATTTTTCCACGAAGCGCGACAACGCGATCTATGAAGGGATCAGCACCGGCATGGGCCTCGGCCTGTCCTTCGTGGTCGCCATCCTGGAACATCACCACGCGACGCTCGAAATCGACTCGACGTTGTTGGGCGGCACGACCTTTCGAGCGAGATTCGCGCTTGCTCCGGACTGACGCGGCCGTCCTACGCGCGCTTTTCTTCCGCTTCCTCGTCCTCGTCGCCCGCGAGGTTCGCCAGGCGGCCGAGCAGGGCCACGCCGCCGGTAATCGCGGCGAGACTGACAATGCCGGCGACGCTCCACGTTGCGAGCGCGATGGCGAAGATATTATCGGTGCGATAGGCAACGAGGAAGCAGGTCACGGTCGCCGCGGAGATGATCACGACCATCGGCACCAGCACGGCGGTGCGCCCCGCCGCCACCGAAGGCTCGCCGGTGCGCGGCACGGGTTGTCCCTGCTCCAGGGCCTTCAGGCATTCCGTGTGCTCCATTTGGCGGATTTGTGCTCGGCTGCGGAGCAACTGCGGCACAAGAATCAGCAGCGCCCCCAGCACCAATGCGACCAAAAAGAGAATCGTCAGCTCCGCGCTATGGCGTTCCATGAACGGCGGGGCGTCGAGAGAGCTGTCGGCAAATAAAACGTGCATTGGCGCTCCTCTTCCTGCCACGGCGTCGGGAGGAGAAAAAAACGGGCTTTCTTCACTGTACGGCATGACGGCGCGGTTGCAACGCAAACGGAGGACTCGATGCTGCGGTTGTGCGTCTTTTGCGGTTCGAATAGCGGCGGTCGTGCCGAATACGCGGGCGCGGCTCGGCAGCTCGGCGCCGCGATGGTGCGGCGCGGGATAAGCCTTGTCTTCGGGGCAGGGCACGTTGGTCTCATGGGCGTTCTCGCCGACGCAGTCGTGCAGGCGGGCGGCGAAGCGCTGGGCGTCATCCCGCAGGCGCTCGTGGACAAGGAACTGGCGCACACCGGCCTCACGCAGCTGCGCGTCGTCCAGACCATGCACGAGCGCAAGGCGCTGATGGCCGACCTTTCGGATGCCTTTCTTGCTCTGCCGGGAGGCTTCGGCACCGCGGATGAGTTCTTTGAGATTCTGACCTGGGCACAGCTCGGCATGCACGCGAAGCCGATCGGCCTGCTCAACGTGGCGGGGTTCTTCGATCCGCTCGTCGCGTGGGTCGAACACGCGGTGCGCGAGCGCTTTATCAAAGAGAAACACCGGCGCTTGTTGTTGGAAGCGCGCGGCGTGGAGGAAGTTCTCGCGCGATTGCTGAATCACCGGCCGTCAACGCCTACGCCCAAATGGATCGACGCGGCGGAGCGGTGAACGTCAAACGAGACGAATTGCCTACGGCGCCAAGTCAAAATCGAAGCTCTGCTTGCCCTTCTTGACATAGATAATAAGTCCGGATGATTCCGCGGCGCCGTATTTCGCGGGCACCGCCTTGTTCTTGTCGGTCACAGTAATCCGGTACTCGCCGTTGGCGAGACCCTTCACGGTATAGACGCCATCCTTGATTTCGCCGCTCTTCTTCTTGCCCGCAGCGTCGACAAGAGTAATGGTCCCTTCGGGCGCCGGTTTGCCAAGGAATTTGATTTTGCCCGTCACTTCGCCCGATTCGTCCGGCTTCTTTTCGTCGGTCGTTTTCTCCTCGGCCTTCTTCACGTCGGGCTTGGCAGGCTCGGTCTTCTTTTCTTCCGGCTTCAGCTCGGGCCGCTGCGGCGGTTGCGATTGCCGCATCTCCGGCTTCTTGGCGGTGGCAGCCGGCCCGAGGCGGGCGCGTACGTCTTCAATCGTTTCGTGCAGCGCCCAGGCGCGCCGATCCAGTCGCGGGTTCTGCTCCGCTTTTTGCAAACCACTATCAATGGCTTTTTGCGCCTCGGGACGTTCGGCGAGCAACGGACGCGCCATCAGCAGCGCGCCCTGAAACATGCGATACGCCCCGGCCACGTCGCTGGCGTTGTACAGGTCCACGCCGCGATTGTGGATATCCTTGAGCGTGTCGCTGATCGTCCGGTCGAGCGCCGGCTTGTCGTCCGCGGCGCGGCCCGCCAGCGGCATTAGACCCGCGACGGCAAGCGCCAGCAGCGCGCCCAGTCGCCATCGATGTACCCGTATCATCGGAAGTCTCCTTTCAAGAACAATACGCAGCGAAGCGGCGCGGTTTAGGGTTTGCCGCATTGGGGGCGGCGGCCCGGCCGGGCAGTTCGCGGGCAATGGAGCAATCCCGATGTTAGCGCCGACCGCGCGGCAAGGGAAGCAAGATTTCCTGCTCTTGCACGATCGGCCCGGCTTCGCATAATTGGAGCGGACATTGGTCCCGCGCGGCCGGAGCTGCGCTGCCGAGCCACGGAGGGCCGTATGGCCGACCCATCTTCGCCGCTTCTCCTCGATGCCCTCAGCCGCGCAGCCGCCGCGCCCGAAGGACTCCCTCTGTTCGGCAGCCGCTCCGCGCCCGGTTTGTTCGCCGCTACCGGTCCCGGACGCGGCGCCGCACAGCACGCCCGTGACGAGGGGCTATTGCACGTGCTCCGTACCGAAACCAAAGGCAAGGCCGCGCGTGAGATCGCGGCGCTCACGGAAAAAGGCTTCGCCCTGTTGCTCCGCGATGCAAGTCCCAAGCACGTCCTTCAGGATCTCGTCCAGACACTCCGGGCGCGACAGAGTGAGACGGCGGTCCTCGTCAACGCCGCGGAGCAAATGCGGGCCGGACTCGACGCTTTGCACGCGAGGGCGGAAAAAGTGCTTGAACAGGTCCATGAGCTTCCGGCGCCGATCGTCCCTTCGATGAACGGTTCCGATAAATGGAGAGACGACGCGCTCGCGCTGCTGGCCCGCCGCCATCAATCGACCGCGACCGACGACTGCGCGCTGCCTGAACTCTTTCGTCACGCGAAGACTTCGGCGCCGACGTTGAGCATCGGCAGATTTCACGACGGGTTGCGCAAGCTGCACGACGAGGAAAAGATTTACCTGCACCCCTGGACCGGGCCGCTGTACGAGATGCCGGAACCGACGCTGGCGTTGCTCGTCGGTCATGAAATTGCCTACTACGCAAGCTACCGCGAACCGAAGCCGGCGACGCCGGCACGGGCGCGGTTCGCACTTGCGGGCGCCGCGAGTTGAGCTTACTGCCTCCCGCGCCGGCGCTTCGGGCTCCCAAGCCGCCGTCTTTTAGGAGTGTCGCATGCCTGCCGTTGCCACGCGCGTATCGAACGAACGGGCCCTCGATGTTTTTCGGCGTTGCGGCAATCCCTTCCGCAACTACTTCGCGCGCAATCCCGACGACGACGTCTGCGCCCGCTACCACGTGCCCGATTTGTTCGCCCGCGAGCGCGAGCAACTCCTCGGTGTCGTGGACCTGTACCGCTACGACGCGACGACCCATTCGGAAATCGTACCGGTACTCGGCAACAAAGGCGCCGGCAAGACGCATCTGCTGCACTCGATCAAGCACGGGGGCGACGGCGGCTGGCAGCTTCTCGTCTCGCCCGGCACGTACCAGCGCGACAGCGACTTCCTCGAATACCTGCTCTTTCAGGTCATCGACACGCTGCTCGGCGGCGGTAAGCAGAAGGGCGCCCGGCCGCTCGAATTCGTCGGCGAAGCATTGATCCGCGCGCTGCTCTGCTCCGCGCTCACGGCGCTGACGCCCGACCAGCGCATGGACCTGTTTCCCGCGCCGGGCCTCGGCCGCTGGGCGCGCAAGCTCGGTCTGGGCGGAACGCAGGCGCAGGAAAGAACGCAGTGGTTGCTCGACACGCTCGCCGGCACGGGGGGCGTTGATCCGCGGTCCCGAACGTCACTTCGCAAGCTGTGCCAAGAGGCGGGGCTGACCGCGGAAAAAGCGTGCGACGTGGTCTGCCGCCATGTCACGTCTACCGAATCGCACAACGCCGCGGGGCTGATGCGTCGCCACATTTACGAAGGGTTCGCTCGCGCCGTGCTGCTTGGCGACGAGAGCGATTTGGCCAGCTTCCTGACCTTCGGCTTCGCCGAACTGGAATTCCACGTCCGGC
Source organism: Gemmataceae bacterium (assembly GCA_041499805.1). Classification (GTDB taxonomy): domain Bacteria; phylum Planctomycetota; class Planctomycetia; order Gemmatales; family Gemmataceae; genus JBGQKZ01. Next base: position 42,586 of record JBGQKZ010000037.1, read on the forward strand.
CGACGCGGCAAGACCTCGTACTCGCCCTGTTCAAAGTGCTGATGGAAGTCTTTCTCAAGCTGCACATCCCCGTTGTAGTCGCGTTCGATCAGCTCGAAGACCTGCTGTTGGCCCGGCGAAACGACGACGGCCATCGCACCGCCGAGGCGTTCTTCGCCGGCATCGTCCAGGCGATGCACCAGATCGACGGCGTCTGTTTTCTCGTCTTCGCCGAGCGCGGCCTTTGGAACCGTTTTGTGCCGTCGCTTGACGGTTATATCCAGGATCGCCTGAACAATCCGGTCCATGTGCCGAATCACGGGACGATCAAGGCGCTACGGCTGGAGGCGCCGTCCGTGGACCTCCTTCGCCGCATCGTCGAAGCGCGGCTGCGGCCCGCGCACCAAGAAATGGCGGACGACGCCGACACGTCGCCGATTTTCCCGTTTACCGACGAACAGATCGCGCGCGTCGCCCGCACCGAGCCGACGCTGCGCGACATGCTCCAGCAATTTCGGCACTTGTTCGATCATGTCATCTACGGACACGAAGCCGAGGAGCCGCGCGCGACGACGCGCGAGCGCGAGTCGCCGGCGAACCGCTTGCCCGCGGATACTCCCGCGCCGAGGATCAAGTCGGTCGTCATCGTCGAGACACCCGCGGAGCAATCGCCGGCCGTTGTTGCCGGCGGCGCACGCTCCGTGTCCATACCGTTGCCCGCGCCCTTCGCGCAACTCTGGAGTCAGGAAATCACGGCAGCCCGCGCGAAGCTGGAGCCCGAAGGCGCTCTGACCGGCGCGACGCGCGAGCTGCAGCTCGGCCTCGGCGTCTTTCTGCAAACGTGCCACGAGCACGGCGTGAAAGTCGGCCCGTGGCGCTTACAACACGTCGTCCCGGAATGGGCGTTCGGCGAACACCCGACCTATGGCGTCATTTCGATCGCGCACTGGGCCTGCAAGGACGGTCAGCCGTGGAAAGTCGGCATCGGCCTGTTCCTCGGGCGTGGTCCGGCGAAGCTGAAAGACCTCGCGACCAAGCTCGCCGCGCTCGACGCCGAACCGCCGATGATCGATCACCTCATCCTGCTGCGTCCGGACGACGATCAGGTGCTATCGGGCAAGAGCAAAACGCTCTGGCAGAGTGCCGAGCGCCGCGGCCGCCATGCGCGCCTGGAGGCAATCACGCTCGACCGTTTCGCCGCTCTCTACGGCTTCCCGCGCTGGCTGACGGCACTGCAAGAAGGCCTTCCCGCCGGCCAACCGCTCTCCAACCTCGCGGACCTCATCCAGGAGACAGGCGAAAGACTTCTGGAGCAGGTCTGTATGCCTGTGCAGGGCGGATAATATGGTATGCGGCGTTTTTGCTCCGACCGATGCATTGTGTGCTATCATTTCAAAAGAATTCTTGTCCCACCTTAACAGGGCGGCTCGATGCGAGCGACGGTGCGGCGCGCGTGGGGTTGGTGCGCGGCCGGCGGCGTAGTGGCCACCGGTGTTTTTGCCGGGTACCTCGCCGTGCGCCCCATGCTACCGACGTGGGGCCCGTCGTGGCTTGAACCGACGCTCTTTATGGGATTGTTGGTGGCCGGCGTCGCGTCGCTGGCCTCCTCCTTGACCCGCGAGCATTACCGCCGGACGCTGCGCGGCCTCAGCGATCATGTTCGCAGCTTGCGCGACAACGCCAATCCGCGCACGATCGTCGCCCTCGATCCCGACCTCGACCTGCTCTACGCGCATTTGGAAGCGTTTGCCACGTCGTACCGCCATGCGCTGGCAGAGGTCGTGGATCGCAACGAAGAGCTGGAACGAGCCGAGATGATGCTCAACCGCACGGACTCCGTACGGGGACAAGTCCATTCGTTCATCATCAGCAAAAAGGCGGCGCTTGCGACGAATGCGACCGGGAACATGATCGCCCGGTTGACGCCGAATCATTTCTGGGTCGGCGCAACGCCGACCATGCAACAGTTTCTTGGCCGGCCGCTGAGCGCGCTCAACGGCCGTTCTTTCATGGAGGTCGTCCATCCGGACGACGTGCCCGCGCTGACGCGCGTTTTTCGTGACGCCCTCGAGGTCGGCGAAGCACACAACATCAGCTTCCGAGTGCAGACCGACGCAAAGGGGGAGCGGCATCTGCAGATGGACCTGCTGACGCGCTATAACGAAACCGGCGCGCCGGTGCATCTCCGCTGCCATTTCATCGACATCACGGACCGGGTCCGCACCGACCGCGAGCTGCGGCGGCGGACGGAAGAGCTATCGCGGGCGAACGAACGGCTGCGGCAGATCAATCAGGACTTGCAGCGCCTCAAGGAAACGTATCGCGACCTCTATAACCAGACGCCGGTGATGTACTTCGGCCTGGACGTGCGCGGGCATTTCGCCGCGTGCAACGACACGCTGATCCGAACGCTCGGTTACGAGCGGACCGAATTGTTCGGCCAATCGTATACACGGCTCTTGACGTCGGACGGGCAGCAGCGGTTTGAACATACCATGGCGGCCTATCAACGTAACGGCGAGATCGAGACGCAGTGGGTGAAGAAAGACGGCACCGTCATCGACGTACTGATCCGGAACACCATCATCGAGGACGAGGGGCGTTTCTTCCGCTCGCGGGCGGCCGCCCAGGACATGACCGAGCGAAAGCGCCTGGGCGACGCGCTGCGTGCGAATGCAGTGGAATTGACGCAAGCAAATACTCAGTTGCGCCGCATCAATCGCGAGCTGGATGACTTCACTTATGTCGTCTCGCACGATCTTAAGGAGCCCCTGCGGACGATCGAGGCGTTCAGCAACTTCCTCGCACAGGACTACGGCGAACAGCTCGGCGCCGACGGGCACGATTACATCAGCCACCTGATTCAGGCGAGCCGCCGCTTGCGGGCGCTGATCGACGATCTCTTAATGCTCAGCCGGGCCGGTCGCAGCACCGGTTCGCCGCGTGTCTTTGATCTCACCGACGCGGTCCAGACCGCGCGGAGCGACCTCGCCGATCTGATCCAACGCAAGGAAGCCCGCCTGCGCGTGGAGGGCATCCTTCCCGCGGTGGTCGGCGATCAAGACCGCGTCATGCAGTTGCTGACGAACTTGATCAGCAACGGCCTGAAATACAACACCGCCGCCCAGCCGGAAGTAACGATCGGCGCCGCCGACTCCGCGAACGGCACGCCGTCCGGACACGTAACGCTTTTTGTTCGCGACAACGGCATCGGCATTGCGCCCGAGTATCACGAGCAAGTCTTCGGCATCTTTCGCCGGCTGCACCGCCGCGAGGATTACGAGGGCACCGGCGCCGGTCTGGCGATCTGCAAGAAAATCGTCGAAGCCCACGGCGGCCGCATCTGGATCGAATCGACTCCGGGCAACGGCGCCACGTTCTTCTTTACGTTGCCGCGCCCGACGACGGTTCCAAGTGAAGATCGAGTCGAAGGCGAGCCGAACCGATCGACGGAAGATGTCGCTCACGCGGTCGGCGCACCAGCGGATTGATGCCAACCACGTTCACGAGCTTCGAGAGCTATAGCAATGACTGGTCCTCTGCTGCTGCTCGTGGATGACGCGCCGGAAATCGGCTTCATTGTGCAGCGGCTGTGCAAGCGCGCCGGGCAAGAAGTCGTTCATTGCGTGGACGCCGAGTCCGCCTGGCAACGCTTGACCACGGACCCGGTCGCGCCCGACCTCGTGATTCTCGACCTGAACCTGCCCGGTCTGAGCGGCGCCGGCTTGTGCCGGCGGCTCCGCGACGATCCGACGACGGCCCCCTTACGTGTCGCTTTGTTCAGTCATTGGGAGCGCCTCGCCGACATCGTCCAGGGTTTGGAAGGCGGCGCGGATACCGTGTTGTCGAAGGATCTAATGTGCAACGCGGACGATTGGCGACGGCGTGTGGTTGAAATTCTTGACGACTTGAATGGCCGGAATTACCCGTATTCGCTAAGTTGGCAAGAAGCGGCCGCCGCCTCGTCGTCGGCGTTCGATCAGGCCGCTTTGCTGGAAAAGGCGCTCGGACATGCCACCCTTCGCCGGCTCGGTCCGGACGTGGCGTGCGTCTTGATTCAGCGAGTCATCCGCCGTATAGGATTGGCGTCGATGTTGACGTCTACGAACGGGCCTGCCGGTACCTTGCGGGCCGAAAACGTTGCGCGCGGGCTTGGCCCGTCCGACGTGTCCAAGTTCGTTCTCGCCCTGGCGGAACAGATGCAAATAATCTTGGGAACGGCAGCCAGCGAGGTCTACCGGACCGCGCTGGCCCGATGCGCTCCCTCGCTGTGGAGGCGGCCGGCGGACGGATGAAACAATTGCACGCGATTCTTCTGGTGGAAGACAATCCCGCGGACATCAAGATCACCCAGCGCGCGGTTCGCGAGAGCCAAATGCCCGCCGAGTTGCTCGTCGTCCGCGACGGACAAGAGGCGGTCGACTACCTGCTGCGCCAGGGTTCGCACACCGCCACCGAAGGTTGGCGGCGGCCGGATTTGATCCTGCTCGACTTGAACCTCCCCCGTCTCAACGGCCGCGAAGTCCTTGAACGCATCCGCAACCACCCGGTGCTGCGGACGGTGCCCGTCGTGGTGTTGACGACGTCGCGCCGCCAGGAAGACATCGTCGACACCTACGCCGCCGGCGCCAACACCTACATCGAAAAGCCGCAGGATTTCAACCGCTTCGTGGACGTGCTGCGGACCATCCAGCGCTACTGGCTCGACACTGCCTTGCTGCCGCCGCAAGCCCCTTAGACTTGCCAAGTCTTCAAGACTTCCGAAGTCGGAGCCCATAAACTCCTCTCCATGTCTTCCGCCTTTCCGTGGACGTACGAGCAAGCGCTTGCCTTCTGGTACCGCCGCGTCAACTTCGAACAGCGGCCGCCCCTGGCGAGCGATTTGAAGCTCGATCGCATGCGCGGGCTGCTCGCTCGACTCGGCAATCCGCATGAACGGCTGCGCATCGTCCACGTCGCCGGCAGCAAAGGGAAGGGCTCGACGTCGGCAATGTTGGCGGCAATCCTCCGCGCCGCCGGCTACCGCGCAGGAATGTTTACCTCGCCACATCTCACGCACGTGGAGGAACGGATTCAGGTCGATGGCCGGCCGATCAGCCACGCGGAGCTGATGGCGCTGTTGGCGGAAGTCCGAGCCGTCACCGGGGATGCCGTCGCGGGGCCGGCAATTCCAACCTTCTTTGAAGTCGCGACCGCCGTCGGTTTCCTGCATTTCGTGCGGCGGCGCGTGGACATCGCCGTCATGGAAGTCGGCCTCGGCGGCCGTTTCGATTCGACCAACGTGTGCGATCCGCTCGTGTCGCTCATCACCAGCATCAGCCTCGATCACACCCAGCAGCTCGGCAACTCGCTGTCCAGCATCGCGAAGGAGAAGGCGGGGATCGTCAAGCCGGGGCGGCCGACGATCAGCGGCGCGACGGACGCCTCCGCGCGCGCGGTGATCGAGCAGGTCTGCGCGGAACACGGCGCGCCGTTGCGCCAGCTCGGCATCGACTTCCATTATCGCTACGAAGCCGGTGAAGTGTCTGGGCACGGCGGCATTCGCGCTCCCCGCGTTGGCGTCTCCACGGATAAGCAAAGCTGGCCGGTGATGAATTTGGGATTGCTTGGCGAGCATCAGGCCGCCAACGCCGCGGTTGCACTAGCTTGCGTAGACGAGTTGCGGACCGCCGGCTGGCATCTTCCGGACGAAGCGGTGGCACACGGACTCGCCGAAGTTCATTGGCCCGCGCGAATGGAAGCGGTCGGACGACAGCCGCTCGTCATTCTGGATTGCGCCCATAATGTCGCCTCGGCCCACGCGTTGGTCGAAACGCTGCGGCAGTCGTTTCATGGCTGGCCGCCCGAACGCCGCCTGCTGTTATTCGCGGGCAGCGGCGACAAAGACCTGGACGGCATGATGGACGTCCTCGCGCCGCAATTCCGCCACGCCTTTCTTACACGGTACAACGGCGCCCGCAGTGTGCCGCCGGCGCAATTGGCGAGCCTCCTGGCGGTTCGCGGCGCCGCCTATTCGCTTCACGCGAACGCCACGGACGCCTGGTTGGCGGCGACGGAGCTGGCGGGACCGGAAGACCTGATTTGCGTCACGGGTTCCGTTTTCCTCGCCGGCGAGCTGCGACCCGTTCTCTCCAAGCCGGCAGCCGCCGGGGGCGACGCCTAAGCGATCGTTGCGGCCCACCGTTCGATTAAGTGTCCGTCATTTCTCGACTTACTGTCGTAACCGTTTCGCAACCCAAGGTCCGTGCAAGTTGTTCTTTCCGTGCCGTTCATACTCCGAAAGCTCGGGCCAGGATGCGCGCAGAGCTTTTCCCTAGCGAAACTCTTCCGGTAGGGGTAACTTTGATTTTGAAGAGACCGTGCGCCTCGTTGAAAGGTAAATCCATGTCTATCCATCTTGCGCGCCTCGTTCGAGGCTGTTTCGTGCTGTCCGCGATTCTGCTGTTCGTCCCGGTCGCCGCGGCTCAGTCGGCGGGGAAGGACGACGGCGACCTTCTCAACCAAACCAAACGCCGGCAGGAAGTTCTTGCCCAACGAGCCGAGGCCGACATCCGCGATGCTTTGAAAGAAGCTCAGAAACTGGACGCCGTGCCCGCCGTCGAACGGCTCAAGAAAGTCCTCGCTTCGCTTGACGCCGACGACAGCCCGTTGAGCGAGTCCAAGCGGGACGCTTTGAAGCGCATGCTCAAGGACCGCATTCGCGTCGTGCAGGCGACTGCCGGCGACAAAACAGCCGAGGACGCGAGCAATGCGGCAAAGGACGCCCGTCGCGCCGACGAGGACCGCAAGACCGCGGCGCAGGAACGAATCAATCAGGAATTGAAAGCGATCCGCAAGCTGCAAGAAGACGGCAAGTATGAAGAAGCGACGCGCAGGGCCAACGAGCTGGCCCGCCGCAATGCCGACAATCCCGCCGCCCAGGCATCGAGCCGGACCAATGGCCAGGCCGACCGCATTTCGGAAGAGCGGCGACTGCGCGGCGAGAAAGAACGCCGGATCGTCGGCGCTCAACGCGACCTTGACCGTTCCGCCTTACTGCCGGCCGGCGACATCGAGTTCCCGAAGGATTGGGCCGAGAAGACCGCCAAGCGCACGGCCAGCAACATCACTGCGAAGGAGAAATCGATCCTGAAAGCCCTCGGCACGCCCGTCACGGTGCCCTTCAAGGATTCGCCGTTCGAAGACGTGATTGAGTACCTGCAAACGCTCACCGGGCAGTCGATCATCCTCGACGACACCGCCCTGCGCGAAGCCGGCGTCAAGTACAACACGCCGGTGACGCTCAACGCCCGCGACGTGACGGTCCGCACCGTCCTGCGCAAAGTGCTCGCCGACCTGGGGCTGGCCTACATCGTCAAGGACGAGACGATTCAGATCACCACCGCCGTCAAGGCGAAGGAGACGATGACCGTCCGCAGCTACTACATCGGCGACCTGCTGGCGAACAACGATTTCAATCGCACGCCGCTCGCCAACCAGATTACGGCGCTCCAGACCGCCAAACACATCGCCGACATGATCACGAGCACCGTCGATCCCGCAAGCTGGCAGGCGAATGGCGGCCTCGGCACAATCTCGTTTGACGCCCGTTCGCTGTCTCTGGTGGTCAAGCAAAACGCCGAAGTCCACTTCATGATCGGCGGCGGGATTCGGTAGACGATCCGGTCCATACAATCAGAACGCCGGCCTGCCGTTTCGCGCTCGCGAACCGGTAGGCCGGCGTTTCACGTTTTCAGAGGAGTCCATCGTGAGCCAATACTTCCCGCCCCCCGACGAACGCGGCCGCCATACCATTTTCCCGGGCGTCAACATCCAAACCATCGCCGCGGAAAAGATGCTGGTCGCGGTGGTGGACCTCGCCCCAAACTCGGTGGTGGAGGAGCATTCCCATCACCACGAACAAGTCGGCGTGTGGTTGCAGGGGAGGGCGGTCTTTACGATTGGCGGCGAGGAGAAAACCGTGAGCCCCGGCGACATGTACCGCATTCCGGGCCACGTGAAACACAAGGTCCGCGTGCTCGACGAACCCGCACGCGCGGTGGATATCTTCTGTCCGGTGCGCGAAGAATATCGGTGAGTTTAGCCGCCCGTCTCGGACGGGCGCTTCGCACACGCGCCCGTCCGAGACGGGCGGCTAAACGAGCTTACGCCGCGCGCTTCAGTGGCGGCCCTTCTTCGTCATTGCAGCCGCCGCCCACAAACTCCGCGATGCGACTCAATCCTTCCCGCAAACGCCCGTCATCGGTCGCATAGCTGATCCGCACGAACCCTTTGCCGCTCGGCCCGAACCACTCGCCGGGCGTCACCGCGACTTTCGTGCTCTCCATCAACGCGCCTGCGAACTGCTGCCCGTCCATTTCGAGTTGCCACACGGGCGCCCACAAGAAAAACGCCCCCGCGGGCCAGGCGATGTTGAACTCCATCGCCCGCAGCCGATCGAACGCATAGCGCCGGCGTGACGCAAAACTCTCGCGGACGGTTGCACGCGCCTCTTTATTCTGTATCGCGGCGGCGGCGAGCTGTTGACACACCGTGGACACGAACGGCGACTGAAGCGCGCTCGTCAATAAGCACGGCCGCACCAAATGCCGATAACCCGCCAGCCAGCCGACGCGTGCCGACGCGAGGCCGTAGCCTTTGCTGACGCTGCCGACGGTCAATGTTCGCTTGAACGCCTTGGGCAGCGTGCCGATCGAAGACGTTTCGCCCTCGTATTGATAGTTGTCGAACACTTCGTCGCTGACGATCAGCACGTCGTACTTGTCGGCCCACCACGCGATCTGTTCGAGGTCTTCCGGGCAGAGCACGCCGCCGGTCGGATTGGCGGGGGCGTTGAGAATGACCATTTTCGCGCGCCGCAACGCCTTGACCAGTTGATCGAGCCGGAAGCGCGTCTTGCCTTCCTCCATCCACGTCGGCAGCCACTGCACGCAGGCGCGCCGTTGCCGCAGGCACAACGGGTAAAGCGGCGAACAGGGATCGAAAAGAACGACGCGATCGCCGGGATTGAGGAACGTGTCGCAAATCGTGCCAATGGCGCCCACCGCCCCGTGCGTGATGAGGATTTCCTCGGCGGCGTTGACCGCCAAACGCTTCTCAATCAGCAGCCACTCGACGACGGCGTCGCGCAGTTCCGGCAGTCCCGCCAGCGGCGGCCAGCCACGCCGCTCCGCCGGCAATCGAGTGGTCGCCGACGGTCCCAACTCGAAGCGCGGCGCGCCGAGCGACAGGTCAATGCAGTCCGGCGCGATTGCCTCCAAGACCGCCGCCGCTTGGCCCAATTCAACGGCCGGCGAGGCCAAGACGCGGTCACTGTAATAGTGCAAGAACCCGCCGCCGCCGTCCGTCATTCGGTCCACGGACGGCAGCCAGCGCGCAACGCCGCTGCGGATCAACAGCTTTGTCAGCCACAGTGGATAGGCCACGACAGACCTCGGAAAAGGCCCGGCGAACGCACCCGGCAATGCGCCAGGTCGGATAGGTGGCCAGAGAATAGCGAGTTTGGTTGATACGGGCTAGATCAAGTGGGCGCAGGGCCAAAACAAGCGTTGTATGCCTGGTATCAGCGCCGGGGAAGTTTGGCGAGAAGATCAACGCCGGGAGACGGGTACAGGGAAATGATCAGGTTGACCGACCAAACAATCGCAAAAAGAGCCAAGCAATGAATACACCGATAAGACCCCCAGCGATGGCTAGCAGTACATAAAACAGCCCAAACAATAGCTCCATCTCTATATCTGCTTGCGCAGAAAGTCGTTCATACAGAGTCTTGTCGAACCACTGTACGAACACAGTGCCGCGGGCACCCTCACCGACGTGATGGGATACCCCGAAAGTCAACTTTTCCGGGAACACGAACAAACTCGGTATGGGACTCAAGAGAACCCCCATTATCCCCGCGGCCACGACGGGCGGGCGCCAGCGCCGACGTTCTTTCCCGGGCAATTGCACCGGTTCATCCTGGCTCATGGGGATTCTCGCTCGTGTGCTTGCCGAATCGCCGGCATTAAATCGTTCAATTCCTCAATCCGCAACATGCGAATGTCGCGTACGGATGCCGCGAACCAGGGAAGGCTCGCCGACAAGTCAATCGCCGCCAGCACGCAGGTCACCGCATTGCTCTGTTCGCCGCCGAAGTAGACGCTGCCTTGCTGCCAAGTAAAGCCATGCCGCTGGAGCACACGGCGGATTTCGAGATAGGCGTTGTTGTAAGGGCCGCCGCAGTGCTGCCGCAGCGAATCAATGTCCATGTCGAAGGCGATCGCGTACACGCGGCCCACCGTCTGAAGCAGGGAGTCGGGCGTAAACTCGTCATTCGATGTGCTCGGTCGGTCAAGTGTCAACGCGGTCATTGGTTCTCCTTGTCACGCAGCCGTTCCAACGACTTCCGCTTCAGCTCCTCCCACGATACCCAAACGACCTCACCGCGCTTCAATTCGGCGGAGCGGCGCTTGATGATCGGACGCCACGATTCATCAAACGGCGGTTGGTTAGTCGATTGAACCGAGTCCGATGGCCCGCTCATGCGAACTTACCTCCGAGTCATCAACTATGATTCATTATACCACTTAATGACACTCCGCCTCCAACGGCCCCGCCAGCTCTTCCAGGTAAAACAACCGCCCCGCCAGTGTCGGCATATACGTGCTCGGAATCCACGGCGTCGGCTCGTGCAGCTGCGTCATGCGCAGCGACAAGCCTTGCCACATCATGCCGCGGGAGAAGGTGCCGTCCGCGCCGCCGATGATGCGGTCGGCCGCCAGGAAGAGAGCCGGGCCGATGGTGTTGGCGAAGGCAGGCACCAGCGTCGTACGACTGCGGAAGCTGGTCAGGGCGTTCTGCTCGATGGTCAACGGATGCAGGCGAGCGCCGAGGCGGTGCGTTTGGGCCTTCCATTCGGCCTCGCTCTTGAACTCGCCGGCGAAGTGCGGCTCCCAAAACGCGATGTGGCAGACCCGGCCGATGCCGAAGACGGTGACGAGTTTCGCGCCTTTCGTCTTCAAGTCCTGAATCAGGGCGGCAAACGTCGGCAGTTCGGTCTTGAGCGCGAAATGTCGCTGCTTTACCGGCACGGTTTGCGAGCCGAGCGGGCCGTAGAGTGCGTCTTGCATGGCGTATTGGAACGCTCCTTTATTGTCCGGCGGCAGCGTGTTGCCGGCGGCGTCGGACCATTCATCCATGTTGAAACCGTGAACGTGATCGCACGGCACGCCCCATTCCTTGAGGAAGAACACCGTCCAGCGGTACATGCCCATCGGCCCGACGGGGAGGATGATCGCCAGCGGCCGGCTTTCTTGCCGCGTGAGTTGGATTTCGCGTGCGATCTCGTGGCCCATGTACGTGTCGAAATCGGCAAGCGAACCGCACGGGAATGGCTCGAACTGCGGATGCCACCAACTCTGACGCTGGCGTATCGACTCCGGCGGCAGAGCCGCGAGGCGGTCGATCTTCGCGAGATCCCACCCCGCGGGCAGGAATCCCTCCATCATGGAACCGGCAAGCGTCGTCAGTAAGTTCATGCGTCTTTCCTTCTCGTTCCAAGGACTGCCCGGGAACGAGCGTAACCAACTGCGAACGGAGCGTAAACCGCCTTCGCGGAACGGGCGAACGGGGCATCGTTGCCTTGCGTTGCAAAAGTCGTTTGATTGGCCATAAACCACCATCGAATAAAGGCTTAACGGGGCATCGTGTAACATCTCAATAACCCAAGCGTGGGCGATGTGGCCCCGTGGTGCGGCGCGTACCGTCACCGGGCGCGGCGAAGCAGAGGTCGTTCTTTGAGATGCGCCGTGCCGTCCCAGTTGCTCAGGCCGGCACGGCC
>JBGQKZ010000038.1:0-53965 GCA_041499805.1 Gemmataceae bacterium
GCGGAGGAACGGATGATCGGTTGTAATAGCGGCCACGGCGTTCTCCTTCGCGAAATGGTCGGCGGTTGAACCAACCATCTTGCGGCAGGCGAACGCCGTTTGCTATCCCCTCTTTGGTTGCGGCGAAGCTGCGGTAGGGTTCCAGGTAATAAGCGCGAAGCCTCGTCAGACCCGGGGTCGTCTGCCGCACGTGGTCGATTGTGCGGTCCAATTCCGCCTGCAAGCCCAGCCGGGCGACAAAGTCGGCGGCCTCCGGTTCAATGGTCACCGGCACGGTTGCGATCGCGCTCATCGTCGCTCTCCTGACTGCGCGGGTCCCTGCATCGTACCGAAGCAGACGGTTCCGAGCCACGTCGTTCTCACGCCCGCAGTCCGCGAAACATAAGATGCTCCTCCAGCACCCGCCGATATTCCTGTACCTCCACGTCGCGCTCGCAACAAACCAGCATCAATGCCCCGTCCGAGCGAAAATTGCCGTCCCACGCCATCACTTGCTCGTCGGTCCACGCCGGATTGTATTCGCGCAGCCGCTCATCCGAAAGTCGCGCCAGATAGGCGCGCACGCTCACATCGGTTTCGTCCATCGGGACGCCGGCGGGAAGGTGCTCGAAATCGAGGGGAGTATTCATGCAGGGTTCTCCGTCAGTAGCCGCAGGTCTCGCTGTGAACGTCGTATTCCTTGACTTCTTTCTTCGAGGCGCCTTCCGTGTGGCAATTCCAACACGTCTCACCGACCGCCATCCGATGGTGCTTCTTGCTCGATTGCTTATGGATTTCATGACACGAAAGGCACGATACGTCTTCCTTGCCGAGCAAGACCACGTCGCGAACGTTATCCGCCACGTGCCGGTCGGCGGGGTTCAGCGCCTTGATTCGCTCCGCCCTCAGATTGGCTTCAAAATCGCGGAAGAGATTGTCGCCGGGCACGAACTGGTTCGGATACGGCAAGCCGGTGCTGCGCGATTTGCCGCCACGTAAGTGGCATTGGGCGCAAATCGATGTAACGACGCGGGCCGGGTCTTGCCGTTTTTTCGCCAGATGAACCAGCGTCGTATCTTTCGCGTGCTTCTCCGGCACGTCGCCGTGGCAGGCGAAGCAGTCGAGCGAATGGGCCGTGAAAGCGCGCGTCTTGGCGTCCACGGCGGTGCAATGACAGCCGGCGCACGCATCGGCAAATCGGCTCGCATCCCATTTCGGAACTTCGGTATCGGCCAGCTTCCCCGCCGCCGGATCGAACGCGACCGAGAACATTTCGAGTTTGCCATATGCCGTGGCCGACTTGAGGAACCGCTGCCGTCGGCCGCTGCCGAGCAAAAACTGCACCTGCGCCGCCTCGTCTTTCTGCAGAGCGGCAAGCGCCGGTGCATCCGGGTCGGCACGACGCAGCGTCCGATTATGCCGGTTCGCAGCCCACAGCGGCCCGACATCCGTGCGATGGCAAAACAAGCACTCATCACCGCCCGCAAATTGCGGCAGCGACTTGCCGACATGATCGCTGCCCCAAGACGCCGAATCGGCCGCTCGAAATTCACCGCAGAGGACGCAGAAAGAAAAGAGCAAAGAGGATAGAAAATAGAGGATCGCGATTCGCAGCCGCCTGCGGGCTGCTCTTCGATCCTCAATCCTCCATTCTCGATCCTCTCGCGACATAGGTCCTCCGCGGTGAGCTACTCCGCTCGCACCCATCCATACGCCGCGTTCTCGCTCATCCCTCCCTGGTCGTGATACGCCACTTTGATCTTGCTCAGCGTGTCCTTCGGCAGCGCGTTCCGCTTGGCGTTCACGTCCACGCCGTAGATCTTCGCCGCGTTCAGGCCGAAGATCTTCGCTTTGTCCTCCTTGGTCAGCTTCTTGTAACCGAACTTGTCACATAGCTCGTCGGAAATCTGGAAACGCTTGAACGCATCAATGACCCACTGCGGCGAGCCCCACCACAAACAATCGGTGCCCCAGATGACGTGATCGACGCCATAATACTTGATGTTCTTGCCGATCAAATGCTGGGCCATGATCGGATGTTGAATCGCCAGGCTGCCGAACGCGGAGCCGATCTCCGGAAACACATTCTTCATCTCCGGATTGCGTTCCTTCAACTTCATGAGCGCATCATGCCACGCAAAGTCGCCCGTTGTCGCATCGAAGAACTTGGGGTCTTTGAAGCCCGGCTCGCTCGGGTCGTGCTTGAGCGCGGAGTGGTAAATGACAAACGTTAAATCGGGATGGTCCTTCGCCGCTTTCTCGACGTCGCCCGGATGGGCCAAGTGGCCGAGGGTCGCGGATTGCGATGAATAGCCCTTGTGGACGCTAAAGATCTTCAAGCCGAGCTTCTTTGATTTCTCGTAGAACGGATACGCCAGCGTCTCGTCGTCCAGTTTGAAGCCGTTGCCCGATTTACCGGGATCGGTGTGGCAGTACCATTTCCATGAATCGATCTTGTACGTATTCACCTCGCGGTCCATCTGTTCGAACAAGGCGTTCCAGTCCGGCTTGTTGCTGGCCTTGTCCCAATAGTGATTGGGCGCGCAGTTTCCTTGGCAAAGCGCTCGTTGGCAGCCGGCGATGTTGTTGATCTCGTTCTTCCGCTCCGCCATCAACCAGCTTGGCAAAATGACGCCCCACAAACCGGGCGACCGCGCTTTCCCTTCGAGCACTTTGCCGTCGGCCCCTTTGTTGATCTCTTTCCCCGGCACGCCGGAGATCACGATCATGCTCGTTTCGCTGTCGAAAAACAGCTCTTTGACGAAGTTGCCGAATGAATAGGCTTCCGGGTCGTTCTTCAACTTGAAGCCCATGTTCTTGATGAACTCCATGTTCCGAAAGCCGATGGCGTAGCCGTTCGTGAAGTGCGTCTGCACGTCCATGATGAAGAACTCGCCCTTCGGCCACTTTTCCTCGGTGGCGGCGGGCTCCGCCGTTTCACTTGCTTCCACGTTCCAATGGTTGCCGTAGACCTGGTTGCTGGCGACAAACGCCGTGGCGAGCCCCATCGAGCTGGCCATGAACGCGCGGCGGTCCATGCCGAGCATCTTCGCCCTTTCCTCGCCCAGCGCGACGATGCGGCGTTCGACTTCTTTTTGTTGCTCGTTCTGCGGCCGGGGAATGAACTCCTCGGTCGAGACGACTTGTGTCGGCACCGGCGAATCGACGCCCTTCGCTCGGTCGCGTTGCCACTTGGGGACCCACATGAGAATGCTCCTTGGAAAATGGGGCGTTCGAGTCGCGGCGCCGTTTGTAGTGACCCGATTTATCGGGTTCCAGAATGACCGCATGAATGCGGTCACTACAAACAAGACACAACCGCCGTTTGTGTTCGCTTGCTGACGCCTCCGCCCGGCGTTATCGTCTTACCATGCGGACCCTTCGAGCGAAAGCCTTTGCTTTGCTAATCGTCACGGCGTCGGCCGTTGCCGCATCAGCCGCGGAGGACCCGCTCTGGTGGTCGCTCGCGCCGATAAAACGCCCCGTGGTCCCTCAACTCCCAAGTGCCGACGCGGCCCGTGCCCGCAATCCCATCGACGCCTTTGTTCTCGCCAAGCTCCACGAGAAAGGCCTGCAACCCTCGCCGGAGGCCGACCGCCGCACGCTGGTGCGCCGTCTCTATTTCGATTTGCTCGGCTTACCGCCCACGTATGAAGAGGTGGAGCGGGCGCGGAACGATCCGCGCGAAGATTGGTACGAGCGATTGGTGGATGAGTTGCTCGCCTCGCCACACTATGGCGAACGCTGGGCCCGTCACTGGCTCGACGTGGTTCACTACGGCGAAACCCACGGCTACGACAAGGACAAGCCGCGGCCCAACGCCTGGCCGTACCGCGATTATGTCATCCGCGCTTTCAATGAGGACAAACCTTATAGCCGTTTCGTGCAGGAACAAATCGCCGGCGACGTTCTCTTTCCCAATACCGTCGATGGCGTCGAAGCCCTCGGCTTCATCGCCGCCGGCCCGTGGGATTTCATCGGCCACGCCGAGGTGCCGGAAACCAAGATCGACGGCAAAATCGCCCGCCATCTCGACCGCGACGACATGGTGTCCAACACCATGAACACCTTCGTCAGCCTCACGGCCCAGTGCGCGCAGTGTCACAATCACAAATTCGATCCCATTTCGCAGGAAGAGTACTACCGCCTGCAAGCGGTGTTCGCCGCCGTGGACCGAGCCGACAAGGCGTACGATGTTGATCCCGCAATCGCGCGGGAGCGCAGCAAGTGGGCCACGCGCTTGCGCGCGCTCCAATGCCAGCGCGACCGCCTCACGCCACCCGTGAGCGACGAGCCTCTTCTTAAAGAAGAGTCGGCCATCCGCGCCGCACTCGCCGCACTGCCCCCGCCGCGATTGGTTTACGCCGGCACGGTCTACACCGGCAGCGGCACGTTCGTTGGCACGGGCCCCATCGGCGGCAAACCGCGTCCGATCCACATTCTCCCGCGTGGCGACGTGACGAAGCCCGGCCCCGAAGTCGGACCCGGCGCGCTGGCCGCGCTGCGCGATCTTCCGTCGACATTTGACGTGCCGCCCGAACATCCCGAAGGCGAACGCCGCGCCGCCCTCGCTCATTGGCTGACCGATCCCAAGAACCCGCTCACCTGGCGCTCCATCGTCAACCGCGTTTGGCTCTATCACTTCGGACGCGGCCTCGTCGATACGCCAAACGACTTCGGCAAGATGGGCCAGCTGCCGACGCACCCCGAATTGCTCGACTGGCTCGCCGCCGACTTCCGCGACAACGGCCAATCGTTGAAACGATTGCACCACCTGATCGTGACGAGCGCGACCTACCGCCAATCTTCCGCCGAGAACTCCAAGGCGGCTGCTCTGGATGCCTCCAATACGTATTACTGGCGCATGAACCGCCGCCGCTTGGAAGCCGAGGCGATCCGCGACAGCATCCTCGCCGCCGCCGGTAAACTTGATGAGCGAATGGGCGGTCCCAGCTTTCAGGACTTCGTCATCGACAAGCCGGAACACTCGCCGCACTACGAGTATCAGCTGCACAATCCCGAGGATCCGAAGTCGCATCGCCGGTCGATCTACCGCTTCCTGGTTCGCTCGCAACAGCAACCGTTCATGGCGACGCTCGACTGTGCCGATCCGTCGATGCTTGTAGACAAACGCAACCAAACGATCACGCCGTTGCAGGCGTTGACGATGTTGAACGATCAACTCACGGTGGTGATGGCGAAGCATTTTGCCGAAACACTCAAGACGACCGGAGACTTGGATTGTCAAGTGGCGTACGCGTACCGCGTGGCGTTCGGCCGATCGCCGGGGGCCGAGGAGCGTGGCGACTTGGTCAATTACGGCCGCAAATACGGGCTGCCCAATATGTGCCGCGTCATCATGAATCTGAATGAATTTGTGTTCGTGGATTAGAACGAACTGCCTGCTGCACGGAGACGAACATGGACCATGCCGAATCCGAAAGCGGCCCGACGCCGTACCATTGGGATCCACCGCCGCCGGACTTCTACGACCCTGTAATCGAATACTACAAACAGTTCGTGGACCGGGAGGCACTGCGGGAAAACTTAAGGCTGACAGTGGACCAGCGCTTTGAAAAACTGAAAGAGAGGATCGCGGGCGAGAAAGCGCGCCGCGCCGAGGAGACGTTTCCGATGCCCGACGCGGTAGTTGAGCACTCCGGCCAGCGACTGACGAGTTAGCCGGCGGGCGTTTCGTGCGGAGTGACGAGCGAATACGGGGCACTGAGTACCGAGTACTGAGTACCGAGTACATTTCTTGGCTGGAGAACTGCGATGGCGGCAAAGAACTTCACAGATCTCCTCATCTGGCAGCGTGCCCGCAAATGGTCGAAGGACATTTTCCATCGGACCCGGCGGGAGCCGTTCTGCAAAGACCGCCGTCTCGTCGAACAAATCAACGACTCATCCGAGTCCGTAATGTCGAACATTCCGGAAGGTTTCGGCCGCGGCACGCAGGGCGAGCTCATCACGTTTCTCGGCTACTCTATCGGCAGCCTGAATGAGACCCAATCGCACCTTTGCGCGGCGTTCGACCGCGAGTACTTGGAGCGGGACGAATTCGCCGCGCTGTTTGCCGAAGGAACGGAGATTCGGAAAATGAGCGTCGCATTTCTTCAGTCAATGATCCTTCCCGGCTCCGGCGTGAAAAATGTCCGCAAACGCTCGGAATGGTCAGGCGATGTCTGGGAGATCTACGAGCGCGTCACAGGAAAAGAGCGCTCGGAGTTCTTTCGACAGAAACAAACGCAGAGTTGAGGACTGTCGAATGGCCGTCAATCGCTCGCCGTTCCATCATGTTGCGTCACCGCGCCCCCTCTCTCGCCGCGACTTCCTCTTTACCGCCGGCGGCGGCCTCGGCGGCATCGCGCTCGCCTCCCTCCTCGGCGGCGACGGTTTGCTCCACGCTGCCTCGCCGCTGCCGCACCATCGCCCCAAGGCCAAGCGCGTCGTCCAGCTCTTCATGGCCGGCGCCGCGAGCCACATCGATCTCTTCGACTACAAACCGCAGTTGATCCAACGTCACGGCCAACCCTCCAACTTTGGCGAGCACGTCGAGGCATTTCAAGACGGTCTCGGCCCCTGGTTGCGGCCGATATGGGATTTCAAACGCTACGGCCGGTGCAGCAAGATGCTTAGCGACGTTGTCGCCCCGCTTGGCGCCGTCGTGGACGACATCGCCTTCGTCCACAACTTGGTCGGCAAGACCGGGGTCCACAGCCAGGGGACGTTGCTGCAAACGACCGGGTTCAACCGCCCCGGCTTTCCGGGCATGGGCTGTTGGGTCAGTTACGGCCTCGGCAGCATGAATGAAAACCTACCGTCATTCGTCGTCCTCCCCGATCATCGGGGTCTGGCGTCGAACGGCACGAAGAACTGGGACAGTGCCTTTCTACCGTCGCAACATCAAGGCACGGTGATCTACCTCGGTACGGAAACGCCGATCGTCGATTTGTTCCCCGCGAAGCAAGGCACGTTCGTTACGCGTCAAAGCGACGCCGACGGCATCTCGCTGCTCAATCGCCTGAACCAAACGCACGCGGCCGACCGCGCCGGCGACGAACGGCTCGACGCCCGCATCCGCAGCTACGAATTGGCAGCGCGCATGCAGCTCGCCGCCCCCGAAGCGCTCGACATCTCGAAGGAGCCGCCGCACGTCCTCAAACTGTACGGCCTCGATCACAACACCATCACCTGGCCGAAGGAAATCAACGCCGCCGAGGAAACCGACATCTTCTCTCGCAAATGCCTGGTCGCCCGCCGGCTGCTGGAACGCGGCGTCCGCTTCGTGCAAATTTGGTCCGGCAACGACAACGGCTTCCCACGCCGCAATTGGGATTCGCACGAAGACGTGCAGCGCGACCACGGCCCGCTCGCCCTCGGCATGGCCCGCGGCACGGCGGCGCTCATTCAAGACCTGAAACAACGCGGCCTGCTCGAAGACACGCTCATCCTCTGGACCACCGAGTTCGGCCGCATGCCCTCGTCACAAGGCGGCAAGGGCCGCGACCACAATCCCTACGTCTTCACCAACTGGCTATGCGGCGGCGGCATCCGCGGCGGCATCTCGTACGGCCCGAGTGATGAGTTCGGCTACAAGCCTCTCGACCGCGAGCATCCCACCGAGGTTTACGACATTCACGCCACCGTGCTGCACCTGCTCGGCATTCAGCATGACAAGCTAACGGTGCGGCACGACGGCATTGATCGGCGGCTGACGGATGTGCATGGACGGGTGATAAGGGATGTGCTGGCGTAGGATCGCCGTATCACGAAATAAGCACGCCGGCTCGGAAGCGCCGCTTACCGAGCTCGTATCTTCGGGCACTTGGCCCATGGACCGAAAAATAACTCCTCCGCTCGGCACCCCGTGAGACCCCAATGATATGTCCTCGAAGGCGCTCGGAGCCTCGCACCTTCGACCGAAACGCCTCCGCAATTCTCACGATGTCTTCACCGCGGGTCGGATAAGCGTGGCACTCAGTCTTTACTCAACTCCGCGTTCGACGGGGGCTAGTTTAGGTTGTACACATGTACAAGACCGACCGATTGGTACACATGGTTACCGTGTTTATCGCGGTCGCACTGCCCCCACAAGGCGTCGCGGATGATGCCGCCATCGAAGCCGCGCGGCGCCGTCAGTCAGCGGTGCGCACAGCCGATTTCCAGTTCACTCGCTCCGAACAAATCGTCCGTGGCGGAATCTCTCCTTTTCCGATCACCCCCGACAAGGATATGACGCTGGAATCGACCAATCGTCTGGTAGTGGACGGCGACAAGGTGCGCGGTGAAGACCGTCATCCGCAATTGAATCCCAACAGCACGCTGCGCCGTAGAACCTCTATCAGCCTCTTCGACGGCCTTACGAGCACGTTCTTCCTCCCCGAAGGCGGCACAGGGCAAGGGCCGCCGATCGCCATTCTCGACAAAGGCGCCATTTCCACATTCGTCGAGGCGGATGCTGAACCGCTCATTTACACAATCCGCGGCGGACACCCGCTTCTCGCGCGGAACTGGCTCGATGCGCTAAAGCCCACGGGCGAATCGCTTCGCGTTGCTGGAGCTGCTTGGGAAGAATACGTCGTAGACCACGGATCAGACAAGGGGCATTATTGGTTCGATCCAACCCAGGACCGTGTGGTCCGTCGCATTCGCCTCGACCCGCGTGGCCCAGTCGTTTACGCCGAAACCTTGGACATTGAATACTGCTGTCACGAGGTTGCAGGCTACTTGCCGACAAAATGGGTCCGCAAGCGTTTTTCCAAAGATGGGGCGATTCTCGCGACCACGACGGCGAACGTCGTCAGCGCGTCCATCAACGCACCGGTGGCCGCGGAGGAGTTTGACTTCCCGTTTCCAGCCGGGACGACCGTGATTGATAACCGGAAGCAGGCGACGTATCGCGTGCAACCGGACGGCCGTTGGCTTCCGGCGAAAATCGCACCGGCGATAGCGGATGCTTCTCATGACGACGCGCCGGCACTGCCGTGGTATCGGCGCGGCTACGTATCGCTTGCCGCGGCGAGCATTCTCACGATGTTTGTGGTTTTGGCATTGCGAAGGAGAGGCCGGATTCGGAACAAAACATGACGAGTTTGTTCTTTCGGAGTAATTCTCCGGTTTTTACGGCCGGTGGACAACTCGTGCTCTCGGGCGAGGTCAAACTGCCGAGGACGCGCGAAGGCTAATCGAGCTGCCGCCAAGTCCGCTGCCCTCGCCTACTCGGGCACGGCGGCAAGACCGAGGGCGATTTTGAGGCGTATTAGCCACTGCGATGTGGCAACTTACGGCGAATACAAGACAAAGTGGAATTCTGTCATCCTTTGCAAATCGCACAACCGGAAAACTTGCCGTAACCCAATTTAAACATTGCGTTTGTGGAATATACCTGCGCAACGTGTTTCCCGCAAACAGGGCCACAAAGGGTAGTTATTATTTCGCTCGTATTCGCCGTAAGTCGATTCATATCTGCAAACGCGGCCCACGACGCTACAACCGTCTGGCGCGTGCCCTCGGCGGCACAGTTACCGGCGGCACTGGCGATTCACGCACGTCGATTTAGAATGATGGTGAAGTCAGCAGCACGCCGCGCCCGATGCGGGAGTACGTGATGCCCGTGCCAACGCCAGACGCTTCTCCCGGCCTCGCACGCCAGCTCGCCATTTACGAAAAGGGCGTTGTTGGGACCAAACCGAAACAGCCGATTGCGATCGAGCAGCTCGAAGCCGCCGCGAAGAAAGAGCTGTCGGCGGAAGCCTACGACTACTTGGTGGGCGGGGCCGGCGCCGAAGACACGATGCGGGCAAACCTCGCCGCGTTTCGTCGTTGGCGTCTCGTGCCGCGTTTTTTGCGGAACGTGGCAAGGCGTGACTTGAGCGTTGAACTCCTCGGCCAGCGGTTGCGGTATCCTTTCCTCCTCGCTCCCGTCGGCGTGCTTTCAATCCTGCACAAAAAGGCCGAGTTGGCGGTGGCGCTGGCGGCGAAGGAGACCGGCGTCGGCATGGTGCTTAACACACTGTCGTCCTATTCAATGGAAGAGGTCGCGAAAGAAAACGGCGACGGCCCGCGGTGGTTTCAGCTTTACTGGCCGCGCAATAACGACCTCGCCGCCAGCTTCGTAGGGCGCGCGGAACAGGCCGGCTTCTCGGCGCTCGTCGTCACGCTCGACACGTTTTTTCTGGCGTGGCGCGAGCGCGATCTGCAAAACGCCTACCTGCCGTTTCTCACCGGCAAAGGCTTGGAGAATTACTTCACCGACCCCGTGTTCCGCGCTCTGCTGCCCGCCCCGCCGAAGCTCGATCTTCCCGGCGCCGTGCGGTTGTGGGGCAGCCTCTATTCCAACCCATCGTTGACGTGGAGCGATCTCGCCTTTCTGCGCCAACACACGCGGCTGCCGATTCTGCTGAAGGGCATTCTCGACCCCGGTGACGCAAAGAAGGCAGTGGACCACGGTGTGAACGGCGTCATCGTCTCCAACCACGGCGGACGCCAACTCGACGGCGCCATTGCCGCTCTCGACGCACTGCCGCGCGTGGTAGATGCCATCGCCGGCAAAATGCCCGTCTTGTTCGATAGCGGCATCCGCCGCGGCGCCGACGTGCTCAAAGCGGTGGCACTCGGCGCTCGGTGCGTTCTGCTCGGCCGGCCCTACTGCTTCGGCCTTGCGTACAACGGCGAAGAGGGGGTGGCCAACGTCGTGAACAACCTCATCGCCGATATTGACCTCTCATTGGGCCTCATGGGGTGTGCATCTATCACGGAGCTCGATCGCGGTCAGTTGGTGGAAATCCCGGCTGCACATTGACCCATTTTCCCGATCGGCTCGGCAAGGGCTGCCGAGGCACATTTTCGCGGCGTAAATCCTTGAAATTCGGCGAGTTGCGACGCGGTCGTTAACCTTGTGAACGAGCGGTTTTTTCACTACAATGCGTGCATGATCTTCCCGCTCGCCGACCGGGTTTGAAAGGCATCATGCAGAGGCTCGCACGCTGGATTTTGACGCCGGAAAACCGCTCGGCCACCGCGGCCGCTCAGGGGATGCTCGGCTGTCTCTCCTCGGGGCGGGCACGGCGCGTTTGCAATCCTGTTTATCTGCACGGGCCGGCCGGTTGCGGCAAAACCCACCTCGTTCAGAGTTTCGTTGGCGATTTTCTTCGTCAGCATTCGGACGCGACGGCGAACATCCTGGCCGCCTCCGATGTCCGCGCCCGGGCCGAGGCAGCTTCGGAATTGCTGCGTGAGGTCGGAACGTGCGACCTGCTCGTCCTTGAGGGCCTCCAACATTTGACGGCTGCGTCGGCTGAACCGCTCGTTCAGTTATTCGACGAACGGCTGCTCCACGAACGCCAGATGGTATTCACGGCGAACATTGGCCCCCGCGATTTGCCAGGTGCGCCCTATCGTTTGACGAGCCGACTGGCGGCTGGGTTGGTTGTGAGCTTACAACCGTTCGGTCCGGCGAGCCGCCTGCGATTTCTCGAGGAGCGCGTCGGCCGCCGGCAACTTGCGATTCGACCGGACGTGCTCGCGTGGCTCGCGGATCGATTGCCGGGAAGCGGACGCCAACTCGACGCGGCAGCAGCCCGCCTGGAAAGTCTCGTCAAACAGCATGGCCATCTGCCGGACCTCGCAACCGTCGCGCGCGACTTTGAGTCCGAAGCGCGAGTTGCTCCATTGCTAAACCGGATCATCGAGAGGGTCAGCCGCTACTTCCAGGTCGAGCAGCGGCAGATCCAGTCGCGGCGACGTTCGCACAAGGCACTGATTCCGCGGCAGGTCGGTATGTACCTGGCACGCCGCTTGACGCCGCTGTCGTTGGAAGAAATCGGCGCGTCGTTCGGCGGGCGCGATCACAGCACCGTGCTCCACGCCTGCCGTAAGATCGCGAACTCGCTGGACACGGACGCGGGAATCTCCGGTGCGGTGCGGCAGCTTCAAGCCGAATTGGTATAGATCGGTGGAAAACGTGTCATGAAATCGTCAACCGCTCGTCGGGCGCCGTTGCTAGACCAGTTAACGCCACATGGAATCACCGAGCATTAAGTTTCCGCAACAGCAAACATCCAGGAACCGCCGGATCGTCAACGTGGTTTCTACAGAAAGGCTTCAACAACACTGCGAGATGCGTTGCTTGCCAGCTGGATTCAGCTGTCCAGACACTCCCCAATGGTTCGCGGAGTGACACAGACGCTTCCGAGTGTTAGTGACAAAAACCGGCTTCCTCCTCACTACTACTACTGAGGAGATATAAGCCTAAGTCTTTTGGCCATCATCACAGCATCGCGGAGAAATGCCTCTCCGCATGGGAGACACCATGAAGGCAGTGTGCCATCGTGAGGGATTGTTGTCGGCGTGCCAGCTTGCGAGCGTGGCGATACCGGCCCGCGACGTTAAACCGATTCTTAAGAACATCAAGGCGATCGCCGACGCGGACCGTTGTACCCTCGTGGCAACCGATCTGGAGTTAGGCATTCGCTTGGAGGTTCGCGGCTTGAAGGTGGAAGAGCCCGGCGAGGCGATGCTCCCCGCGGCGCGGCTTATCGCGATCCTCCGCGAGTCATCGGATGAGGAAGTCTCCATTGAAGCGGACGCGAACGCATGCATCGTCCGCGGTCAGCACATGGAATTCGAAATGCCGAGTGAGGATGCGGCCAATTTTCCGGACATTCCGGCGTTTACCGAGGAAAAGTACCACGAGCTGACGGCCGGCAGCTTGCGCGAGATGATTCGCCGGACGGCCTTTGCCGCCGCCCAGGAAAGCGCCCGCTACTCCATGACCGGAGTGCTCTGGGAATTGGAGGAATCGCAGGTTCGCCTCGTCGCTACCGATGGCCGGCGGCTGGCGCTGACGCAAGGAACGGCCACAGCGCACGGTGGACATTCGACGAAGGGACAGACACCGGTTGTCCCATCGAAGGCGATGGGGCTGCTCGAACGCAATCTGCAAGATGACGAAGAGGTCGTCAAAGCGAGTCTTCGCGCGAACGACGCGCTGTTCCGAACCGAACGGGCGATGATCTACACCCGGCTGGTTGAAGGGCGTTATCCCCCCTATCGGGAAGTGTTCCCGAAAAAGCAGGCGACGAAAGTGCCGTTGCAAGTAGGACCGTTCCTCTCCGCGGTTCGGCAGGCGGCGATCATGACGGATGAGGAAAGCAAACGCGTCGTCTTCCACTTCACCAAAAAGAAAGTGACGCTCGAAGCACAGGGGGCAGGCACGGGACGCTCGAAGGTCGAGATGTCGATCGAATATGAGGGCAAGAACCTGGACATCAGCTTCAATCCAGGTTTTGTCACCGAAATGCTTCGCGTGTTGCCGCCGGACACGGAACTGATCCTCGAACTGATCGACAGCGGCAGCCCGGCCTTGCTCAAGGTGGGGACCGATTACTCGTACCTGGTGATGCCGCTTTCGTAACCCGCGCTGCTTGCGGCTTGGCGATCACCCGAAAGCAAGAGAGACCTGCGATGCGACCGAGTACGAACGACCGTCGCGGTCCCGAATTGATCGGCGAAGTTCTCAGTCGCCTCTTTACGGCACGTGGTTGGGGCCGGCGTCAGGAACGCGGCCGCCTCGAGGAAGCGTGGGCCGAATCGGTCGGCGCAGAGGCCGTTGCGCAGACTCGTGTCGGGGCCTTACGCCGTGGCGTACTCGAAATTGTTGTCGGCAACGCTGTGTTGCTTCAGGAATTGGCCCATTACCAAAAACGCCCGCTGCTGGCGGCACTACGGCAGCGTTTACCGGGCGTAACGATCAACGATCTGCGCTTTCGCGCAGGGCCGTTGTCGTAATCAGAATCAAGGACTAGCGCCCAGCAGGCGAGCCTGGATGCGCGAGCGCCGGGCGTTCTCCCGGGGTGTACGCCACCGTGCTCGCCGCGGAATTCGCCTTATTGAAAAGGATATTCGTTTTATGAATGATGAAACGATCACCGCGCCGCCGCCCGTCGAAGCGGGACTTGCCGGCTCTACGTCGTCCAGCGACGGAACGGCCGAATACGGCGCCGGTAATGTCGGCATCTTGCGCGATGCCGCCCACATCCGTCACCGGCCCGGCGTTTACATCGGCGACACGGGTACGAAGGGTCTGCACCACCTCGTCTACGAATTGGTCTACAACAGCGTTGATGAGGCGTTGGCCGGATTCTGCAAGAACATCCACGTGAAGATCGACGTGGATGGCAGCCTGTCGGTAAGTGACGACGGCCGCGGCATCCCTGTCGAAATACACCCCGAGGCGAAGCGCTCCACGCTTGAAGTCGTGATGACGACTGTGGGCGCCGGCGCCAAATTCGACAAGCGCACCTACAAGACCTCGGCCGGCCTGCACGGCATGGGCGCCAAGGCAGTTACCGCTCTCTCGGAGTGGGTGGAGGCGGAAGTCCGGCGCAACGGCCGTGTCTACACACAGGAGTACGAGCGCGGCAAGGCGATCACCAGCGTCGAAGAAATCGGCGCCTCGCCGAATCGCACCGGAACCAAGATCACCTTTAAGCCCGATCCACAGATTTTCCATAACGTCACCTTCGATTACGACACACTCGAAGGCCGACTCCGCGAGTTGGCTTTTCTCAACAAGGATTTGGCGATCAAAGTTTCAGACGCCCGCACCGGCAAAGAGGAGACGTTTCACTACGCCGTCGGCGTCGCGGAGTTTGTCGAATACCTCAACCGCTCCGAGGAGACGCTGCACAAGCCGATTTACCTGGACAAGCTTGTCGATGCGGTGCGCGTCGAGGTCGCCCTGCAGTACACGACCACCGAGGAGGAGCGCGTGCGCTGCTACGTCAACAACGCCTACAACCAAGGCGGCGGCACGCACCTGTCCGGCTTTCGATCGGCGCTCACACGCGCACTCAACGCCTACGGCAGCAAAGGCGGGCACTTCAAGAACGGCTTGGAACCGATCGGCGAGGACTTCCGGGAAGGTCTGACGGCCGTGGTGAGTGTGCAGGTGCCGGAGCCCCAGTTTGACTCGCAGACAAAAATTCGCCTCAACAATCCCGAAGTCGAAGGGATCGTCGCCAGCGTAGTCAACGAGCAACTAGCCCGCTTCCTTGAAGAGAATCCAAAGGAAGCGCAGAAGATCATGAAGAAAGTCGTGCTTGCCGCCGAGGCGCGCGAAGCGGCGAGCAAAGCCAAGAAAGCCCTCAAAGATCGTAAGAGCATCCTGAGTTCGGGCGGCCTGCCCGGCAAGTTGATGGACTGCACGACGCGCGACCGCGACGAGTCGGAGCTGTTCCTGGTCGAAGGGCAATCGGCCGGCGGCTCCGCCGAAAGCGGCCGCAACCGCATGGTTCAGGCGATCCTCCCGCTGCGCGGCAAGGTGCTCAACGTCGAAAAGGCCCGCACCGAGAAGGTGCTGGCCAACGAAGAAATCATCAGCCTGATCGCGGCGGTCGGGATCGACATCGGCAACACGGAAGACACCGAGGGTCTGCGCTACGGCAAGGTGATCATCCTCACCGACGCCGACGTGGACGGCCAGCACATCCGCACGCTGCTGCTGACGTTCTTCTATCGCCAAATGCTGCAACTCGTGGCCAAGGGCCGTATCTTTGTCGCGCGGCCGCCACTCTACAAAGTGACACAGAAGAAGAACGTCCGCTACGTACAGACGGTGGAGGAAATGAACGAGGAGCTGCGGCAGCGCGGCCTGGAGGGAACGCGCTTCAGCGTGCTCGCCAACGCCGACGGCGCTGGTGTGCCGCGGGCGGAGACCGCCCTTCTCGAAAACGAACGCCTCGGCAACCTCGTACGCATTCTCGACGAGCTCGAAGGCTCGCTCGTCATCCTCGAGCGACGCGGGCTGAATTTGAGCGCCTTCCTGGCGCACCAAACACCGCAGGGCCTGCCGGCGTATCGCGTATACGTCGGCGGCCGCGAGCATTGGTTCGTCAGTTCGTCCGACGTCGATCAATTCCGCCGGCAAGAACAGGAGCGCCTGGGCCGTGATCTCGTCGTCGCCGACAACGCGGCGCCGGGCGGCAACGGCCATGTCAACGGACACCCGGAAACGTTCGCCATCCAAGAGCTGCACGAAGTCCGCGCGATAAACCGCGGCCTGGAACGACTGCGCGACTTCGGTCTGGTCGCCGCCGACCTGATTCCCAGTCCGCGTATCGCGGGCCGCGAGCCGGCGCCGCGCTTTACGCTGGAAAACGGCGACCAACAACGGGCATTGCCGCACCTGCGCGAGCTGGTCGCCTCGATCCGCCACCTGGGCGAACGCGGCATGACCATCACGCGCTTCAAAGGCCTCGGCGAAATGGACGGTGAGGAATTGTGGGAGACAACGCTCGACCCTGAGAAACGGACGCTGATGCAGGTCCAGCTCGATGATGCGCTCAAGGCGGATGAAATGTTTCGCACGTTGATGGGCGAGAAGGTCGAGCCGCGGCGGGAGTTTATTCAGAAGCATGCGCTGGAAGTGAAGGACATTGATTATCATGGAGCGTGAGAATTGATTGCGAGCCCGACGTGCCAGGGCGGGAAGACGTACTCCCGCGCATCGTGCGTCGGACTCTCCTACCGACGCTAGCGCGGCTCCACGAGCCGCCGGCGATGGGCAACCGCCTTTTCCGGTTCGCCTTTCTTTGTGTAGTGGTCCACCAGCAGCCGGTGCGTCGGCTGATGCGACGAATTCCGCTTGAGTGCCTCGTAGAGCCAGAAAAGCCCCAACGGCTCTTGCCCGATGCGAAGAAGGGCCGCGCCGGCTTCGTAAGCTTGCTCGGGATCGTTCGAGGGATGGTCGGCGATATCCTTCAATAACCGGTTCGCGTGCTCCAATTCGTCCTTGTTCTTTTTCCAAACATCGCGCGCGGCGGCGGCTTCTTCGCGGCGGCCAAGCGACTCCAGGCAGCTGACGAGCGTGTAGCGCGCCTCCAGATCGAACGGGTCCACGTCCAGCGCGTGCCGCAGCCAGCGCTCTGCCGCAGCGTCGCGGCCGTCTTGGTGCTCCAGTTTGCCGAGCGACACGAGCAGCGGGGCATCGTTCGGCATTTCGACCGCGGCGGCTTCCATGAGTTGGCGGGCCTCTTCCGTTTGCCCTTCCATATAGCGGCACTGTCCGAGCCGGGCCATAACATCCGCGCGCTCGGGATGTTGTTTCCGAAGCAGCTCTAAGTGCGGCAGGGCCTCCGGTGGATTCGACTTCTCCAGCAGTAATTCCGCGAGTCGCAGGCGGGCAGGCACGTAAGCCGGATCCAACTCCACGGCTTTTTGATAGTCCTGAAGGGCCTCGTCGTAGTCACGGATGCGCTCCATAATCCAGCCACGCCAGTAGTGCGGCTGGGCGGCGCTGGGATCTTCCGCGGACCAACGATCGAGACAGGCCAGCGCAGGGCTGTAGCGGTGGTTGATCAGGTAAGCGCGCGCGATGGTTTCGAGGATCAGGAGCGCGTCGGGGTGCTTGTCTTCGACGTAGAGGAAAAGCTGCGCTGCAACCTCGTCCACTTCGCCGCGCTGAACCCGCAGGAGAAGGAACTCCAATTGGACGTCCTTCGATGCGCCTTTCTGCAGTTGCAAACAACGGTTCAAATGGGCTTCGGCGTCGGCGAGGTCGCTGCTCAAGCGCGCCGTCCGCGCCGCGAGAAGGTGGACCGGAATGCTCCGTGGCCAGATGCGCAGGCAGAATTCAAGATCGCTACGCGCTTCGGGCATGCGATCCGCCTTGTACGCCTTCTGCGCCGCGCGCCATTGGTAGAACGCCACGCCGTAGACGCCGCCGCCGGCGAGGAGTGCGACCGACAAGAGGGCGATGACTCCGGTGAGGCGGGGGCGCTTCTGGACAACCTGCAACGTCGGCGTCAGAAACGTCAGTGCAGGAACCATGTGCCGTTGATCTCGTGGCGAACGAAGCTCGTTTGTCGAAGGTGAGCAGACCTTTATGGTACCACGACGCGGCAGCGGCCGGCAGAGAAGCCGAAAAAAACGGGCCGCGACTCCTGGTTTCCAGGAGTCGCGGCCCTTGGTGCAGGAGTGTGCCGGCGGCGTCTAATCCACAAGGTCGAAATTCTTGCCGCTGTTGCTGCCCTTGCCGACGGTGACCGTAAACCCGGATTTGTCCGGGTCTTTGTACTTTTCGGGGATCTTCGTGTACTCACCTTTGGGGCCGACGGAGCTTCGTCCCGACGGCACGGGGCTCATCATTTGTGAGCCTCCCCTGCCCCCCTGGTAAGTCTTGGGATCGGCACTGCCCGTCTTGAGGGAATCCGTCTCCACGCTTACCTTGGCGTCTCCGGCGGGAAGCTGGTTCGCCGTATACGACCCGTCGGGTTCAATGACGCCGCTGTAGGCCCCGCCTTCCTTAAACGTAAACCGAATGGTGCCGCCGGGCAGCGGCTTGCCGTTGTAGGTAACTTTTCCCGATACGCTGGAAGGCGTGTTCGTGGGCGCGTCGCAGCCTACCGCAAGAAGCACACACAAAGCGGGCGTCGCAAGGAGTAGTCGGCCGTTGATCATAAGCGAGTCCCTGAAAGAAGAGTCCTATGGAGGGTGGGGCGCCTGTGTACCCCAAGTACACAAGGAGACGCTATCCAGCGATTACGAATCGCCGCTGGATAGCGTCTCGCAGCTGACCGAGTTTGCAGCGGCCGCTAGGATTGACCGTTAATTCGTCCAGTCGTTGGGCATCGGCAGGCCGTCGGCGGGATCGCATGCCTTGCCCCAGGTCGTCTGACTAATGCTGGGAGACACATTGCGGACACTGCCGTCACCCAAGCCGACCTGAATGCCGCCCGCGGAAAACGCCTGGGTGCGCCATGGGGTGCAGAATCTGGGAATCGGCTTGATTTCGGGCAGCGGCATGTAATACCAGGGGTAGTTCGGTTGGTTCTTTTCCGGGTGATTGCAGGTGATTCCGGGGATCTGAATGCACGAGCAGTGATACGACGGATTGAACCAAACGTTGGCGTTGAACTGTTCGGCCGTCGGGCCGGAGTTTTGTCCGTCTTCGCCCCAGATGTGTTCCACATACACGGGGCCCGTCTGCCCATTCGGATTGCCGCACACGGCATAGTGTTCGAACATGAAGATGGTGTTCGACGTGCCGTCATAGATGCCGGCCGGGAAGCGCGTGACGCCGCCCTTCTGCCAGTCTTCGTCCCAACCGCCGCGGTAGACGTGCCAGTTGGCCAGGTAGCTCGTGGCGCCACGGCCGCCCCATGTCATGCCGTCGGACGGCAGCGTCGGATCGCCGGGAGCATGGAACGTCTTGACCACGTTATGCGACCACCAGGAATTCGATTGGTGTGGTCCTTGGCCTTGTGGATCGCCGGGACCGCCGCTGATCTCTGGGCTCTTGAAGACGGCATCCTGCTCAATGTAGGGGAGCAGGAAATAGAACTGCGTGCCGAAGCGGGACGGGCGGAACGATTGGCCCCAGTTGAGGCCGTTGCCGTCGCCCGGATACGTGCCCAAGGTGGGCGGCAACTTGCCGCCGTTGGTGTCGGCACAGTTGTGCGACGCCAAGACCAGCTGCTTTAGATTATTCTGTGACTGGGCGCGGGCCGCCGCTTCACGGACTTTCTGGACTGCCGGCACCAGCAGGCCGATCAGGATCGCGATGATCGCAATGACGACGAGCAGTTCAATAAGCGTGAATGCTCGCCAACGGTTGAATAATCGGACTCTTGGCATCGACAACTCCTTGAAATTAAAGACTAGGAAACCGAATTGAAAGCACCGGGTTAATGAAACCGGATTCACTCGCAACTGCGAATTGTCACCCCGCTCCAGTTCAGTGTCAAGCGCTTCTTCTTGCATTTTTCGTTATTTCGTCCCGCGGTGCAAATGAACTGTGACGAATTCGAGGGCGGAGGTGACGAATCGTTTGCTCATGCCGTTGCACCGTCCCCTGTAAAGATGTGCGTTTGACCACTGCTAGGGCCGCGGCCCGCGCTTGACCTGCCCACCGTTCGCCTCTATCGTGAGGCAAGGTTCTTCCTCTTCCGTTGAGACGGTTGCATCAGCGACATCCCATCGTCTGCGCGTGAGATCATGGCGCCATCGAACGAACCATCCGCATCGTCGTCCGCCGCGGCCGTTGCTGCTCCGCTGGCCGCGCTTCCCCTCGGCAGACCCGTCGCTCGGGGGGAGAGGTTTGCTGAGGCGTCCGCATCGCAAAGCGCGTTGCTCGTCTTCCTGGTCGCGAGCCTGGCCTTCTTGCTCGCCTCCTTCCCTGCACGCAACAGTGACGTTTGGCTCCATTTGGCTCACGGCCGGTCATTGGCGCATGGCGACATCGCCCTCGCGACGGGCCCGGCGCCAGCGACGTCTTCGTGGCTTTACGATGTGCTTGGTTACGGCTTGTATCTGGTCGCCGGGGGTACCGGACTGGTGATCGCCAAGGCCGTCCTGGCCGCGGCGTTGGCCGTGGCCTTGTTGCTGCTGAGCCGTACGCAATTCGGGTGGCTTATCCCGGTATTGTGCACTGCGTTGGCTCTCCTCGCCGTTAGCGCCCGGCTCGCGTTGCAGCCGGCGACGGTCTCTTGTTTGTTATTGGCGGTCGCTGTCTGGATCGAGAAACGGCGCGGCGCAAACGCGACCGGCGCGCAGGTGTTGTTGTGGCCGTTGGTGCTTCTCTTCGTTGCGTGGGCCAATTTGGACGGTCGGTTCGTGCTCGGGCTCATTGTCGTGGCGCTCGTGGAATTCGGGCGGGCCCTGGATCAAGCGTTCGTCCGTGGCAACGGCAGAGGGTTCGTCGCCGCGCTCGGTTCCGTGGCGGTGCTGGCGGCGGCTTGTCTGATCAACCCGGCGCATGTTTATGCCTTCGCCCAGGCGTCGAGCCTCGTGGGATCGGCGGATGGCGCGGGCCCCGTGACGTCGCCCTTTGGCGGCGTCGATCTCCAAAGCTTCGGATTGAGTGCGCCCGGCGTTGTTTACTTTGCTCTTTTGGCCCTCGGCCTGGGATCGTTTTTTTTGCACCGCTCCGTCTGGTCTTGGGAGCGTTTTCTGCCGTGGATCGCGCTGGCAGCGTTAAGCGCCCTGCAGGTGCGGATTGTCCCGTTTTTCGCGGTGGTTGCCGGCTCGGTGCTTGCGTGGAACCTTCAGGACTTCCTGGCATCGCGCTTGGCAGCCGCCGATGGCCGCCCCGCCTTCGTGCTGCCGTGCGCGGCGGTGCGGGCGTTGCGCGGGCTGGCGATCGTGCTCCTGGTCGGCTTGGTCGCCTGCGCTTGGCCGGGATGGTTGCAAGGCCCGCCGTATGAGCCACGGCGGTGGGACATTGAAACAGCGCCATCGCTGGAGCGCGGCGCGGCCGCGGTCCGCCGGTGGTGCGAGGACGGACGACTTGGCGCCGATGCACGCGCGCTGCACGTTTCGCGCGACACGGCCAACGCGTTCGCGTGGTTTTGCCCCGAAGCGAAAGGGGTCCTGGCGCGCACGCTCGTTGCGGGAGCCGACACGGCGCCGCGCGACATCGACGCCGCTCTCCGCCTCGGCGAGCCGGAGCCAAAGCCCGGAACGCCGGTGGACTGGCCGAAACGCATGCGCGCGGCCGGCGTTCGTCACCTCGTGCTCTATGATGCCGACCGCGACGCACTTCTCGGCGCCCTCGAGCGCCTGCTTGCCGACCCGCGCCAGTGGCCGCTCTTATACCTGGAGGGGGACCTGGCGATCTTCGGATGGCGCGACCCCGGCGACCCGAATGCGGCCACGGCATTCCAGGGCTTGGAGCTGGATCTCGATCGGCTTGCTTTTCATCCAAGACTGGATCAACAGGCGCCGCCCGCCGGCCCGGAACGCGATCCCGAGCCGCGCTTCTGGTGGGACGCTTTTTGGAAACCCGCGCCGCCCCGGCACATCGACCGCGATGAAGCCTTGTTGCACCTGTTCCACGCCGAATCGCTGCGGCGCGTGGCGCATGAACGTCATCTGGTCGCCTGGGAATACACGCAAGCGGCCGGTCTCGTTGCCGCGGCCGGGAGTTGGTCTTCGCCGGCTTGCGGTTTGTTCGACGGCAGCCTCCGCCTCGAGCAGTTCCAGCCGCTCGACCCGCAGGAGGGGACGGGTCCCAATAGTCTGCCAGGCCCCGATTGGCTGGCCTATCAACTCGAACGACGCTTTGCGGCCCGCCGAGACGACACGCCGCCCGCGCTCCTCTACCTGGCGATCCGCGCCGCCCGCCGCGCCGTCGCCGTCAGCCCGGACGATGCGCGCGCCCAGTTGGTCCTCGGCGAAAGTTATTTGCGGCTGATTCACAGCACGCGCGAGCGCTTTTGGGCCGAGCGTTTCCCCGAGCTCCCGCAGCTCCGCTGGGTGCAGGCCAGCATCGCGCTGAACCAGGCGATCGCGCTCAAGCCGGACTTCACGCAGGCGCATCTGAGCTTGGCCGGGCTGTACGACGAAATGGGTTACCTTGACCTCGCGCTGCAACACTGGCGCATCTACGCCCGGCTCAAACACGTGGAAGGTCCGCCTCCCGGCGTCGTCGCCGAGCAGTTCCGCGAAGAGGAAATGAGCTTCCAGGACAGTCTCGACCGTCTCGCCAAGGATGTCGAACGTCGCGAGAACTCCTTCCTGGTCGCCTCGGCCGACGCCAACGTGGCGAACCGCGCCGCGCTGGCGGCGCAGCGCGGTCTGGGCGGCAAGGCCCGCGATTTATTGCTGGCGTCGGACGTGTCGGACTTCGGACACCGCGGCATGGCGTTGGAGCTGGAGTTGCTCCTTCGGACCGGCGGATTCAAGGAAGTCCGCGAATGGACCGGTCCCGAACAGCGCGCCGCGCTCGGCGGGCCCGGATTCCACTGGTTGCGCGCCATGGCGTTCGCCGGCGCCGGAGACTACCTGCAAGCCCAGGCGGAGTGCGGCGCTCTCGCGCAAGCACTGGCCGCACTCGGACCGAACGAGGAACCAACGCTGTTCACCGAGGCGCTTTCGATGCGCGCGGGGCAGGCGGTGCTCGAGGGGCAGCCGGTGCCCGCCTCATTGCCCGGCTTTTTCTGGAGCGCCGCGAAGTTCATCGACTTTCAGTTCCGCGCCGCCGCCCTTGGCCGCAGCATGAGGCAAGAGGCGGACCTGACCGTGGTTCGTGGATTGCTCGCGCTGGAACAGGGGGACGTGGAGCTCGCCCACAAAACGCTCAGCGAGGCGCTTTCCGTATGGAAGGATGAGAGTGCCGCCGCCTCCGGCGCTGGGCTCGAATTCAACGGCCGCGCTACTGCCCAGACGTATCTCAAATGGCTGGACGAACAGCGCTGAAGCCCGCCGGCTCCTGATTTCATTGCCACCGATGGTCGTACTCTCTTCGGACCCGGCGCTGCCCGATTCGCCACGTCGGGGCGGTCGTTGGTGGATTTTCGTCGCAGTTGCAAGCCTCTTGTTGGCCGCCGGGATCGCCTTCCTCTTTATTTCATGGCGTCGCGGCTCCGACCAAGGATCGCGAACCGCCGCGCCGGATCCCCGCCTCGAATACGTCGGACCGTATCAGAACATTGTGCCCGGCGTCGGTTACGTTGCCGACGACCGTTGCACCGCCTGCCACGCGGACATCGCTCATTCGTACGCCGAGCACTCGATGGGGCGCTCGCTCTGTCCCGCCGCCCAAGACGCCGAAACGCTTGCGGCGACTCCGGCGACCTCAACCTTTCAGGCGCTCGGCTCACAATTCCTGGTGGACCACGCCGATGAGCCGGTGCGTCACCGGCGCATGCGCCTTGGCCTTGATGGTAAACCCGCAGCGTCCTTCGACTGGGAAGTTCAATACGCCGTCGGCTCCGGCACACACGGGCATTCCTATTTCAGCGAACGCGACGGCTACCTCTTTCAAACACCGGTCAGCTGGTATGCGCAAAAAAAAGTATGGGACCTGTCGCCCGGTTTCACCGAGCCACAACTGACGGGACGAGCGGTCTTCCCCGAATGCCTTTTCTGTCACGCGAACCACGCGAACTACCGTGACGGTTCGGTGAACCGCTACGCGACCCCCGTGCTCGACGGCCACGCCATTGGCTGCCAACGCTGTCACGGTCCCGGGGAGTTGCACGTGACCGAGAGGGAGAAGCAAGCGCCGGTGGGCGTCGGCGCGGATGTGACCATCGTGAATCCGCGCCGCCTGGAGTGGTCGCTGCGCGAAGCCGTGTGTGAGCAGTGCCATCTCGAAGGCGAGACCCGGGTAATCCGCCGTGGCCGCGGGCTGTTCGATTTCCGTCCGGGGTTGCCGCTGGAACAGTTCTGGTCGGTGTTCCTGCCCGCCGCCGAAACGGATGACGGCCCGCGCGCGGTTGGCCACGTTGAGCAGATGTACAAAAGCCGGTGCTTCCAAGCGACGGAAGGGGCAGATCGGCTCGGCTGTATTTCCTGCCACGATCCGCACCAGCGCGTGTCGGCGACGGAGCGCGTCGGCTACTTCCGCAACCGCTGCCTGCACTGCCACGAACAGCGCGGTTGCAGCCTGCCGCGAACGGAACGGCTTCAACGCAGCGCACAAGATAGTTGCATCGAATGTCACATGCCGCCCTATGGCGCCTCGGACATTCCGCACACCGCGTCCACCGACCATCGCATTCTGCGTCGGGCGCAGCGCGAAGACGGCGCCCACCGCAATCTCCGCGCCGCGCCGCCTGGCGCCGAGCGCTTTCCGCTTGTTTCGTTCTATCGTGATCGGAAAACAGTCGCTGGCGAAGAGGACGAACGGGACCTGGCGCTTGCGATCGTGAAGCAGGCGGTTGCGGGCGACGGATCTTGCCAACGTGCGCTCGGTCGAGCGTTGCCGTTGCTGGAAGCGGCGACGGAACGCGGACCGGACGACTTTACCGTTGCCGAAGCGCACGGACAGGCGTTGGCGCGGCTGAGTCAGCCGGCGCGAGCCCTGGCGGTGTTCGAGTGGCTGCTGGCCCGAGCTCCCGAGCGCGAACGGGCGCTCGTCGGCGCCGCGGCGACGGCGGAGTTGCTCGGTAAGAACGACGCCGCGCTCGGCTACTGGCGCCGGGCCGTCGCCGCGAATCCCTTCGCGCCCGATTATCATCGCGGCCTCGCCACGCTGCTCGTTAAGAAAGAATTGTGGGACGAGGGTCGCGCCGAATGCGAGGCGTGGATTCGCCTCGATCCGTTCAGCGCCGACGCGCGGAGCACCCGGATTCTCTGTCTATTGGCAGCGGGCGCCACGGAGGAGGCACGCGCGGAGTTCGCGCGGATTGAGGGGCTGGCGCCGAAGAACCTATCCGAATTAGAGGGCCGTTTTTCGCGCAAGCTCAAATGACCCTCGACGCAGGGCGCGGTAACATGAAGGCACGAGGCATCATGACGTGACGCGAAGGGATTCCGTTCGTCGGCCAGGATGATCGTTGGGCGGCGGTGTTACAATGGCCGCCGGTATCGTGCCGGCCGGTTGCTTCCCACGGTAAGGAGTCCCGTCGATGTCGTTGCGTCCCGTTGTCCGTTACCTATGCACCATTGTTGCGACACTTCTCTCCGCGGTGGCCGTCGTCGCCGCGGACGCGCGGCCGTTGGAGATCAACGTCGATGTGACCGACGCGCCGCGGAAGTTGTTCCGCGCCCGGCTCGTCATTCCGGCGACGCCGGGGCCGTTGACGCTGTATTACCCGAAGTGGATTCAGGGGGAGCATCAGCCGTCGGGGCCGATCATTGATCTGTCGGGACTGAAATTGACCGCGGCGGGGAAGCCGATCACGTGGCGGCGCGATGACATCGACTTGTATGCGTTTCATTGCACCGTTCCGGAAGGCGCCGACGCGGTGGAGGCATCGCTCGAATATCTCATTCCCGGCGACAAGGGAGGCTATGGCGCGGGGCCGGCGGTGACAAGCAAGCTGGCGATTCTGAATTGGTATCTCGTCACGCTGTATCCGACGGGCAAGCATGTTCGCGACATGCCCGTGCGGGCGCGGCTGACCGTGCCGGCGGGGTGGCAGGTCGGGACGGCGTTGCCGGTTGAGTCGCGGCACGAGAACGTCACGCAGTTCAAGACGGTGTCGCTGGAAACGTTCGCCGACTCGCCGGCGCTGTGTGGGCAGCATTTCAAGGAGATTCCGCTGGGCCCGAAGGATGGCCCGCAGCATTATCTCGTCCTGGCGTGCGATAGCGCCGCCGGGTTGGACGTGAGCGACAAGCTCAAGAGTCATTACGAGCGCCTCGTTCTCGAAGCCGGCGCTCTGTTCGGCGCGCGGCATTATCGTTCGTACCGCTTCCTGGTGGCGCTCAGCGATCAGCTCGGGCACAACGCGATCGAGCATCACGAGTGCAGCGACAACCGCATGCCGGAGCGGATGATGATCGACGAGCAGTACCGCAAGCTGCCGCCGGCGTGGGTGCTGCCGCACGAGTACGTGCATTCGTGGAACGGCAAGTTTCGCCGGCCGGACGGGCTGGCAACGCCCGATTTCCAGCAGCCGATGCGCACGCGCCTCTTGTGGGTGTACGAGGGGCTGACCGAGTATCTCGGCTTCGTGCTGGCGGCGCGCAGCGGGCTGTACGGGCCGGAAGTGTCGCGCGACAACCTGGCCCACATCGCCGATTGGTCAAAGAACCAGGTCGGC
Organism: Gemmataceae bacterium; assembly: GCA_041499805.1. Lineage (GTDB taxonomy): Bacteria > Planctomycetota > Planctomycetia > Gemmatales > Gemmataceae > JBGQKZ01. Next base: position 26,475 of record JBGQKZ010000038.1, read on the forward strand.
CGGACATGGCGGCCGCTGGAGGACACCACCGCCGCCGCCCCGCACCTGTATACCGCCCGCAATGAGTGGTCGAGCCGGCGGCGCAGCGTCGATTTCTACGACGAGGGGGCCTTGATCTGGCTCGACGCCGACACACTGATCCGCGAGAAGAGCGGCGGCAAGAAGAGTCTCGATGATTTCTGCCGCAACTTCTACGGCGGCTCGGACAGCCCGCCCGAAGTCCGGCCGTACACGTTCGACGACATCGTCGCCACGCTCAACGGCGTGCTGCCATACGACTGGAAAGGCTTCCTCGAAAAACGCCTGACCGCCACCGACGCCGAGCCGCCGCTCGACGGCATCACCCGCGGCGGCTGGAAGCTGACCTACGCAAAAGAACGCTCCGAATTGTTAAAGGCGAGCGATGAAGAACAGAAGCAAATCAACCTGCTGAGTTCCATCGGCCTCTTGCTGAAAGACGATGGCCAAGTGATCGACGTCGTGCCGGGCAAAGCGGCGGACAAAGCTGGCATCGGCCCGCACATGAAGGTCCTGGCGGTAAACGGCCGCCACCTCACCGCCGACCGCCTCCGCGAAGCGATCGCCGCGACGCGCGCCGGCCCAACGACGTTGCGGCTGCTGGCGGAGAACGGCGATTACTTCCGGACCTATACGCTGGAGTATGCCGACGGCGAACGCTATCCGCGCTTGGAACGCGACGCGGGGCAGGATCGGATTGGCGAGATATTTCGGGCGAAGGTTGGGAATTAGCGGCTACCAGCGGCGGCGGCAGCGGTTAACGGGGCTCTGCGTCGGGTCGAGCTGCACTGGTTTGAGGCCCACGGCATTGGGAAACGTGACGTGAAAATCAAACGCCATTTGGATGAGTCATGAAATTAACCAAGCCGTTCGTTCTGTGCGTCGATAACACCGCGTACGAGGCCTCGCTCATCGTTGGCAAGGTCTATCGCGTCCTTCCGGACAAGAGGGCTGCAAAAGACGACTTGGTGCGCGTCCTGGATGAGACTGGGGAAGATTACCTCTTCCACAAAGCTCATTTCGTTTTCGTTGGCTTTCCAAGGGCCGTGACTAGAAAAATCATGGCCTTGCAGAGCCGATAGAATCGTGCGATCCGCAATCGATTCGGCCCAATCGCGCCCCAATTCACGTCGAGCCCAAGAAGAATCGACCCTCCCAAGTTGCGACATGTTCACTCCTCACGCAACCTCGGCAGCTTCGCCTCGGGCCGCACCGGCGGCGTGGTGAAGTCGAGGCCGAGACGCTGCTCCTCGGCATATCGGACGAAGTCCCAGTGCGTGGTGAAATGGCGGCGGTAGCGGTTGCCGAGGAAGGTGGGTCGCTTCAAACGCTCCAATCGACGAATTGCAGTCCGGGAACTCTCTGAAAATCACGCGCGTTGCGTGTTACCAGGGTGCCGCCCAGTTCCAGCACGACGGATGCGATGCGCAGGTCCATCTTAGCCACGCCGAGTTTGAGCGCGTGCAACTGCTGGAATCGAAGGATTGCCGGCTTCGTGAACGGTAAGATTTGGAAGCTCGCGAGCGATTCGACGGCGGCGGTCATCCGCTCATACACCCGAGCCAGCTCGTCAACGTCTCTGGCACGCCGCAAGCGTGTGTACCAGCCGGACAGTTGTTCTTCGACGCTGAGGATGGCAACGGCCAGCTCGGCTCGAGGACGTTGAAGAACCTGCCGCACAACGGCCGGATGATTCTCTTGAAAGAGAGTCAGAATATCCGTGTCGAGCACATAGGGAATCATCGCCAATCAGCAGTTTCGTCGTCGCGTTTGCGGTTCTCGGCCATGATTTCTTTCCATTCCTGGACCAACGGATCGTCGGCGCGGAATACGCCTGCCGCTCGGGCCAACGGGTGCTCGTGACCCGGCACGTCGAGATAGGTGATACGCGCACCGGCCTTGATCCGACCCTCGATGTTCTGCCGCAAGTTTTCCAGCGCCTCGGCATCCGTTCGCCCTTCGGCGACGGCGGCGTCCGGACCGAGGCCGCTAGCTCGATAACCGTTGCCGGCTACCGGTTCGACCAGGACGGGAATATGCATGACGATTCCTCGTTCAGCAGTGGAGTACCGCGAAAGCAACCGCATTCTACGGCTGCCTCGCCCGGCGTACAACGCATTCCGGCTCTGCCGCCATATTCCCACCATCCGCTTCACTCCTCAAACAACTGCGGCAACTTCGCCTCCGGCCGCACCGGCGGCGTGGTGAAGTCGAGGCCGAGACGCTGCTCCTCGGCATAGCGGACGAAGTCCCAGTGCGTGGCGAAAGGGGGGCGGTAGCGGTTGCCGAGATGGATGAGGATCTCGCGAATTGCGTCGAACGAGCAATTGTGCGTCAAAGATACTCGACGTGGTCCACCATCTCAGCGCGACTCAACACGCCATGCACGAGGAGAAGAGCGCGGATGAGTTGTCCAATCGAGTATTTCGTCGCCAGGCACCAGGCGATGCCGGCGTGGCGGAGGCCGGTGGCGGCAAGGGTCAAGTAGTCCGAGTCGAACGACACCAACACGCGCTGGTCGTCCGTTGCGAACTGCAGCTGCTCAGGATCGGTCGTGCCGCATTTCCCCGCCTTTTGAGCGGTCAAGACGTCCACTCCATGTTGCCGTAAACCGCCGGCGACGGCGGCTTGGACGTGCTGATCGAAGTAAAAGCGAATCGGCTCAGCCACGCAGTTTTTCCTGAACTTTCGACGGAAAACGGGCCTTGAGCTGCTCGGCGACTTCAGCCTCGTGTCGGATTTCTTCCTCAATCTCATGCCGATTATCGAAATAGTAGCTCAAGGCCGCATGCACGTCGGCGAGCGTCAGACCCGGGTACTGGCCGACAATCTCCTCCGGGGACAACCCGCGTCGTTCGTGCAAGATGGCAACGTCAAGCACGCGGATTCGATGTCCGGCGATCCGCACTTTGCCGCCGCAGATGCCGGGCGTCTTCTCGATGTGTGGTTTGACCAGAAGTGACATGCCCCCATCCTTTTTCTTTTTTGGCTTGGCGCCCAAGGTTGGTACCAGGCTCTTTTCCGTCGGGCATCTTTCAGTTTGGCCGTTCGGTCTGTTGCAAGCAAGAGCAAGGTCGATTTCACTCCTCAAACAACCTCGGCAGCTTCGCCTCGGGCCGCACCGGTGAAATGGCGGCGGTAGCGGTTGCCGAGCGCGGCGGCGGCGGCCGGCAAGCCCGTGCTGCATTCGGGCAAGGAGGTGGATTGGAGGCAACTTGACGAGAAGCGGTGGCGGAGATTAGCGATCGGGTAGACGCCGACGGCGAACGCTATTCGCGCTTGGAACACGGGGGGGTCGGAAAGGGGGATATTGCGGGCGAAGGCCGCGCCTCCGTAGTACGAGGGACTCGTTTACTTCCGCTGCAACACCATCAACGTGAGGTCTGAATTGGGCTTGCTCGCGATCTCGGTCGGCCGGAAGTTTTCGCGGCCACGCAGACAGAGACGCAGCGAATCACCTGAGAAATCGTAGATGCCGAGAAAGGTCTTGCCCATGTCCGGGCCGGTTGTCGGAGTGATGTCGATCTGGCGGGGCCGTTCGGTCTCGTGAAGGACATACGCGGCTTCGCGCGACTCTTCGCCGCTGTGGAGGATGAGTTTGGCCCCCGTGAACTCGACGCGGAGCGGAGCGACTTCCGGACCGCGGAGCGCGCGGCCGCCGAGGTGGATTTCCTTCACCATCCAGACGCCCTTCGGGTCGGAGGCGGAGCTGGACGAGGCGCCGTGGCCGCTTGCGAAGGGAACGAGCAAGAGTCCGGCCAGCACTACGGTTAGCGTCGTTCGCACGGGATCATCTCCTCTATCGGGCTTGCTGCGTTGCACTTCAACGATGTCCACAGTCTACGGCTTCAGCGTCGCTGCGAGTTCGCGTTGCTGCAGTTCATAAGCGGCCCGCAAATTGACCGCCCGGCGGAACTGGGCCGCGTCGTGCGGAGAAACTCTTCCTTGGACGATCCCGGCGTTTACGCGCATGTCGGCCAGCTTGCCGGACATCTGCTCGGTGCGGTCGAGCACCTGCAAGAGGTGATCGAGCGCTTGCAGCATGCGTTCCCGCTCCTCGACGACCGGATCAAGATAGACGTAAATGCCCTTCGATTCCTCATAGCGGAACTTCCGATGTTGACAAATGATGATCGGAAAGTGCTTCGGCTCCAGCTCCGGCGGGCCGTCGACCGGGAGCGACAGGCCGAGGTCGAGTTCGCCGCCGCCGGCCACGGTCGTCAATCCGTGCAGCCAGGCGCCTTCCGACATAAAGACCATGGAGTCGAGCCGGTCAAGGGGGTTGGCGGTGACACCGCCGAGCGACGCGACGCGGAGGAAACGGCGTTGGCCGCGGTCGTAACGGTAATGCGTCGTAAACAGCGGGTAGAACGCGTTGGCGTGCTCGTTGTAGAGGTAGTAGTTGTCCGGCGTGCGCAGCCACTGGACGGTATTAAAGTCCCAAGGGAACGGCGTAGCGGTGCGGTCGCCGGTCGGGAAGCGGACGTGCAGCTTGCCGAAACTGACGGAAAGCAAACCGCCGAATGCTGGCTCGCCGAACACGCGCGAGTCCTGGCGGGCCCTCACCTGCGGGTGCTCGAACTGAATCAGTTCGATGCGCTGGCGCTTGCCGCCGCGGGTCTTGGCCCACGCGGGCACCGGTTGCGACCAGGCGGCGCCGTCCATTGCGGCAATCGGCCGCGGCGACCGGTCGGTGGCTTCGCCGGCGTAGATCAGGACGCCGCTTGATTGTTTGCGCCACTTCGGCTTCACCGCTTGTCCCCGACCGGCCTCCAGAACGACGAGCATCTCGACCAGCGCGTGTTGCGGGCGGGCGTCGCGGGCGACCGAGCCGGAAGGATAGAGGAGCTCCAGCGCGTCAAGCAGCCGCTGCAACACTACAGAGAGCGGCTGCTGCGGGAGCGCCGGCACGCCTTGCACCAATTTCCGTTGGCCAATGTCAGCGATACCCTGTTCCGCGAAGCTCGGCTCGTCGAGAAGGATGCTGATTTCGGGGAAGAGTTGGCCGAGCTGATCGAGAACTCCGCGTAGGGTCATTCCGGCGGCGAAGGCGTGCTTGACGCGGTCCTTGTCCGCGAGAGTTTGCGAAACGCGCCGTTCAAACGCCGCCTCCGCGGCGGCCAAGGCGCTGAGCTGTTGTTGCGTCGCCTTTTGCGCGTCCGCCAGATCGGTGACGCGCGCATCGGTGCGGTCGAGCCGGGCGATGAAATCCACGGCAGCATCTTCCACCTTGTCGAGCCGTTCCTCGTGCTGGCCGACTTGCGATTCGAGCTTGCTCCCCTTCCGGAATAGCGCGACGGCGATCAGGCCCGCAATGAGAGCGAGGCAGGCGGCGCCGATGGCGGTGGCGAGCCAGAGTTTCCGTTGGCCAGTTTGCATTTGGACAAGCATCATGCGCGTCGGGGACGGCGGCTTCGTGGCGGAACCGCGATCGCCCAAGTCAAAGGTCGCCGGGAAAGGCGCGGACGCGGCCAACACGGCTGCCCTCTCCGGCGCCGGCTCGCGGGCGATGGCGTGCGCCGGGCTGACGGAGACGTCCGCCAGATCAAGCCTGATCACCTTCAGCCGCGGTCCGGTTTGGCCGAGGGCGATCACTTGGCCGACGCGCAAAGGAACCGCGCTCTCGATCCGCCGATCATCCACAAAAGTGCCGTTGCTCGAACCGAGGTCAATGACGCGCGCTTGCATCGGCGTCAGCTCGATCTTCACGTGGTTCCAGGAGACGGTTTGCGCGGCGTCGCCTTCGAAAGCGAGGTCGCACGACGGGTCACGGCCGATCAAGATTTCGGGCGCGGCGTATTCGAGGACGCGGCAGGCGCCGGCGGGCGTCGTCAAGTTTAACGTCAACTTCATAACAGCACCTTGAACAAGAATCGCTGTTCACCGAGCTGAAACAAGCACGACCCGTCGAGCGGGATTTTCTGGACGCGCACCCAAACGCCGTTCACCGACCCCGCGTTCTCGACGTGCCAGCGCGCCTTGGCGTCGCAGTAAATGCGGGCGTGCCGCGGACTGACGAACGGGTCAGCGAGCACGGCGGCGCCGGCGGGGTCGCTGCCGACCCAGTTTTCCGGCTGTTTGAGGAAGAAGCGCCGGCCGTCGGCATTGCCTTGCAGCTCGACCAGCGCCGGCAACAGGTCTTCGGCGGAGACGCTCTCCCAGCCGCGCGTCCCCACGGGGCCCGGCGGCGGGTGTTCGGTAACGGCGGTGGCGTGCGGATAATCGAAGCGATAACGCTGGCCGCCGAGCAGCATTTCTTGCCCGTGGCGTAGCACCGCGCCCCCGACGCGCACGAACACGCCATTCGTGCTGTTCAAATCGACGAGATGCCAGCGATGTCGTCCCGGCAATGCTTCGCGTACCAACTCCGCGTGCCGCGCCGACATGACGTGATCGTGCGGGATGCGGATCTGTCCCTCGCTGCGGCCGATGGTCGTGTGCTCCTCGCGTACGCGGAACCATTCGCCGTCGTCGCTGCCGTCGTCGAAGACGCAGAGCAGCGCCATGGGCGGCCGGCGCAACGGGCGAAACGGAGGCGTCTCCGGAGCCGCGACCGCCTCCTTCAGCGTCGCGGGCCGGCGTGCCTGGAGGACGCGGCGTATCTCCTCCGCCGACTCCAGACGCGTGCCGGGAGGGGCGCCGGCTTGATCGAGGTCAAAGACGTTACGACCGCCAGGGGTGCTCATGATCGCTATTCCGATGGGTGTAATCTCTTGTCATTGCTATTTCGGCAGCCTCCAAACGATCAGCTTGCCGTCCTTGCCGCCGGAGACGACCGTGCGCCCGTCCGGTACAAAGGCCGCGGTCATGACGGGGCCCTGATGGCCCTCGAATGTCGTCACCAACTTGGCTGTATCGACCTCAAAGAGATGGAGTTTGCCATTCTCGCAGCAAACAAGCAGACGCCGCTCGTCGGCCGAAAACACGAGAGACGCAACCCGTGCGCCGGTGGGAACCGAAGATACCTTCGGTCGCTGGTTTTTCTTTACGTTCTTCGCCACCAGTTGGAGCGTCGTTTCGCCCACGCCCCACGCGTCGTAGTTTTTCTTTGGCGAGGCGAACCGGTAATCCGCCAGCGGCTTGCACGCGGTTTCTTTTCCCACCTCCTCGCCGCTCTCCAGCCGCCACGATCGTTGCGAGGTGTCGCGCGCCTGGGAGCAGACAATGCCGCCGCGGAGGAAAGTGAAATCGAAAATGGCCAACCCGTGCGCTTTGATGAGGCCGCTCTGCGGCTTGCCGTCGAGCGCTCGCCAAAGTTGGAGATTGCCCTCGCTTCCGCCTGAAATCACGTACGCCGTGTCCGGCGACACGGCGACGCAAGATATCGGATCGGTGTGCAGCGACGCCTTCCATTCCGGCTGATGCTTCCCCAAGCTCCAGCGGCAAACGGCACGGTCTTGCCCGCCAGTGACGAACCAATCACCCGTCGCCGCAAAGGCGACGCTGCCGACACCGCCGGCGTGACCATCGAATGAATCGATCGCGCCGACAAACGCCGGGACAACAATCTTAGCGGCACACGTTGCCGTTGCGCCGTCCTCCGCTTGAGCCACGAGCTGGAGGCGATGGGTTTCGTCGCTAAACGTGGGTTCGGCGGCGATCTCCCACTTGGCGACTTCTTGGTCCCGGCGGATGGTAAGCGAATCGACCTGAACACGAAGGCCCGAGGGAAGCGGGCTCTGCCAGCGCACGGTCACGGCGCCGCGACAGCCATCGCTGCGCGCCACCTTCACGGTGAGCGCCCGCTGCTGCTTGCCGGGAATTGTGAGCGTATCGTCCGCCGTTACCTCCAACTTCGGTTCCGGCACGATCAGCGAAAATGTCTGTGCCGCCTCCGTGTCCGGGGCCTGGGCAATGAACTTCCATTGATAAGCCCCAGGTCGCGGCGCTGCGGTCATGTTGAGCGGCACTTCGATTTCGTACTGTCTGCTCGTCAGCCTGCCGCATTCGATTGTCGGCGAATCGATACCAGGCTGGCCGGAGACGCGTAGCTCGATCGGCCCTTCGTACCCAGCGAGACGCTGGAGTCGGATTTTCGCCACGGCGCGGTCGCCCGGGAGGAGCTTGGCCGGGCCGGTGACCGTCAGATCCTTGAACAATTTCGGCGGAGGAGGGGGCGGGGGCTTGGAATCGATGCGCGGCTTAGGTTCGATGCGCGGGGGGACGGTCCCTTGCATCGCGGCGCTATGCCCCGTGCCGCGCGACGTCGGAGGCGCGCTTGGACGGCTGCCTGCGGATAGAACCGGTGGCCCGGACTGCCACCAGGCGAGCAACACGCCGCCGACCAGGCCGCCGGACATGAGGACGCCGATGATTACCCACAACCGCCATCCCAACCTTGTCCGCAAGCTCGCGGGTCGAAAGCCGGCTTCGGGCACAGGGAACACAAGGGGCGCGCCCGCAACCGGCGAAGGCACGGCCGTGCCGCTGCTGCCGCCGCCGGTCGCGGGCGTTACGGACACCGCCATTTGTCCGGCGGGGTCGGTGCCGGCGCGAACCGCCGTATCCGAGGCGGCGACCGACGCGGTGGACACTGCCGAAAGCACAACCGGCGCATTGTGCGCCGACGAACCGATGACCGCCCGCGCAAACGTGCCGCAGTCGGCAAAGCGCTTCTCGGGCGCGACCACAAGCGCCTGGTGGACCGCCGCCGCTAACGCGGCCTGCGTTCCCGGCGCTACGCTTTCGAGGGGCGTCGGCGCCCGGCTCGTTTGCTGCACGATGATCGCGGCCGCCGTCGGCCCGTCGAACGGCAGCCGACCGCTGACCAACTCGTACACGGTCACCGCAAGCGCAAACTGGTCGGCCCGCCCATCGAACGGCTGCCCGAGCATAACCTCCGGCGCCATGTACTGTGCCGTGCCAAGCACCATTCCGGTGCCGGTCGCCACGGTGCGCTCGTGCCGCGGCCGCTGGTCCGCGAGAATCTTGGCAATGCCGAAATCACTCAAGTAGGCGTGTCCCGAAGCGTCGAAGAGGATGTTGTCCGGCTTGATGTCGCGGTGGATATACCCCTGCCGGTGCATAAAATCGAGAGCCGCCGCGATGTCGCTCAGCCAGCCGGCAAGCCACCTGGACACAATGTCGGCGGGCAATGGCGCCGGCCGGCCGTCGGCCCCGCGAGCCTGGCTGTCCCGCAGGCTGCCGCCCGGCAGGTATTGCATCACCGCGAACGGCAAGCCGTCGTGCTTGCCGACGTCGAGCACCTTGACGATATGCGGATGCGACAGTTTGACCAGAGCGCGAATCTCGCGATCGAACCGAGCGGCGAAATCGGCATCTTCCTCCAAAAGCGTAGCGCGCGGCACTTTGATCACGACGTCGGTGTCGAGGCGGAGATCGTGTGCCCGGTACACCAGGCCCATCCCGCCTTCGCCGAGCTTGCCGAGTACTTCGTAGCGGTCGGCGAGAACAGACCTGGAAGAGTTTGCCGTCTGCATCGCCATGGGCGAAGCCTCACGTTTCGAACACCGGCGAATGGGCGCCGTCTCTCCCTCCGCCTACGCTGAGGCGTGGGAGCAAACCGTTGCGAGTGACATTCGGCAGGTGAGAAGTCCGAGCAATTCTAACCGTGTGCTGCACGGATGCAAACAGAATTGTGGTCAGGGGGCACTCATTCACTCATTTTGCGACAATGGGTCTCGGAGTGCAGTAAGGTGAGCAAACGGGGCGACGCCACCTTCTTCTCAAAGCGCACAGGCTTCACGTCCGTTTCCGGAAGTTGCGGCGCCCTCACCTCGCCCTACGCGGCGCGACGAAAAGATGGAGCCGTTTTGCTGCCGCGATCGTGCGCGCTCATGGCGTCATCGCCGGTCGCGACGGCGAATTCGAAGCTTGAAGCAGGGCTTGCAAGGCATCCAAATCGACGGGCTTGATCAGATAATGGTGAAAGCCGGCGGCCTGCGAGCGGCGGCGGGCGTCTTCTTGGCTCCAGCCGGTCAAGGCGATGAGCTTTGCGTCGGTCATTTCCGGCAGGGCGCGCAGCGCGCGGGCCACCGCGTAGCCATCCATGCCTGGTAGGCCGAGGTCGAGGAGGACGACGTTTGGCGGACAGGCACGGGCGGCCTCCAGTGCCGCGCTGCCGTTGTGCGCGATGCGCACGTTGTTGCCCAGCATGCGCAGCAACACGGCGAGGCTCTCGGCGCCGTCGTGATTGTCGTCGACGATCAGGATGCGGCACGCGGCGTCAGGGTCTTCAGCTGCGGCAACATCGGTGTCGTTGATGTTGGGCACGTGGCGGCTGTCGCGGGCGAGCGGCAGACGGACGGTGAATTCACTGCCGCAGCCGGGGCCGTCGCTGTGGACCGCGATCGTGCCGTCGTGCAGTTGCACGAGCGTGCGCGCCAACGTCAGGCCAATGCCCAGGCCGCCTTGCGAACGCGTGCGCGTATGGTCGACCTGAGCGAACATTTCGAAGACGCGCGGCAGCATGTCGGCGGGGATGCCGAGGCCGCTGTCGCGGACGACGATCACGGCGTGACCGCCTTCCCGGCGTGCGCTCAGCCAGATTTGCCCGCCTTCTTCGGTGTACTTGGCGGCGTTGTTGAGAAGGTTGGCGATTACCTGCGTCAACCGGACCGGGTCGGCGTGCAACACGAGCGGTTCGGGCGGGACGCTGATGGCGAGCTGGTGGCGGGCGGCCTCGATCAACGGCCGGCTCGTTTCGACGGCGCCGCGCAGCACGCCGGCCAGCTCGACGCGTTCGCGGCGCAGCTCGATCTTGCCGCGGGTGATGCGCGAGACTTCAAGCAGATCGTCCACCAACCGGACCAGATGATTGACCTGTCGCTCCAACATGGCCTGGACGCGCAGGGCCGTCGGCCCGCCTTCGCCGGACATGCGCAGGATGTGCAGCGAATTACGCAGCGGCGCCAGGGGGTTGCGCAGCTCGTGCGCCAGCGTCGCCAGAAACTCGTCCTTGCGGCGATCGGCTTCCTTCAGCGCGTCCTCGGCGCGCTTGCGGTCGGTGATGTCCACCAGGATGTTGACGGCGCCGAGCAATTTGCCTTGGTCATCGTGTACCGGGCTGGCGTGCGCCAGCACCGTGCGGCGCTCGCCGTCCGGACGCTCGACGACGATTTCTTCGCCGATGAATTCCTTGTTCGTTTGCAGGGCCAGGGCCATCCAACTCTGGTCGTGCTGCATCGGCGCGCCGTCGGCCGTGAAGAGTTTGAACGAGCCGCAGAATCGATCCACCGGGTCGTTCAGTTTCGGCGCCCGGCCCCAAAGTTGGACGGCCTGCGGGTTGAAATAGGTGATGAGGCCGTCCGCGTTGCAGGTATACGCCCCCGCGGGTAGGTTGTCGAGGAGACGCCGGCCGAACGGCGGAACGATGGCGGAGCGCTTGACCGAAGCATCGGCAGTGGCGGAAAGAGGAGCCATCGTGTCGTACACTCCGTTGGGGGTGACGGCCTGACACGACGCTGTGTAGGGCGGCTGCGAACTTGCCTTGAGACCGTTCCTATTCTAGGCGGGGAGGCCCCAAGAAATCCAGACGCACGTGGTGGAATTCGTCGGCCGTGCGCGACGTGCCCTTTCACAGCCACGAACGCAGTCCCCAGGCGACACGGTCGAGAAAACGCTGCCAGCGGCCGCGCGCCAGACACTCGCTCAGCGTGATGCGGTGGCTGCGGGCGATTTCGTAGCGGATGATCTCGGTCAACGCCCTCGCCAGCGGCCGCGAGTGGATCACCGCCAGAAACTCGTAGTTGATCCACAAGCTGCGCGGGTCGAGATTGCACGAGCCGAGCACGCTCCACTCGTCGTCCACGACGGTCACTTTGCTGTGCAGCATTTGGGCCAGGCGTTCGTAGATGTGGAAGCGACGGCGGAGCAGTTTCGCGTAGAGATGGGTCGTCGCGCGCTGAACGAGGGCCACGTCGCTCTGGCCCGGCACCACCACGCGGATAAAGACGCCCCGGCGATGCGCCTTCAGCAAAGCCCGCAGCACGCGGCCAACGGGGAGGAAATACGCCATCGACAGGGCGATTCGTAGCTTCGCCATGCTGAACAGCCGATGGAAGAGCCGCACGGCCCGCGTGTTTTTCGAGCCTGGGCCGCTATCGAAGAATTGAATGCTTTCCTCGCCGGCGGCGAGCTGACCCATGCGGTACGAACGCGCGCGGCGCGGCACTTTTTGGCCGTGGGCGCGACGCCAGGAACGGTCAAAACTCTCCGCGACCTCGCCTTGTTGCGGGCCGGTCATACGCACGTGTACGTCACGCCAGCCGGACGACGCCGACAAGCTTGGCAGTTGTTCTCCCGTGGCGACCTGCGCGTCGTCCACGATGTTCATGCCGCCGAAATAGGCGACGCGCTCATCGATCACCAGCAACTTGCGGTGGTTGCGCCGGTTTAGTTTGCGAAAGAACGAGAAGCGCCAGAATGCTTCCCAGAGCGAATGAAAGCAATGGACCTGGACGCCGGCCTGCTCCATGTCGCGGAAGTACGCGGCCGGCGTCGTCTGACTGCCGATGGCGTCGTAGATGAGCCGCACGTCCAGGCCGGCGCGGGCGCGGTCGCTGAGCGCGTCGGCGACCGCCCGGCCGGCGGCGTCGTTGACCAAGATGTAGATTTCCAGCCAGACACGCCCGGTGGCGGCACGAATGTCCGCGACCATCGCGGCGATGCACGGCCCGGATTCGACGTAAATGGTCAGCTCGTTGCCGGCGACCGTGACTTGCGCCGGCGGCACGTCTTCGACAGAACTCGGCGGGGCCGGGACCGTAACGGTGAGCGGGGCATCCATAGCCTCATTGTACCCTTCCCGACGAGCGGCCGGCGTCTGTCCGCTGCCAAGTGGTCAACTCGCTCCGCGGTTTGAAGGCGCTCGCGGAGCGAGTGCGCCACTCTCTAAGCCGAATTGCCGCCGTTCAAATGGAAATCGACGACGAGCGGTCGATGGTCCGACGCACGGCGCGCGCAGCGGCTGCGGACGACGCGGGCGTGCTTGATATGAACGCCGCCACGGTAGAATACTTTGTCCAAACAGGCCAGCGGCCACCAGGCGGGAAACGAGCGAAACCGCGACGGCGGATTGGTGACCTGCTCGAAATCATTGAAGGCGAAGGCGCCGTCGCACAGCGTATTGCGCCAATCGTTGAAGTCGCCCACAATCAACGTCGGCAAATGGGCCGCTTCCAGGAACAGGTGATGACGAAGCAGATGGCTGACCTGCCAATGCCGCTCTTTCTCCGCCAAGCCGAGATGCCAGTTGACGAGCTGCAACGAGCCCTCCGGCGTTTCTACGACGGCAATCTGAGCGCCGCGCGGTTTGCGCGAATTCCAGCGGAGCGACACGTGGTGTTTGCTCAAAAACGGCCAACGCGACAGCAGCAGGTTGCCGTACCCGCCGTCCTTGCGCCGGACGTTCAGTTGATAAATGTGAGCGGCGGCGCGGAAGTACTCGACCAAGAGCCGCGGTTGATCGTGATGCCGTGAGCGGCGGACGTTGCGAGCCACCTCTTGCAGGCAGATCAAGTCGGGGTTCTCTCCCTCAATGACTTCAAGGACGCGCTCGAGGCGATAGCGCCGATCGCTGCCGCCGATGCCTTTATGGATGTTGTAGGTGAGGAGACGCATGGAGTGGCCTTGTGCGGCGCTGATCCATTCTACCGGCCGACGCCGACTGGGCCCTCCTGAGCCAGTGATTTTTCAATCTCGCGCAACGCAGTATCCCACCCAATCGCGGCTCGATGAGCCGCCGTGTACAGTTCGTAAACGAGATTCCAATCGTCGGTTCCTTCTTCCACTTTCCAGCGATCGATCTCGACCCCATCACTTGCGTACATCACGAGAGAAATGAAATCGGGGTCCGCAGACGGCGTGCGAAGAAAGACTTTGATCCTACCCTTCGGTAGGTCAACGAGGTAACTGTTCGGACACTGCGGTTCCTTTCTCCATTCGACTTGCTGTGCGTGTGCCTTCGCCAACAAGCGGCGCGCGATCTCACGATACCGATCTTCAGGATTCATGGTCGTCCGCTCCTATTCCGCGTTCGCAAAAGGACCGTAGACGTCGTCGACACGTGCCTGCACGAGCACCAAGAACTCCGTCCATTTCTCTGGGAGGAAGCGCTTCTTGGCGCCGCTCGCAAGGCGAAGGCACCGCGACTCCCATTCCCTGATTTCAGCACCAACCGCTTTCCACTCCGGAGTTGCGTGCGAGAGCTGAGCGGCTTGATCGGCTAGGTCGCTCAGCCGCGCCGCCGCCAAATTCCACGCTTGGTTCTCCACATGGATTTTCGCCTCGTTTATGAAGCGATGGGAATGTGAGCCGACGTGCCGCCGATACGCCTTCCGACTCTCGTCTGCTGCGACATCCGCAGCCTGTCTCGCCGCTTCGGCTGCCGACTTCGTCTTGCGAATCTGAATGATCGCGTACGCCAAGCCGGCAATTGTCGCCACAAACCCCACGAGGGCGAGGATATCTCGCACTCCCTCAGACAGCAGCGGCTCAGAGAGTACCACCAGCATCCGTATTATTGTAGCGCCGGGCGGTTGAAGGGAATAGCGCCCGCGCTCAACTCCCCTCCGGCGTCTTCACGTGAAACTCGCGGCCCGCAAACGTCAGCGCCGCCAGCAACGTCGCGAACACTGCCGCGCCCAATAAGACGAGGACGCACGTTTGCGACGTCGGCGCCTCCTCCAACTCGATTTTCCACGCTTTCATGTCGAGCCCGATCCAGCGTTCGGCGAGCACGCGGAAGTAGTACATCACCGTCAGCTTGCGGATGGCGAAGTCGATGTTTGCGAACACGCCTTCGAAAACGATGACGTAGCCGATGCCGAGCACCAACGCCCAGCGCACAAAAAGGCTGACGCAAGCAAAGAGCGAACCGTAGGCGACCAGCGCGAGGCACAGGAGCGCAATGACCTTCATGGCTTTTGTCAGCAGAGCCTGGGTGAAGAGGGCGTCTGTTCCGGCGTACATGGCGACGAATGTGACCAGCGTAAAAATGGCGACGAGCAACGCAGTCAGCAGCAACGCGGCCAGAAGCTTGGTGACGTAGAGAGCCCAGCGCGGTAGCGGACGGACCAGGAGATAGGTCAACGTCTGCTCTTCGATCTCGTCTTGAATGATCGCGGTGCCGTAGAGCAGGGCCGTCAGCGGGATCAAGGCGTGCGGGATCAAGAAGAAGATGAGCAGGGGTTCCAGCTTGTCGGATGTGACTTCCGGAATCGTCGCGCGCAAAACGATGGCGAGTATGCTGGGCAATAAGAAAAGGAATGACAAGAGCAGCAACCGCTTGCCGCGGGCAAGTTGGCGCAGCGTCAGGCGGAAGAGTGTGCCGAGAGCGGAGAGTTGCAGCGGCACAGAGAGTGGTTCGATCTGGGTCATGGTTCTTCCAAGAACGCTTACTTGTTAACCAAATATTTGAAGACCGCTTCGAGGTTGTCGTCCTCGGAATACAGCTCCTGGATCACCGTGCCGTCGCGGAGCGATAGTTCGGGGAGTCGGCCGTAGAACGTGTCCGGCGTCCGGGTCTCCACGAGGATCGACTTCTCGTGCGCCATAATCTTGAGGCCCTCGACTCCTTCCCACGTCACCACCTCGGCGGCGAGCTTCCGGTAGTTGTCGCAGGCGAGGACGATGCGGTGCGGATACTTGTCAATCAAATCGCGAATCTGTCGAACGTGCCCTTCCGCGACCAGGCGACCGCGGTTCAGCAGCACGATGTTCGGGGTCAGCGATTGCACTTCGTGCAACACGTGGCTGGAGACGAGCACACTTTTACCGTGCGTGCCGAGGTGCTGAATGATGCCCATGATCTCGTGGCGAGCAAGCGGGTCGGTGCCGCTGAGCGGTTCGTCGAGAAAGAGCACGTCGGGATCGTGAACCATCGACTGGGCAAGTTTGGTCCGCTGCCGCATGCCTTTGGAGTAGCCGCGGATCGCGCGGTTGCAGTGCTCGGTCATGTTGACCAGCGACAACGCACGTTCCGTCGCGCTCGTCGCGTCGTTCTTCGGGAGTCCGCTCAACCGGGCACAGGTAAAGAGGAAATCCCAGCCGGTCATCCATTCGTAGAAGGCGTCCTGCTCCGGACACAAACCGATGCGGCGATTGAGGGCGGTATTGTTCCACGGCTGCTGGCCGAGAACGCGGACGGTCCCCTGGCTCGGCCGGAGTTGGCCGGTCGCAAGCTGAAGCAGCGTCGATTTGCCGGCGCCGTTCGGACCGAGCAAGCCGGTGACGCCGGCCGGCAGGCGCAGCGTCAGCTTGTTGATGCCGATGACGTTGCCGTACCACTTCGACACGCCGTCGAAGTCGATGAGCGGCGTCATTTCAGCCGGTCGAGCGACTTCACGCGCAGGCTGAGGATCCATAGCGACAACCCCATCAAGCCGGCCAGCACGCCGGCGGACCAGTACCACGGGTATTGCGGACCGAGCATCGGCGCCATTTCCACTTCCGGATCGATGTGTCCGCGGCCGATGGAGGCGAGTTTGAGCCACGCGTCTTTCGTTCCCAACAGCTCGTCGCCGACGCGATCGAGATTGCCGGTTAGCGACACCATGCGGCCCCAGTTGTTCTGCATGGCCTCCTGGAATTTGGCTTTGGCTTGCTTCAACTCCTCGGTGGGTTCGGGCTGCCGCGCCGGGTCGAAGTTGCGTAGCCGAAACTGCCCGCCCTGCGCGCGAGTGAGCGCACGGTAATACTCGTGCTCCGCATGTTCCATCTGGACGGCGTAAAGAATCTGACCCATTACGCCGCCGACGAACCACAAGCCGAGCCAGAGGGCGGCGACGGAACGGGAATTTCGGGAAAGCGACGACAGCGCGAGCATCAGCAAACCGGCGCTCAGCATGATAAGCACGCCGTAGGCGATACTGCCCGCGAGCAGCCGCCAGGTATCTTTGATGACGCTCAAATCAAAACTGAAGGCGACGCCGAGAATGTACGCGAGGATCGCCGGCGCCACCGTCACACGAGCCAGACAGAGGCCGATCACGCCGAACTTGCCCATGAAGTAGTCGAAGCGGCGCACGGGCCTTGATAGATAGAGCGGCACCGCGTTGAAACGCAGGTCCTGACTAATCAAGCGCGGGCCGACGAGCAGGACCAGCAGCATGGCAAAGACGAGTTCGACGACGAAAAAGCTTGAGTAGGCGACGGTCCAAACCGGGACACGGAACGCCTTCGGACCCGCGGACAATTCCTGCGGCAGACGTAGCCATTGCACGAGCGGCTGGATCACTTCGGCCTTTTGCTCGAACAAACCCCAGAAGACGAGAGTGACCGTCAGACCCAGCGCGGGAATTACGGCCATCGCGCTAATGATGAGGGCCAAAGCGCCGCGCTGGGCCTGAAGGCCGCGGCGGCTGATCGTCCACCAGCGCCAGGCGTGGCCGGAGAGCGTGCCGTTCCAGTGTTGATAGCCCTGATCGAAAATCGGCATCGGCGTGGCTCCCGATCCATGCTTTCTCGCAAAGGCGCCAAGTTGGCAAAGCACGCAAAGGGCGCTGCGATTCTCCGCGAGCTTGGCCCTCTTTGCGCCTCTGCGCGCAACTCTACGCTCCATCTCCTACAGCACTAAGAAAGACTTCTTCAAGCGTGCTGCGCTGTGGCCGGAGGAAGCGAATCTGATCGCCCGCTTTGGCCGCCGCTTCCCAAAACAGCGTTTGATTGCGATCGACCGGCACGTGGACGACGAGCAGATCGTCGCGGGGCTCGATGCCGCAGCCGACTTCGGTCAGCAAGTTGGCGAAACGCTCGGCGTCGTGTTTGACGCGCACTTCATAGCTGCGGTGGTGAATCTGCTTCAATTCGTCGATCTTTCCCTGGGCTAAAAGCCGGCCGCGACCGAGGACCAGGACGTGTTCGCACACCGACTCGACATCCGGCAGCAGGTGGCTGGAGAAGAGCAGACTCATTCCTTTGCGATGGGCGAGGTCGCGGGACAGCTCGAGGATGTCCTGCCGCCCTTCGGGGTCCATGCCGTTGGTCGGCTCGTCGAGGATAAGAAGTTTCGGGTCGTGAATGATGGCGCTCGCGAGTTTGAGCCGTTGCTTCATGCCGGTCGAATACGACTCGACGCGGCGATAGCGTGCCTCTCCCAAACCGACGTAATCGAGAACCTCGTGCGCCCGCTGCATGGCGTCCTTGCGCGGCATGCCGCACAGCTCGCCGGCGTAGGCGACGAATTCGATGCCGACGACTCCGGGGAAAAGGCATTCATCTTCGGGCACGAAGCCGACCGCTTGGCGAACGTCGAGTCGGCGCGTGCGGATGTCCATGCCGAGAACTTCACCGTTGCCGGAATCAATGGTGATGAGACCCAGAAGCGTGCGAATCAGGGTCGTTTTGCCGGCCCCGTTCGGGCCGAGCAAGCCGACGGCGCCCGGCGGCACTTTAACGCTTAGATTGCGCAAGGCCGTGACCTTGCCGTAGGTCTTCGTGACATCGGTGAGTTGGAACAGCATGCGCGCGCGGTCCGCAGGGCGAACGGGTGATTTCTTGGTACTTCGTTCGGGACGGCCGCATCTTAACAGGAAATGATTGGGCCGCAACCGTTAGGCGCGGCGCTTCGGAGCGTCTTTCCTGCCGGGGGGACGCCGCTTTCTTGTCGCGGTGACTGGCTCGCACCATCAAGCCGGCCCGTGAGCGGGGTGTCTCCCATGCGTGCCTGGCTTTTCCTGTCCGTAATCCTTGCGGCCTTTCTTGCGTGTTTGCCGAGCCCGGCGCTTTCGCTACGGAGCGGCGACGATGTCCAGGACTTGGTATATTTTCACGCCTCGCGGCCGTACCGCTTGCGGCTGCATGTCCGTGTGGATAACCGTTCGTTCGCCGCCGCCTGGACCACTTCGCTGCAAAAGCTGTTCGCCTTCCTTGACGCCGACGGCGACGGATTTCTCTCGAAAATGGAACTCGCACACGCCCCGAGTCCAAAGCAGCTCCGGCAAATGGCGCGCTCGACGACGCAAATCGAGCCCGGTCCGGCGCCGGAGTTCTGGCAAGTCGATAGCGACGGCGACGGCCGGGTGACGTTCGCCGAATTGGCCGACTACTACCAAAGGCATAACCTGGGCCCGATCCAATTGGAATTTGGTCGTCGCCTCGGCAGAACGGACTTACTGAACGACACGCTCGTGCGGCTCCTTGACGCCGACAACGACGGCAAGCTTTCGCGCGATGAGCTGCGCGCTGCCGGGGCTACGCTTCGCAGGCTTGATACAAACGACGACGAGCTGCTCACCATCCAGGAGTTGCTGTCCGGCATCATTCCGGCAGGCTTCCAGTTTTGGCATCCGGGCGACGAGGAACCGCCAGAGGAAACTGCACCGCCATTCCTTCTTCTCCGAGCCTCCGACCTGCGCGACGCTCTGCCCCGCCAGTTGCTCGCTCACTACGACAAAGACAAGGACGGCAAATTGAGCCGCGCCGAGATCGGATTGAGCGCGGCTGCGTTCTACGAGCTCGATACCATCCACGACGGGTTTCTCGACGCCGCGGAACTGATCCGTTGGCAAACACTGCCGCCGGATTACGAAATCGCGGTCCATCTTGGAAAGACGCCGGCCCGTGATGCGGTTGCGAGCCTACACGGCGGCGGCCGCAAGACGCTCGACAACTCCGTGCTGTTGGCGCTGCCGAGTACGCAACTCGAAGTTGTTCGCTGTGAGTTGCCGTTCCTGCAAACGAAAGACGGCTTGGCGCCTTACCGGGGCTTATTCCGCGCGCTTGACACGAATCGGGATGGCTATGTCGATAGCCGCGAGGTCTTCAAGCCGCCCTTCGAGTTCGTCGCGCTGCTGCGGCTGGCCGACCGCGACGGGGACGGCCGGATTTCCGAAAAGGAGTTCGATGCGTTCCTCGAACTGCGGTCGGCGCTGCCGGCGAGTCCGGTGGTCCTGACGATTGCCGATCGCGGCAAGTCGCTTTTCGATTTTCTCGACGCCAATCGAGACGGCAAGCTGGGCATGCGCGAGCTGAACACCGCCTGGGATCGCCTCGCGCTCTGGGACCGCGACGCGGACGGCCGGATCACCCGCACCGGCGTACCGGACCAGTACCAAATCACTCTTAGTTACGGACAACAACGGAACACGGAACCCGCCCCATTTCCCGGTTACGGACCCGCCAGCCGGCCGACGCGTCCGGTTCGCGGCCCGCTCTGGTTCCGCAAGATGGACCGCAACAACGACGGCGACGTGTCGCCACGCGAGTTTCTTGGGACGATGGAACAGTTTCGCAAGTTGGATTTGGATGGCGATGGGCTGATTAGCGTGGAGGAGGCGGAGAGGGCGGAGGCGGGGTTGCGGAAGAAGTGAGCGGGGTCGCGACCCGTGTGCCCACGCTACGCCGGAATTATCACGGCTTCCACTTCGGCGTGCGCCCCCATTTCCCGTGCTCGGCGGGAAGCGTCGCGGTATAATCAGGCTCGATTCGTTACTCGCCTATGGAACACAAGGCCGCCGCCGTGCAACACATCAACCTGGATGCTCAGGAGAAAGCGGTCAAGCAGTTCTTCCTGTGATTGCCCGTTGACCCGCGTGGCTTGCTGGTGGAACTGAACGGTCGCGCCGTGGCGAGGCTCGTGACGCTGCCGCTCGGGGACAACGGCACACCGGGCGGGGAGACTCGCTGGACGGAAGACAAAAATGCGCGGCGCTGTTTTCTCATCGACCGGGAGATCGACGGAACTCTGACGCCGGAAGAGGCGGGCGAGTTGGAGGCCCTTCAGCGGCAAATGCGCCAACACCTCGACCGCGTGGCGCCGTTGCCGCTCGAAGAGACGCGCCGGCTCTACAATGAGTTGGCCGCGAAGGTCGAGGCGGCGCAGACGGGATGAGCCCTTTCACCTATCCCGCCGCGCCCCACGTCCGCCGGCACGGTCCGCAAGGCTATGCCGATTACGCCAGCTACCGCCCGTGGCTGCGCGACGAGTTCGGATTTCGATGTGTCTATTGTTCGCTCCGCGAACAATGGGGCCGGACAGCCGGCATGTTCGACCTGGATCACTTCCTGCCGACAGCGCACTTTCCGGGAGAGCACGGAGGCTACGACAACTTGCTTTACTGCTGCGCCCGCTGCAACACGGCGAAGGCCGATGCGGTAATCCCCGATCCGTGCCAGGTCCTCGTGAGCGGCGAGGTAGAGGTGCATCCGGACGGGACGCTGGAAACGCATACTCCCGAGGCACGCCGGCTCGTTCGCAAGCTGACGCTCGACGACCAGAAGGCGACCGAGTTCCGGATGCTATGGATTCGCATCATCGCCATGGCCCAGCTTACGACCCGCCACTGCACCGCCGACTCATGGGCTTTCCCAACGATCTCCCGAACCTCACGCGCCTCCGCCCGCCGGGCGTGTTGGAGTGCCGTTTCATCCAACGCCAATTGGGGGCGCCGGGCAGAGACTTATTGACAAATCGTGATGCATCAGGCCAAACAAGCGATGCCAGTCACGCAGCGCCTCCGGCTCCACGGCCATCGGACTGCCTCGGTGTCAGCGTCCGTTTGTATGCCTCCGCAAGCAACACCGGTGTGCCGCCGCGGCAAACAGCCGTCAGCGCTGAGGCGGGAGATGAGGGCCGTGCAATGTTTCCGGCCCAGAGCGGGAAATCTTGCAGGTCCCCATTTTCGATCCGCGGAGAAGCGGCCAAGGGATTGCCGAAGAAGTAATCGGCGTCTCGACCCGTGTGCCCACCTCATGCGCGCCCTGTCACTTCTTTCTCCGAGGCTTGCGTGGCTCGGCCGCACGACCGGCGCCTCGCTGGTCTAAGAGTTGGCGGACTTGTTCGTCAGAAAGGCCCGCCAAGCGCTCCTCCGGCGGCAGTGACTGAAGCAGTTTGCGGCGATGTTCCGGAGACAGCCGTTCCAGGGCCTCACGCTGCTCTGCGGGCGTCAACCGCGGGAAGTGTTCCTTGATGTAGTCGTGCTTGAAATCTTCCATCGTGTACGACATGGCGAAAACCTCTATCCGAAATCTCTCGGAAAGTTGCCCTAGCAGCAAGCTCGTTTCGTCGGAGCGCCGCCGGTAGGCGCCTTGGCCGAAGCCCACAAGCTTCGGCGAGGCGCTGAACAAGTGCAAAGGCGCGTTCTGCGGCTCGCGTCGCAGTTCGCCGGCCACGATAACGCGCACATCATCCAGGCCCCACCGGCAATCATACACGCCCGGCTGCCGCTGCTGCCACGGCACCTGCCCCGACAAATTGTGCGGAAAGCGCGCGGCGACCGCATACAGACGGAACCGCTCCGCGGGCAGCAAATCGGACGGCGAGGCACTTACGAGCTTGCGGTACGCGACGTAGTGGCCCATCAGTTCCCGGATCGCCCAGTCGTCCAACGGTTCGCGATGCGACTTGAACGTGATCGGGTTATGCTCGGCCAAGTCAGCCAGGCCATCGGGCAAGACGCCGGTGAACTTGCCGCGGCCCCGGCGGACGATCACCACGTCGAGGAACTGTTGCTGCTCGGACAGATCGCGCTCGACTTCGACAGTGAAGGGCGAGTCGGTGAAGAGATCGGTGAGAAGCAGGCCGAAGAGGCGGTGCCAGTCGCGTAACGCCTCCCGCTCTACGGCCATCGGACTGCTCTCCGTGTCAGCGGTCGCTTGTACGCCTCCGCGAGCAACGCCGCTGTGCCGGCCCGACAACAGCCGTCAGTGCCGCGGCGGGAGATGGGGACGATGCAACTTTTCTGGCCCAGAACCGGAATCTCGCATCTTCCCATTTACGCTATATAGAGGTTAGCCGGCGTTCCCGCCCAGTTGGGATTCAATCCAGACTCGCGCTTCGTGAATCCCGTCCGCCGTAATAGCATGGGGCATTCTCGTGAAATTCCATATTTGGCTGACGAGTGATTGCTGAGCTTCCAGATCGCCTGCATCAAGGATGCCCAACATCAACTCCAGTCCGCGTCGAGAATCATGGGTATAAATCGAAGTGGCCGCAAAAACAGACCAACTTCCTTTGCACGCGCGTGCCGCCGATTCCAAGACCTCCACTCCCCTTAGGTCGTCAAGGTCCAGCAATGCTCTTGCCATGACCAGTCGATCCTCTTGATCCCCAAGGCTTCGATCCCAAAAGTCGAGCAGCAAGAAACGAGCTTCTGGGAGATCAAGCGCTTTGAGACATGCAATAGCCACGTTTCGGTGAGGACGATCACCTGCCCGGAGCCACTTTTCCAACCGCGGCAAAAGGGTTCGGTCCTGTAGGCGGGCGAGAGCCGACGCCGCCTCCGACCAGCTTCGTTCATCGACATCATCGAGAAAACGCCGGAGTCTCTCTCTGACGCGTTGGTCGTCGGGTCGATATGAGCGGATTAGCGTGTGCCAAAGCCGCTGGTCCGGGTCCTCGAGAAGCTCAAGTAGGATCTCCGGCATCGCTGGGTCGCGGCGCATGAGTAACAAGAGCAGGGCATTGGCCCGCGCTAATTCCGATTCATTGTGATCGCGGGCGATCGCTTTCAGTAGGTCGGATGACACATCTCTTAATCGACGGCACTGTTGCTCGGACTCCTGCTCGTTGCGGTAAACGAATTCCGCCACGGCAGGGTCCGGAGCCACGTAATCGACGGGCATAATAGAGACCTTGAGTTGGTGTTTCTGGCAAATAAAAGGTGCCGCTACCGAAGCATTTGCTTTGCATTTAAGCGCTCTTGTGTGATGCGAGTAGCCGCCGAATCTCGGGCAGCAGCGCAGTAGGCACGGTAACGACGGCTTGCTCCTCGGCGTCGGCGGACGCCGCTTCGTCAGCGGCGATCCATTCCTCGTCGGTTCGAGCATCCAATTCAGCGATTAACTCCTTGACGCGCTTTTCGTCCCAACCTTTGGGGAACCGCTGTTCGTTCATCGTCCGCGTCTCCTTTGCCGCCGTCGAAAAGCTTTGAGCTGCTTGCCGGCAAGCGGATAAGCTGTCACTACGAAAACGCCATCCCCTTCTTCATCGGGTACGTAAATCACGCGTAGATAACGTCCATGTGCCGTCTGCCCGAGGGCCTGCCGCGAGTCACCGGAACAGGCTTCATCCTCAGAAGGATGCGCCAATATCCATTCCGCCTCGGCTTCGCTCACTCCGTGGTCATAGATGTGCGGCAGGCCGGTTTCGGGGTCGCGGTAGTAACGGATTTCCATGACCGGCTTGCCTCATCGACCACGATGAGTGTACCACGCTTCTCGCCGCGAGTCGCCGCTTGACGTTCGTTTTCGCGTCCCGGACAATGCGTCCGAATCGCATTTCTTCCGAAGGAGTCCGCCATGTCGATGTCGCGATCCTGGCCCGGCTTAATGCTGTCCTTTCTGACTTTGGCAAGTTGCAGCGCCTTTGCGGCAGAGCAGCCGCAGCAACTGCTACTCACTTTGCGCGATCGCGTGCCCGAAGGTGATCGCTTCACCGTTCGCGAGCGCGCGGAGACATGGACCCCGCAGCAAACGGCGATCATCATTTGCGACATGTGGGATTCGCACCACTGCAAGCGGGCCGTGGAGCGCGTCGGCGAGCTGGGGCCGCGCATGAACGAAGTGGTCGCCAAGGCGCGCGACCGCGGCGTGTTCATCATTCACGCGCCCAGCGACTGCATGGCGCCGTACGAGAACACGCCGATGCGGCAGCGGGCGAAGAATGCGCCAAAAGCCGCCAATCTGCCGAAGGACATCGGCGTGTGGTGCAAACAAATTCCAGCGGAGGAGAAGGGCAAGTATCCCATCGATCAATCGGACGGCGGCGAAGATGACGAACCGGCGGAGCACGCGGCGTGGGAGGCACACTTGAAAGAGAGCGGCCGCAATCCGAAAGCGCCGTGGAAGAGCGAGACCGATCTGCTCAAGATCGATGAGCGCGACGCAATCAGCGACTCCGGTGTCGAGATCTGGAATTTGCTGGAAGAACGCGGCATTAACAATGTGATTTTGATGGGCGTTCACACCAACATGTGCGTCCTCGGCCGACCGTTCGGCCTGCGGCAGATGGCGAAGAATGGCAAGCACGTCGTGCTCATGCGCGACATGACTGACACGATGTATAATCCCGCGCGCTGGCCCAACGTCAATCACTTCCGCGGCACCGATCTAATTGTGGAACACGTTGAAAAGTTCGTCTGTCCGTCCATCACGTCGAATCAAATCTTGGGCGGCAAGCCGTTCCATTTCAAGAACGACGTGCGGCCGCACGTGGTGCTGGCGATCTCGGAAGCTGAATACAAGACCGACGTGACGCTGCCGGCTTTCGCGGTGGAAGTGCTGCACGACCGGCTCGGACTCGACCCGGAAGTGATCCGCGGCGATGCGAAAGACCCCAACGTGCTGCCGGGGCTGGCCGAGGCGTTGAAGCATGCTGATCTGCTGATCGTCAGCATTCGCCGACGCGCGCTGCCCGCGAGCGACCTTCAGGCGGTGCGGGATTACCTCGCGGCGGGCAAGCCGCTTGTCGGCATCCGGACGGCGTGTCATGCCTTTGACATGCGCGGCAAAGCGCCCGCCGGTCATGCGGAGTGGCAGACGTTTGACCCCGATATTCTCGGCGGCCACTACACGGGCCATCATGCCGTGGGCCCGAAGACGGTCGTGCAAGTCGCGCCCGGAGCGGAGAAACACCCAATCCTTTCGGGCATCGCAACGCCGTTCGCGGGCAATGGGTCACTTTACAAGGTGAGTCCGCTGGCCTCGTCCGCCACGCCGCTTTTGATCGGCAGCATTCCCGGTCAGCCCTCGGAGCCGGTGGCGTGGGTCAACGCGGTGGGCAAAGGGCGGGTGTTTTACACGTCGCTGGGGCATGCGGACGATTTCAAGGAGGAAGGGTTTCGGCGGTTGTTGGGGAATGCGGTGATGTGGGGGCTTGCAAAATAGACGCGCCGTTTTCAACGAGGAGTCCACATCCGTTGGATGTCAGCCGGCGACGACCCAGTGCCGGCGCACCATGACTGCGATAAGATTGTTCAACGGAAGTGCGACGAAAGTCGCGCGGCCGCACGGCGTTTTCCCCACAATATCGGAGGAGGTGTTGCCATGAAAACGGGATCGCTCGAATCTCGTGTGCATGAGTTACAGAAGGATGAAATCGCGAACCGGCTTCGCTTCGCAGAGAGTGCGGACGAGGGCCTTTCCGTCGGCCGCACCGACATTGAGTTCTTCAACACAAGCACGGACCGGGTCGCCATCGAAATCCGCGTGACCAACCGTTCGGACGGGCCGTCGCCGTGCGATGCCCTGGTTACCGTACGCGCGGCGCCGTTCGGCGCGTTCGTCCCGTGGCAACCCGTCGCGACGTTGCCGCTCCCGGTCCTGGCGCCGGGGCAGGTCCGTTGCCTCCGCCTGGGAGCCGTCCCCGTCCGCCCGCAACCGCTGGGGAGCCCCGATCGGGTGCCGCCCCGCAAACTGCTCACGGCGCTCGACCTGGGCGACCTCCCTCCCGAATCTTCGCGGCAGAACCGGACCACGCAGCAAGCCCCCGCCTCGCGCGCGCTGCCCGCCGACCTCATGGAAGTTCTCCTCCGAGAAACGCCGCACTGGATCGGCAACATCAACGTCCTCGTGGGTAAAGCGGACGTGGAGCGCCACCGGGCCCTCGCCTTGCGCATCTACCCCGGCCGGATGAATCTCGCTTGGTTCTTCGTCGGCTCCGGCGGCCACGACGCCTACGCCTTCCGCGTCGACGGACTCGCCAGCGCCTGGGACGCCAAGCTGTTCGACATGACGACGCGCCAGTCGCTCATTTTGCAAAACGACTGCGAAGCCGCCATCGCCGCCGATCGATGGATCCCCTGCGAAGGAACCCGCGTGATGGTGCTCGCTTTGCGAGCGCCCAAACCTTGCAGCGCGGGCGCGGCCGAGGTCCATGTGACGCAGCATTCAACGGGACGAACGGCCGTGGTGGAATTCACCGTTGACCCCGCCGCGAACGGGCGGGGATGTTATGCCGTTTGAAAGGGATCCGACACGGCGGGTGTCCGCATCCGGCTCGCCTGTTGACGGCTCACCCACAACAGGGTCCGGTTCGGAGGGGGATCGAACTTTATCGATCCTCCCTACCCCCATTAGTTGTTATCCGCTATTGAACCGTGCCAGACCTACGAAGTGATCGTTCGTGCGGGATCGGAAAGGGGCGCACGCCGGTGTCAGCCCTTCCGGGGGTTCACTTGTCGACGCTTTTCGCGAGGCGACGGACCTTCGCAGCCGGGATGTCGAGGTCCTCGGCGATTTGCTTGAGGGTCTTGCCCTTAGCCAGTTTTTTGCGGACGAGTTCCTGTTGTGCCAAAGTCTTGCCCTTCTTCAGCCCCTCGCCGTGGGCCTCTTGCCAAACGCGGCTCTCCCGCAAATCGTGTAGCTCGAACATGCGACGAACCTCCGCACGGTCCAGTTGAGTAAAGCGGCGCAACAACAATTGTTCGACCAATTCTAACCCAGGTTGCGCACTTGTAAGAGAATTCTGTCGATTTTCGCCCCGGCTCCGCGTGAATTCCTCGGTTTTTCCGTAGTGGAAGTCGGCCAAACGCCGTGTAGTGAAGACCTACCCCCTTGCAATTTCGCCATGCTCC